>NZ_AP017313.1:3806338-4440728 GCF_002355435.1 Mucilaginibacter gotjawali
TTGATTCCATTGTTTTATTAATTTATAATTAATCAAACAACAAAATTCATGCCTATTTTTAATTTATACAAAAAAATGGTAGTAAAGTATCTTTAATCAACTATGCATTTACCAAACAAAGTTCGCGTAATTTGGCGACGGTAAAATCAATTTCCTCTTTGGTGTTGTATTTCGAAAAAGAAAACCTTACCGAGGGCCTGGACGGGTTTGCCCCAATAGCGCCAAGAACATGCGACCCAATGTCTGTACCTGAACTACAGGCACTGCCCCCTGATGCCGAAATTCCGGCAATATCAAGGTTAAATAGTAGCATATCGGCCATTTCCATTTCGGGGAAGGAAACATTCAGCACGGTATATAAACTTTTAGCAGGGTCAGTTTCGCCGTTAAAGCTGATGCCCGGCACATTTTCGGTCAACTGGTTGATCATATAGGTTTTTAAGCCCTGGATATGGTCCTGGTGCTGTCCCATTTCAGCGTACGCTATTTCAAGCGCCTTAGCCAGGCCTACAATGCCGTAAAGGTTCTCGGTCCCGCCACGCATGTTACGTTCCTGCGAGCCGCCGTAAATCATTGGTTTTATCTTAATCTTATGGTTCACATGCAAAAACCCTACACCTTTAGGGCCATGCAGCTTATGGGCAGCACATACCATAAAATGCAGCTTTAGCTTGCTCAGGTCGTGGGCATAGTGGCCCATGGTCTGTACCGTGTCGCAATGGAAAACTGCGTTATATTGCTCACAAATATCCCCTACGCGGGCTATATCAGTCAGCGTACCTATTTCATTATTGGCGTGCATCAAGGACACAAAACTACGCTCATTATCCTGGAGTAATGTTTCCAGTTGCTGCAGGTCAATATTGCCCCTGCTGTCGGTATCAACAAAACTTAGCTTAATAATTCCATTTTTTTGCATAGCTTCCAGCGTATGGATAACTGCATGGTGTTCCAAACGGCTGGTAATAGCGTGCTTAATTTGTTTGTCGATAATACCACAGCGTATCGCGGTATTATCCGCCTCGGTGCCGCCGCTGGTAAAAAATATTTCAGCCGGAGAACAATGTAACAGGTTAGCGATGGTCTTACGCGACCTTTCAATCAAAGTCCTTGCCTCCCGGCCATGACCGTGTATCGAAGACGGGTTACCATAAGTATTTTCCATTACCGCATACATTTGCTTCAATACTTCGGCATCAAGCGGTGTGGTAGCGGCATTATCTAAATAAACACGCATTTTGTAGTTTTTAGTCCGAAAGTCGGAAAGCCCGAAAGTCCGGAAGATGATTTTACATATCTTAGTTATTAGTGGGTAGATCTTATAGCCTTTATTCGCCCGTTCTTTTTACTTTCGGACTTTACTGACTTCCGGACTTTCCGACTAATTTAATATCTCTTTTATATCGGCTATAATCTTATTAGCTAAGTTATTCGCCACTGTTTCTGAATTACCTTCAGAGTAGATCCGGATAATAGGCTCTGTATTTGACCTCCGCAAATGTACCCATTCTTTATCAAATTCTATTTTCAAGCCGTCAATAGTGCTGTATGGTTGTTTTTTGTATTTGTCTTCCACTTTTAGCAGCAGGGCATCAATATCCATGTCAGGTGTGAGGGTGATCTTGTTTTTGGAAATGAAATATCCCGGGTAGGTGCTTCTTAAATTTGAAACAGATCTGCCAAACTTTGCCAGGTGGGTAAGAAATAAGGCAATACCAACAAGCGCGTCCCGGCCATAATGTAATTCAGGATAGATCACTCCCCCATTACCTTCGCCGCCAATAATGGCATTCACTTCCTTCATTTTAGTAACCACATTCACTTCGCCTACCGCTGCAGCATGGTATTCACAACCCGCTTTTTCGGTAACATCGCGCAACGCGCGGGTGGATGACAAGTTGGATACCGTATTGCCAGGGGTATGCTTTAATACGTAATCAGCAACGGCAACCAGCGTATATTCCTCGCCAAACATATTGCCATCCTCGCAAACAAAACAAAGGCGGTCAACGTCTGGGTCGACCGCTATACCCAGATCGGCCCTCTTTTGCAGCACCTCTTTTGATAGCGCGGTAAGGTTTTCGGGCAAAGGCTCCGGGTTATGCGGAAAAATACCATCAGGTTCGCAAAACAGTTCATAAACGGTTTTAACACCCAAAGCCTTTAATAAAGCCGGAACAAATATCCCACCGGTTGAGTTAACGCAATCAATAACAATTTTAAAGTCAGCTTTTGCAATGGCTTCAACATCAACCAGCGGCAAAGCAAGGATCTGATCGATATGCTCTTTAAGATAATTTTTATCAGTATAAACCTTTCCAAGGTCGTTTACTTCAGCGTATTTAAAATCACTGTTTTCGGCAATTTCAAGTACCGCTTTGCCTTCCGCATCATTTATAAATTCGCCATCAGCATTCAAAAGCTTAAGCGCGTTCCATTGTTTTGGATTATGGCTGGCAGTTAAAATAATGCCGCCTGCAGCTTTTTCTGCCGGTACAGCTATTTCAACGGTTGGTGTGGTTGAAAGGCCAAGGTCAATAACATCTATTCCTAAACCCTGTAAAGTGCCTATCACCAGGTTGTTTACCATGTCGCCCGAAATGCGGGCATCGCGGCCAAGAACAATTTTTTTTATACCTGTTTTGTTTATAGCCCAGGTGCCATAAGCCGAAGTAAATTTCACAATATCCAACGGGGTTAAGCCTTCACCCACTGTACCACCGATGGTACCCCTAATGCCCGAGATTGATTTAATTAATGTCAAAGCGTAAATGTTTTATACCGCAAAAATAAAAATATTTAACCGAAGCAACATATAAGTTGCATTGTTTTAGGCCGCTATTTATTATTTATATTTGGCGCTGTTTAATGTATATTTTCTTTTTTTCTGTTACTTACAACGTTTTGACACCAGCATAGCTGATTGTTTAAAAAATATTAAAAAAACAATGCCTGATTTTCTTTTGCAGCTTGACCGGCATTTATTTTATTTCATTAACCACGACCTGGCAAACCCTTTTTTCGATTGGATAATGCCATGGCTGCGCAATCCTCCAACCTGGATACCGCTTTATATTTTCATTATTGCATTTTGTATATGGAAGTATAAAAAAACCGGTCTTATCATTGTCGTCTTAATGGCGCTGTCGGCAGGATTTGCCGACTTTACCAGCGCCCGCATAGTTAAGCCGCTTGTGCACCGGCTTCGCCCCTGCCAGGATCCGATTGTATCAAAAACCGATATCTTGCGGGTACCTTGTGGCACGGGCCTCAGCTTCCCTTCTACCCATGCCACAGACCATTTCGCAATGGCATTTTTTATTATCTTGTTGTTTTGTAAAAAATGGCGATGGATTTGGTTTTGGGGAATTTTATGGGCTGGCTTAATATCGTTTGCCCAGGTGTACGTGGGCGTGCACTTCCCTATAGATGTTTTTTGCGGGGCTATTTATGGAGCGTTCGTGGGATGGCTTTTTGCAATGTTGTTTAAGAAATTGCAGCCAGATTTCAACCTGTTATAATTCTATCACCCGAAATAAAAAGTCGTAATTCGTAATTCTAAATTCGTAAATCACCATCATCCTCTTAATTTATCCAGCAAATCGCTTAAATGGGTAGCTTCTTCTTCGGTAAGGTTTTTTTGCAGGTAATCCTTCGCTTTGAATTCTTCGTCCATCGTATTCAAGATTTCGAGCCCGGTATCGCTTATACGTATATCAACTGCACGGCGATCCTTATTATTGGTACAGCGCGATACAAAGCCTTTTTGAACCAGCCGATCAACAATACGCGATGCATCCGACATCTTATCAATCATGCGCTCCTTTAATAAATTTATGGTAGCGGGGTTTGGGTATTGCCCGCGAAGAATCCTCAATATATTAAATTGCTGTTGTGTAAGGTTATGCTTTTCGAATTTACAGCGAAATAAATTGCTCAACCAGCCTTCTGTATAGGCTATATTGATAACCAGTTTATGGTAGTTATCTTCAAATTTGTTGCTTTGTATTTCGTCGTCTATCTTCATAACATATAGCCCCTATACTGCAAATATCTTTATTTATTTTTAACATTTTTAGATTGCACTGTTTTTCCATAATCCCACGGACAGTGCAGGCATTTGTTTTTGCAGCAATATCCGCGCTTTAAATGGTATTCGCGTGTAAAAACAAAGTTACCATCGGCGTTTATATAAAAATCAACATTTTCAACCAGCATTGCTATAATAGTTTCACAAAAATATCATTTCCGAATTGCTTTTTTAAATATTGGCCGTTACCGTGTAAGGTCCATATTTGTTGCGGATCGGTTTGTTTAATTGTTAAAAGGATGTCATTCCAATCCACATGATCCGAAATAAATAAGGTATCCTGCTCATTTGCCTGCAGGTTTTTCCAACCTGAGGCAAATAAACGTTTTACACCTGTGGCACGTATATAGGCATCAAAGGTAAAGGGTGGTACTATATATACAAATTCTTCCTGGTTCTTCATCAGTTTTCGGCTGTAATGCTCACATTTACCCGGCGGAAAGCCCATTTTCTCATAAATCGCATTAATGGGTGCAATCTTATAGTGTACCAATATCTTTTTTTGAGGCGCATATTGATTGATCATGCTGATCAGCCGCTGGCTTTTGCCAAGCCCATAGGCCCCCAAAAGGATATTTATTTTGATCTCATTAAGTTTTTTTATTTCGCTAACAGGATCGGGGTGTGTTATTTCAGGGTTTGCAAAGGTGCTTTCAGTGATTAAAACATCGGTTTTTACCCATTCAAGCGGCTCGCAGGTATTATCGGGCTGTAGTTTGTAATCGCCGGTATATAAATATTTAACCCCTTCATACTCCATTAAAACCTGTGCCGAGCCAAGCATATGCCCTGCCGGCACCAGCGTAATTTTGACATTGCCGACAAAGAATGACTGGTCATAAGCAATGATATGGCTTTTAACAGCGGCATTTTTACCATAACGTAGCTGCATAAAACCATAAGTAGCCGCCGTGCAGTACACCATATGATTATTGCTTTTAGCATGATCGGCATGGGCATGCGAAATAACAGCATTTTTTACCGGCAAAATCGGATCGATATAAAAATCACCGTATTTGCAGTAAAGGCCGTTTGTATCGAAATAAACAAAATCTTCCCTTATGTTCATTGGTTCATTAGTTCATTAGTTCATTAGTGGACATTGTTTATTTATCAGGGTGATTAAAGGGAGTTTCAAATTAACAGAGGAGCCAGCCAATACGTAAAACCAATGAACCATTGAACTAATGAACCAATGAACAAATTTTTTCATGCAACGCCAAAACCTGGGGTATTACTAACTCGCTACCGTCGTTCTTTATTACAAAGTCGGCTAATCCGGATTTCTCTTCTTCGGAGAACTGGTAGCTTTCGCGTTTTTTAATTTCTTCGCGGGTAAGCCCGTCCCTTTTTATCACACGTTCTACCCTGCTTTCAAATGGAGCCTGTACCATGATATTATAGTCGCACATTTTAAACGATGCACTTTCAAATAATAGGGCTGCTTCCTTCAAAACATAAGGCACATTGCTAATTGTTTTAACCCATGCATCAAAAGCCCTGAAAGTTGCGGGGTGAACAATAGCATTTAACCTGGCCAACTGCTTGTCATTATTAAAAACAATAGCTGCAATATGTTTACGGTTTAAAGTTCCATCGCTAAAATAGGACTCATTACCAAAAGCCGCCTTAATTTCAGTTATCAGTTGCTGATCGGCCACCATTACTCTTTTGGCCGCATCATCTGCATAAAAAACGGGAATGCCCAAAATTTCAAAAATTTTGCTTACTGTGGTCTTTCCGCTGCCGATGTTGCCTGTTATGCCGATTTTGAGCATTATTCCTTGACGATAAAATCAATATTCCGTGGTTCGATCTTTATGATATGGCAGTAATCCGGGATCTTTGAAAACACTACAGGTAATGTCTTATAGCCGTTTTTTTTCCAGAGATCAAGGTCCGCTGTCGCTTCAAAAAAATCCTCGTCAACTTCTGCGTACCTGCTTAATGAAGTTGTAAAAGTTACCTTAACTTTTTGAGGAAATATCTTCACCTCGCCTATATTCCGGCCGTTTAAAACCCTAACGGGTATCTCCAAAACCTTTTCGGTGAATTCATCAACAGGGATACTGGCTTGTATGTTTTTGGGGTATAAGCTCAAATTCCCTTCTTTAACCGGTTGCATGTTTATACGGGTAACAACACTTTCATCAATGCTGTCCAACTTTAAAGTATCCGTATTCCATGATGTTATTTTATCGATAACACTCGCCGGGCCGTTGATGATCACATAAGCCGGGTTAAGGGTGACCGGCCCTGATTGAAAAAACTGGCGCTGGTATCTTACCGCACTTATCAAATGCACCGGTACCCTTTTCTCCTTCCTGTTAGAAAAATCAAAATAAAGCGTATCAGGATTAAAAGCGATTATTTGCTGGTCACTTTCCCTTTTACTGTTGATCTGGTCTTTCTGCGAGCTTAACACCACATAGCTTTTACTCTCCAGTGTGTGAAGGTCAATGGTAATGGCTTTATAGGCGGAGTTCATTTTTGAAAACAGCATATCCCAACCTGTGCCATTGATGGTAACATTAACCGTATCGGACTGCAGCGGCCTGAATGCGCGTTTTTGAGGGGTATTCCTGAATTCCAGCACCTCTTTTACCACGTAAGGCTTGGGGTTTGACAAAACAGTTATTATCCATGCAGCAAAAGCCAATACCAGGCATGTAAAAAATGCCGATAATCTTCTTCGCTCTGTTACAGATAATTTTATTATTGCCATTTTTTAGGGTAAAAAGTAAAAGGTGAAAGGTGAAAGGTTAACAGCGTTCAAACCTTTTGCCTTTCACCTTTCTCCTTTAACCTAAATCAGGATTTAGTAACAACCGGCGGTGCATTTAATGCTCTCGATGCCTCCAAAGATATCGCAGATTTATCAAAGCGAATCTTTCCGTTATCAATTTCTATCAAAAAAGTGGTATCGTTAATTTCCAGTATCCGGCCATGGATTCCCGCAGTGGTTACCACCTTATCGCCCTTTTTCAATTCAGTTACAAATTTCTTCTGGTCTTTTGATTTTTTTACCTGAGGCCGGATCATAAAGAAATAAAACACCAGTGCGATCAATCCAAAAACAATTATTTGTTGTGTTCCAAAACCGCCTGCGGCCTGTAATAAAATAGTAGCTATCATTTTTTTATATTATTTTTAATTTACAAGTACTTCGCCAATTAAATGCACCACGTTTTGCGCGGGAACTGTGTTGGCTGTTATCGTGATCATTTTATCCTGGAGACCCATTTTACCCTTACTGTCAAACCTAACGTGAATGGTACCGCTTTCTCCCGGTTTGATGGGGGCGCTGGGCCAGGTGGGCTTGGTGCATCCGCACGAAGCATAACCATCCGTTATGATCAATGGCGAACTCCCGGTATTGGTGAATTTAAAATCGTAGGTAACAATATCCGCCACCTTGATCTTGCCAAAATCATGTGTTTGCTTTTCAAACTTCATCACAGGGGCATTCCCTGCATTGCCGGTAGTACTGGCCGATGATTTTTCGACGTGATTACAGGCCGAAAACAATATTACGGCCGACATTAAGCTAAAAAAAAGATTCTTCATTGTTGCTATTCAATTAATCCCCTGCCTATTTTATTTATTTTATTTTGAGTTTTTAATTCGGATAAAATCTTGTCTAAGATACCGTTAATAAACGAATTACTTTTCGGTGTACTAAACTCCTTCGAGATCTCCAGGTACTCATTTATAGTAACTTTTACCGGTATCGACGAAAAATTCATAAATTCTGCCAGCGCCATTTTCATCAGCAAAGTATCTATCATGGCTATCCTGTCGGGCTCCCAGTTTTGCGTTTTATTAGTGATCAACAGCTGGTATTCGTCGTTATGCCTGATAGTTTCCTCAAAAAGGTTTACTATAAACTCCCGGTCTTCTTCCCAATCGCCGGTAACTTCGGCCAGTTTATTTTGCTCATCAATGTCAAAAGCAAAGTTTTTAAAGGTTTTTGCAATTAAGGCCTGTAAAACATCTTTATCAACCGGCCAAAAAATAAACATATCCTCAAAAACCTGCTCGGCTAATGACGATTTTAAGATCACTTTTTTGAAGATGAATTTGATGATGTCTTTGTCAGAATGCAGCGTGTCACCTGTTTTTTTCAGGTACTCTTTGTATTCTTCGGAGTTTTTCAGCACAATAAACAACGACTTAATTAACTCAGGCTCAAAATCCCAGGCAATCTTATACTTTTTTAACGCTGTTAAAAACTCTTTATTTTTTTGGAGGGAAAGAATAAACCTGTTACTTAATATTTTAACATCTGCATTAAGGTCTTCGGCTGTAGGGAGGTGTTTATTTGCCCTTTCTTCAGCGTCTGTTGATGCATAGGCTGTGACTTCAGAAATTAATGACAGCATCCAGATATACATTTCATATACCTTATCAATGCTTTGTAATAGGTTTTTTTCGTGTTGTTTTAAATCTCCGCTATGCGACTGGCTATAGGCATATAATGATTGTAAAACTTTTACCCTGAGGTGTCTGCGATTTAACATGTTGTAAGAACGATTTAGCCCGGCCCAATCATGGGCACAGGTATTATTAATTAATAGGTTGATTTAACTTTTTTGATATCTGCAATTCTTTTTTCAGCAATTTTATTTGCTGCTTCAGTAGTTGAAATGTTTTCGGCTTTTGAAAGCTTTAAAACATTCCGGGTAGCTTCATATATATTTTCCGTTAGCTGCATGGTACGCTTCTTGCTAAAACCCATTAATTCTGAGTAACAATTTATTATTCCGCCGGCATTGATCACATAATCAGGGGCAAACAAAACACCTCTGTCCAATAACATCCGGCCATGCACCGTTTCATCCTGCAATTGGTTGTTTGCCGATCCGGCAATGATATTACATTTTAATTTTTTTATTGTTTCACTATTTATCGTAGCCCCTAAAGCACAGGGCGCATAAATATCTGCATCAATATCAAAAATTGAATTGTTGGATACCGCCTGGGCGCCATATTTTTTTGCGATCTGCCCTACCGCGTCCTCATTTATATCACTCGCATAAACCTTCGCGTTTTCGTCCCGCAGCAGTTTAATCAATTTTTCACCGACGTGGCCCGTACCCTGTACTATAATTGACTTGCCGGTTAAACTATCATTACCGTAATATTCCTTTACACAAGCTTTTATGCCCATAAAAACGCCTAAAGCAGTGATGGGTGAAGGATCACCGCTCCCGCCGATGGTTTCTGGCACGCCGGTAACATACTGTGTTTCCATCCGGATATATTCCATATCCCTTGGGTTGGTGCCCACATCTTCGGCGGTTATAAATTCGCCGTTCAGGTTTTTTATAAAACGCCCGAATTTACGCAGCAATGCTTCAGATTTATCCTTATGAGAATCGCCAATGATGACAGCTTTTCCACCGCCCAGGTTAAGCCCTGCAATGGATGATTTATAGGTCATCGCTTTGGATAACCTCAAAACGTCTTGCAAAGCGTCCTTTTCAGTTTTATATGCCCACATACGTGTTCCGCCAAGCGCAGGCCCAAGCGTGGTATCATGAATCGCTATAATCGCCCGCAGACCTGTTTCAGGGTCGCTGCAATAAACGATCTTTTTGTGACCGTATGCCTCAAGCTGGCTAAATATTGAATCTTCGGATATAGATGCAGGCATCAAATATGAAAAATATGTTTGTTCCGGGTATCCGACAAAAGTATGTGTTTTTTTTATAGCGACAAAGAGAATTGTTTTTTATGACGAGGGCGGCACTATGGAAGGATAAAAATGTTCAAAGAAAAAACGGTTTCAGGTTATTGATAATGATAAAGTTTAATTAGAGCCTCTTATATAGTTCGGATGATTTCCAAAAATCTGTCTATCGTGATAGCTGTAAGGGATGGAAAAGGGATTTTTTGTAAAACATCAAAATGTTTATCTTCTGTAATAATGTAATCAGCCTTTCCGGCTATAGCACAATCACAGTATTTATTATCGTCAGCGTCGGCGCTGATTAACTGCCATTGATAATGAGGATAAGTATAGTGCACGTTTGCTAATTCTGTTAATAGCGTTATTAGTGTATGAGCTGTAACAACGCCATATTTATCTTGTATTATCTCTTCGTATTCGAGTATAATATCAACGCTTACTGCAAGATGGAATTTACCTGATATTAAAGATTTATAAATTTCATGATATGGTGAGCGGGAGGTCAAACACATCACGAAGATATTACAGTCAATTACAACGGTCATGGTTTAAGCTATTTTCCGAAAATGTTCCTTTTTCCATTTTTCAAAAATGGAATCAGAGTAACCTTTCTCGTCAAATGCTTTATCGGCCTCCATGGTTACTTTATCAGCAAGATAGGCGATAAGTAATGACTTAATTTCCTGTAGTTCTTCCTCGGACTGATCATTCCTGAACAATTTGAGGATTTCCAATTGTGTATTATTGAGTGCAACTGGCATATAATGTTTTTATCAAAGATAAAAAAAACGTTTCAACTATAAAAATCTACTGTTCCCCGTTACAGATTCATACAAATAAAATGACTTTATCCTAATTAAACCTCCGCATTTCAGCTTGCTGACTTTACTACTTCTTTGTACTTTTGATCTTTCGGACTTCCGGTCCCTGCCTGCTGGCAGGCAGGTTTTGGACTTTCGGACTAAAAACATGAAAGACCTCGCTTACTTAAATAAATTCTTTTACAAATATATCTGGCGGCTGATACCGGGCGTAATTTTCGTTATTATTTCCAATATTTTCGGGGTATTGCCGGCACAGGTTATCCGGATAGCGTTTGACCTGGTGACCGAAAACATTAACACCTACCAGCTATTTTCGGGTTTTCACCGGCAGGATATGATCTACCAGATCTTTGGTTCTAGTTTATTGTTATTCGGGATCCTGGTTTTGGTACTGGCTTTATTGCGCGGCCTGTTTTTGTTTTTTATGCGGCAAACTATTATCGTGATGTCGCGCCATATTGAGTACGATCTTAAAAACGAGATCTATCATCACTACCAGGAATTATCGCTGGCCTTTTACCGTCGTCATAATACCGGTGACCTAAT
This sequence comes from Mucilaginibacter gotjawali, assembly GCF_002355435.1. Lineage (NCBI taxonomy): Bacteria > Pseudomonadati > Bacteroidota > Sphingobacteriia > Sphingobacteriales > Sphingobacteriaceae > Mucilaginibacter > Mucilaginibacter gotjawali. The sequence continues at coordinate 3,817,491 of NZ_AP017313.1, forward strand.
GAACAGGGTAACCGAAGACGTAAGCCGGGTACGTATGTACCTTGGCCCCGGCATTATGTACACCATCAACACAGTAGTGCTATTTATAATGGTTATCTATGCAATGCTTACTGTTAATGTAAGGCTTGCTGTATTCTCTGTTCTGCCATTGCCCATCCTGGCCGTGCTGATCTATTATGTGAATAATATCATCCACTACCGGAGCGAGAAAATACAGGAGCGGCTATCGGGCCTTTCAAGTTTTGTGCAGGAAAACTTTTCGGGAATAAGGATCATTAAATCCTACGTGAGGGAAACATTTGTGCGCAAAAGCTTTGCTGCCGAGAGCGAAAACTACAAAACCCACTCGATGGAACTGGTAAAGGTACAGGCGCTGTTTTACCCCCTTATGCTGATGTTGGTTGGCTTAAGCAATATTATTACCGTATACATCGGCGGCATCGAGGTAATGAAGGGTAACATTACTTCGGGCAATATTGCCGAGTTTATCGTTTACCTTAACCTGCTTACTTTCCCTGTTATATCATTGGGCTGGGTTACCTCGCTTATCCAGCGGGCGGCGGCATCGCAAAAAAGGATCAACGAGTTTTTGCAGGAAAAATCCGAGATCATCTCCCCTAACGTTGTAAAACAAAACATCAAGGGCAAAATAGAATTCAGCAATGTTTCGTTCACTTACCCTGATACCGGCATTAAAGCATTAAAAAATCTTTCCTTTACAGTAAACCCCGGCGAGATGGTTGCCATTATCGGGCGCACGGGTTCCGGGAAATCAACCATTGCCAATTTGATCCTGCGGATGTATGATTGCACCGGCGGCGAGGTGTTGGTTGATGGTCACCCAATAACATCACTTAACCTGGAAGGTTACCGCTCGCAAATTGGCGTTGTGCCGCAAGACGTTTTTCTTTTTTCGGATACTATTGCCCACAATATTGCTTTCAGCGCTGATGTGCTGGATATGGCGCGCGTTGAACAGGCGGCCAGGGATGCTGCTGTTTACAGTAATATTATGGAACTTGAAAAAGGATTTGATACACTGATAGGCGAACGCGGCATTACACTGTCCGGTGGCCAAAAGCAGCGGGTGTCCATTGCAAGGGCAATTGCAAAACAGCCGCAGATCCTTATTTTTGACGATTGCCTTTCGGCAGTAGACACCCGTACCGAAGAAGAGATCCTTAACAACCTGGGCCGGAATATGCAGGGCAAAACAAGCATTATTATTGCACACCGTATTTCCACCATAAAAAATGCAGATAAAATATTGGTGATGGATAAAGGTGAGATTATTGAACAGGGGCACCATCAATATTTAATGGACAAAAAAGGCATATATTTTGAATTATACGAAAAGCAATTGCTTGAGGAAGAGGAAAACGTATGAAAAACCGTTCGAAATAAAAATAAAAGGCCTAAAAAGCTCAATAATATTCGATTTGATACTTGTACTTTGAAAATTTATTTATATTTATGCCAACCAAAAACTAGTTAGAGCAATTTTATATGGGAGAATTTGACAACAGAGAGCGTGAAGAGGTTTTTTCAAAGAAGGTAAGAGCCGGGAAGAGAACTTATTTTTTTGACGTAAAGGCCACCAGATCAAACGATTATTACGTTACTATTACTGAAAGTAAAAAGCGTTTGGAAGATGGTGTTTTTATTAAACACAAGATTTTTTTATACAAGGAGGATTTTGAAAAGTTTGCGGAAGGCTTAATGGGCACCATTGATTACATCAAGGCAAACCAGGACGTAGTTGAAAAACGCTACGAATTTAATGAAGCACCGGAAGTAGCGAATACAACTGCGACTACCGATGATGATTTTTCTTTTGAAATATGAACCAAACAATCTAAACTAATTACTAAGTGAAAGCCTGCCATAAGCAGGCTTTTTTGTTGAATGTTATGCCCCTGCGTGCTGAGCTTTAAATTTTCAATTTACAGGCCATTTTTTATTTTATCTTTGCGCAAAATTGAAGAATGGTTGATTGGGTTGAATAAGTTGATTGAGTTGTTATATTTAATTGACTATTCTTCTACTAACTTAATCAACCGCTCACAAAATCAACTTAATCAACCAATATGGGTTTACAATGTGGTATAGTAGGTTTGCCGAATGTGGGCAAATCAACACTTTTTAATTGCTTATCGAACGCCAAAGCACAGGCGGCGAATTTTCCGTTTTGTACTATCGAGCCAAATGTAGGAGTGATCACCGTTCCGGACGAACGACTGAACAAACTGGTTGAAATAGTAAAACCCAAAAACACGGTTCCCAACGTAATTGAAATTGTTGACATAGCAGGGTTGGTGAAAGGCGCCAGCAAGGGCGAAGGACTGGGCAACCAGTTTTTAGCAAATATCCGGTCAACCAATGCCATTATACATGTGCTGCGTTGTTTTGATAATGATAACGTGATCCATGTGGATGGATCTGTCGACCCTATCCGCGACAAAGAGATCATTGATACAGAACTGCAACTAAAAGATCTCGATTCGATCGAAAAAAAGATCCAGAAGGTGGAGAAGATGGCCAAAACCGGCGGTGACAAAGAAGCGAAAAAGACTTTTGATGTTTTAACTGTTTACAAAAACCACTTGCTGGCAGGCAAGTCTGCGCGTACTGCCCCGGTTGCAGAAGAAGATACAGAATATATTGCCGATATCTGGCTGCTTACCGCAAAACCGGTGATGTACGTTTGTAATGTTGACGAGGCTTCTGTAAATACCGGCAATGCTTATGTAGACAGGGTTAAAGCTGCCGTGAAGGAAGAAAATGCGGAAGTGCTGATCATTTCGGCACAAATTGAATCGGAAATTGCACAAATGGATACATACGAGGAACGCCAGATGTTTTTGGAAGACCTTGGCCTTGCCGAATCAGGCGTAAACAAACTCATCAAAGCTGCTTATAAACTGCTTAACCTGGCCACTTATTTTACTGCCGGTGTTCAGGAAGTAAGGGCCTGGACCATTACGCAGGGGTTTACTGCACCACAAGCAGCGGGTGTTATCCATACCGATTTTGAAAAAGGCTTCATCCGCGCCGAAGTGATCAAATATGAAGACTTTGTAAAATACAACGGATCAGATGCTGCCATCAAAGAAGCCGGTAAACTGGGCGTTGAAGGAAAAACCTATGTCGTGCAGGATGGAGACATTATGCATTTCAGGTTTAACGTTTAGCCCCCTGGCCCCCTAAAGGGGGAAATTGAATATCGAACGCCGAATAATGAACTATGAATCACTGTTGTCCGGTAAAAATAAAAAAACAGGGGCGTAAGCCCCTGCATAGTTTAATTTTGAATTACCACACTCAAAAATTAGACGATGAGCAAAAGTACATTTTTTACCGGACAGCCGGTGTTCAATCAATTACTTTCCAACATTTCGCGATCAACCGTTACTACGCTGGCAAAAAAGCACAATGCCGACCATTATTGTAAGAAATTTAAAGCATTTGATCATTTGGTTACGATGCTTTTCTGCTGTTTTCATCATTGTACATCGCTTAGAGAGCTTATAACGGGGATGCAGGCAAACGCCCACCGGCTTCATCACCTGGGGATGAAGCATACTCCGCGCAGGAGTACGCTTGCCGATGCCAATGAGCGGCGTACAGCAGATTTTTTTCAGGACATGTATCATAAGTTATTCCGACATCATTTCGGGGTTTTACCGGACAGCCTGCCTAAGGGGCGTATCCGGGATAACATATTCATCGTGGATTCGACGACTATAACCTTATTTTCCGATGTTTTTAAGGCCTGTGGCAACGCGAATGCTAACGGAAGAAAGAAGGGTGGCGTTAAAGCCCATATACTGATCAGGGCTAAGGATGACATGCCACATTTTGTGCATATTACAGAAGCTGCAGTCAACGACAAAACGATTATGCCCAAACTAAGTCTGCCTAAAGGTTCAATACTGGTCATGGACAAAGGCTATAACAGTTATTTACCTATGGCCAACTGGACCAAACAGGGAGTGACATGGGTAACCAGGTTGAATAAAAGAGCCCGCTGGGAGTGTGTAGAAGAACGGCCGGTGGATGAAAAAATGGCTGCTAGCGGTGTTCGCAGGGACCGGTATATCTTATTAGGCAATCCGGAAAAAGCAAAAAAAGTACCCTTGCAGCCAGCACGGCTCATTACTTATTATGATGAAAAAACGGGCAAAGAGTTTGAGTTTCTCACTAATAATAAAGAGTTGGCGCTTTAACCATTGCAGGCATTTACAAAAGAAGATGGCAGATAGAAATACTTTTCAGGCGAATCAAGCAAAACTTCCAATTGAGTAATTTCCTGGGTGACAATCAAAATGCCATTAAAATCCAGCTTTGGTGCACACTGATTGCCGACCTTTTGGTCAAAATAGTTAAGGATAAAGCCGATAAACAAAAAAACAACAAATGGTCGTTCGCCAATGTCGCCGGCCTCATCAGACAACACCTGGGCACTTATATAGATTTGATCAAATTCCTGGTAAATCCTGAAAAAGCGCTCATCGGTTATCAAATTGAAACACGAAATAATCAACTGGCTCTTTTTAAAACCTAAAATAAGGGGGGCTTACTTTCAAGTCTCATCCCAATAATGCCCCCTATTTATCCTAACAGTTGATTTTTTAATTATTCGTATTTTTACCGGACAACAGTGAACTATGAATATTGAGGTTTTACTTCGAAATTCAAAGTTCATTATTCGATATTTTCCCTTTTATTGACTTCCGAATTGAAATGCCGGGAGTCCCTTGTATCCGATGTTTTTTATAACGAACAGGGAGCCTGCCAGCGGCTGGCTCGCCAACTGATCATTATTTAAGCCTATTTTGGCCGAGGTGATGTAAAGATCTTCCAAATTATCGCCGCCAAATGCGCAGGAGGTTATCCTGGCCGCGGGAAGCGGGATACTCAGCAGCTTTTTTCCTGTATCCGGGTTCCAGCGGGTTATTTGCCAGCCGTCCCAGTGCGCTATCCATAGCATCCCCCCGCTGTCAATGGTCATACCATCCGGCGAGCCATCTTCCTTTGGAATATTGATAATAATCCTTTTATTGCTTATTTCTGCTGTTTTTTTATCAAAATCATAAGCCACTACTGTAAAGGTTGGCGTATCGATGTAATAAAATATTTTGTGATCAGCGCTCCAGGCCATCCCGTTTGAAATGGAGACATTGCTCATCTTTTTTGTTACCGAGTGATTGGTATCCAAAACATAAAAACTACCTTTCTCCGGCTCGTCGGTATGCGACATGGTTCCCAGCCCAAAATCTGCCATCGGGGCCGCATTTACCGTCATTAAACCTGTTACCGGGTATATGACTTTCAGGATCTGCCAGCATATTCACTTCGCCGTTTTCCCGGTTCACCAACCCAAACCCGTTTTTCAATGCTGCCAAAAAATTACCGTCACGGCAAATTACGGCCGCACCGATCATTTGATTTACGGGAATAGTTTTATGTATTTTTGACTCCGGTGAGTATTCGTGAATTTCGCCGCTTAAAATATCAACCCAGCAAATAACGCCACGATTTGAATCCCAAACCGGGCCTTCACCCAACAGGCATTGATGTGTAAGTACAACTTCTGCTTTCATATTTCAATCAGATTAAGCCATAATAACAACAATAAAACAGGCCTGATTGATAAAAGCCTGTCTATATCTGGTTAAGCATTTTTTGGGTGGCCTTGATAGCCGAAACTGTTTGGTCGCTATCCAGACCCCTTGTTTTAAATTCATGGCCCTTATAGTCCCAGGTGATGATGGTTTCGCATAAGGCATCTGATTTACCACCCGGCGGGATCCGTACGGCATAATCAGTTAAAACAGGCAGTTCGCGGCCTTTTTTGCAGTAGATCATTTTTAGAGCATTCATAAAAGCGTCATACTGCCCGTCGCCCTGTGCATGCTCTTCGAACAACTCTCCTTCGATACTTATTTTAAGGGTAACAGAAGGCCGAAGATCTTTTGAATGTGTTAATACGTAATTCTGCACATTGATCTTTTCTTCAATAGCGCTGCTGTCCAGTATGTCGGAAATGATATAAGGCAGGTCCGATTGTGTAACTACTTCCTTTTTATCACCCAGGTCGATGATCCTGTCAGTAACCTTCTTCAGGTCTTCCTGCGATAAAATGATCCCCAACTGCTGCAGGTTATTTTCAATATTGGCCTTGCCGCTGGTTTTGCCTAAAGCATATTTGCGCTCGCGCCCAAAGCGCTCCGGCATCAGTTTATTAAAATATAAGTTATTCTTTTTGTCACCATCGGCATGGATACCTGCGGTTTGAGTAAACACGTTCTCCCCTACCACCGGTTTATTTACAGGCACCCGGAAACCCGAGAACGTTTCAACCAGCTTGCTAACCTTATACAGCTCCTTTTCATCCACATTGGTTTTAACCTCTTTTACATAGTCGTTTATAACGGCTATAGCGCTGGCCAGCGGGGCATTGCCCGCCCGTTCGCCCATGCCATTAATGGTTAAATGCAAGCCCTTTACACCGGCGTATATCGCTTCCAAAACGTTGGCGATACTGAGGTCGTAATCGTTATGTGCATGAAAATCAAAATGAATATCCGGATATCGCTGAATGATTGGCCTTAAATAATCCCGTGTTTCCGACGGGATCAAAATACCCAAAGTATCAGGCAGCAAGATTCTTTTTACCGGCTGGGTTGATAAAAAATCAAGGTATTCGTATACATATTCCTGCGAACTGCGCATACCATTGCTCCAGTCTTCCAGGTAAACATTTACTGCGATATCCTTATCAACAGCATAGGCTATGGATTCGGCTACATCCTTAAAATGCTGCTCAGGCGTTTTTTTGAGCTGATAAGTTAAGTGGTTTAACGAACCTTTGGTAAGCAGGTTCATCACCTTTGCACCCGTTTCAATCATCCAGTCGATGGAAGTTTTGCCATCGGTAAAGGTAAGCACCTCTATTTTATCAATAAAACCGTTGGCCCTGGCCCAATCGGTAATGCCTTTTACCGCTTTAAATTCCCCTTTAGAAACCCTTGCTGAAGCCACCTCGATGCGGTCGACTTTAACTTCGGTTAATAAAAGCTGCGCTATGGTTAATTTTTCGGAAGAGGAAAAGGATACACCGCTGGTTTGTTCACCATCGCGCAGGGTGGTATCCATTATTTCAATAAAAGGCTGCATTTGCGTCAAAAAAATGAGATCTGTATTTATAAATCCTAATAGAAACTTTTTTCAGAAAAAGCTGCTATTTCGCCCTTCATCGCCTGCAGATAATCAATATCATCAAAACCATTCAGCATATTGTGCTTTTTGTAGCCATTAATCGCAAAGGACTCTTTTTCATCGGTGCCCGCAATAGCAATAGTTTGCGCAGGCAGGTCTATTTCCAATTCTGTTTTTGGGTCGGCCAGTACAGCGGTAAAGATCTTGTCCAGAAATTCAGGGCTAACCTGTACCGGAAGGATCCCGATATTGAGGGAATTGTTTTTAAAAATATCCGCAAAAAAACTTGATACCACGCAACGGAAGCCATAATCGTAAATGGCCCATGCCGCATGTTCGCGGCTGCTGCCGCTGCCGAAATTTTTACCCCCTACCAGTATTTTACCTGAGTAGGTGCCATCATTCAAAATAAAATCCTTTTTAGGTGTATTATCTGGATTATAGCGCCAATCCCTGAATAAATTATCGCCAAAATCTTTGCGCTCTGTAGCTTTCAGAAATCGGGCCGGAATGATCTGGTCGGTATCCACATTCTCAATCGGCAAAGGCACCGCAGTACTTCTTAATACTGTAAACTTATCGTAAGCCATTTTTAATACTATGCTTTGTAAAATATGATCTTCAATTTTTATAAAAACTCTCTTGGGTCAGTAACCACACCGGTAACGGCAGCAGCAGCAGCAACGTAAGGGCTTGCCAGCAATGTCCGGCTTCCGGGGCCCTGTCGGCCTTCAAAGTTACGGTTGCTGGTGCTTACCGCGTATTTACCAGCTGGAACTTTGTCATCATTCATTGCCAGGCAAGCAGAGCAGCCGGGCTGACGTAATTGAAAGCCTGCTTCAGTAAGAATATCCAGGATCCCTTCTTCTTTGATCTGGCTTTCAACAATATGCGATCCGGGAACCAGCCACGCGGTGATATTATCGGCTTTCTTTCTGCCTTTAACAATAGACGAGAATGCCCTGAAATCTTCAATGCGCCCATTGGTACAGCTGCCAAGGAATACATAGTCCACCTTTTTTCCAATGATCTGCTCGCCCTCGGCAAAGCCCATATAAGCCAATGATTTTTTGTAAGAAGATTCACCTTCATTTAAATCAGCAGCGGTTGGGATATTTTTGGTTATAGCAGTGCCCAAGCCAGGGTTGGTTCCGTAGGTAATCTGCGGTTCTATATCAGCAGCATGGTAATGCAATTCTTTATCAAAAGTTGCATCAGCATCTGTTTTTAATGTTTTCCAGTATGCCAAAGCGGTTTCCCATGCGGCGCCTTTGGGCGCTTTTTCCTTACCGTTCAGGTAGGCAAAAGTGGTTTCATCAGGAGCTATCATGCCACCGCGTGCACCCATTTCGATGGAAAGGTTACAAACGGTCATTCTGCCTTCCATGCTCATTTGTTCAAAAACTTCGCCTGCATATTCAACAAAATAGCCGGTTGCGCCGCTGGCGGTGATTTGCGAAATGATAAATAAAGCGACATCTTTTGGCGTAACGCCTTTACCCAATTTACCATCAATCAAAATCCGCATCTTTTTTGGCTTCGGCTGCATGATGCATTGCGAAGAAAGCACCATTTCAACTTCGGAAGTACCGATGCCAAATGCTATAGCGCCAAAAGCACCATGGGTCGAGGTGTGCGAATCGCCACATACGATGGTCATGCCAGGCTGTGTAATACCGTTTTCGGGACCGACAACGTGTACAATACCGTTTTTAGGGTTGTTAAGCCCCCAGTGTGAAATACCGTATTTGGCCGAATTATCTTCCAACGCTTTTAACTGGTTGGCCGAAAGCGGATCCTGTACAGGTAAATGTTGGTTAATAGTTGGCGTATTATGGTCGGCAGTTGCAAAAGTTTTTTCGGGGAATAATACGGGTACACCCCTGTTTTTTAAACCCAGGAATGCTACCGGGCTTGTTACTTCGTGAATAAAATGCCTGTCGATATAAAAAACATCCGGTCCATCTTCAATTTTTTTGACTACGTGCGCATCCCATACTTTATCAAACAGGGTCGTCGGAGTGGTACTCATCTTTATATATTTTAATTTAATAGTAATAGAAACAAACGGGGGTGCAAGTTGGCAAAAAACATTGCTAACTCAATAGTTTTTTTTCATATTTATTATTGATTATTAAAAATTTAGCTTAAAAACGGCAGAATTAAGACTAAAAACCAATTTGGACTACCTACACAGTTAAGATAAAAAACAACCCCGGTGCAGCGTCTCCATTTTGGCGAAAAGCCGGCTAAGCTGAATAACATTTATTCAAAAAAATAAGGGGAGCTTAATTGTACTTCAATCATTCAACAATTTTGTTGTTAAGTAATGCGCTACTTTTCATCCATAATTATACCATAAATCAACATTTTCAATTTTTACAGACAAAAAAAACTGTCTTTATTAATTTATCCCTCAAACAAATAAAGCGGCAAATCGAAATGGTTTGCCGTTTTATTTGCTTTTCCATGCGATCAATGCCGGATCAAATTCTGCTCTAATTCCTCCAGTGTCCGGCCTTTTGTTTCTTTTACTTTGAATTTTATGAAGAAAAAACCAGCAAGGCAGATGGCTGCATATAAATAGAATGGCCCATAGGTGCCTAAATATTCGGCTAGTATGGGGAAAGTAAACACAAGGATAAAATAGGCGATCCAAAGGCTGACAACAGCAACAGACGACGCTGTTCCCCGAATATTATTAGGAAAAATTTCAGAAATAATTACCCAGGTTACCGGCGCCAGTGAAGTTGCGTATAATCCAATTGCGAGCAATACAAAAACCGAGATGGCAATAATGCCTGATTGTTGCATAAGCAAAAATGCTAAAACCACGTATACTACCGACAAACCCAGCGAACCTATCAGCATTAACGGGCGCCGCCCTAATTTATCTACCTGCCACATCGCCAGTAAAGTAAAAAGCGTATTGACTATGCCGATGGCAACAGTCTCCAGCAATTGCTTATCAAGGTTAGCCCCGACGGATTTGAAAATTGTAGAGGTGTAATTAAAAACCACATTGATACCACAGAACTGTTGAAAAACGGCCAATGTAATGCCCACCACGACGGCAGGCCGCACAGCTTTGGCGAAAACAGCGCTATACGAACCTGTTTCGCCCTGTTTTACCATTTTTCCGATCTCAAGCAGTGATTGGTTTACAAATTCAGGTGACCCGATCTTTGTAAGGATGGCCGTGGCCTTTTGGGTATGCCCCGCTTTTAACAACCAACGCGGACTTTCAGGCAGGAACAAAACACCAAATAAAAAAAGGGACGATGGTATAAACCCAAGGCCAAACATCCAACGCCAGGTAGCGGTACCGTTGCCAGCCAGCATATAATTCACCAGGTTAGTGATTAAGATCCCGAGCACAATAGTTAATTGATTGATGGCTACATTCCGTCCACGCACATTGGCCGGCGAAACTTCCGCAATATAAAGTGGACTTAGCATCGAAGCCATTCCGACCCCTATCCCCGCCGAAAAGCGCATGATTAAAAACTCCGGCAAATGCGGAGAAAACGCCATCCCTAAAGAGGAAATCGCAAAAATTGCCGCCGAAATGATCAATCCAGGCTTTCGTCCATAACGATCGGCTATATTACCAGCCAATAAACATCCTGCGATACAGCCTAACGCCAATGTCCCGGTTAAAAACCCCTCCCACGCCGGTGACAAATGAAAAGCTGTCCGCAAAAAGGGAAGTGCGCCGGCAATCACGGCAAAATCAAAACCAAAAAGGTATCCGCCAAGTGCCGAAACAAAGGAAATGCCCAAAATGTAAGGTGTATTGAATTTAATACCGGTTGCCATGGAGCTATTAATCATATTAGCTGAAGTTTATAATTGCAGGACTTAAATTTACGTAAGAATTCTTGTTTGCGACTATTCACTTTTATTTTGCTCTCCCGGCAAAAAAACAACAACATTTATTCTTTCGATACTAAAATATCTTTTTAAAAGAAGAAAAGCAGCATACCAAATTAAAACATTTAAAATATTTTCCGCATCACTTGTTTTTTATAAACAATAAGTGTTATTTTAACAATTATTATAAAACCAATAAGGATACTGGCAGCAGCCAAATCTTTTACCAGGGCAAAACAGGCGACGAAGTTTTTAAGGGCACGGTTCCGGAATCTGTTGCCGGGAGGCTTTTTCTTTGAACAAATATGTCCCGAAGCATAAACATTTAAATCGACATTGAGAACCATTAAAGAAATTAGAACCAGGCGTCAAATTGATAACCATAACTAAACATAACGCTGTAAAAATGAAATTCAGATATCTTTTGCCATTTTTCTGCATGGCAGTTTTAAATATTTACGCACAAACCGCAACCCCGGCGGCAACTCCTCCAATGGGATGGAACAGCTATAACTGCTTCGGCTCTGCAGTGCATGAAAATGAAGTTAAAGCAAATGCCAGTTATATGGCCAAATATTTAAAGCCGTATGGCTGGCAATATGTAGTGGTAGATTTTTTATGGGCCTATGATAACCCTCCGGGCAGTAATATTGGTAACCCCTATCAAAAAAACTTACAGGATGGCTCGTTTGTTCCATGGTTAACCATGGATAAATGGGGACGCCTTTTGCCTCAAACTGATAAATTCCCATCGGCATTTGGGGGGCATGGGTTTAAACCGTTAGCTGGTTACGTTCACCAACATGGATTAAAATTCGGGATACATGTAATGCGGGGCATTCCGCGCCAGGCTGTTTGGGCAAAATCGCCTGTTTTAGGCACCAACGGGATTACGGCGGATATGATAGCCGACACCGGCTCAAAATGCGACTGGCTAAACCATATGTATGGTTTAAATATGGACAACCCAGGGGCGCAGGCCTACCTGAATTCTTTGCTGAAGCTTTATGCATCCTGGGGTGTTGATTTTATTAAGGTTGATGATATTGCGAGGCCCTATCACAAAAAAGAAATAGAAGGATACCGCAAAGCGATTGAACAATGCGGAAGGCCAATCACTTTAAGTATTTCGCCGGGGGAAACTCCGGTAAGTGAAGCAGAACATGTAACTAAAAACGCCAATATGTGGCGGATGGCCGACGATTTTTGGGATAACTGGAAGGAAATACTGCACATGTTTGATTATGCCAAACGCTGGGAAGGAATTGGAGGCAAGGGACATTGGCCTGATTGTGATATGCTGCAAATTGGCAAATTATCAAAACGGGGGCCCGTTGGTAACGAACGTTACAGCAGGTTTACTGATGACGAACTTTATACCCACATGACTTTCTGGTGTATTTTTCGCTCGCCGCTAATGATTGGGGGGAATTTGCCGGAGAACCGGCTGATTGAGCGAAAATTGTTTACCAATGCCGAAGTGCTTGCTGTTAACCAGCAAGGTATTGACCCAAAGCAATTGTATAAAAAAGAGGATAGTATGGTTTGGTATTCGCATGTGCCCAATAGCCACGATGTTTATGTTGCTTTATTTAACACCGGTGACGCCGCACAAGATGTGACTATCGATTTTGCCTCGGTTGGGCTTAAGGGAAACGTTAAAGTACGGAATCTTTGGGAAAAACAAAATGAGGGCGTCTTCAAAAACACCTATGCTAAAACTATTAATAAGCACGGGGCGGCGTTATTACGGCTTACTCCGTCAAACTGAATCAGCTATAAATCGATATATGGTTTGAGCTTTGTATTCTTTACCCCGGGATAATAAAGTTGAAGTTAATAATGGCTTGTTAGGTGGATCGGGGAAGTGCTGGGTTTCCATGGAAAAGGCAGTACGATACCCGTCTTTTCCCCCTCCTTTCAATATATTCTTCCCCCTCATAAAGTTGCCGCTGTAAAACTGCAGCCCCGGCTGATCGGTAAATACTTCCATTACTATGCCGCTTTTATCGCCCTTTACCCGCGCTACGGGCGTATGCATTGCGTGTTTGTTAAGCACAAAATTATGATCGAATCCTTTACCGTTCTTTAGTTGTCCGCTATGGTCGTTGATACGCGACCCTATTGTCGCCGCCTTCCGGAAATCGAAAGGCGTGCCGGTAACATCTTCTATATTACCCGTTGGTGTCAATGTGCTGTCAACAGGCAGGTAATTATCCGCCTTGATTTGTACCTGGTGATTAAATATAGTACCACTGCCTTCGCCGTTCAGGTTGAAAAATGTGGAATGAGTAAGATTTACTACAATTGGTTTATCCGTCGTCGCCGCGTAATTTATTTTTAAACTATTGTCTTCGGTTAAGGAGTAGACGAGTTTCACTTTCAAATTACCCGGAAATCCTTCCTCCATATGTTCGGAAAAATAGTAAAGCTCTATCCTGGAATTATCAACATAAATAACATCCCACACCACATCGCGGAAGCCTTTTTTACCGCCGTGCAGCGCATTGGGCCCGTTATTTTTACATAGGGTATATTCTTCGTCTTTAATATTAAAGGCTCCATTTGCCATGCGGTTACCATAACCGCCTATGATTGCTCCAAAACGAGGTTGAGTAGAATGCCGGTAACTATCTATGCTCCCTAAACCGATCACAACATCTGTTAAAACGCCATTTTTATCAGGTAAAAATAAGCCAACCACACAACCACCGTAATTGGTAATCAGCACTTCCATTCCGTTTGTGTTTTTCAGTTTGAATAGTGCCGTCTCTTTTCCTTCCACTACTTTTTTAAATAAGTGAGGATTTATTAACGGTCGAGTAGGCAATAACCTCTCGTTCATACTCTTTGTACTACACTCATTTGTATGTTATTACTTTGATGCTTTTGTCGTTTTGGCTAAAACCCAATCGCCGACTTTAGTACCCTGGGAAATGCCGTTGTCAATAGCGTCCATAAAATGAATCCCTCCCCAAAAGCGCGATATAGCCGCCTCTTTTGCAGCCTGCTCAAATGAGCTGAACTTCCTTGGGGGGACTCCAAAGGCTATTTCAACATTATCGGTGTAATGAAAATTACTGCCGAAATAATGTGTAAGAATAACTGCAGACAGGGTTGACACCACTGAATGCCCGCTGATATACTCCGGGAATGGAGGTGTCTGCAGCAATGGCTTCCAGTTGGGGTCGATATATTTACGGATGGCCGTTTCCGGGCGGATGCGGTTGGTGCGGTATTTATCTTCCCAGCAGCAGATGAAACCATCCATCATGCCAATGGCCAAAATGGCATTTACTTCGATAGTTTTTGAGAAATCTGCATTTGTTTGTTTACAGGCAATGGCAGCAATACCCATCCAGTGTGCGCCCGGCGAAATCTTTTTTAACCCTATCAGCATATGCCCGTCGTCCTGAACCGCAAATGGGTTACAATCCCAAAAATTGGCGATGTTCTTTTGCTCCTGCGTTAAGTCTTTCCCGCTTTTTGCATAGCTCAATAATAAAAACTTGTAAAAAGCAGAGTTTTTATTGGTAGAAAAAGGAATCGGCGGGTCAGGTACAAACTGTGCCGCGGAATCAAGTGTCAACGGACGGATGGTATTAAAATACGGCTCAACAGGCACCATATAAGCCGGGGGCGTTGGCTCCCAGCTTCCGGGTGTGCCCTTTAGCTTATAACGCGGATAATTGCTGATCCGGTTATATCTGTCCTTTTTGGCATAGGCCAGTATTTTTTTGCTGATGATCTGCCCATAATGTTTTGAGCTATCAATTACATCAGCATCAAAACCAATCAGCTTGCATGAGTCGGCTAAATTTTGTTCGAATTGTATAATCTGTGTTCCCGATGGTTGCAGTTTCGCAGCCGTTTCTAACATGGCAAAAACGGCGCTTAAACGATAATCATATCCTGATAAACTTTTAGGTTTGCCAATCACAGGGTACTCATTTAAAGCGCCACGAAGGCTTTTAACATTTTTATCATTTTCTGACAAGACCTCATACCCGGCCAAACAGGTATAAGCAAAAAACCGGGCAGCTAATGGCGGGTTGGTGGCATCGTGGATCATCACATTAGTCATCGCGGCGACGACCTTATGCACATCCTGGTTGGTGAGTGCGGGTTGTTTATTACTGCGACGGCAGCCATTTAAAATTGCAGACAGGACAAATATTACAGCGATGAAAAACACCTTCTTCATTGTTAATTCGTTTTATATTTGTAAGCCTTTATGCCGTTTTGATTAATACTGAAAAGCAGCGTATTATCTACCTGCAACACGCTTCTAACGTCGCCCTGTAGTTTGAAACCGCTTTGTTGCTGGGAGATATAGGAATAATGCCCATTGCCATCGCCTTTTAGCAGCACCCCGTAATTTGCATCATATTTGCCAAAGCGGATGCGCGTATTTTTAATATTGCCGCATAGCAGTAAGTCATCCTTCCCATCGTGATCGTAATCCAGCATAGTGATTGTATAAACCGGTGAATACTGCGCCTGCAAAGGCAATGGCGCTTCATGCAGCTGACCTTTTGCATTACTTATAAAACAAGCGGTAGAAAGATAGTTGGCCGAAAGGTGCTTTGCCCCTTTCATCTCATCCGGGGTGAATACCTGGTCGAGGGTGGCATCGGCATAGCTTTTATAATCAGGAAAACGGCCGCGCATCATGCTGATTTGGTCTAACAGTTCGTCGCGGGTTACAAAAGGGTAGCTTTTATCCTGTATGTAAAAACATAGTATAGGGTCCACAGAGCCGTTATCATCAAAATCCTTATAATACATTTCTACGGGTTCGTTATCAGAGGCTTTGCATTGCGAATTCAATCCCAGGTTGCCGGCAATGATGTCCGGATGCCCATCGTGATTGATATCACTTACCTGCAAACAATTCCACCAGCCGGAATACTTTTTGTCAAAATATTTAGTGGTTGCATCCACAAGCTTTCCATTTGTATTTTCAAAAACGGTTATAGGCATCCATTCCCCAACAACAACAAGGTCGGGCTTTTTGTCGCCATTCATATCCACCCAGGCAGCGTCTGTTACCATCCCAATATTTTTAAGTGAAGGATTATATCGCGTGGTTTGATCGGTAAAGTGCCCTTTACCATCGTTGATCAGGATATAGCTTTCGGGAGTTTCAGGATAGCGGCCGGGTATCACCCTTCCTCCAACAAACAAATCAGTATAGCCATCCCCGTTTATATCGGCCACTTTAACACAGCTTTTACTGCTTAACATTTTGGGCAAAGCATTTTTCGATTTAACAAAGTTTCCTTTGCCATCGTTAATGTACAGCCTGTCCTGGAACAAAGGGTCGTCAGGCGTAAAATCGCCATATCCACCTGAGCAAACATACAGATCAGGCTTGCCATCGCCGTTGGCATCAAAAAATATCGCTGCGGCATCGGTACTTGCTTTATCTGACTCAAAGGCAGCTTCTGTTTTCAACACAAAGCCCCCTCCTTTCTGACCGATATATAAACTGCCCGCTTTACCGTTTTCGCCGCCCAGGTAGATATCTTCCACCCCATCGCCATTTACATCTCCTTTTACCATACACGGACCCGAAAAGGAAAGCGGGTTTACCAGTAGCGGTTGCCGCTTAAAATCATTGATCGTGTTCGCAGGTTCATGATAAGCAATAGGTGACTTCACTTCTTTAAATAATGGCTTTTCTTCCTTTGTTTGTGTATTGGCGACAAAAGCAGCATCCTTTTCATCTAATACGATTTGCTGATCGGCCTTTACCTTTTGCAGTAATTGCGTTTTACCGCGCTGCCAGATTACCCGGAGGGAGTCGATCTGCCTATCCTTCCCCAAACCGAAATGCAGGATAGGTGATACGCTGGATTGGTAGCCCCTTGTAGGCATCTGCTCTAAATACTGCTTTTTACCGCCTGCGTAAATCAACACCTTTGCACCTATGCCCTGCGTGTTTTTATCAGCCCCTTTAAGATTTATCGCCAGGTACCGGTTATCATTTTGTTTGCGGGCCTCGTTCTTGTAAATAAAGGCCGGCTGATTAATGTTGTTTACGACAAGGTCCAGGGCGCCATCGTTATCAAGGTCGGCATAGGCGGCACCGTTGCTGTTTGATGATTGGGTAATGCCCCAATTGGCACTCGTATTGGTAAAGGTTAAATCACCATTGTTCCTGAAAAAATAGCTTTTTACCTGGGATGACGGAATCTGGCTGACAATATTTAACAAATCCTGGCGCATTACCCTCCTGTCGCGTAAATTATCGCCCATGTATTTTATAAAATCCATGTTGGTATAGTCGCGGGTAAAGCCATTGCTAATAAAAACATCTTTCCAGCCATCATTATCATAATCAGCAAACAAAGGCGCCCAGCTCCAGTCGGTATTTGAGATCCCGGCCAGCTGGCCAATCTCGCTGAAGGTGTTATTTTTATTATTGATGTGCAGCATATTACGCATGTACTGATAATAAAATCCCACTTTTACGTTCAACGCAAACGACTCGTAGTTATCGGCACCAAATAATAGCTTTTGCCTTTTATTACCTTCGGGGAGCATATCAAGGGTAAAAATATCCGGAGACAAGTCGTTATTAATATCGGTAATATCATTTCCCATTGAGTAAAAAGAGGTATGCCCCACCTGTTTTTGCAGTTCATCTGTGAACGTGCCATTGCCCCTGTTTATATACAACCTGTCGGGCACGCTGTAATCGTTTGAAATATAAATATCCGGCCAGCCGTCGCCGTTAATATCCGCTACCCCTGCAGCCAAACCATAAGATAAGGAGGTATTGACGATTCCAGCCTCTTTAGTAACATCATGAAAATGGCCGTTATCATTTCTCAACAATCGTATGCCGGCTTCATCATCATGATTAGCCATTAAATTTTTAACAGATATGTCATCCAAAACACTTATGCGCTGCGGGTTATGGTTCACCAATAACAGGTCCAGGTCTCCATCGCGGTCGTAATCAAAAAAGTAGGCTTGCGTACTGTATGACGGGAAATCGAGGCCATAATCTGCCGCCATTTCTTTAAAATGAGGAATGCCATCGCTATCATTACCCTGGTTAATAAATAGCTGGTTAATCCGCTTTTCCGGCCTTATTTTACCCGAATAACATACATAAATGTCCAGTTTACCATCGCCGTTGATGTCAACAAAAGTCACCCCCGTTTTCCATGGCCCCGGGCGACCGGCTACGCCGGCAATATCGGTAATATCCTTAAACTGCATGTGCCCCTGGTTCAGGTACAATTTATTATTGGTCATGTTGCCGGTAAAGTAAATGTCCTGCAGGCCATCGCCGTTTAAATCGGCAACTGCTACGCCCCCGCCGTTATAAAAGTATTCATACATCAGCACGTTGGTATTCAAACCTTCAGTTAAGGTATTGCTGAAATCAACATGGGTTTGTTCCGCAGGCAATAATTTAAATAAAGTATTTGTTGTGTCTGACGTAATATTGTTTGACACAGGTGATTTGCAGCCATAAAACCCCGAACAGGCTATAAGCAACCAAAGGCCGCAACGGAAAAAGAATTGAAACTTCTCTTTACTTGCGCTCCTCAATTGGCAAAAAGCCCCGGGGTATTTGTGTACCATCATTTTATAAATTTCGATTTAGAACAGATCTGCTCATTGCAACTTATCCAGCACCGGTGTCTTACGGCTGCTTATAACGCTTTTTTTACTATTCAACAGCTCAAATACCACGATATCATTTTTCCCTTTTTTTAGCCATTCGCCCGGCAGGTAAAGTGTTTGCTGCGGCCCAACGGCCCAATATCTGCCCAGGTTGTGCCCATTAACCCAAACTACGCCCTTACCCCATTGACTCATGTCGAGGTAAGTATCGGCTGCTTTGAATAAATTAAAAGTTCCCTTTTTAACAATTGGCTGTTCACCCACTGCTTTAGCAGCGTATGAAATGTTATTTACACGGCTAAATGGCAAACTATACATCGCCCAGTTGTAAACCTCTTTGCCGTCAAACTGTACACTTTTGGTTATTCCTTTTTTGTTTTTTAGCAGGTATGGCCCAAAATTGATACGGCCCAGGTTTTCCACTAAAATATCCAGCCTTACTTTGCCTGCCGGTAAGTTTAGCGAAAGGCTATCCTGTTTGTGGCGGCGGTCTAAAACACCCGCCCGTTTGCCATTTACCATTATGACGGCATAATCGCGCAATTCATTGAGCTTGAGCGTACCTGTTTTTCCACCGGTTATAGTACTTCGATATAAAACAAAGCCATAATCCTGGTTCAAATCCTCAAAAGTTAAGGGCGTTTTATTCAATACTGGTTTGGGCAATATGCTTAACAATCCGGCAGCCTGATTTAGCTTAATTAGCGGTATGGCGATGGATGGTTTGGCAGCAGGCACCTTGGGCAGTGTTTGCCCTGCGGGCAAATGTTTGGCAATAGCTTTCCTGAATAACATAAATTTAGGCGTAGCATTACCGGCTTCATCCAGCGGCGCGTCATAATCATAACTGCTGATCTGCGGCTCAAAGGGATCTATATCGTTATAGTTGGCGCCGTTCATAAACCCGCGTGTGGTACCGCCGTGGAACATATACATATTGATAGAAAGACCTGCGGCCAATACGCCATCAAGCCTGGCGGCGTAATTTTCGGGAGGTACGGTATGGTGCTGGGTTCCCCACCAATCGAACCAGGCCGGGTACCATTCCGCAATGAAGAAGGGCCCTTTGCCCTCATGGTTATCTCTGACCATCTTTTTTACTTGTTGCGGGTCATCAATACCATTTATGGCGGGCAGTAAACCTGGCAAATTCCCTTTCGTAAAATCTTTTGCCGGGTCGCAGGTATAAAGCAGGCCATCAAAACCAGCTTCCTTAAACAAGCGTTGGTTAATAGCCAGGTATTCCCTGTCGCTGCCATAGGAGCCATACTCATTTTCAATTTGTACCATCAGGATATTACCACCGTGGTTTATTTGCATGGGCGCCAATTGCCTGCCTACTTCTTTTATGTAAGTTTCATATTCCTTCAGATATTGAGCCTCTTTGCTGCGCACAACCAATCCTTTTTCGTTTTGCAGCCAGTATGGATAGCCGCCAAATTCCCACTCGGCGCACACGTACGGACTCGGCCTTAATATCACCCATAAGCCTTCCTCGCGAGCTATTCTAACAAATTCCGCCACATCATTATTACCGGTGAAATCAAATTTGCCTTTTTGCGGCTCATGCAGGTTCCAGAAAACGTAGGTGCCAATGGTATTTAGCCCCATGGCTTTTGCCATTTTCATGCGTGCACGCCAGGCTTCACGCGGTACACGCGGATAGTGCATCTCGCCTGAGATGATCTGTAAAGGCTTGCCATCCAGCATAAAGGATGAATCACTGAGTGCAAACGTATGGCTTGTTTTTTGGGCTTTAACACCAAAATGAAACAGTAGAATTATTGATAGTGCAACTAGTTTTTTAAAATTCATGAGTTAATTCGTATAATATGATGGGGTAAGCTTATTTTAAAATACCGGTTATTGTAGTTACCGAACCTGGCGCAACTAAAATGCCGTTTTTAGCGCCTGTAATTTTTTCGGCCTTCAGCTCTTCAGTCGACGAAGTCGTATAAGATTTTGTTAATACGAGTTTAGCATCACTTGTATTTAAACTAACCCATACCTTATCCGTATTGTTGTTAATGATGACGGCGGTGAAATTTTTGCCATTTTTAAAGGCTGAAACAAGCAATGGCTTGTTTATTGCTTTTTGGTTGGTTACAGCAGCATAAACTCTTATAGCGCCGGGTCTTACAAACCTGCTATAATTACCCAATGCCCAAAGCATTTTGCTTGGGTAATAATTACCATCCGTTTTATTTTTATCTACGTAGATCAGGCCGTCCTTATAATCATAGGCTGAGATGGCGGTCCACCATTGCCAGGCGGCGGCATTCGCAGTTGTCAGATCTGTATGAATAACCTTGGCCAAATACAAAGCGGCGTCAATACCCAAGTCCCGTTTACTGCCATTGATCTCGCCGGCATTATCGCCCAAAATACAGTATTCGGATTGCCAGAAGTTTAAACCCGGGATAGCAGCAACCGAATCAGCCAGTACGTGGCGCATTTGTATGGCCGTTGTCGCAGGCGAGGTGGTAAAATAACTGTGCCCGGCAACGATTTTGCTCACACTTTGAAGATTGCCTATATAATTGGGTGAACCTGGTTTAAAAAAATCATTTACCTGGTTGCCTTTGCCCGGCCTATCGCCGGCTTTAAATAAATATTGAATGCTCCCGGCCTCGGCTAATAAAATGTGTGATTGGATATGATCTTTAACGAATGCAGAATCAATGGATCGCGCCAGACCAGCTATTTCGGTATTATTATAAGGACAGCCTTCCTGGGTCGCGTCGCTCCAACTCCATTGCGGTTCGTTAAGCGGGCTTATATAATTAAGTTTCACCTTACTAACACGTTCAACACCTTTTACAACTTTGGAAATATAATTTGCAAAAGCGGCATATTGACCAGGCTCGATATTTGTTTTACTGCCGCTGGTATAAGCCTTACCATTTAAGGTAAATTCTATGGGCGGGCTATTGGCAAATCCAAGAAATTGTTTCAGGCCCCTGGCTTTGGCTGCTTTCAAAAACCACACCTGCCCGGCTTGTTTCCTCCAGTCATAACTGCCATCAGCGTTTAAAAACGATTCGGCGCGGCGCCATTCATCTTTTATACCGCTTTGAGCACCCTGCGCGGCACTGCCTGCGCCGATATTAAATCGCCATAACGACAAAGCGATGCCCCTGGGAGAGCCGTTAGCGAGGGTATCATCACTAAAAAGCAGATCAGCAATTTTATTCTTTTTTCCGTCCGGCCATTTGCCGATAAACTGGCAAGACCATGCATCCGAGGCGCCGAAGTTATCGATATGCTGATACGTTTTTGCCAGATCAATATTCACAGAAACCACCGAATCCTGGCCTCTGGCAAACCCGCTGTATAAAACGAACAGCACCATCGATGAAATAACTTTTTAATATTTGTGTTCAGTCTCATTATGCCTAAAATACCCCGGGCATTACAATTTATAAGGCCGGGGCTATAAATATTTTTATTGTTGCACTATGGTCCATTGCTGATTGTTGGCACCACTCCACGTCGATTGAATTAAACCTGCACCACTGGCAGTAGATGCGCCATTCACATCAAGCGCCATCCCGCTGTTACGGTTAATCACTTTATAAACACCTGTTGACACGGAAGTAAGTTGCCATTGCTGATTGCTGGCGCCGCTCCATGGCCATTGAATTATACTGGCTCCACTAGCCGTTGAGGCACTATTTACATCCAGTACATCGCCACTGTTGCGGTTGGTAATTTTATAATAACCGCCGCCATTATCAGTGATTATCCATTGCTGGTTATTCCCTCCGTTTTGTGGCCACTGTATAATTGCTGCGCCGCTCGCTGTAGAGGCGCCGTTAACATCCAACGCATTGCCGCTGTTCACATTAAGGAAACGGTAGTACGCACCTGCATAAAATACATCGGTACCACCTGTACCCACTCCCCAGGCATACTGCAACCGGCTTAACCCGGAAGCATTGGTGGTGGTAACTGTTGGACTGGCGGCGTTACCGCCTAACTGTTGTAAAGCATAAGTATCGCCGTTGCGTATCCCCGGCCAGTAAACCGCACCCATATTTAACGCCCTTACTTCATTGGTTAATCCTTGTATCGAGGCTATATCGGCACTGCCTCCAATTGCGACGGTATAGTTGATCCCGCTATTCATAACGTCGCCAAACTCTGTGAGTATAGCCCTGTTGGCGTAGTTGCCTACATTGGCTTTTAACCTGGCTTCCCATTGTGCGGCAGTAGTAAGGCTGCCGTTACTAAAGAAGGCATAATCATGGATAGACAATAAACATTTGGTAAGTCGGCTGTCGGCTCCTACTCCTGTAAGGTCCTGGGCATAAGATGTGCCATCAACCAAAACATGTGTTTGGGAGGCTGCCGGGTATTTGCTCAGCCAATTTGCACAAATGGCTGTCCAATCGGTAAGTGTATAGCCGTGTGGCTCATTAAATATCTCAAAAAAAACATGAGGGTTACTGCTATACTTATTAACAATGATTTGCCACATGGACCAAAACTGCGCAGTATTATCAATTTGGCCATCTTTTGATGACGCCCCCTCCCAGTAACCCAATATTACATTCATGTTCTTTGCTATGGCCGCGTCAATAACGCCTGTATAGGAAGCCCACCAGCTTGTTGTTACTGTGGGATAGTTAACCGGGATACGAATAGTATTGGCCCCTGTATTGGTTTGTATCCCCGAAAGTATACTATTTGATTTGGAAGTAACAGTGGCGTAGCTGTCTGATGAGGACAATCCGCTTAATACCAAAATCCCATCGCTAAAGTTATCACCATCACACGCCCAATTTACTCCCCGGAGCGAATCAGCAGGAACGGCAGGAAATGTCCCTGGTATTACTACTGTTGTATCCGGGGGTACAGTTACCATATTTTTTTGACTAGCCTCTTTTTTACATCCCGTAATTAAAAGCCCGGTGCAGAAAATAAAAAAAATGACGCGTCTCATGATTTTTTAAAGATTGATTTAAAACCGGACAAAACATGGTCATAAGAAAGCCTGGTGAGCTTTCTTATGACCTGTTGACAATTGTTTATGCCGCTCAGTATCCCGGGTTTTGCTTAAGCTGCCCGTTTGATGCCTGGATCTCGGACAATGGTATAGGTAACCAATACTCCCTGTCGTTAAACGAACGGCTGGCGAGCGCTACCTTTTGCGCATAGAGATAACCGGTTTCGCTACCGCTATTTACAGTGACAGAAGTACCATAAGCCGGAACATTTTCAGTTTGTGAAGCGATCTTCCACCTGCGCACATCATAAAAACGATGTTCTTCAAAAGCAAGCTCAACGCGTCTTTCATACCTGATCGCATTTCGCATATCGCTTTGAGACAATCCCACCAAAGGTGGCATATTTACAGATGTACGCTGCCTAACGCTGTTAATGGCCTGGTAAACACTGGCGTCTGGGCCTGCTGCCTCATTTTGCGCTTCGGCATAGTTTAACAGGATCTCTGCATACCTGAAATAGATCCATGGCTGTGCACCGGCAACGCTCCATGGGTTATCAATCGGATATGCGTCATTCATAAATTTCCTTAAATAGTAACCGGTTAAGCTGGTATTCCAGTTTGATGGCCCCTGGTTGCTATCCTTACCACCGGGTAAATAAACGTCGACAGTACTATTTCTGTAAGGCGCTTTGTTGTAAAGTATAGTGGCATAAAAACGCGGATCGCGGTTAACATAAGGGTTTTGCGCATCATAGCCGGAGGTTGCATCAGTAATCGGCTTACCATTATCCATTTCATAATCGTCTACCAAATTCTGCAGTGGTGTGTTGCCACCCCATCCGTCGTAACCGTTGGGGCCGTTGGCTATTTCCAAACGGGTGTGGGGCGCTGTATTAGGGTAGTATAACCTTTCAAAAATTATTTCATTGCTATTAGGGCTTAAAAATAATTTACTGTATCCTCCCTGATCAAGGCTGTATTTGCCTAAATCCATAACCGCTTTGGCTGCTGCTGCTGCATCGGCCCAGCTACCCACATTATATAACGGGCTTGCTGCGTAAAGTAATAGTCTTGATTTAACTGCTAATGCCGCACCCTTGGTAGCCCGGCCTAAAGCCCAGGTGGAACTGTTATCCAAGGGAAGCTTGGAAGCTGCATCATCCAATTGAGCCGTAGCATAAGCAATTGATGCTGCAAGGGTAGCACGGTTGAAAAGGCTTGGATCCTGTAAATTGCTATTCAGTTCAGTCACCTTATCTCCCATCAATACCACTCCCCCGTAATTACGGATCAGGTCATGATAGCGAAAGGCACGGATAAATTCAAGTTCGCCAATAAGCCTGTTTTTGTGACCTGCACTCAATGGCAGCCCGTTAATAATACTTAAAGCATAATTACATTCGCGGATGCTACGATAGCTGCGCGCCCAGATGGTACCCGCAATACCGGTATTGTCAGCTGCCAGCTGGCCCTGCTGAAGCACCCATGAACCATCGTTATTAGTGTAAATTGATTCATCAGTAACTGAGCTCCACAGGGCATATTCAAAGCCCCGGCCAAAACCCGGAGGCGAACCGTCTCCTTCTTTAGATTGTAATGTAACCCCCAGGTATCGGTTGATCACATAATCTTCAAATAATGAGGTATCCGTAAGGATGGAAGTTCCGGATAGTTTGTCGGTAGGGTTTAGGGTAAGGAAATCTTTTTTACAGGCCGATAGCGCCATGCTTAACAGCAGGAAACAGCCAAATATATATTTTGTCGTTTTCATGTTTTCTCTAATTAAAATTTGACGTTTGCACCTATGTTAATGATTCGCTGTTCAGGATAAAACTGTCCGCTGCCGCTTGTTCCCTCAGGATCATAGTCTTTAACCCTGGTGATGGTGAACAAATTGAAGGCGCTGACAAATACCCTGAGGCCGCTGATGTGTAAACTGCGCAGTGCCGGCGCCGCAAGGTTATAACCCAATTGCACATTTTTTAACCTCAGGAATGAGGCGTCGTTCAACCAGAAAGTGCTGTTGTACAAACCACCGCTTACGGCACTTGAGGCACGGTCAGATACTTTTGGATATGATCCGTTAGGGTTGGTTGGGCTCCAGGCATTATTGGCCCAGCTACTGAAATAGTTACCAATAGTTCCTGATTCTGGCAGTACATACTGGCTCACTTCCGCCTGTCCGGCAAATAACACCGACAGGTCAAAGTTTTTATAGCCTGCATTAAAGTTAAATCCATACACAATCTGCGGAATATTGCCATACTTGCTCCTGGTTTGATCAGCGGCGGTAATCAGGCCATCATTGTTTACATCCGCATAAATAAGGTCGCCGACCTGTGCCCCGGGCACATGCGGTGTATTATCCAGTTGAGATTGAGACCTGAAAATACCAATGGATTTATACAATAAATAAGTATTTAAAGGGTGACCAGTTTGTGCCTGGTAAGGGATTGTTCCGGCAGCCTCATCTATATAAATGATCTTGCTTTTGGCAAAAGTAAAATTACCTGCCAGTCCCCAGGTAAAATTGCCCGGATGGTTATAGCCTAACGTACCTTCAAAACCGCTGCTGTTTACCTTACCTATGTTCTCTGCGGGAACGAGGGGCGTTCCGCCATAAGGGTTAACAATTCCTGATGTACCCGGAAGCGACCCGTTGCGGTATTCAAGAATGTTTGATCGTTTTTGATTGAAATAAATAGCTTCTAAAGTAAAGTTCTTCAGGAAAACCGCGTTAATACCAATATCGGTCTTTTTAGCAGTTTCCCAGGTGATATTAGGGTTGGCTATTTTGGTTAGGTCAATCCCTGATTGTACTGCGGCCCCAGAACCGTTATCTAATACAACATAATTGTTAAATGAATAATTATCAAAATATTGATAAGCGGAGATAATATCATCCCCTAACACGCCATAAGAAGCCCTGATCTTCAGGTCATCAAAAAATTTAACTTTGTCGCTAAACCATTTTTCTTTGGAGATGCGGTAACCTGCGGATACCGATGGGAAGTATCCCCATTGGTGGCCCGGCGCAAAAAGCGATGATCCGTCTGCACGAAACTGCCCCTCAAGCAGGTATTTCTCTTCATAATTATATGCCAGCCTGCTGATCACGCTGCGACGGTTATAATTGTAATTTCCGTTATTGTCGCTGCTGGTGCCGCCGTTAGTAGCATCGCTGGCTGCTGTGCCACCTTCTGAAAGTTCAGGAGTGGTGGGAGTTGGAAAGTCGTTGCGCTGGGCCCAGAAAAAATCGTAGGTATGCTGGCTTTGTTCGTAGGCTACAAAGGCATTGATATTATGCCCTCCAAATTGCCTTACAAAATTCAGTTTAATGTTTGAAGTGATTAATGACTGGTTTAGCTGCGCTTCATAAAGGGAAGCTAAACCATTTGCGCCGCCACCTTCGATGCTGGGGTTATAGGTTTGCGCTGCACTGTTGTAAGTATACACCGTATAAGGAGTATAAAAGCTTTTGGTAAAATTGCCTGATTTATCCGCAGCAAAAAAACCGTCAAGAGATAAGCCTTGTATGCCTGGAATGTCATAACTGGCTTTCAGAATGCCGTTAAAATACTGCGCCGGGTTTTTTGACACACCACCGATATTGGTGACTGCAAGGGCGGGATTAACCTGGTCGATACCGGAAGTTGGCAGCCCGTTTGGATAGTAGGCTGCACTGGTTGGGTACGAGCGATAGATAGTTCGGAAAATGCTTCCCGCCCCAGTTTCAGGATATTGACGATCTTCTTCTCTTCCGGCAAGTGACAACCCTACCTTCAACCTGCTGGTAATGGTTGCGTCGACATTTGCGCGAAAATTGTATTGGTTATATTTTGTGGCGCCGTTTTTATAGATCCCATCCTGGTAAAGTGTTCCAACTGAGGTAAAATATTTTACATCTTCGTTGCCTCCGCTAACGGTCAGATTTTGCTGGTTCTGCATCGCAAAATTCTTTAAAGTAACTTTTTCCCAATTGGTATTCGGATAATTCAGCGGATCTGAGCCATCTTTAAATTTTTGGATCTGGTCAGCACTGTAAACCTGGTTCATACCACCGGACGGTGAATCATAATAACTGATATCGTTTACAATTTGTGCGTAAGTAGCGGCATCAGCCATTTTCGGCAACCGGGTTGGCGAACTAAAGCCCTCGTTAAAGCTATAAGAAACCGATGCTTTACCTGTTTTACCGTGTTTGGTAGTGATCAGGATAACTCCGTTAGCCGCACGGTTACCATATACGGCTGCAGATGCGTCCTTTAGCACGGAAACACTTTCAATATCGTTAGGATCCAAACGTTCCAGACCACCGATTTGCCCGGGGATACCATCCACAACCACAAGCACGTTGTTACTACCCGTAGTTGCTATACCACGTATTAAAATATTTGAACCATCATAGCCAGGTTCACCTGAGGTGTTATTGGCTATAACGCCCGATATACGGCCTGCGAATGAATCGGATACGTTAGGCTGCGGGCTTTTAATGATATCGCCCCCTTTGATAACAGAGATGGAACCGGTTAATGTTGCTTTCTTTTGCGTACCATAACCTACTACAACTACCTCATTTAAATTTCTGGTATCTGGCAGCAGGGTTACATTAATGTTTTTTTGCCCATTTAAAGGCACCTCGTGGCTCAGGTACCCAATATAAGTAAATACCAATGTGGCAGTACCTGCATCAGGAACAACAATGGAAAAGTCGCCGTTAACATCGGTAACAACGCCTGTAGTGGTACCTTTAACAGTAACGGTTACCCCTGTCAATGCTGCGTTTTTCTCATCGGTAACCTTACCTGTAACCCGGGTCTCCATCACCTTCTGCGTTACCTTATTTACATCTGAGGCGTAGGAAGGCTGCACGCAGGTAACCCAGCACGCTGTCGCCAAACATGTAAGCAACAGTAATCTGCCGGGAAATTTTTTCCTTTGGGGGGAATACTTGATTTGTAATTTTGGTTTCATATAATTTGGTTGTTTATAATTTGCTTTTTATAGCTCGCGGCCTTCATAATACCGGGGTCAAAAAAAGAATGATTAGCAGACGTAAAAATCATGCTATACACTTTAATAATTTGATGCCGTAAATAATGGCTTACGATAATTGGTTAATTCGTGAAGCTAAAATGGATCAATTTAAACAGATAAGTGAGGGGTAAACTCTGCAATAAGGCGGGGGTATTTAAGCAAAAAAGTCAAATAAATGTCTATTTAACGGTTTTATCAGATCAGCTAAGGGTTAACTAATCTTCTTTGATAATATTCCTGTTCATATTTTGATCCCTGTGAAACGCATTCCGGTATTTTTTAATATAGTCCGAAGGGTTTAATCCAAACAGTTTACTAAACTGCTCCCTGAAATATTTCAGATCATTTAAACCTACCTTGTAGGCCGTTTCATAAACCGTGCTGTCTGTTTTTAAGAAGATCTCGGCGGCCTTTCTTAAACGGATAAAACGAATAAAGCCATTAGCCGACTGGCCCGAAATGGATTTAATTTTCCGGTAAAGATTAGAGTGGCTCATCCCGATTTCATTCGCCAGGGTTTTAATGCTAAAATCAGGGTCATTAAGATGCTGCTCAACGATGTCTATACATTTTTGCAAAAAGTCTTTATACTCCTGGGATATTTTCAGGTTATTTGGTTTTAAGGTAATTTCATTAAAAAAATAGCGCTGAAGGTTGTTTCTGCTCTTAAGTATACCTTTCACACGCGCCATAAGCATTTCCTTTTCAAACGGTTTGCTGATGTAGTCATCCGCCCCTCCTTCTATCCCTTTGAGTTTAATTTCGGGCGAAGTGATGGCAGTAAGCAATATAACAGGGATATGATTAAGGTCCGGATCATCTTTAATGCGTGCGCAAACCTCAATCCCGCTCAGGCCCGGCATCATCACATCACTAATAACGATATCGGGCATAACTGCCGAAACCATTTTCAGGCCTGACTCGCCGTCATCAGTTTCATAAACAATATAATCAGCCTTAAATATTTGATTTAAATACTCCCTGATCTCTTTATTATCTTCTATGATCAATATAGATTTAAAATCAGAAGACATTGCTGTGGAGCTTGTTGAATTCATTTCCAAAAACACTTGCTGATCGGGAACATCCTCTTCCATCAGCTCCTTAAAAAATACTGAACTGACGGGTGCCTCCTCAATAACGGTTGTTGACTTAAAATGACTCCTGCCTTTTAATAGCTGCACATAAAAAGTTGTGCCCTGCCCTATCTCACTTTGGTAACTTATTTCTCCGCCATGGCGCTCCACGTAATTTTTAACCAGAAATAAGCCTATCCCCAGCCCCCCCGCTGCGGGGCTATTATATTGGTACTCCTGGTAAAATTTATTAAAAAGCTTTTCTCCTGCAGTCTGCATTATTCCGCAACCTGTATCCTCAACCTGTATATGAACGAATTCGGGTGTCTGCGTAATATGCAATTTAATACGCCCGCCTTTTTCAGTGAATTTGATGGCATTAGACAGTAAATTAAAAAGAACGATCTCTATTTTTTCGTGGTCGGCAATTAATTCGATATACTCGTCCTGGCAGACGTATTCAAACTGCAGGTTTTTTACGCCGGCCTGGTGCGAAAAGCATAAGAAAACCTCTTTACTTAAATCAACGATATTAATTTTTGCCAATTTAAGGTCATCAGCTTCCGCATCTGCCTTTCTGAATAACAATAACTGGTCAACCAGGCTTAACAGTCGTTTGGCGTTACGATTGATAGTATTGAGGTTTTGCCGGTCCATATCGCTGCCACCAGCATATAAAATATCCTTTAACGGATTAATAATCAAAGTTAATGGCGTCCTGAACTCGTGGGAGATATTGGTAAAAAAAGACAGTTTCTTTTCATGGAGCTCTTTTTCTTTTTCACTTTCAATATGGGCCAGCTTAATCTCATACTTTAATTTTGCCTGCCTGTTATTATAAACAATATAACCATATACGGCCGCTACAAATAACGAAATGTATATGAGGCAGGCCCACCAGGTAAGGTACCAGGGAGGAGTAATAACTATTGTTAATGATCTTCCGCTATTATTCCATACGCCATCATTATTTGAAGCTTTTACCCGAAACGTATAAGTACCCGGATTTAAATTTGTGTAGGTTGCCTTGCGCTGCGGCCCAACGTAGTTCCATCTTTTGTCAAACCCGTCAAGTTTGTAGGCATAGTTATTCTTTTCGGTGTGGGTATAATTCAGCGCCACAAATTCAATTGAAAAAACGCTTTGATCGTAATTCAGCACAATCTCTTTTGCATTTTGAATAGGCTCTTTTAGTACACTG
Source organism: Mucilaginibacter gotjawali (assembly GCF_002355435.1). Taxonomy (NCBI): domain Bacteria; kingdom Pseudomonadati; phylum Bacteroidota; class Sphingobacteriia; order Sphingobacteriales; family Sphingobacteriaceae; genus Mucilaginibacter; species Mucilaginibacter gotjawali. The sequence continues at coordinate 3,848,494 of NZ_AP017313.1, forward strand.
TTAGCACCGGGTACAACCGATTTATTAAAGATCTGGAAGTCGGAAAAATAAACCGGGGGCGCCTGCTTATTGTAATTAATATTTAGCGGGTTAAAAGAAACAATCCCCTTATTGCCTGCTAAAAACATTTGATCGTCATTCTGTTTAAATATCGCGGAGCTGGCAAACACGCCATCGTCTTCGTCAAAATTCTCAATTTTCATGGTCCCGGGGTTTAAACTGGAAACTCCTGTTTCCGTTATCACCCACAAATTGCCATTATTATCTTCCGTTATTCGTTTAAACACGTTGCTGGCAAAACCATCTTTTGTTGAATAGGTTAAAAATGAGTTGCTGCTTCTAACATATTTATTTAAGCCATCCTGTGTACATACCCAAACATTTTTATGGGAATCTAAAAAAATATCATGGATTGTATTACTGCTTATCGTTGCGCCTTTTTTTCCGTTGGCCTGGTAGTTGGTAAACCTGTGTGTAACCTGGTCAAAACGATCTAAACCGCCGCCCTGCGTTCCGATCCAGATTTTATTGTCCGCATCTTTTAACAAACAGTAGAGATGGTTATTGCTTAGCGAATAGGGCTTGTCCTTTTGATTATAATAATGGGTAATTGTATTGGTTTTGCTATGATAAATTTTTAGCCCTGCATCTGTTGCCAGGTAGTACTCATCCAGATTCACTTCCAAAATATCCCGAAATACATCTTCGTTAAAAAGGCTTCCCAAAGTGGAATGATGCGAATGGTGAGTAAATTTGCCGGTTTTATCGTCGTATTCATTAAACCCAAATTCTGTTAACACCCATAACTTCCCTTTAGTGTCCAGGTATAGTTTGTTAATGTCGTTATTCCCAATGCTTAGCGGATCGCCGGAATGTAAAAAAGTGGTCGTTTTGTGATTATTCAACTGTAGTACGGTAAGGCCGTTGTTAGTGCCAATCCAAAGCGAATGGTCTTTAACAATTATACTTTTTACGGCCCGTTTCGTATCAGAAAAAGGGAAAAACGAAAACTTATATTGCTGTTTATCCAGTTTGGTTAACCCTTCCATTGAACACAACCAGATGATGCCGCTTTTGTCCTGAAATAAGCCTGCCTGCTGAAAGCTGGTGAAATTATTAATTTGCTGCCATGAATTATTTAACGAATTAAACCAGAAATATCCCTCATTTCCGTCCAGCAGCATCAGGTGATTGCCCAAATTTAAGATCCTGAAAACGGCATGATTATTATAATAAGGCGATTGAAAAGGGGTGAACGCCTTCGTCTTCATATCAAATCTAAACAAGCCTTCCCAATAAGTGCCCACCCATATTTTCCCATCCTCATCCAAACTAAGCGTCCAAACATCGTTTGGATTTCTATCATTATTCCTTTGTGGTTGGGGGAAATTCAAAAATTTCCTGGTGTGTTTGTTGAACATGTTTAAACCGCCGCTCCAATTCCCCAACCAAAGGTTGTTATTGGCGTCTTCAATAATCGCATTAACAGATTTACCTTTTATGGCGTTAGCATCGCGGGAATCCGGCTGATAAACATCGAAGTTCTGGGTTTTCTCAGTATACTTATTAAAACCGTCGTCTGTACCTACCCATATATTGTTTTCCCTATCGGCCAGTAAACACCAGATTTTATTGTTACTTAACGACCTGGGGGTTCGTTCCTGATGGATAAACCGCTTAAATTTTTCGGTATACGGGTCCAGCAAGTTAAGGCCGTCTAAAGTACCAACCCAAATTCTTCCTCTTTTATCTTCAACTATAACATTGATGTAGTTATTGGTAAGGCTGGTACTATCCCCGGGAATATTTATAAATGTTTTGAACGTATAACCATCGAACCGGCAGAGGCCGTTCTCTGTACCTACCCAAAGGAATCCATTTTTATCCTTAATAACACAGGTAGTGCTATTTGATGGTAGGCCTGAGTTATGGTTATAGGTTTTTATGGCATAATTTTTCAACCCGGGGATATACTTTCCCTGAAGACTGTCTATCTGACCATAACCCGAATGGCTATAGAAAACCGTCATCAAAAAGAAAATAATATTAAGGCTTCTCATATTGAATATATACAACAACAATAATAAACGCATTTAAGGTAACTATTGTCTTTTAATTGATTTTTAGATAATAAATCATCCTACGGGCTGAAATTTAATTATCAGGGTCGGTAAAGAAACAAAAAAAACTGATTAAATATCCCGCAATACCCGACCATTCCATGACGCGCCAAAGTGCAAAAAACATTTTTCAAATTCAGAAAACAAGTGTAGCCAGTGTTTCAATAGCTCTGTATCAGCTAAACCATAGCACTATAGGTTATGCTAAAATAATCTTTACAAGTAATTGAACTTGATATTACATAAACAGGGAAATAAGTTATATTTGCAGCAAAATGCTCCCGTAGTTCAACGGATAGAATTATGGTTTCCGGTACCATCGATATGAGTTCGAATCTCGTCGGGAGCACAAAGCGGGACAACGGCACATTTGCGTCAGTTGTCCCGCTTTTTTCTTATTATCAGCTACGGTTAAGTTATCCCATTGACTTAAAAACCCCCATTTCCAAACCCCGCAATTCAGCCAGCCCCCTTAGCCTGCCGATAGCCGAATATCCCGGATTGGTTTTCTTTTTTAAATCATCAAGCATTTGGTGCCCATGGTCAGGGCGCATCGGTATATTCACTTTTCTATCCTGCATCAGGGATACAATTGCCTTTACAACTTCATACATATCCACATCCCCTTCCAGGTGGTTGTCCTCATAAAAATCGCCAAACTCATTTCGCCTGGTGCTCCGCAGGTGCAAAAAATGAATCCGGTTACCAAACTGTCTAACCATTTCGGGCAAATTATTATCTTTCCTCAGGCCAAAAGAACCTGTACAGAAACAGATGCCGTTATTCAATGACGGAACGGCATCAATCAGCGCCTGTATATTAGCTGCCGTTGATATAATACGGGGTAAACCCAGAATACTGAAAGGAGGATCATCCGGATGTATCGCCATTTTTACGCCTGCGTCCCCGGCAACCGGAATAACCTGTTGAAGGAAATAAATCAGGTTTCTGCGAAGCGCAGCCTCATCAATATTAGCGTAAGCATCAAGCGCCGACCGGAATTTTTCCAATGTAAAACTTTCTTCGCTGCCGGGTAAGCCGGCAATAATATTTTGCTGCAACGAATGTTTTTCGCTGCTGCTCATTTTTTCAAACAGTGTGCGGGCCCGTTCTATCTCCGTAGTGGTATAATCCTGTTCCGCATTAGTTCTTTTTAAAATAAAAACGTCAAAAGCAATAAATGCCGCACGCTCAAAAAACAACGCCAGCGAGCCATCTTCAACCTCATATGCCAGGTTAGTTCGTGTCCAGTCGAGCACTGGCATAAAATTATAGGTAATTACATCTATACCACAGGCTGCGAGGTTTCGTATAGTCTGTTTATAATTTTCAATAAAGAGTTCAAAATTGCCCGACCGCGTTTTTATGGCTTCATGTACAGGTACGCTTTCCACCACATTCCAGCTCATTCCTGATTTTTCAATTATCTCCCTGCGCTGATTAATTTCACTTACCTCCCACACTTCGCCATTCGGGACCTGGTGCAATGCTGTAACCACACCTGTACAACCTGCCTGCCTTAAATCATTAAGTGAAACCGGATCGCCCGGCCCGTACCAGCGCATGGTTTGTATCATCTTAAATCCGGTAGCGACGTTATTTTTCATGGGTATTAATATAGTTTTTTTCGTAATGATATTTCTATAAAGTAAATTACAATCCTTTCGGTTAGTCTACGTGTCTTGAAGCCTGCATTTGCCTGGCGAATCCTGCTGGTAAATACCCAACCTGCCCGCATTTATCAAACTTGCATAATTAATATATTTTTTCATTCCATTTGACCGCATTAATATATTGCGATTTTTTTAATTTTTTATGACAGATAATCTGCAGCGTTTTACCACCCGGAAAAAACTGCAAGCAACCTTTTCCTTTTAAAATCAATGATCGAACAAGATCATTAACTGACTAATGCCCCGGATATTTTAAAAAGCGGTATTTGCGCTCCATTGTAGTTGCCTTTCATAGTTGAAACCAGCGTAAAGTGACGAAAGCAAAATATTTTCGCCTGTAAAATCAATAAAATTTACGAAAACCTTGGATTTCAAAAAGATGGGGTAAATATTTGCCGGCATTTGCCCAATAAAAATTGGAAAAATCTTTTTCTTAGCCTTATCTTTAATTTGCATTATTAATTTGCAGCAGACGCGAATGACAGCATTCCGGTTCAATCCAGTCACACCTCATCCTTTACTAAGCCCATACGTTGCTAAAATGTGGGTATTCGAAAGCAGCGGCCGGCTCCCTGCCGGGGATAGAAAACTGATTGTTCCAAATGCAAATTTCAAATTAACGCTTACCTACCGTAACGGGATCGTGGCCCGCGTTGGCGACAAGGATTTCATTCAAGGCGAAAATAAACTAAGTTTAACGGGTTTAATTGATGCACCTGTCATTCTTGATTCGCAGGAAGACGCTCAGACCGGCACGATCATCATTGAATTTAACCCGCTTGGCGCCTATCGTTTTTTTCATTTATCATACGCCGATGTGAAAAATCAAATTGTGACAATGGAAGATCTGATCGGTAACCACGCCAAAAGCCTTCAATTGCAACTGGCTGAAGCAAACACGCCGGCGCTAAAATTAAGGCACCTGCAGAATTTTCTGATCATGCAATTGGAAAGAACCTCAGCTGACCCAATTTACGACTATTGCATTGGCCGCATATCGAACACCAATGGTATGGTTACCGTAGCAAAACTCGAAAAGGAAACCGGCTACAGTTCGCGCTGGCTTCACACAAAATTTTCGGAACACCTGGGCACGGGGCCAAAAAACCTTTCCGAAATAGTCCGGTTCAAACAATTTTACCAGGCGTATTCAAACGGTATTCAATTGGATAGCTTAAAAGAATATATTTACCATTACTATCACGATCAATCGCATTTCATCAGGGCATTTAAAAGGTTCACCGGGGCCACCCCCACCGAACTTAAAAACAGCATAAATGAACTCAGTAAAAAGAATTTCACCAGCTGAATTCCGATTTGTACAATGCATGCGAATGCCATCCCTCTATCTTTGATTAAAAAAACAGGAAAATGAAAAAGAACGATTTTAACTGCAGTATCGCTGTAAATATCAGCGCAGTAGAGGCGATCAAAAAGATTAGCAACGTACCCGGGTGGTGGGGAATTACCTTTACCGGTAGCGCCGAAAAACAAAATGATCGGTTTATAGTAAACATGGGCGGAGATTCCTTCTTCAACTTCACCGTATCAGAATTGATCCCCGGCAAACGGGTTGTTTGGTTGGTTGACGATTGCAATATGCCCTGGTATAACGACAAAAAGGAATGGGCCAATACCAAATTGATTTTTGATCTGACCGAGAATAACGGTACAACTGAGCTGACTTTTACACATGAAGGCCTTACGCCTAATGTGGAATGCTACAAGGATTGCGAACCCGGTTGGACGCACTGGATCAAAACGAGTTTGTTTTCTTATCTTACTACCGGAGAAGGCGTTTTTAGGCCAGCCACAAAATAAAAAAAAATGAATGATCGAAGCTATACAGCAACGATTGAAGTTGCGCGCGCCCCGCAGGATGTTTTCAATTGCATCAATGCTGTACCCAAATGGTTTAAGGACAAAGGATTTGAAGGCAGCAGCACCAAACTAAATGATGAATTTATTTTTTGCTATGGAGATGGCGATCATGCCCATTATTCAAAACAGAAGCTGGTGGAATTTATTCCAGGTAAAAAAGTAGTGTGGCTAATTACCGATAGTAAGATCAATTGGATCGAAAAGAATAAGGAAGAATGGAATAACACAAAGGTCGTCTTTGAATTAAGCACCAAAGGCGACAAAACCATCCTGCATTTTACCCACGAAGGACTTGTACCTGAACTGAATTGCTATTCCAACACCGTGCTGGGCTGGAATATGATCATTAAAGATTGGCTATTTAACTTTATTACTAACGGTAAATCGATATAACTTACTTTATCACCATCATCTGATTTTTCTGCCGGAAGCGCGTTCAGTTTATTAAAACACCTCCCCAACGGCAATAAATACGCCTCGTGAGCCTTCGCGGCCTAAGCCGTAATCAACACAGATATTGGTTTTTGAGATGGTATTTAATTTTAAGCGGAGGCCGGGACCGTATCCGGGCTGAATGCCTTGCAGCCTGGTGCCCGGGGCAGCAGAAAATGATTGCCCGTTCAAAAAAAACACGCCACCCAGCAAGCCGTTAGCCGTAATTTTGAAACGGTATTCAGCCTCGCCATAAACCATTTGTGCACCGCGAAAACGGCCCTGTATGTAACCCCTGCCGGTAACGCATGAAATATCCCACTGGGTGCTCGGTAGTTCAAGGTACGATGGCCTGCCATTTAGGATCAGCCAATCATAGTTCCAAAATGCAAGCACATTATCTGATCCTTCAGGAAAGTTGAAATATTTTCTAACGTCAATAATCAAAGAACTCCAGGGAGTGCTGCTTCCTAAAAATGATAAATTATCCCGGTATTGCACAGACACATAGCCGCCCCTGGACGGATTAATAGCATTATCGCGTGCGTCAACCAAAGCATTAAGGGTGAACCCCGAGGCAATATCGTGAGACGTTTTGCCATATCGCGAATAATCAGAAACTGTTCCATCCAGGTTGCCTTTGTCGGATACATCCCAGTGATCATCCAAAATATAACCCGCCCCTAAATATATATTCCCGGTAATATGGCGTAAAACTGTTTGATAAAACTGGTAATACGAATAATCCATAGGATCTTCATTTTTAATATCCGAACTGCTGCCAAGGCCAAAAGTACTTTGTGGATATTTGTAATACCTGTAATCGCCTACAAAATTGTAGTTATTATCCTTACTCCAGATATTGCTTTGTACCGGGAAGGTAAACTGTTTATTTTCGGTAATGGCAGTACTTGCCGTAATGGTAGATATACGTGAGTGGGGCCCGGTGCGGAAAGCCATATTACCCGACAATACAAAGGCCAGCCGCGTAACCAGCGTATAACCAATAGCAGGCACAATAGTTAAAGATGGCTTTGTAGTAACTGTATCAGGTTTTTTTTCCGGGACAACATTAAACAGCAATTCAAGAGCATCTGTAAGGTCCAGCTGCCTTACGCCTTTTTTATTGCTTATTACCGAATCTCTTTTATAAATAGTACTATCGCCTTTTTTATTTTTTACAGGGATAGTTTTTAGCGGCACCGGATTATTCTCCTGTGCAAGAGCATTTAAAGTAAATAATGATCCAAATATTAGCAGGGTAATTTTAAAAAACAAGTTCATTTGTCAGGTATTAAAAACCCTGTAACATCGTTGTGATTATTAATGTTAAAGTGATATTATTTATGGATTTGATTATTTGCCCGAAAGTAAGCATTCTGCTACAAACGATAAAAAAATATTGCCGATGGAATTAGTTATGACCAGAAAATGGCAATATTCAACCGGCAGTTAGATGTAGTAGTTTGCGATGCAAATAGCCTAAACCAGCATTATTGACTCGCTTTTTGTATTTAAAAAAACGCCAACTCCAAACCCTCAGCGGCAAACCGGATAAAATTCCGGCGAAATGTTGCATTTTTGCACAACCAGTATCAACCCCGGCTTACCAATTTATCTTTTTAAATGGAATCAACAATTAACCAGGAACCCAAACAAGCAGTTCAACGAACAATTTTCGGCGTTTTAATTGCGATCAGTATGGGGCATTTTATTAACGATTTGCTGCAATCTATCATCCCATCGGTTTACCCTTTGTTAAAGAAAAACTTCCATCTAAATTATACGCAAATCGGCCTCATTACTTTTACTTTCCAGATCACGGCTTCCCTGTTACAACCTATTGTAGGTACGGTGACAGACCGCAAATCGCGCCCCTATTCATTGGTAGCCGGCATGATCCTTACCTTAACAGGTGTAGTTATTCTATCTCTTGCCCCTAATTTTATAGCCCTGCTGTGCGCGGTTGCCGTAATGGGCATCGGCTCATCCATCTTTCACCCTGAGTCATCAAGATTGGCGCGGGTAGCTTCGGGAGGTAAAAAGGGACTCGCTCAATCTATTTTTCAACTGGGTGGCAATGCCGGCAGCGCAATAGGGCCGCTGCTGGTAGCACTTATCGTGGTAACACGCGGGCAACATTATATTTTGTGGTTTACATTAGTGGCGCTGCTGGGCATTATCCTTTTATCAAAAGTTGGCCAGTGGTACCAGGGGCATTTAAATATGCGTGCGGCCAACCCTCTGCATAAAGAAGAAGTTCATTCTCATTTATCAAAAGCTAAGGTTACCATATCGTTAATAGTTTTGCTGCTGCTCATCTTCTCCAAGTTTTTTTACCTGGCCAGTATGACCAATTATTTTACTTTTTTCCTCATCGGTAAGTTTCATATATCCATGCAGCAATCCCAGCTATACCTGTTTGTGTTTCTCGCCTCTGTAGCGGCTGGCACCCTTATAGGCGGCTTTTTAGGCGATAAATTTGGCCGTAAGTATGTCATATGGTTCTCCATATTGGGCGTGGCGCCTTTTTCGCTTATGCTGCCTTATGCCGACCTGCAATGGACCATCGTTTTAGCTGTACTCATTGGCGTCATCCTCTCCTCGGCATTTTCGGCGATAGTTGTTTACGGGCAGGAATTACTTCCCGGCAAGGTGGGCATGGTATCCGGCCTGTTCTTCGGGTTGGCTTTTGGAATGGGTGGACTGGGCTCGGCCTTCCTCGGATGGCTGGCCGATCATACCAGCATCAGCTATGTTTTTTCGGTGTGCGCATTCCTTCCGCTTATTGGCATCATCACCGGGCTGTTACCCGACATCGAAGGCCGGAAAAAGAAATAATTTATCCCACCTAAATACCGGACTGAACAAAAGGTTAGACCGGCACAGAAACCTGTGCTTGCCCTAAGCGTTCCATTTTTACACGGAACACCGCGGAACACTATGAAACATACTCATTTTCAGCATGTTTCATCTTTTAACAAATTACCACACTATCTAAAGCACTGATAATCAACACATATAAAGTAAGACCATTGTCCGTATCGATACAATTTACTGATAATCAATCATTTCCATTTTTAACTTCTGTGTGTAAACCTATTTCAGGACTAGACACAGGCTGGTAAGTAAAGGATTGTTAATTTTTAGTCAGCACTGTTTCGCCTTTCCTAGTACTTCTTCCTTTCCTCCCATTAACCATGAACTGTTAACCATGAACGTTTACCTCGCTCACTCTGAGCGAAGGCTCTTCACCGGGTTCATCAGCGCGGCTTTGATACTCTGAAAGCTAATTGTAGCAAACGCTATAACTACCGCCATCAAACCGGCCAGGGCAAATACCCACCAGCCTATATTTATCCGGTAGGCATAAGCTTCCAGCCATTTATGCATGGCAAACCAGGCCAGCGGCGTGGCAATTACTATCGCTATAAACACCAGTTTAATAAAATCCTGCGCCAGCAGGCCAACAATCCGGCCTACGCTTGCGCCCAAAACCTTGCGTACGCCTATTTCGCGGGTGCGTACCTGTGCGGTGTAGGCGGCAAGGCCAAGCAGGCCCAGGCATGATATAAATATGGCGATGCCTGCAAAATAAGTAAACAAAGTGCCCTGGCGTTGTTCCCCCTGGTAAATGTTATTAAAAATATCATCCAGAAAAGCATAGCCAAAGGGGTATTCGCCGTTGTATTGCTTAAACGCCTTTTCGGCGGCAGCCAATGCTTTGGGAGCATCCCTGCGGGTTGTTTTGATGTACATTTTGTTCAAATACTCCGGCTTGTACCAAAAAACCGCCGGCGCTATTTTCTCCTTCATCGATGCATAATGAAAATCCTTTACCACGCCAATGATCTGCCCCTCAATCCCTTCCATCTTAAATCTTTTACCGATGGCGTCCTTCATTCCCATTTCCTTAATTGCTGCTTGGTTTAAAACAAAACGGGCCGTATCCGTTTTTGCGCCGGTGAACATTGTGCCCGCAACCATTTTCATTTTAAAAAACGATATCACGTCCTTATCCACTACTATCGGGTGCACCATCAGGTTATCTTTTGGATCTTTCCCATCCCATTGAACATCGCCCGTAAAACCCTGGAAACGCACAATATTCTGGTTCGTCCGGGTCACTGCCAACACTCCCGGCTGTTTCAACAATTCGGCTTTCGCCGCTTCATAATGCGGCGCCATATCACGCATCCAAACCGAAATTACATCCGACTTGTCGTAGCCCAAATTTTTCGACCGCATGTAATTCAGCTGCCCGGTAATAATGATGGTGCCGATGATGAGTATGATTGAAAATGTAAATTGCGTTACCACCAGTATCTTGCGGAACAATACATCGCCAATACCGGCAGATATTTTGCCCTTTAAAGCCTTCAATGGCTCAAAAGACGACAGCAGCAACGCCGGGTAAATGCTTGAAGCGGCCAGGGTGCCGGCTACTGCAACTAATATCACCAGCCAGATATGATAATCGCCCGGGTTAAACACCAGTTGCTTACTTGCTACCTGGTTAAACAGCGGCATCAGCAGGTAGATGAGCCCTATGGCTAAAAACGTAGCCAGCGAAAACAGCAGCGCGGTTTCAACAATAAATTGAATAAAAAGCTGTGCTTTACCTGCCCCCACTATCTTGCGCATACTTATTTCTTTTGAGCGCAGCATCGAACGGGCGGTTGAAAGGTTTACATAATTGATGCAAGCGATCACCAGTATCAATATGGCAATGATGATGAATATTCTGATAGTTGAGATCCCGTTATCACTCATATCTGCATTATACAAATGCATTTTCGACAGTGGTAGCAACAGGTATTCTGCATCCGTATCATCAGCTTTATGATTCAAATGGATCTGCCGTATTTTGGTGGCCAGGCTCTTCAGGTCACTGCCAGGCTTCAGCAGCAAAAAAGTTTCGTAATTAAAAAAGTTAAAGTTATTGGTCATGTCGTTCTTTTGCGCCAGCATCATTTTCATGTGCAGGCTCATCGGCATGATCATGTCAAAATTCAGATCGGAATTTTTCGGAAAATCATCGATCACACCGCTCACTGTAAAGTTTGCTTTATTATCGGCCCGGATGACCTTGCCGATCGGGTTCAATAGGCCAAAACATTTTTCAGCGGTAGATTTGGTGATCACTACAGAATTATCGTCCGAAAAAGGTTTTGCCGGATCCCCTTTTACTAAATGAAAATCAAAAACCGAGAAAAAAGAAGGATCAGCATAAACCGCGTTTTCATCACCAAAAACCTTATCCTGGTATTTATACAACGAATAATCGTAATTGCCGGTAATGCGTACCTGGTCGAGTACGTCAGGCAGTTGCTGTTTGGCCAGCGGGCCAATCGGCGCTACGCCTACCGTAAATATTTGCCTGCTTGCGCCTGTACCGCCAAAAAGTTCAAGCCGGTAAATATCGGGCGTATTTTTATGAAAACTGTTAAAACTCAGTTCATCCTGCACCCACAATAAAATAAGTATGCCGATAGCCAGCCCGGCAGTTAAACCGGCAATATTGATAAGGGAATAAAATTTGTTTTTTAACAAATTTCTCCAGGCGGTTTTGATATAGTTTTTTATCATTTTATTTGGTCATTGAGTCATTTGCTTCGCGTCATTGGGTCATTTTTTTTGCGTCATTGGGTCATTTGCTTCGCGTCATTGGGTCATTTTTTTTGCGTCATTGGGTCATTTGCTTCGCGTCATTGGGTCATTTGAGTGGATTGCGTATATTGAGAACCCTTCCAATGACTTAATGACTTAATGACTTAATGACCCAATGACTTAATGATTTTCATTCTGTTTTCAAACTCCTCACCGGGTTCATCAGCGCTGCTTTAAAAGTAAGCCATGATACCGTTGTAAACGAGATAAACAAAACAACAATAAACGGCACGGCAAATAAAATCCAGCTGATATCAATCCTGAAGGCATAGGTTTGCAGCCATTGGTGGATGGCATACCAGCCGAGCAGGGCGGCTATTACAAATGCGATCATTACCAGCAAGGCAAAATCCTTATAAAGCAACGTTAGTATGCTGTTTACTGATGCGCCCAGCACCTTACGGATGCCGATCTCCTTGGTGCGCTGTACAATAGTGTAGGACACCAGGCCAAATAAACCCAAACAGGCAACAAAAATACCTATGCCGGTAAAGGTGGCAAATACCTGCCCGAATTGCCTGTCGGCATGGTATTGCTCATTAAAATGCTGGTCAAGGAAAAAATAATCGAACTGGTCGCCGGGAAAAAAAGCTTTCCAGTTGCTTTTTAAGGCTGCGATGGTGCGCGGTAAGTTATCGGTACTTATTTTTACTGATACGTTACCCCGTACATCAGGTATACAGCGAAAAATAAGCGCATCGTAAGCATCATGTAACGATTGCTGGTGGAAATTTTGCACCACGCCAACAATGGTGTACACCTGCCCCCAAAAATCAATTTCCTTGCCAACGGCTTGTTCAGGTTTGTCGAAACCTAATTGTTGCACCGCTTTTTCGTTAAACACCACCCCATGCGGGTCGGTGCTGAAGTCTTTCGAAAACAACCTGCCTGCCAGCAAGTGCGCACCATAAGCCTTCAGGAAATCATAATCGCCGCCTATGATGCGGTATTGTTTGCCCGTTGCCTGGTCGGTGCCTTTCAGCTTGATGCCGCCGGCATTCCAGCCAACCGGGTCGCCGGGTATATTGGTAGATACTGTTATACTTTTAACAGACGCATCGCGCAGGCTTTCGTTTTTAAAAGCGCTCATGCTGCGGTAAAACGAATCCACATGAGCAAGGGGCGGTTTTATCACCAGCGTTTGGTCGATATTGATACCCAGCTTTTGTTTTTCCATAAAATTGACCTGCTTGTAAACGGTAAGCGACCCTATCAATAAAAAAAACGATGCCGCAAACTGGAAAACAACCATCACCTTGCGCAAGATAATGCCCCGGGGCGAAGCTGATAATTTTCCTTTCATCACCTCTACCGGCTTGAAATTAGATAAAACAAGTGCAGGGTAAAAACCTGAAAAGAAGGAGCCGAGCAAAAACAGGCTGACAACCGCCAGCCAAAACACCGGCTTTACCAGTAAAGTAAGGGTGATATTTTGGCCGGATATGGCCGAAAAGATGGGCAAAAATACAATGATCATTACAATGGCCAACACTATGGCCAATCCGTTTAGCAGCATAGCTTCCAGCATAAATTGTGCAAGCAACTGGCCCTTGTTTGACCCCAGGGTTTTGCGCACGCCTACTTCTTTTGCCCTGCCTATACCGCGCGCAGTAGCCAGGTTGATATAATTTATCCAGGCGATAATGATCACAAATATGGAGATCCCTGCCAGCAGATAAACTGATTTACCATCGCCGTGAGGTTCTGCCTCCAGCATCAAATTGGGCGAAAGGTGAATTTTTTCCAACGGCAGCAAATGATAAGCAGCAGTAGCTCCCGACCAGTTTATTTTTTTGTAAACCCCATCTACATACGGAACAAACTTAGCTTCCAGTGCTTTGGCATCTACACCCGGTTTTAGGAGCAGGTAAGTCAAACATCCGTCATTCAGCCAGGCAGTTTCAAGGTTATTTTTGGGCCCCGCAAATTTTAACAAGGTAGCGTATGACATCAGCAGGTCGCTCCTGAAATGGGTATTTTCCGGGTAGTCTTTCATTACCCCGGTTACTTTTAACAGGTTAAGGTCGAATTTAAAGGTCTTGCCAACCACGTCAGTGGTACCAAAAAGCTTTTTAGCCACAGTTTCGGTAATAACGGCCGAATTTACATCACGCAGTGCAGTTTTCGGGTCGCCGCTGATGAGTGGGTAACTAAATAAATTAAAAAACGAAGGCCCGGCAAAATAGGTTTTTTCTAAGGTAATCCGGGTATCATTATTTACGGCCAGTAATGATCCGTTGTCCACCACTTTTACATAATCTTCCACCTGGGGAAAATTATTTTTAAATGAATTTCCCTCCGCAAATGCACCGCCGGCCCACTGGGTGCTTAGTTTACCATGTTCAAAACGATCCTGTGTTACACGGAAAACCCGGTCTTTTTTGGCATGGAAATTATCAAAGCTCAACTCAAACGTTACATATTGAATAATGAGCAGTGCAGCTGCCATACCAATAGCCAGCCCGGCAATATTGATAAACGAGAAAGCCTTGTTCTTTTTTAAGTTTCTGAGCGCGATGAGGAAATAATTTTTGATCATGATGCAAGCGGTTAGGCCAACACTGCTACCAAGATTGTGCCACTTTTGTAATTAACTACATATGAGCAATTTATGAAGAAATTAAAAATACTAATTCGTTCGGATTTGTTATAGTGATTGTCCGCAGGCGGACGGTAACCTTTGCCTGCCAAACTCTCGCAACCTGCTCATTGGAAACACGGTGTAAATCGCTGTTTTATTTCCCGCCCTCGCTGATGTTGGCACTACAACAGTTCGGAAGATCTGAATTATTGCCACCCCATTGGCCACCGCGTATCCACAAGTTTTTATGCGCCGTAGGTGCTACCTGTTTGTAGAAATATTAATAATAAAAATACCAGCTCCGTAGGTGCTGCCCTCCGCAAACCAGGCAAACAGGCATTAATTTATAAGGGTAGCCGCTATGCGGCACTAAATTACCTTTGTTTTTATTTCTACAAACGGGTGGCCCCCGAGAGGGGCAGATTGGCCACATGGATCATATTTAACAATGGGGTACAAGGCAGCTTCCGTCAGGAGAGCGTTTTGGCCACCGCGTATCCACAAGTTTTTATGCGCCGTAGGTGCTACCTGTTTGTAGAAATATTAATAATAAAAATACCAGCTCCGTAGGTGCTGCCCTTCGCAAACCAGGCAAACAGGCATTATTTTATAAGGGTAGCCGCTATGCGGCACTAAATTGCCTTTTGTTCTTATTTCTACAAACGGGTGGCCCCCGAGAGGGGCAGATTGGCCACATGGATCATATTTAACAATGGGGTACAAGGCAGCTTCCGTCAGGAGAGCGTTTTGGCCACCGCGTATCCACAAGTTTTTATGCGCCGTAGGTGCTACCTGTTTGTAGAAATATTAATAATAAAAATACCAGCTCCATAGGTGCTGCCCTCCGCAAACCAGGCAAACAGGCATTAATTTATAAGGGTAGCCGCTATGCGGCACTAAATTACCTTTGTTTTTATTTCTACAAACGGGTGGCCCCCGAGAGGGGCAGATTGGCCACATGGATCATATTTAACAATGGGGTACAAGACAGCTTCCGTCAGGAGAGCGTTTTGGCCACCGCGTATCCACAAGTTTTTATGCGCCGTAGGTGCTACCTGTTTGTAGAAATATTAATAATAAAAATACCAGCTCCGTAGGTGCTGCCCTTCGCAAACCAGGCAAACAGGCATTATTTTATAAGGGTAGCCGCTATGCGGCACTAAATTGCCTTTTGTTCTTATTTCTACAAACGGGTGGCCCCGAGAGGGGCAGATTGGCCACATGGATCATATTTAACAATGGGGTACAAGGCAGCTTCCGCCAGGAGGGAGTTTTGGCGATAATTCAGATCTTCAAAATATCTGGGGGGAATTCCAACCAGGGCCAAAACGAAGCAATCGCGAACTATACCTTGAGGAAATGACTATTGGAATGTAATAGCGGTTGCGCAAAGTTCGCGATTGCCTCCGCCAATGGGCGGATCGCAATAACAAATACTTTCACAATAAATTTTATCGTTGTAAATCAATACTTTACAAAATATTTCACACAAATACTAATCAATTAGTTGCAATCCTAATAAATTAGTATCACATTTGATTTAAAATTATTTCATTATGCAAAAACTGGCAAAAAGAGAAGAACAAATAATGCAGGCCTGCTGGCAGCTGGAGAATGCTTTTATTAAAGAGATCATTAATGAAATGCCCGATCCCAAGCCGCATTATAATACCATTGCTACTATGGTGAAGATTTTGGAAGATAAAGGTTTCCTGGCGCATGAAACTATTGGTAACGTTTTCCGCTATTATCCGGTCATATCAAAAGACGCGTACCAGAAGCATGCCATGAACGATATAGTAAGCCAGTATTTTGATAATTCGTACCCTAACATGCTGATGTTTTTCGCCAAAGAGCAAAAAATCTCCGACGAAGAATTGAATGAAATTATAAACCTCATTAAATCGCAAAAGAAATGATCCCCTATATCCTGCACGTAGCCCTGCTGATAACGGTTTGCCTTTTGTTTTACAAGCTATTGCTGCAAAAGGAAACATTTTACCGTTTAAACCGCATCATCCTGGTTTTTTGCCTGGCGCTGTCGTTTATCTTGCCGCTGATCCCTGTTCCGCAGCAATGGGCGCTGAGGGCTCCGGCTAAACCAACCGAAGTGCAGGATCAGCCAATAGTGGTGTCGCCACAGATTGCTGATGTACCGCAGATCAATACGGTAACAAACCCGGGCAAAACAAAGCAAGCGCCTGCTACAGCTACACCGGGAACACCTGCCAAACCAGCACCTGCCGCAACTATACAACATACGGTACAAACAATTACACCATCGGTACCTGTGATACAAACCGTATTTAAATGGCTGTTTTATTTATACTGGATAGGCGTAGCCGCATTTGGGCTCAACCTTTTATTACAGGTAGTAGTATTGCTTTTCCAGGCCTATACCAAACCGGCTATAATAGATGGCAAATTCCGTATTGTTGAACTGACAGGCGATAAGGCACCCTGCTCTTTCGGTAATAATATTTTTATCAACCCCGAAAAATACGACTGGGAAACCTACAGCCAGATCTTGCTGCATGAAAAGGTACACATCGAACAACGCCATAGTTTTGACATCCTGTTTGCCGAGCTGATGCTGGTATTGCAATGGTTTAATCCCTTTGCCTGGCTTTACCGTAAAGAGGTAGAAAACAACCTGGAATTTTTAACAGACGATGCTGTGTTAGGGCACGAAGAAGTGGAAAAGTCCACTTACCAGATGAGCCTGCTGAAAGTATCGGCCCCTCACCTGTCGCTGGGCATCACCACAAACTATAACCAGTCGCTGTTAAAAAGGCGCATCATGATGATGAACGCCAAACGCTCAAACCTCCATATCATGTGGAAATACTTTTTCCTGGTTCCGCTACTTGGCATTTTGGCCTGCGCTTTAAACAGCCCGGCGGCTTACAGCGAATCTACTGCGGATGCTTCGGCCAATGCAAAGGCATTTGTTAAAATGAACCCTGTTGTTAAGCCGAAGTTTAATTTCAATTTTAAAGACGATCAAACCGAAGGCTCGTGGTTTGCCAATATTAAAAACGACAAGGTGCGCATGGAGTTTAAAAGCGAGGATGACGACCATAACTGGTCGAGCAACTCGGATTTTAAACTCAGCGAATTTTCGGCTATCCCAAGAGATAAAAAAGCAGACTTCACCATCAAAAGGGAAGCCGGCACTATCCTGTTCAACGGCAAGTTTGATGGTAACGACGGGTACGGTCACTATAAATTTACTGCTGATCATCAGTTCAATGCCTTCCTCGGCGAACACGGCATAACCGGCGTTGAAGAGGGCGATGACTTCGCGTTCTTTATGTTCAATATCAACAAAGCCTACGTGGCAATGCTGGAGAATAACGGCTATAAAGGTTTGTCAAAAAGCGACCTGGTCTCGATGGGCGCCCTTAAAGTTGATGATACTTATATCCGTTTCTGGAAAGAATCGGGCTATAACCACCTTACAGCTAACGAGCTGGTTGCCGGGAAAGCATTAGGCATAACCGCCGAATATGTTAACGAGATCCGCGAGGCAGGCTACACGCACGTTACTTTCGAGCAATTGCAAAGCTTTAAAGCAACCGGCGTTACGGCTAAATACATCGCCGGCCTGCACGGGGCTAATGTTAAACCCGGCAAAAAACATGATAACGGTGCTGACCCCATGACAGCAGAAGATGTAGTTTCGGTAAAAGCGATGAATGTGGCTTCCACTTATATCAATGCTATTCAAAAAGCGGGGTATCCTGATATTACGCTGAATGAACTCACCAGCATGAAAGCCGTAGGCGTTACACCACAATATATTGATGAACTAAAGCTTGCCGGGTATATAAATGTCCCCATTCAGCAACTGGTATCCCTTAAATCAGTGGGCGTAACACCCGAATACGTAAAAAGTATGGTGGCCCTGGGCTATAAAAACATCCCGGCAGAAGCATTAACCAGCATGAAGGCGGTAGGCATTACACCCGAATTTGTGGCAAGTTTCAAAAATTCAGGCTATACAAATATACCGGCTAACGGATTGGTTTCCCTGAAATCAGTAGGCGCCACACCCGAATTCGCCAAAGGTTTTGCGAGCCTTGGCTACAAAAATATACCGGCACACCAACTGGTAAGTATGAAAGCCGTAGGCGTAACCCCCGAATACGTTCAAAGCCTTAAGGCAGCGGGATATGATAACATTTCGGTTAATGACCTGGTTTCCCTGCGGTCGCAAGGCATCACCCCTGATTTTGCAAAAAGCTTTGAAAATGCGGGTTATAAAAATATCCCGATCCATGAGTTAATTACCCTGAAAGCAATGGGGATTAGCCCCGGGTATATCAAAAGCTTCCAGGATGTCGGCTATAAAGATATTTCAATCCACGAATTCTCAGGGTTAAAAGCCCTGGGTGTTACCCCGGATTTTATCGAAAGTTTCAAAAAAATAGGCTATCCCAATATATCCTTAAATGAAGTCACTTCGCTAAAGGCAACGGGCGTAACCCCCGAATATGTTAACAAAATGCGCGAAAAAGGCTTTAAATCGCAGGACCTTAATAAATATATCCAACTAAAAAACAATTTCGGAGACGACGACAATAAGTAAATAAAGGACCCTGATTAATAGTTTTTGGCTTTGTAAAAGCCTCGTTAATTACCCTTCAGTGGAATGCTATGCAAAAAATTTAATTCAAAAAACATACATAAACAATTGTAAATCAACACACCTGCTATTAAAACCAAAAAATCAATCCATATGAAATCAAAAAAAATAAATACAGGCGCCCGGAAGTACTTCTTCCTGTTGCCACTGCTGGGAGCGCTCACCTGCCCTGCTTATAGCCAGGTGGTGGTAACGCCTGTAGTTACCCCGGTGGTAAATTCAAATGTCCGCTCAATCATTAACGCCACTATTAACCCAATCGTAACAGCAACGGTTAATGCAAATGTTAATCCTATTGTGGCCGCAACAATTGATGCAAATGTTAGCCCGGTGGTTAATGCAACTGTTAGCCCTATTGTAAACGCAACGGTTAACCCGATTGTAAATGCCGAGATTAACGCAAATGTAAACCCTGTAGTTAATGCCGAAGTAAACGCTGAAGTAAACGCCGACTTGAACATTGCGGATGGCGACAGAAGCGAAGGCAGCTGGTTTGCCGAAATAAAAGGCGACAAGATCAGGTTTGAGTTCAGGGGCGATGACGATGAGCATAATTGGTCGAGTAATTCGGATTTTATGCTGAGTGATTTCCCTAGCCTGCCAAAAGAAAAAGGTGAATTCATTTTAAAAAGAGAATCGGGAACCATGGTATTCAATGGTAAGTTTGATGGCGACCTGGGTTACGGCCATTATAAATTTACGGCCGACAAATCGTTCAGTGAATTTTTAAAAAGCCAGGGCGTAGCCGATATGGACGAACGCGATGTGTTCTCCTATTTTATGGTCGATTTAAAAAGGTCCTATGTTGAAATGGTGATCCGCAATGGTTTCAACGGTATTACCCGCAGCCACCTGGTAGCCATGGCGGCACTTAAGGTTGATGAGCCCTATATTAAAATGTGGAAGGCGAACGGTTTCAGCGAAATAACACCCAATAACCTGGTTGCCGGCAAATCAATGCATATTACGGAAGCTTATATCCGGGAGATCCAAAATGCCGGGTATAAGGACATCAGCTTTAGCCAGCTCATCGCTTTTAAATCGCAGGAAATTACCGGCGAGTATATAAAAAGCCTGCGTAAAGAAAAAAATGGTAATGGCGAAGAGGAATTGCCCCCTGCACACCAGGTGGTAGCTTATAAGTCTATGCATATTGATGGGGCGTATGTCAACTCTTTTAAAGCTGTGGGCTATGAAAACATTTCTTACCGGGACTTAACCGCCATGAAATCCATGGACATTACGCCGGAATTTGTAAAGGGCTTTCTGGAACTGGGTTATAAAGATATTCCCGCACATGAACTTATCGCCCTAAAATCCATGAACGTGGATGCCGCTTATATCAAAAGCTTTGAAGCTGCGGGCTTTAAAAACATTGCCGTTCACGACCTGGTGGCCCTCAAATCGCAAAACATCACTCCTGAATATATCAAAGGCTTTGAAGACATCGGCTATAAGGACATTGCAGTTCACAGCCTGATCCCTTTAAAATCATTAAATATTACGCCTGAATATGTTAACGGCTTTAAAAAATTAGGCTTCACCGATATCCCTTTAAATGAATTGCCTGCACTAAAATCAACCGGCGTAACGCCGGAGTATGTAGCTGCCATGCGTGAAAAAGGTTTCAAATCAGATAATTTAAGGAAGTATATCCAGTTGAAAAGTTCGTTTGGGGAGGATGATAAAGATAAATAACGATAAAAAAGGGTGTCACCCTGAGGCTCTCGAAGGGTGAGCTCAATGGCCTGTCCCGTGTGTATAGCATGGCGTTAAGGCCTTTGCCCGCATGGTTCGAGTGCCTCACCATGACACCCTCTGCATCATTAAACATTAAAAAAATAGTTATGAAAAAAACATTAATCGCCTGCCTGTCTGCCGCCCTGTTGCTTGGGGTGTGCATGGTATCAGCGCAAACAAAAGTTAAGGTAAAAGTAAAAACCACAACCCGGCATGATGGGGACAGATGGGGTTTTGGCGGAAACCATGTGCCGGGTACCTGGGTAGCCTATATCGAAGATGCAAAAGTCCATATAGAATTTACGGGCGAGGATTGGAACACCGGTCGTTCCTTCTCATTATCAGAACTGGGCACGCTGCCTGAAGGCAATGAAGGTACCTTTAAAGTAACCCGCGAAGCCGGTATAGTAACCTTTAAAGGCCAGTTTGAAGGCGGCAAAGGCCGGGGATTTTATTCCTTTGCCGAAAACCCCACTTTTAAATCCTACCTGGAGCAAAAAGGTTATTCGGCGCTGGATAAGCAATTAATGCTTGATATTTTCTTTACGAATATCAACAAAGGCTATTTTGATTTTTTGAAAGAGCAAGGCTACAGCGCCGTCAACAACGAAAATTTAAAGGACCTTGCTCAGCAGGACCTAAACCGCAAAGTACTGGAAGACTATTTCGGCCTGTTTAAATCCGAAAGCTGGGGCCATCCACCGCTCGATAAAATTGTAGAGCTAAGGGAACATGGCGTAAATGCCCGTTTTGTAAACAGCTTTCATACCATGGGCTTTAAACAAAATATCCCGTTAGACAATGCGCTTGAATTACGGGACCATGGCGTTACCCCCGAATTTATTACCAGTATCCAAAAAATGGGTTATGAAAAAATAACGCTGGACCGTGCCGTTGAATTAAGGGACCACGGCGTAAATCCCGAATTTATTCACAGTATCCAGGAGCTGGGTTATAAGGACATCACCCTCGAAAAAGCCCAGGAACTCCGCGATCATGGCGTAAACCCCGAATTTATCAGGAGTATCATCGAATTAGGTTTTAAAAACCTTACCCTTGATAAAGCACAAGAACTGCGCGACCATGGCGTTAATGCCGCGTTCATCAAAAAGGCGCGCGGCAAAGGCGTTAAAGTTGAAACCCTGGATGATTATATCAGGCTGAAAGATACTGGGTTTAACGACTAAGATTCGTCTGAACTAAGATTCGTAGGATTAAAGGATTGTAGGATTTTAATGTAATAAATCAATCTATAGTTCTAGAGACGCCTTTCAGGTCGGGGCGTCTCTTTTTCTATTTCCAATCGATCCGTCGCAAAACCAATGACCTAATGACTCAATGACCTAATGACCATTCCTCACCCCTCATGCTCCATTTCGTAATAGTCTTTTACCAATTCCACGTCTTTTGCATTTGGCTGCAATATGCCCCTGCAAATTTTAGCAATATTAGCGGCAGAAGCTCCGTCATTTTGTATGGGTGCCAAACGTTTTAACTCATCAAGGTTAAAGTAGGAATGCACTTTTTTACCAAGCGCCAAACCAACATAAACTACAGTTGAATATTGGGTGATCAGCTCGCAGCAGTTGGCAATCATTTGATTGGTGTTGCCGCTCCGGTAAACCAGGGTACCCTCCGGGGCGTATTTCCGGATCTCAGCTTCCGCTCTTTCAAATTTCTCGTTAGGGTGCAGCTTAAAAAGTAACCGGCGGCCGTCAGCAATTTCAACGGCCTTTTTTATAAACGCCGCCCGGTTCTCGTACCTGAAAGTCTCGCGCATGTCCGTGGTAGCCACCATCACATAATCCCTGTACGGAAAATCGTTATCTTTAAACTGCGCTATATTATCATAATTAGGGATGCCTGTTACTACTATCTTATCTGCATCGGTGCCAAGCCTTGTAAATTGCGCTTTATACCCTTCGGAGCCGGCGCAGTATACGTCGCAAATATTGGAGGTGCCGTTTAAAGAAGTCCCGCCGCTAAAACCCGGAGACAATTTAAGGGCTTTTACTATTCTGCTTAACAGCGTAAACTTATCGGTCATCCCCTCCTGCACCCACACAATTTTGTTTTTGCGCATCCGCTTGGGGATATGCAGGTCCGAACAATAAACTACCAGGTCGTATTCGTTCTTTTTGGCCTGGTAATCAATTTGCAGGCCGTTATTCTTCAGGTATTTTTCGGAGTTTTCTTTAAACTGCCCCCAAAATATAGTGCCATTAAACAGCGGCGTATGTTTCATCAGGAAATTGGCCCACTTCAAATCGGTAAAAAACTGGCTAAACCAGCAGTCATACTCATCCAGCTGCCTTGCTATCTGGTGCATTTGCCATGTTTGGTTCATCGAACCGGTGATAAACAATACTCTTTTTCTCATCGGGGAGTAAGATTAAGATAATATTAAATATGCAAGCCGATATTAAAGTTGCGATATTTTAATTAAATACGAAAATAAAATATTGTGGTTTGAAACAACCTCACCCGATTGTAAAAATTTACCATTTGACTAAAATAGTACGCAGGTCAATAATGTGTCGAATTGACAGTATTTTTCGTGATAAATATTTAAGCAAAATAAAAAAATCCGGTCTTAGTGTTCTTGGTGAAACCCCTCGTGCCCCTTGTGGTTAAAATTTCATCACAAAGCACACCAGGGATTTCACAAGGACACTATGATTTTTTAAGGACTAATTAACCGGAATTTCCTGCGACGGCTTCTGCGCTCCGGCATTTTTGGGTAAGGTGATGATAAGCACCCCATCTTCCTGTTTCGCGCTGATGGCGGCAATATCTACCTGCCCGTTTAAGTTCAGCATTCTTTCAAATGATTTGATCGGGTATTCCTGTTTGCTGAAGTTCGGCAGGTTTTCTTCGTCAACCGTACGTGTGCCGCTGATGTATAGAATATCATCCTGCACCGATAACCTGATGTTTTCCTTTGCATAACCAGGTGCATAAACATAAACCTCAAAATTGGTTTCGTTATCGGCGATGTTTATTGGCAGGTTATATTTTGGCCGGCGAAAATGCTCACCCCTAAAACGGCCGTGTTTTCCAAATGCATGGCCGCAACCTTGTGCGCCCCTTGCTGAATTATAATTTCCAAACATATTGTCTTTCTTTTTGTCGAACGGCTTTATTGCCCTTCTATTAGTGAAGACGTATATGGGTTTTAAATTACTTTAAGAAAAATTGATTTTATGTTCAGGCGTACAATTGACGGTTACTCCCTATCGGCCGCACCTCTTGCGCCATTCCTCCTTAAATGCAGCTTTGTCCGCCTCGTCCATCGTCATCAGCTTATCCTTCAGTATATCGGCACGCCCCTCACCTTTATACTTCCCAAAGAGCCCGCCGAAAAAGAGCCTGCCAAATAAAATGCGGCTTAAAACGGTTAAGCCCAGGGCCTGCCAGTAGTTTATTTTTGCCAGGTGGGTAAGCTGCGGCAAAATGAGATTCCATAAAAACATTACCCCTCCACTTAAGCATACAAACACTGCAACAAAAAAAAGCAGGTATAATAATTTACGTTTCATTTTCCCGGGCTTGCGCATTAATAGTCTAAAAATTCATTATACAACGTTTGCAAACGGCTGCGCAAATATTTAACCGCATATCCTTTCCTGGAGATGATGGTTTTTAACCTCTCCCCTGTTTCATCCGCAATTTGCTGCAGTGTTTTATCTTCAAGTTCGTTCCATATAAAAACCTGTTTTTGTTTTTCGGGCAATTCGTCCAGCGCTTCAAACAATTCCTCCCAAAACAATTCTTTCAGGTAAACCGATTCCGGGTCGTCATCATCCGGCAGCAATATATCCGCAAAATCAACATCATCTTCATCCTCAGTTTTAACAAGGTCGTCTATCAGTTGTTCGGTTTTTTTTCTGCCTTTGTCAATTATCTTATTTCGTGCTACCTTAAACAACCAGCCGCGCAAAGATAAAATTTCGTCCTTGTCGTCAATATTACTTAATTGATACCAAACTTCCTGCAAAATATCTTCCGCGTCAGCTTCGTTAGGTACTTTTCTCCGTATAAAGTTAAAAAGTCCCTTGCCATAATCGCTAACCGCTTTCACAATATTTTTTGATCTTTCAATCATTCGTTCATCTTTCCTTTTTTTAGGCAGACGAATGAAACCAGTATTTACTTTAAGTATTATCTTAGCAAACAAAAATCACTTTAGCAAAACAACATCATCCTATGTTTTTTTTCTTCTCAAAAATCCTTGAATTTTTCATCTACCCATTAACCTGGATCCTGGCATTGTTAATAGCGGGCATCATTGTAAAAAAACAAGCCCGTAAAAAATGGTTGTTTATTGCAGCAACAGCGCTGCTCCTTATCTTTTCAAATGATTTTTTATTTAATGAGTTTGCCCGCAGCTGGGATGTTCAACCAGCACCACTAACAAACACCACCTATAGTTGCGCCATTGTTTTGGGTGGATTTTCGTCCGAAGGAAAAAATAAACAGGCGTTTTTTAATATCTCGTCCGACCGTTTTATACAAGGGCTTAAGTTAATTACTACGGGCAAAGTTTCGCACCTATTGATCACCGGGGGAAATGGTGGGCTGATACATGATAGTTTCGAAGAAAGCGATTGGGTAAAAACCCAATTAAAAACATTTAAAGTTCCTGATAGCTGTATTTTGGTTGAAGACAGGAGCCGCAATACTATTGAAAATGCTGCATTTACAAAACCAATACTGTTGAAAGCGCACTTAAAGCCCCCTTATTTATTGGTCACTTCGGGGTTTCACATGCGTCGTTCGCTGGGTATTTTCAAAAAGGAAGATATACCTGTAATACCTTACCCCTGCAATTATCTTGGCGGGCAGGGTAATCCCTCGCCCGTCGACATCGTTCCGGATGCCTATGTTTTTGGATTGTGGAATTACTACGCCAAGGAAGTTGTAGGCACGATGGTAAATAAATTGAGATAAAGCCTATTTTAAGATCATCAACCTGATCTGCTGTTTCGTACAATTTACAGCCTTTGTAAAAAAAGCCGGCTTATTTTGCTTTATGATCATCTTTTGATTCAAAGCCTTTTATTTCAGCAGCACACGGAAGTAAAAAAACTGATGTACCGGTAGCAACGGATATTGAAGCCGGTGCGGATGATTCTGAATCGCCGGTGTTTGGTAGTAATAGGAATCTGATTATTAAGCTACGCGCACGGGTGCCATTTGGGGGCTTAAATCCCGTGTCACTTTTGTAAATCCAATAACCTCGTTTTTTTCGTTATGGATAGCGGTAATGACAATCTTGCCCCAAAACATAGTACCATTTTTCCGGACCCGCCATCCCTCATCTTTGGCAACGCCAAATTCAGCCGCCTCAGCGATCAGCTTTTCAGGTTTTGAATTGCTCCTGTCTTCCTGGGTATAAAATATTTTAAAATTTTGCCCTATAGCTTCGGTAGCGATATATCCCTTCAACAGTTCGGCGCCTTTGTTCCAATTTTCGATATAGCCGTTTTCATCCAGCATCAGGATGGCATAATCCTCTATTTCCTCAATCATCCTGTTAAAACGAATGAGTTTTAAATCCTTATCTGACATTGACTCTTTTACAATGGCCTTTATTTTGCCGTCCAGGTTATTTGTTGATGCGGTCATCATCTCCAACCATTCCGTGTCAACAGCATGCAGGTTCTCCTGTATCAAGCTAACCAAACCCATTATTATAGTTAAAGGCTGCCTCACGTCATGTGATTGCATATAAGCAATTCTTATCAAAGCTTCATTTTTCACTTCTGTTTCTGCTATCTGTTGCTTTAACTGCTGTTTGCTTAATTCCAGTTCCATCAAAAACGCCGCTTGTCTTGAAAGCACTGTTAACGCTTTTTGCTGAAGTGAATTAAGGCTATTAGGTTTGAAATCAAACAAACAAAGTGTGCCGAGTTTAAACCCATTATTTAGTACCAGCGGAGCGCCTGCATAAAACCGGATGTGGGGATCGGAATGCACCATCGGGTTATCGTCGAAACGTTTATCATTTAAGGCGTCCCCAACGACCATAACATCGTCCTGCTGGATACTGAACTGGCAAAATGAGGTATCCCGCGGCGCAACTTCTATATCACCCCCCGACCGTACTTTTAACCAGTTTACGTCTTCATCCAATAAAGTTATCAGGGCTATAGGTTTATCGCATATTTCTGAAGCCAGATCAACAATGTCCTGAAGCTCCTTTGATTTGTTTAGATCAAGTTTTAAGTATTTATGAACCTCCTCAATTCTTTCGCTCTCGTTATTTATCATGTCGCCGCTAAAATCTTAAATAAATAAAGATTAAAAATAAATGTTTTTTGTTTCCCTCAACTGCCATGGAATATTACTGAAAATCAACCGTTTGTTTACTTAAAGGAATGTAATGGATATTTGTTTGCTATTTGTTCAAACATGCTGCCCTCTCTCCGGTAAATAAAGCTGGTACCCTTTGATGTGCCTGATCTCCGTCAGTGAAAACGCTGATCTTAAAAGCGTGCAGGCCAGGCTTTCATTCCCTGCTTGTTAAAACCTGAAATTTGATTAGGCTGAATTATTTGATTAAGTTATCTTAGCCCCCTAATTTGGACTCAATCAACTCAATCAACTCAATCAACTCAATCAACTCAATCAACTCAATCATAAATGACCTATTGCTTAGGAATAAAAGTTAAAGAAGGCTTGATCGCTTTGGCAGATACCCGTATAACATCCGGTACAGAGATCACTACCAAAAAAAAGATCACTATTACACAGAAGGACAATTTTTCCCTTTTCATCATGACCAGCGGATTACGTTCGGTAAGGGATAAGGCAGTTGTTTATTTTAACGAATTACTGGAAACCAAAGAATATAATAAATTGTACAAAGCGGTAAACGCCTTTGGAGAACAGGTAAAAAGGGTTGCCAAAGAGGATAAAGAGTCATTAGAAAAAGCCGGCTTTAAATTTGACTTGAACACCATTATCGGCGGCCAACTCGCCGATGATGATGAACATAAACTTTTCCAGTTATACCCCGAGGGTAATTGGGTAGAACTCGGGCAGGGGGCGCCTTATGTGATTATTGGTAATTCGGGACACGGAAAGGCCATTTTAAATCGTATCTTAGATGAAGATTCGAGTTTAAAGTTGTCTCTTAAAACAGGGTTCCTTTCTTTTGACTCTACCCGCGTAAGCGCTAACAATGTTGATTTTCCGATTGACGTCGTAGTGTACCATAAGGATAGCTTTCATATTATTGAGAAACGTTACGAGAAAAAGGACCTGGAGTACATCTCCACCCAATGGGCCGAGGAATTAAAAGCCGCCCTCGAACATATATCAGAAGAATGGATGGATACCGCTTTTGACGAACTGGATTAGTTGTGGGATGTTGTAAAGTTGAAATGTTGTAAGGTTGTTTTATTGCCAATCTGTGTAATATTTAAAACTCTTTAAAACATTTACGGTGCTTATAACTTTACAACTTTGCAATATTAAACATTACAACTTTACAAATTTCAATGAAATTCAACGTCCTCGCTGAAATGGAATATTCCGCCCGGTCGGCCGGGACAATTATATTAAATATCCATGCGCTGCGAACGCCGCATCAAACGGTTATTAGTGAAACGTTTGCCACCGATCCCTATATCAAAGTTGAAGAGTTAACCTCCGTACATGGCGAAAACAGGCTGATGCGTTTTGAAATTGAAGAAGCCGGCACCATAAAAGTTAATTACCAGGCTACAATTGATAATTTGTGCGAGGTAAAGGATTTTACTGAGGTAACTGAGGTACCAGTGGCACATATGGATCATACTATTTTCCCTTATTTATATCCCAGCAGGTATTGCCAGTCGGATAAGTTATACCGCCTTGCCCACAACCTTTTCGGCCATATTTATAATCCGTTTGAAAAAGTGGCTACGCTCACCAACTGGATCCACAGGAATGTATTGTATTTAAGCGGGTCAACCAATTCGCAAACATCCGCATTTGATACCGTTACCGAACAAGCGGGTGTCTGCCGCGATTTCGCACACCTGGGCATTGCTTTATGCCGTGCTTTAACTATCCCCGCCCGTTATTTTACAGGGTATGCCTATCAATTAAAACCTGCTGATTTTCATGCCTGCTTTGAGGCCTATATCGGTAACGAATGGGTTTTGTTTGACGCCACCAGGCTGGTGCCGCTAAATGGCCTTTTAAAGATAGCCTCCGGCCGCGACGCGGCGGATACAGCTATCGCCAATATATTTGGCGATGTGCTTTTTACCTCCATGCTGGTAAGCTGCGAATTAGCCGAAGACGGCTTCACCCCTTTTTACTATGAAGATGGTCAGTTGAAGGGCTTGTCCTATTTATAACACAACTAAATATCATCCTCCACCCTACCCAATGACCTAATGACAAATGCCCAACCCAGACGTCGCGGGCAGATTCGAACTGCCGTTGGGGGTTTTGCAGACCACCACCTATCCTCTCGGTCACACGACTTTATAAAAACTAATTAATCTCTGCTGCAAATATAATTATATAAACTATAATTCCTATAGATTTTATATACTAATTATAAACCCCTATTAACTAACCTCTTGCTTTTATATACCCAGGGTAATTATTTCACCCCGTGAAAACCAAGTCGGTTTGATTTGGTTATTAATTCATTATTAGCTACAAATTCCTTTTGTTAATTTACTGTGTTAATTATTTAACCATGCATCGCGTAAAATCACTATTTTTATACAGGTATGCTGGTATTCAAAAAATTATGCTGATCATTATACGGCCATGAAAAAATTGCTTTTTATTTTTTGTCTAATAATGGCGCCGGCAGCTTGTGTTTTTGCCGGCGACATTGCGATCAACCATTTTGTAATTAAAGAAAATCCTTTTGCCAAGGACGAAGTAGCCATTATCGCCACCGATTCAGTCGGAAACATTCGTGAAAATGTAAATGGCATGTTTAGCTTTACGGTAAACGGGTTGGAGGATACCCTGCGGTTTGAAAAAGGGACGGCATTTTACAGGCATAAAATAGCGAGGTCAACGTTTCTGTATGCCCGCCACCAAAACGAGAGCGGCACACATTCCATCCTTTATTATGTTTACCGTACGGATGATAAGCTAAGCCCGTTTCACATCAGTTGGGTGCTGTTAGTGGCCATCCCCTGCGTATTGTTCCTGCTAGCCTACATGTTTAAAAGGTTTATTGTCGTCGCCATCATCATCTTTGCCATATTTGTTTATTTTAATTACCACAACGGGCTTAGCATCCCAACATTTTTTGAAAGCATTATTGACGGATTAAAAAATATATTTTAGGCTTATATTTTTTGTAATTTTTTGAGAAGGAATTTTTTCAAATATCATTAAACACCCTGGTATTTTATAGCAGGGTTTCTTTTTTTACTTCCTCCCTAAGGAGATATCAACAAAACCCTGTAACTATTTTTTTAAAAAAGGGCGCAATTTTCATAATAATTTAAAAAATCATATATTAAGATATTGAATAATAGCACTAAAAAGCAGGATTACACTGGTTATTAAATTGTAATATCATAAAAAAAATAACTATATATATAGTTTTCAACATCTATTTGATACAAAAAAGTGCATTTAAAGTTAAATCTTGAGGTTATTCCCGGCAGCTCTGAACTCAATGCGTCCTTTTTACACAATTCTTTTTTAATTAAAATATTTGCCTTATATTTGTTGCTTCATATGGCAGGTTTCTACACTTGCCTTTTGTGATAAGGTTTAGGTTAAAGCCCCCGAACTGCGAGAGTAAGGGGGCTTTTATTTTTTTTAAAAAAAGTCCGAACGCCGGGAAGACCGAAAGCCGGAAAGATTTATTCCCTTAACACATTAACTTATCCTTAAAAAAAATTTGCTTTCGGTCCCGATAGCTATCGGGATTACTGATTTTCGAACGTCCGGACTTTCCCCCCCTCAAAAAGGCATTCCGATGCCAAAATTAAGTTGCATAAAGTTATAGGTATCGCCGGTGTTGTTTATCTTGTAAGCGGCTTTAAACGGCCCTGTATGAAACAGTTCGTTGAAATGATTGACAAGTACCCATTGCTCTGATCCGTCAAATTGGGGGTCCTTAAATTTAAATGCTGCATCGAGCCTGAACACAAAGAACGCCAGATCGAACCTTAAACCCGTACCGATATCCAAAGCAGTAGCAGGTAAAATATTATTCGCCCTGAATTCAACATCAGGAGCATTTGTTTGCGCATGAAGACGCCAGATATTGCCGGCATCCATAAATAAAGCCCCTTTCATCACCGAACCAAAAAAATTATCAACAAGCTTGTACCTGTATTCCAGGCTCGAAATAATTTTTATTTCACCAAACTGGTCAAGATATTTTAACCGCCCGCGCAACACATCCCCTTTTGAAAGCGCATCAGGATTTCCGCTGGAAGGCCCATAAAACGTGGCCCGGTTAAACTTGCCCGGCCCTAAGGTACGCGGCAGCCAGGCCCGCATATCATTTGCGCCGCCTGCATAAAACTCTTTTTCAAAGATCAACCCGTCAGTAAAAGTGGTATCGGCAAATTTCAGCTGCCTGCTATTACCATAAGGGATGCCAATACCGGGGTTTAAACGGAACACCAGTTGCTTTTGCCCCCCAAAACTATGGTATACCCGCAAATCTGTTTCGGCTTTAGCATATTGGGCAAAAGTTCGCCCGAATATGGTACGCTCTCCTGTCGAATCGCGTGGCGAGTTTAACACATTGGCGAGCAGCGCAAGGGTATTCCCCCCCACGTCAAGGCTTCCCCTGAAATAAATAAAATTTTCGTAAGTATTTAACTTATTCGCATTGTATTGGTAGGTATACTGACTGCCTGCAGTAAATATGGTACGGCCTATCAGATAACTGTATGCATAAAGTTTATTTAAAGCTAATTCGGCCTGTGCGGCGGGGTTGATGATCCCTTTGGAAAATTCAATATTAATAGGCGTAACCGTATGTGTTTTTTGAGCGGTTTCTGCAAAATCATAGGTAATTGAATTGATAAAACTGGTACGCTGTACCAGGCCCTGTTCATAAAACAATTGGTAATTGGTTGAAAAAGTGGTATGCGGCACACCGTATTTGCCCAAAATTGGCAGTCTTTTAAATGGCGAAATAATGCGGGGATAAATTACGTTTGCACCAACGGTAAGGTCCTGGTTTGATATACCGTTGGGATTGCTTACACTGCTGCTGTTATCAAACAAAACGCTCCAGTTTAATTTCACCTGCAATATGGCTGCGTTTTTAAATAAATCCCTGTCTGTAAACGTATTGCCCAGGTTAAATCCGTATTGCCCTGCATTAAAAAGAAACTCACCCTCAATCCTGTTGGACATTTGCTTTAACGGAACGATATCGATCCTGGTGTCAAGGCGATTGGTGCTATCGGGCAGCCTGGTATAAGTAGGGTTCGGCACATTACGAAATACATTTAGCTCCGAAAGTCTCGAGGTGGTGAGCGTCTGCCGGTCAATATCATAAATCTGCCCCTTACGCTGAAAAATATAGTCTGTTGCCACCCGTGGTTTAAACTTGTGCGAATAATCAACAAATTTGAACTGCGAATCTACTTTTAGCGTATCCGCTTTACCCGGTGTGCGGCCTTCACTATTTGATACTACGATAAGCGTGTTATTGATCTTGAAAACCGGGTGGGCAGATTTCCCCGCCGGATTATCAATGATCATCTTAATATCCACTACGCTGCTCCTGAAAGTAGAGTCATAGGTATAATTAATATACTGCCGGTAAAAATCGTAATAGCCATTACGCTTCATGATCAGGTAAAACTCATCCCTGTCATAGGCTAAACTGTCTGTATCAAAACGTCCTCCCGGCTGTACGTGCGAAAACCGCGGCCGGTTAACCCGGTATAAGTTTCTTACATTTTTGTCGGCTATACTGTCCTGAATTTTACGGATTTTAAAAAGCGGACCTTCCACCGCTGTAAATATCAGTTCGGCCTTTTTATCTTTTATTTTAATGCTGTCGCTAACTTTTGCTTTCAGATACCCTTTGTTTTGAATAAAACGCTCAATTTGTATCCGCGAAAACTCAACCAGGTTACTGTCTAAAATTGCCGGGGGATCGCCGATGTCCCGCTTTCCATGCCTGCTAAAAAGGTAATAAAACTGCAGGTTGAGCCAGTTATTCGGCTGTTGCTCTTTATCCACATAGTTAGTGGCCGGTACCGCGAATTCTTTTTCGATCCCTTTTATTGTAATTTTACGAACCAGTGCCTGCCCTGGCTGAAGCCTGCGGGTTAAACTACAGCCGCAGACCAGAAAGAGCAGAAGAATACTTAATATTGCAGAACGGTTACTACCAGGGCTTGTATATGCTTTCAAAATCTCAAATCAGTTTACTAAGGTCCCTCCAATCAAAAAAAGATCGTTTGGAACACGGTTTGTTTATGGTTGAAGGCTATAAATCAGTGCTTGAATTTATTAATTCTTCATACCAGGTTGATGCCATTTACCATACGGCCTCTTTCGACCCAAAAATGCTGAAATTATCCCGAAATATAAACTTATGTGAAATTTCCGTTACAGATATGGAAAAGATCAGCAGTTTAAAAACTCCACAGGAAATTAGCGCAACAGTAAGGATCCCTTCCTGGCCTGTACTCAATAACGCAAAGCTTCAAAAAAAGTTCACAATAGTTTTAGATGGTATACAAGACCCGGGCAATATGGGCACCATCATCCGTACTGCCGATTGGTTTGGCATCGCACAAATCATTTGTTCAGCCGATACAGTTGATGTGTATAACGCAAAAGTAGTACAGGCAAGCATGGGTTCTTTATCGCGGATCAATGTTTACTATGCCGACCTCGCTTCAGTTTTACCCAACCTTGGCCTGCCCGTATTTGGCGCTATGCTGAACGGGGAGAACATTTATAAAACTAATTTCGGGCAGCAAGGCCTGATTGTTATGGGAAATGAGGGGAGTGGAATACGCCCGGAAATTGCCCGCCTAGTTACAGCAGCGGTAACCATTCCGCGTAAGGGCGAGGCGGAATCGCTGAACGTTGCCATTGCAACCGCACTTTTTTGTTCGGAAATTAGCAGAAATTCACAGAATAAAGTTGGCGGTCAATAAATAATTGCTATTTTTGCAGCCTTGAAAAACGGTCGGGTGGCCGAGTGGCTAGGCAGAGGTCTGCAAAACCTCCTACAGCGGTTCGAATCCGCTCCCGACCTCAAATATTAAAAACATTAAATAGACAACATCATGGGCGTTACCCGTTTAAAAAGAAAAGACAGAAAAAATAAAACTACTTCAAGGTTAGAAGTACAATTTTTAAAACTGGCCACCAACCTTGAGCTTGGAAGCCGTTCTGCTGAGCCAAAAAATAGCCAGATCGCAAAAAACAATGCTGCTTTATTAAAAGCTGCTGCTGCTAAGTAATTTTAGCTGATTTTTGCTTTTAAGATAGTTAAATCCTGCTGGTTTTAAACCGGTGGGATTTTTTTGTTTGCAAATTTTTTTGGCAATAGGGTATAGGAGACGCGAAGCATCGCGTCTCTACGAAATCACCTGTTCAATATTTCGGATCATGACGAAAAGTTGGGGGATAAGTACTTTTAGGCATATATTTTAGCGAGTCTAAACAGAAAGAAAGTAGTATCTCTTACGCCCCTTGAAGTAGCCCTGAAAGCTTTGACTTTTGCATTGAAGGATTCGGCAGAAGCATTTGTACTTCTGTTATCGAAGAAGTTTAAGATGGATTCATAATGCTGATGAACGGATCTCGCTACCGTTTTAAAGGCATCAATACCTGCAGCCTCCACATCGTTATACCAGATTGCCAGCCTTTTAAAGGCGACCTGCTTACTTTTGCAGATCGTAAATATTTTACCCAGTCTGATAGCAAGGTTATAAGCTTTCAACAGTTCCGGATACCGTGGAAAAAGCAAATCGGCCCTTTCCTTTTGAGAAGCAGTCCATTTAGACTCATGTTTGAATAACAGATACCGGCTTCGGGCCAGTAATTGCTTTAACGTATCTCCATTGCTGAATACTTCGGGCTGAAAGGATTGTTTGTTTTTCCGGGCTTCCTCAATCGACTGGCTTTCTGCGTCAAGGGCTTCCCAGCGGTATTTTATTCTTGCTTCCTGTACAGCATCATAGGCTAATTTTTGTACATGGAAACGGTCAATTACACGGATGGCGTTATTAAAGCATCTCCTGACAGCTTTGATCATATTTGCCGCCATGTCCATTGTCACCTCTTTTACCCGGTTTCTTTTTCGGACAGGTATGCGTTCCAATACAGCTATGATCTGCTCTGCCTGTGTACCTTTCAGCATCGCTACAATAGCTTTTTTACCACCTTTAGCTTCCTTATTGGTTACAATGGTATATAGCTCACCATTGCTAAGGGCTGTTTCATCTATACTAAGCGAGGGACCGATGTTATCTTCAAACAACATCCATTCATCCGCATGGTCTTTCTGCCCCCAGCTATGGAAGTCACTCAGGAAATCTTTGTATTGCTGCTGCAACTGTTTGCCGTCAACTGTATATAAACGGCCTAATAAATGGCAGCTGATCGGGTTATTATCCAAATATACCTTTTAAAAAAGTGCCGAATTCCGTTGTCATTCGCGCCCCTTTTCTTACTAAATTCCAGTCTCTTGTAATAATCTCACCGCTTGCTTTTACTTCCCACCTCCGCCTTTTAATGCATAGCGCTACTTTATGCCCGCGGATAGGAAAGTCCTGAATGCTCACTTCAGGCAAAAAACCTTTTGATTCCAATTGCGATTTTTCGTAACCCGCTGGCGGAAGGTTCTTTTCTTCCAGGTATATATTCAATTGTCCGCTATCTGATGAACGGACATCATTAAGTTCAAAGTATTCTAAAAGCCCTTCGGGAAGAATCAGACGGACTAGCGTTTCGTATGCAGTTGACAAGTGTTATTGTTTTTTATTCTTCCTGCAAAACAAATACTTTTTAATCAATCCCCCAATTATTCTGCTTGACCCAAAATTTCCCCTCAGACGGTGCCAACCAGTGAAATCCAAAAATCAAAAAAAAAATCAGTTATCCAGTAGCCTCTTATTGATCCTCTTAATCAATCCCGGGCCTTCATAAATAAAGCCGGTATACAATTGAATAAGCGAGGCGCCGGCCCTGATTTTTTCTAAAGCGTCCTCCGGGGAGTGGATCCCTCCCACGCCGATGATCGGGAATGCCCCTTTTGATTTTTCGTGCAGGTAGCGGATCACTTCCGTCGCCCGTTGTGTTAATGGTTTGCCGCTTAAACCTCCGGTTTCATTTTTTACGTCGCCTTCTATTGTCAACCCTTCCCGGCTAATGGTGGTATTGGTAGCGATAACCCCCGCTATCCCTGTTTTTTGAACAATTTCAACAATGTCATCCAGTTGTTCGTTGGTAAGGTCCGGCGCAATTTTTAGCAGGATGGGCCTGCTGATACCATTTTTTAAATTTCGCTTTTGCAGGGTATCCAAAAGCTCCATCAAAGGCTCTTTTTCCTGCAAAGCGCGCAGGCCCGGTGTATTCGGAGAGCTTACATTCACCACAAAATAATCAACCACATCAAACAGGCGGTCAAAACATTTGATATAATCGCTTACTGCATCTTCGTTAGGCGTTACCTTATTTTTACCAATATTGCCCCCAATAATGATGCCTTTTTGATAGCTTTTAGCATTCCGCCTGAAAGCTGCAATACGTTCGGCAACCACATCAACCCCTAAATTATTAAAGCCCATCCGGTTGATCAGTCCGCCATCCGGGGGAAGCCTGAACATCCGTGGCTGCGGGTTGCCGGGCTGCGGCAATGGCGTTACCGTACCTACCTCAATATAACCGAAGCCAAGGTTAGCCATTTCGCCAATAAACTCACCATTCTTATCAAACCCGGCAGCCAGGCCGATCGGGTTTTCAAACGTCAAACCAAATACCTTTTTTTCCAACCGAGGGTCCTTCATGTGCCATAAGGCCCGGCTAACTGCCGCACCTCCCGGAAAACGGTTAAAGCGCCTGAGACCCGCCGTTACCAGGTGATGCACCTGCTCTGGGTCGAACTTAAAAAGTATGGGTTTTAGCAAAAAATACATGCGGGCGAAGTTAGTGGTTTTGGTTCATGGTTCATAGTTGGGAACTAATTGTGGATCAAAAAATGCCAAGGATCACTTAATTTTATTTTTGACGAAAAAAGATTTTCTATATTAGCAACACAAATCGTTTTTGGCATAAAATCTGCCATGAACCATCAACTATGAACTTCATCCAAAATTCCCGTCGTAATTTCATAAAAAATGCCGCCGTCGGCGCTATTGCGGGCTTAGCCATGCCTGAAATTGTAGCAGCCGCTATTAAACCCGGCAGCATAAAAAAAATAAAACTTGAAAAAGACAATGTGATCTTATTCCAGGGAGATTCCATTACTGACTGGGGTCGCAGCCACGATGCCAAAGCATCCAATGCCAGCAATACCCTTGGTTCGGGTTATGTACTGCTAACAGCCGGCCACCTGCTGCTGGATTTTGCCGGTAAAAACCTGCAGATCTATAATAAAGGCGTCAGCGGGAACAAAGTTTATCAATTAGCAGAACGCTGGGACAGCGATTGCCTGCAGTTGAAGCCGGATGTATTAAGTATTCATATTGGCGTAAACGATTACTGGCATACCATTACCAACGGGTATACGGGAACCATCGAAACCTATATCGCTGATTACCATAAACTGATCAACCGCACCAAAGAAGCATTGCCCAATATCAAAATCATCATCTGCGAGCCGTTTGCCACCAAAGGCGTTAGAGCGGTTGATGACAAATGGTATCCAACTTTTGACCTGTTCAGGAAAGCGGCACATGATATAGCCAGCGAATACCGTTTTCCTTTTGTCCCTTACCAGTCGGTATTTGACAAGGCCCTGGAAATTGCCCCTCCCACTTACTGGAGCCTCGACGGCGTACACCCCAGCGTAGCCGGCACAGCGCTGATGGCGAAGACGTGGATGGAGATAGTGGGATAGAGATTAGAGGCTGGAGATTAGAGATTAGTTTAAACGTATAGCAAATCGACAAAATTAGTTGGCCAAAATTTAGGCTTTAATTTCAAAATATGCCTATGAATTAGTCGCGCTATGATAGAGATGAGTTGAAAACTACCACAAACTGACAAAAAACTAATCTCTAATCTCTAATCTCTAACCTCTAAACCCTATCTTTGCGCCCAAATGATCGCTATAAATAACCTCACGTTCGAGATTGGTGCACGGGCCCTGTATGATGAAGCAAACTGGCATATAAAACCAGGTGAAAAGATAGGCCTTATCGGTGCCAACGGAACCGGAAAAACTACGCTGCTAAAAATTATTGTTGGGGATTATACCCCTACCTCGGGTACTATATCCATGGCTAAGGATATTGCTATTGGCTACCTTAACCAGGACCTGCTCTCCTACTCGTCTGACAAAAATATACTGCATGTGGCCATGGAAGCCTTTGAGCGCCAAAACCAGCTGCATGATGAGATTGAAAACCTGCTGCAAAAACTGGAAACAGATTATACTGAAGACCTGCTGCACAAGCTGAGTGACAAACAACATGAGTTTGAAGTGCTTGACGGTTATAATATTGAATATAAAGCGCATGAAATTTTAGCCGGCTTAGGTTTCACCGAAGCTGATACACACCGCAAGCTGAGCGAATTTTCCGGCGGATGGCGCATGCGGGTGATGCTTGCCAAAATATTATTGCAGGCACCTGATATCCTGTTGCTGGATGAGCCTACCAACCACCTCGACTTACCTTCTATCCAGTGGCTGGAAGATTATTTAAAGGCTTTTGACGGCGCAGTGGTAATCGTGTCGCACGATAGGTGGTTTTTGGATAAGGTAATTAACCGCACCGTTGAATCCCGCAAAGGAAAGCTGACGGTTTATGCCGGTAATTACTCGTTTTATTTAGAAGAAAAGGCCCAGCGTGAAGAAATTCAAAAGGGTGAGTTTAAAAACCAGCAATCAAAAATAAAGCAGGAAGAACGTTTGATCGAGCGTTTCAGGGCAAAAGCATCCAAAGCTAAGATGGCGCAATCCCGCATCAAAGCGCTTGATAAACTGGAACGTGTGGACGATGTGGATGATGATAACCCTTCGGTAAATTTCAGCTTCCGGTTTTCAAAACAATCAGGCCGCCACGTAGTAACACTGGAAAATATCACCAAAAAATATCCTGCAATAGATATATTGGACCATACCGAAGCGATCATCGAAAAAGGTGATAAAATAGCGCTGATCGGCGCGAACGGTAAAGGAAAATCAACATTGCTCCGCATTATTGCCGGTGCAGATACAGATTATACCGGTAAATCCGAAACGGGCCATAATGTAACGCAAACCTTTTTTGCGCAGCACCAGCTGGAGGCACTGCACCTTGAACACACGGCATTACAGGAATTACAATCCTTTGCGCCCAAACATACAGAGACGGAACTGCGTACCATTTTGGGTTCGTTTTTG
This sequence comes from Mucilaginibacter gotjawali, assembly GCF_002355435.1. Lineage (NCBI taxonomy): Bacteria > Pseudomonadati > Bacteroidota > Sphingobacteriia > Sphingobacteriales > Sphingobacteriaceae > Mucilaginibacter > Mucilaginibacter gotjawali. The sequence goes on from NZ_AP017313.1 coordinate 3,887,756, forward strand.
TTTACCGGCGACGATGTATTTAAAAAGATAAAAGTACTATCAGGAGGCGAAAAATCGCGTGTGGCGCTGGCAAAAGCGCTTACTGCTGATGCTAACTTCCTGGTACTGGATGAGCCTACCAACCACCTGGATATACAATCTGTAAATATCCTGGTACAGGCATTACAGCAATTTGAAGGCACACTGATCGTTGTTTCGCACGACCGGTATTTCCTTGATAATGTGGCCAATAAAATCTGGTTTATTGAAAACCAAAAGATTAAACAATACCCGGGCACTTACAGGGAGTTTGATGAATGGTACGCCAAACGCAAAATTGAACCAAAGGCCGCCGCTGCTGCCCCTGCGCCAAAAAAGGAAGAGAAAAAAGAACAAGCGCCTGCTAAGCAACAACACTCAGAAAACAAGTTTCAGCAGCTGAAAAAACTGAACCAGGACCTGGGCAAAATGGAAGAACAAATTGCTGAACTGGAAAAAACCATCAAACAACTGGAAGCGCAACTGGCTGACGAAAAACTGTACAATGATGCTGCCAAAATGAAACAGGTAAACAGCAGCTACGAAGTAAAGAAGATGGATCTGGGTCATTTACAATTAAAATGGGAAGCCCTGGCTGAACAAATAATGGAACTTGAAGCATAGTATATGATACACGTCATTGCGAGGCACGAAGCAATCTCTAAACAGGACAGTCCACCAGCGCATGGCGGTAATGTAAAGTTCAGAGATTGCTTCGTACCTCGCAATGACGCGAGGGTTATCGGTACTATCGCAATTATATTAATCCTGCTAATTTTAACTTCCATTTCTTTCGCCCAATCCCCCTATACCGATTCCGTTTACCATCCCGAAATAAAAAGCGTTGAATTTTACAACACCAAGAAACAGGCTTCATTTCCATTGATCACTTTGGGTTCCGGCGAAAAAGTAATGCTGGCATTCGATAACCTTCGCGGCGGTAGCGAGGAGTATTATTACACTATTGAGCATTGCGATGCCCTTTGGAATTCCTCAAATATTTCAACAATAGAATACCTTCAGAATTATTCGGACGATAAGATCATCAACTATACCTACTCACTGGGAACGTTTCAAAAATACACGCATTACGAGCTCACGCTCCCAAATGAAAATATCTCACCAAAAATACCCGGCAACTACATTTTAAAAGTTTATGAAGATGCGGATCAAAGTAAACTCGTATTAACCCGGCGCCTTTATGTGCTGAATCCTAAAATAGGTATCAGCGCAGAAATGATCCCTTCGGTTGACAATTCAACGCGGGCAACCAATCAAAAGATCAATTTCACGTTAAATTACGGGAACCTTCCGGTTCAAAACCCCGCAACGAATCTGCGGACCATGATCATGCAAAACAACCGCCCGGAAACAGGGATCCTGAACACGCAGCCTACCTATATCCGCGGCACCGAATTAATTTTTAGTGATGTAACCCAGAATGATTTCCCAGGGGGGAATGAATTCAGGCATTTTGATACCCGTACTTTAAAGCTAAATTCCGAGCGTGTGCTCCGGTTGATGCATGATACCGCCAACACCGTCATCATGTTAACGGACGCAGATCAGGGTCAGCTACCCAACTACAGCTTTCAATACGATTTGAACGGCAGTTTTTATGTCCTGAACCAGGATGGCACCGACCCGCGTACGGATGCTGATTATGCCCACCTCTATTTTACCTTTAGTTCCCCCAAAAAGCCTGCAGAAGGCACACCATATTTGGTTGGCCGGTTTAACGATTTCAAACTGGATGAAAAAAGCAGGATGCATTATGACGCTGCTAACAATAAATTTGCCATCGCGCTGCATTTAAAACAAGGGGTGTATGATTATACCTATGTTTGGGTTGATAAAGCCAGTAACAAGGCCGATGATACCGCTTTGGAAGGCAGCCATTTTGAAACAGAGAACGACTACCAGATACTTGTTTATTACCGCCCGCCCGGCGCGCGCTGGGAGGAACTGATAGGTTACAGGCTGCTGAATACCGCGAAAAAATAATAAAGCACGCTCATTTATCCCCGCCCATACCCTGGAATGTACCTGATCCCGAAGATTAATCTGTTTAATCAGATAATCAGCTTCACCAGTGGTTCATACAAAAGAAGAATTTTAAAAAAATCCATCTTTCGCCAAAACATTTAGCCGCTATATTTCATTATATTTAAATATCATACATTAATATTTGAAAAACTTATATCCTTGGCACGATTTGGACGCATAGCCCTTAAAACAATTCTCTGGATGCTGGGAAGCATCCTCTTTTTGGTACTGCTCATTATTATTTTGATCCAGGTACCGTCGGTGCAAAATTTTGTAAAAAACAAGGCGGTTACCTTTATACAGGGAAAAATCCATACCAGGGTTAAAATCGGGCATATCACGCTTGGGTTCCCCAAGATGCTTGTACTGGAAGATGTTTACTTTGAGGACCAGAAAAAAGACACGCTGATTGCAGGCGACAAACTGAAAGTGAATATTGATATGTGGGGATTGCTCCACCATAAGGTTGACGTAAGCGAGATTGACCTGGATGGCATTACCACCAATATTAACCGTGGCGCCGACAGTGTTTTCAACTTTCAATATATCCTCACGGCATTTGCCGGGGAACAAAAAAAAGCGGTAAAACCTGCCGATACAACGGCCGCCATGAAATTTTCTGTCGGAAAAGTTGTGCTGGACAAGATCAATATATCCTATAAAGATGTAATTACCGGCAATAATGTCAAATTCATTCTGGGCCATTTTGATACCCGCATCACGGACTTCGATCTGGACAAAATGAAATTCACCATTCCGAAGATCACGATTGCTGACGTGGACACGCGAATCATCCAAACAGCAGTGGAAAGCCCCGCCGAAAACGCAAAACCGCCGCTTGACACCGCGGTGAAACCTATTAATGTTACCTTGAATTTGGGTAAAATAGATATCTCAAAGATAAAAGCAGATTACCGCGGCCCTCAAATGTCCACCAATATAAATCTCGGAGCTTTGCTGGTCGAAATGGATAAAATCGACCTGAAAAATCAAAAGGTCGGCATTAAAAGCATTGAGCTCAATGATACCAGGGCAGGGCTATCACTGGCGAAACCACAGCATTTAAAAACTGAATTGGTAAAGGCAGTTAAAAAGTTAGATACCTTGGTTGCCTCGCCGCAAAAGTCCATTGGCTGGCATGCAGTGATAAATAAAATAAGCTTTAGCGATGACAATATTAAGTTTGATAACGAAGTGCAAAAAGCCTTGCCAAAAGGCCTGGATTTTGGCCATATGGACGTTCGCAACCTGAACACGGAAATAGAAAACTTAACCTATAGCCCTGATACCATTTCCGGAAAAGTAAAGTCGTTCGCCTTCCGCGAGAAAAGCGGGCTGGTGATCAATAAATTCCATGCCACCTTTTTATATGGGCCAAAAAGCTCGTACCTGAATGATTTGCTGATTGAAACACCACAAACGCACCTCCAAAAACAAATACAGGTAAGTTATCCTTCTATTGCATCCCTGAGCAGCGAACCGGGCAAGCTATATGTGAATGCCAATTTAGATGGCAGCCACCTGGGCTTTAAAGACATTTTATTGCTGATGCCATCGATGGCAACGATGGATCCTTTTAAACGTGCACCCAATGCTGTTTTCAGGATCGATGGCAGAGTGATCGGCAAAGTAAATAACCTTAGTATCCCAAGCCTCGAGATCAGCGGGCTCAGTAATACCCATATCAAAGCATCTGCTACCCTCGTTGGCTTACCCAACATGAATAAAGCTTACTTCAACGTGAGTCTGGCGGATTTTAATACCAATAGCGCCGATATTGCCAAACTGGTTTCTCCGGGGACGATCCCGGCGTCGGTTAGTATGCCGGCCAACCTTAATCTTAAAGGCACCTTTAGGGGTGGTATGTACAATTTTGCAACAAAGCTGGGCCTGCGCACCACCTATGGCGCACTTGACGTGGATGCCGTAATGAAGAACGGTAACAATAAAACAACGGCATCCTATTCGGCCAATATTAAAGCAAATAATCTTAACGTGGGTGCGCTTACCAAACAGCCCCAAACCGTCGGCAATATTTCATTAACAGCTACGGTTAAAGGCACAGGCCTCGACCCCAAAAAAGCTGACATACAATTTAATGGGGATGTGGTGCAGGCTTACGTAAAGGGTTATAATTACCAGCACCTGGTACTTTCGGGCACCGCCCATAACGGCAGTTATACAGCCATTGCCCGCATAAAGGACCCAAACATCAACTTTTCACTGGACGGCAGGGCGGATTTGAATAAAAAATATCCGTCGGTAAACGCTACGCTGATGATTGATAGCATCAACCTGCAGAAGTTAAAATTAACAACCGGTGAAATGCGGGTTCATGGCAAAATAGTGGCAGATGTACCTACTGCTGACCCAAATTATCTGAACGCTAATATCAAAATAACCGACCTGCTCATTTACCAGCCAGGAAAGCTGATCCGCCTGGATACTATCAGCCTGTTTTCCACCGCCAATGCGGATAGCAGCACCATCAAACTAAAGGCGCCTATGCTGTATGCGCACATGGGCGGCAAATATAAATTGACCGAAATTGCCCCTGCCCTTCAGGATGTTTTCAATAAATATTACAATACTGCAATGGCAAAACCGGTGGTTAAAGTAAAACCAACCTATTCGCCGCAGCATTTTAATTTTGATGTACATTTGGTTAAAACCCCGCTCGCTGCAGAATTTGTGCCCGACCTGAAAACGCTTGAACCGGTGTTAATAACCGGGCAATTTGACAGTCAAACCGGCAGCCTGGTAGTCAACGGCGCTATGCCCCGGGTGGTTTATGGTACAAACACGGTTAACAACCTGAAACTGGCGATAAACACAGGCAACAATGCTTTAAATTACAGCTTAACAGCAGACGAAATTAAAGCGGGTTCTTCAATAGATCTTTTATATACCAGCGTTACCGGCAATGCACAAAACAATAAACTGAATATCAGCCTGCAGGTACGTGACGCGGCCAAAAAAGAACGGTACCGGATGGCAGGCGTATTCAGCGTAATGCCGGATGAATACCAATTTAGCTTTTTGCAGAACGGGTTGATGCTGGACTATAATAACTGGACGGTAGCTTCGGACAACGCACTTCAATTTGGCGGAAAAGGATTATTGGCGAAAGATTTCTCGATTTCCAATGGCGGGCAGGTATTAAGTGTGAACAGCGATGCGCAAACGATGAACGCACCACTTACGGTAAACTTTAAAAATTTTAAAATAGAAACCCTTACCCGCGCGGCTGAACAGGATTCGCTGCAGGTTGGCGGGGTGATTGACGGCAACGTGCACCTGGCCAACCTGCAAAAGTCGATGACTTTTTCTTCCGACTTAAACATCAGGGATTTTAATTTTAAAGAAGATACAGTCGGTAACATCGCCGTGAAAGTGAACAACCAAACTGCCGATGCGTATGCTGCAGATATCACGATCAGCGGCCGGGGTAACCAGGTAAATATGAAGGGGCTGTACTATACAAATCCGACCGGAAAGTTGGACCTCGACCTGAACATAACCAGCCTGAATATGAAAGGGATTGAAGGGTTTAGCTTTGGAAACCTCCGGAATGCCAGCGGCACCATTAGTGGCGACCTTAAGATTGGCGGTACAACAAGTGCTCCGCAAGTACGTGGGGCCGTAAGCTTCAATAAAGTAGGATTCAACGTAGCTATGCTGAACTCCTATTTTACGATGCCGAATGAAAACCTAACGTTTAATAACGACGGCATCCTGTTTAATGATTTTACCCTGGTTGATTCCCTGGGAAATAAAGCCGTAGTGGCCGGTACGCTTTACACCAAAAACTATACAGACTATAGCTTCGGGCTTGATATCACCGCAGACAATTTCAGGGTCATCAATTCAACCCAGGAAAATAATAAGCTTTACTACGGTAAGCTTTATGTCGATTCGAGGGTAAAGATCCGGGGTACAATGGTAAAACCGGTAGTTGATGCTACCTTAACGGTTAATGACAAAACCGATATGACCATTGTTTTACCCGAAGATGATCCTGGTATTGTGGACCGGAAGGGCGTAGTGGAGGTAATTAATCCGCATGAAAACAAGGAGGATTCCCTGATCCTGGCCAGGCAACTTGATTCATTAAGAAAATCAGGGTTGAGAGGGCTTGATGTTTCTGCAACTATAAAAATAAACAAGGGTGCAAATTTTACCATGGTGGTGGATGAAAGAAATGGGGATGTGGTGCAGGTAAAAGGCGATGCGCAGCTAAACATGACGATTGACCCCAGCGGAAAAACAAGCCTTACCGGAACCTATACGGTTGAGCAGGGCTCCTATAATTTATCTTATGCAACGGTAAAACGAAAATTTCTGTTCAAAAAAGGGAGCTCGATAACCTGGAACGGCGACCCAACCCTGGCGAACGTTGATCTGACAGCCATTTATGTTGCAAATGTACCGCCGATAGACCTCGTGAGCGACCAGTTGGGAAGTTCGCAAAACACGATCCAGTACAAGCAAAAATTGCCATTTAACGTAAACCTCAGCATGAAAAGCCAACTGTTAAAGCCCAATATCAGCTTTGACATTGTATTGCCCGATAGTAGTTATTCGGTTGGGCCAGAAGTAATTTCTACTATTAATTCCCGGCTCGACCAGGTGCGGGCGGATACCAACGAAATGAACAAACAGGTACTGGGGGTTTTGGTATTGGGCCACTTTATTGGCGATAACCCGCTGCAAAGCCAGGGCGGCGGCACAACTTTAAATGGCGCTATACGGGGTAGCGTTAGCAGCTTGTTATCCGATCAGTTGAATAAACTTGCGGGTAACCTTATCGGCGGTGTTCAGCTAAGTTTCGATCTTACTTCGGGCGCCGATTACTCAACCGGGACGGAACAAAACCGGACCGATTTGAATGTGGGCCTGTCCAAGCAATTCCTCAACGACCGGGTAACGGTAACGGTAGGCAATAACTTTAACCTGGAGGGGCAAAACCAGCCGGGGCAAAAAACAACAGATATTGCCGGCAACGTATCCGTCAATTATAAATTAACCAAAGACGGGCGTTACCTGGTACGCGTTTACAGGCGCGACGAATATATTGTAGTTGAAGGGCAGATAGTTGAAACCGGCGTCGGCTTCACCATCACCTACGACTTTAACAGCCTGAAGGAACTATTTGCAAAAAAAACAGCGAAAGAAAAGGCAGAGGAGAAAAAATATAACCAGGACCAGAAAAAGAAGAATGAAGCGCAAAAGGCAGCCGATAAAAAAGCGGACTCAACATCCACTGTTAATCAGCCGGCAACAAAATCAAATTAATATGGCAAGGATCAGATACCTGTTTGTTTTCATAATTGTACTTATCAGTGCCTGCAGTACTACAAAATACCTGGCGCCGGGCCAAAAACTGTATAACGGGGCGCAGATAAAAATCACTGACAAAAACACCAGTAAAAGCGAAGCACATGCCATCACCGAGGAATTAGAGGATTTGCTTCGGCCAAAACCCAATAATAAAATATTAGGCCTCAGGTTTAAGCTTTATGAATACGAAAAAAACAAAACCAATAAAAAAAAGGGGTTAAAACACTTCCTGATGACCAAGCTGGGCGAACCGCCAGTGTTATTAAGCAGTGTCGATATCGTTAAAAATGCCGGTATCCTGCAAAACCGCCTGCAAAATGAAGGGTACTTTTTGGCACAGGTATCCGGCGACACTGCAAGCAAAAAAGACCATAAAATTGCTGAAGTTATATATTCCATACAAACCGGCCCAGCGTATCACTACCGGAAAATAACCTTCCCGACCGAAAATGACGACCTGGATACCGCCATTACCGGCACATCCAAACAAACCTATTTAAAAGTTGGCGATAAATTCAACCTGGATGTGATCAAAAACGAAAGGATAAGGATTGACGCACGCTTAAAAGAAGAAGGCTTTTTCTATTTCGCGCCCGAGGACCTGATTATGCGTTACGACAGTACCATTGCGGGTCACCAGGTGGATCTGTTTGTGAAAGTGAAAGGCGAAACGCCCGATGAGGCCCGCTGGATTTACAGCGTACGAAACATTTACGTGTACCCCGATTACAAATTGCGGGATACCGCACTAAAAATGGATTCGGCCGTAAAATACCGCTGGTATAATGTTATCGACCCAAAGAAAACCTTCAGGCCCTTTACCTTCAAAAACAGTGTATTACTGCACCCCGGCGACATTTACAACCGCACGGAGCATACCAACTCGCTAAGCCGGTTTATTGAGCTGGGACCCTTTAAGTTTGTAAAAAACAGGTTCGAGGATGTAACCCCCGACTCAGCCAAGTTGGATATTTACTACTTTTTAACCCAGCAGCGTAGAAAATCATTACAGGCAGATATTGTTGCCCGGCAAACATCGGCGAATTACAACGGCACGCAAATCGATGTAAATTTCAGGAACAGGAATTTATTCAAGGGCGCCGAATTGTTTACCCTCAAATTTTTCGCCAGCCAGGATATCCAATTCGGGTCGTACAATAACGGCTACAATGTTTATCAATATGGTGTTGAGCCATCTATTTCATGGCCGCGGTTTGTAGGGCCGTTTAATTTTAATTCAGATAACGCTTATATCCCGCGCACAGTTTTGTCGGCAGGATATACCATTGTTAATCGCTCAAAATTATATTCATTAAATTCGTATAACGCTTCTTTCGGGTACCAATGGAAACCAAACGCGCACGTACAGCACCAGCTCGATCTGGAAGATGTTACTTACGTAAACCCCAGGAATGTAACAAAGACTTATACCGACAGCATTCAAAAAACCCGGAACCCTACCCTGGCGCACGTCATTAATGCACAGTTTACCTTCGGTCCATCGTACAGTTATACCTGGACCAATACCATGGAAACCAATAAGCCAAACACGCTTTATTATAACGGCAAGGCAAGTCTGTCTGGGAATATTTATGGCTTGCTCACAGGCGCTGATACCCCACGACGAGTAAGCAAATTATTGGGTACTACATTTAACCAGTATGTAAAATTAGAAAACGAGATAAGGTTTTATCATAAACTGGGGCTTAACAGTAAACTGGCTGCCCGTTTTATGCTGGATGTAGGTTTGGCCTACGGCAATTCAACCGTACTACCCTATTCGCAGCAGTTTTTTATTGGCGGATCGAATAGTTTACGTGGGTTCCAGGCGCATTCCATCGGGCCGGGCGCTTATATCTTACCGCCAGCCCTGGCAACGGGAACAGGCTTTCTGCCGGATGAATCAGGGGATATAAAAATTGAAGCCAATATTGAGTATCGCCCAAAATTATTCAGCATAGTTGAGGGCGCGCTGTTTATAGATGCCGGAAATATCTGGCTGTTAAACAGTAATAAATTTTTACCAGGCGCAGCCTTTGGTAAAAGTTTCCTGAGCCAGATAGCTGCTGATGCCGGTGTTGGCCTGCGGTTTAATTTCAATGTATTGGTTTTGCGCACCGATCTGGGTTTTCCATTTCTGGAGCCTAACCCCGCCATACCTGTTCACTTTGGGCAGCATGGTGTATTTAACCTCGGTATAGGCTATCCGTTTTAGGCTGCAGCGGAATTGTTGCATTTGTTTTTTATTGAACTGGTATTATTAATGCCTTTTCGTTATCATTTTCTATTTCATACTTTCCTTCTTGTTACCTTTGCTTTTTAATTAATAGCGGAGGATTTACTTTTGTTCGTTTTTGTAATATCTTTAGGAAGCAAACCGTATCTGTTCAACAGGTGTGCGCCCGCCAAAAATCTTAACAAATTTAACCCAATCTATTTTTTTTAATGGAGCAAGGACAAAAAAATAGAACAATTATTATTACCAGCCTGCTTACTATAGTTGCGGGGATCGTAGTAATGGCAGGCTGGATATACGATATTCCGGCACTTGAAACCATGATACACGGCTTTGTAGCCATGAGTTTTAACAGCGCTCTTTGCCTGGTTTTATTTGCGTGCGCGCTATTGATTACACAATACCCCCCTGGAAAACACAGCAATTTAATATTTTTTATATTATCGCTGCTGGGTACGTTAATCGGCCTGGTTACCCTATCACAGGACCTGTTTCATTATAATTCCGGCCTCGATCAGCTATTTGTAACTGATAAAACCAGGCCATCCTATGATTTTCCATATCCGGGCCGGATGGCATTTAATGCTTCTATCTGTTTTACTTTGCTTGGGCTGGGTTTTATTGCTCTCATCCCCAAAAAACGAATATTTAACCTGTTATCGCAAACGTTCTTTCACCTGGTTACTATTCTGTCGGCCACTGCGCTGATAGGTTATTTGTACGGCGTTTCATTTTTTCGGGTCGTTTTGTACAGAACATCAATGGCCACACATACCGCTGTTCTTTTTTTTATTTTGTCAATAGCGGCTTCGCTTTTAAACCCCGAAATCGGTATAACACAACTGTTTACCGGCAAACGGGTTGGTAACCAAATGGCCCGGAGGCTGTTTACTTTAATGATATTGATGATCATCGTTTTCGGATCATTAACGAACCAAACACACCGTTTCCAGGCATTCTCATCACTGGATATAGGGGTTTCTGTCCTTGCCGTTTGTTTCCTGCTGGTTAGCCTTTTGCTGATCTGGAATACAGCCAATTGGTTAAATAAGGTCGACAAACAACGCTCAAAAGCGGAAGAGGAAGTGAAATGGATGAATCTTGAACTTGAAAAAATAGTGGAAGAAAGAACTGCTGAGTTTCAGAAAAGTGAAGAGAAATACCACTCGTTGATAGAGCAGGCCTCTGATGCCATTTACGTGCTTGATTTTAGGGGAAATTTCGCCGATGTAAACGCCAGTATGTGCAAAATGATGGGGTATACCTGCGAGGAATTATTACATATGCAGATCGAAATGATCATTGATCCGGAAGAATTAAAGCACGACCCTATTCCTGCCCGGATAAAGCACGCTGCCCAATCAACCATCCGCGAAAGACGTTTTATCCGCAAGGACAGATCTGTGTTTACAGCAGAGGTGAATGTGAAGAAGTTTGCCGATGACCGCACCATGGTTATCGCCCGTGACATTACCGGCCGTAAGAAAATGGAAACAGAACTCAGGGAAGCGGAACTTAAATTCCGGACAATAGCTGACAAATCAATTGTAGGGGTTTATATTGTCCAACGTGGTAAGTTTGTCTATATAAACCCCCGCTTTGCCGAAGTTTTTGGTTATGAGCCGGAAGAATTGATCGGTACATTCTCAGTTGAAACGATTATTCACGAAAGCTATCGTCAAACGGTTACCGAAAATGTACGGCTCCGGGTAGAAGGTGATGTTGAAAGTGTACATTATGAGGCATTGGGCTTGAGAAAAGATGGCACCACCAACTGGGTTGAATTTTATGGCACCCGAACAATATTAGGGAATGAAATTACCATTATCGGCTCATTGATTGATATAACTGAGCGTAAAAAGACCGAAGAGGAATTAAAAACCTCCGAACAAAAATACAAACTGCTTTTTGAAAGCAACCCCTCCCCCATGTGGATGATTGCCAAAGACGACCTGTCCATAATCGCGGTTAATGATGCTGCTGCAAGATTATACGGTTATTCAAAAGAGGAGCTTTTGTGTATGAATGTTTCGGCCTTCAGAACAAAGGACGACCTCGAAAGCCTGCCTGAACGTTATCGCCGCGACACCGAGGGTTATGTAGAGCCGCTGGTGATAAAACATATCAAAAAAAACGGCACCACAATGTTTGTGGAGATTATAGCTTACGATATTGTATTTGAGGGGCGGCCGGTACGGCTTTCACTAACCAATGATATTACGGACAGGAAAAATGCCGAAGAAAATTTAAAAAAAGCCTATGAGCGGATCCAAAGCCATATTGAAAGTATTAAAGATATGGCCTGGAAACAATCGCACCTGATACGAAGCCCGCTGGCTAATTTAAAAGGACTTACTTCCCTGCTAAAGGAAGACCCATTGGAAACAACGATATTTGACCACATACAAACTGAACTTAACAGAATGGATACTATCCTCATCGAAATGGCAGATGAGGCATCCGATCATGATTTTGATGATTGATGTATTAATTTTCAAATCAGGGAAGTACTGAATGATGGATTGATCGCGCTGCCAATTAATTTGAGTATTCTTGCATTTCCAGTGGTCAAATGCTGCTGAAAATAATGAAGAATAACAATAAAAAAAGCGCCGTTACCGGTGGAGCGTCAGCGAATGCCGGGATAACGGCGGTTATCCCGCTGCGAATCATCGACCTTCAGCAGGATGGCTTTCATCCCCTGGTTAATATTACACTATTCGGTAAACCATTTATACTGGTACTTGATACCGGTGCATCCAAAACGGCATTTGATGAAATCCTGCTGCTGCAGGCGCATGAACATGCAGTTTTAACCACCAGCGACAAGCTTTCAACCGGCTTAGGGACAAATACGATGATTTCTTCAACCGCGGTGATCAATGATCTTTATATCGGCAGTTTTTTGGTTGAGACTTTTGAGGTCGCTGTTTTAGATCTATCCACCATCAACATTGCCTATAGCCAATTAGGCCATCCCGAAGTTTTAGGGGTGCTTGGCGGAGATATTTTAATGAAATATAAAGCGGTAATTGATTATGGGGAGGGAGAACTTCGGCTCAAGCCGGAATAAAGATTTGTCAACTCCATTAGAGTTGACAAATCTGATGATACCGGACTAGGTGTCTATCCTTGCGTATTTGGCATTCTTCTCAATAAACTCGCGGCGCGGGGCAACTTCATCGCCCATCAGCATTGAGAAAGTGTGGTCACATTCGGCTGCATTATCAATGCTGGCGCGTTTTAAAGTGCGGGTGCGTGGGTTCATAGTGGTATCCCATAACTGCTCTGCATTCATTTCGCCCAAACCTTTATAGCGCTGTATATGCACGCTGTCTTCTTTCCCGGCACCTTTAAGGCGTTGTACTGCCGCATCGCGCTGTTCTTCTGTCCAGCAATATTCAAACTCCTTACCTTTTTTTACCTGGTATAAGGGCGGCGAAGCCACATAAACGTACCCATATTCAATTAACTCTTTCATGTAACGGAAAAAGAAAGTTAATATCAGGGTGGTAATGTGCGAACCGTCAACGTCAGCATCCGTCATGATCACAATTTTATGATACCGCAGTTTGCTGATGTTTAAAGCCTTATCATCCTCGGGTGTGCCAATACTTACCCCGAGGCCGGTGAACATATTTTTTATTTCCTCGTTCTCATAAATCTTGTGCTCCATCGCTTTTTCGACGTTCAAAATTTTACCCCTCAAAGGTAAAATAGCCTGGAATTCGCGATCGCGGCCCTGCTTGGCAGTACCTCCCGCCGAATCCCCTTCCACAAGGTATAACTCGCAAAGCGCAGGATCAGAATTCGCGCAATCCGAGAGCTTACCCGGCAATCCCGATCCGCTCATTACATTTTTACGCTGAACCATCTCGCGGGCCTTGCGTGCCGCAGCGCGGGCCGTAGCTGCAAGAATTACCTTGTTGACGATCATGCGCGCTTCGCGCGGGTTTTCTTCAAGATAATTGCCGAGTATTTCGCCCACTGCCATATCTACGGCACCCATTACCTCGTTATTACCCAGTTTGGTTTTTGTCTGGCCCTCAAATTGCGGCTCGGCCACTTTTACCGATATTACAGCGGTTAACCCCTCGCGGAAATCATCACCTGTAATTTCAATCTTCATGTTTTTAAGCAAACCCGATTTATCTGCGTACGCCTTCAATGTTCGTGTCAACCCTCTGCGAAAACCTGCAACGTGGGTACCACCTTCAATCGTATTGATGTTGTTTACATACGAATGTACATTTTCTGTATAGGTATCATTATACTGCAACGCCAGCTCAACAGGGATCCCCTGTTTATTGCCGTCAATATAAATTGGTTCGGGTATCAGGCTAGCCCTGGTACCGTCAAGGTATTTAACAAACTCGCGTAACCCGCCTTCTGAATAAAATTCCTCTGTAGTGTGGGTTCCATCTTCGTTGGTTTCCCTTTCATCAGTTAAATTAAGGCGGATACCTTTATTTAAAAATGCAAGTTCGCGTAAACGTGCGGCAAGCGTTTCGTATTTATACTCTGTAGTAAGCGAAAATATTTCCGCGTCGGGCTTAAATATGATCGTAGTACCTCTTTTATCGGTATCGCCGATGATTTTTACATCATATAAAGGCTTCCCTTTTTCATATTCCTGGGTCCATATTTTACCATCCCTGTAAACAAGGGCAATTAAATGGATAGAAAGTGCGTTTACGCAACTAACACCCACCCCGTGCAACCCGCCGGAAACCTTGTAGGTATCCTTATCGAATTTACCGCCGGCATGCAAAACGGTCATAACCACTTCCAATGCCGAGCGCTTCTCTTTGGTGTGAATGGCGGTTGGAATACCACGGCCGTTATCGGAAACCAGAATTGAATTGTCTTTCTGTATGATAACTTTTATGGTGTCGCAATGACCGGCAAGCGCCTCGTCAATGGAGTTATCTACTACTTCATACACCAGGTGATGGAGACCTTTTGAACCCGTATCCCCGATGTACATGGAAGGGCGTTTTCGCACCGCCTCTAAACCCTCTAAAACTTGTATATTATCTGCCGAGTAATTTGATTTGTCCTGATTTTCTTCGCTCATATTTGGTTAAAAAAACAACTTACAAAACTACGATTTTTACCCCGGATTACAGCACTTGTTGATAAAAAGGATACGTAATTAACATGTGTGGGAAGATGTGCGGGTAGATGTGCGGATATGCAAATGTGCAGATGTGCAAATGGGATCAATGCAGCCGTGTACCAATGGGCACGCAAGCCATTTTTTGGAGCTTTTTGTTGAATTTTCCCTTTTAAATGGTTACATTAAAATGAACATAAAACATACTTATCAGGAACAGGAAGGTTAACATTGCATCATCTGCACATCGATCCCATCCGCAAATGTGCACATCAAAATGAGTGTATTCAATAAATTAGGATACTTCCTTCGAAACCTTATCTTTGTCAAAATTTTTTTACGTCAAAACAATAAAATAATCAAAGCCTGCCGGGGATGGCAGCAGAATAAACCAATTAAATTCAATGAAAACTCAAGCTACTTTTCTTACAAAAATTGCAACCGGCCTGTTGCTTGCAACAACAATAATTGCCTGCAATAAACCAAAATCTGACGACAAACCGGCTGTTGCCGCACCTAACAATAAAGAGACCATCGTATTTATAAACCAGGACACTTTATTAAGCAAGTATAATTATGCTAAGGACGTAACCAAGACCATGCAGGATAAGGGCAAAGCTGCGCAAAGCGACCTTGCATCCCGCGGTCAGGCTTTTCAGCGCGAAGTGGCTGATTATCAAAAAAGCGCGTCAACCATGCCCGCCGACCAAAGACAAACAACTGAACAAAACCTGCAGCGGAAGCAACAGGATTTGCAGGCTTACCAGCAAAATGCTACTGCCCAGTTTCAAACAGAACAAGCAAACGAAGGCAATAAGGTATATGATAAAATTGCTGACTTTGTTAAAGGATATGCCAAAGAAAAAGGCTATAAACTGGTATTAACTTATTCAAAAGCTAACCCAACTGTTATATATGGTGATGCAGGACTGGATGTTACCGCTGATGTAATAAAAAGGCTTAACGATGCTTACACCAAAGACAAGAAATAAACGCTGGGCCCGTTAACAATACAGCAGGCTTTGCATGATATTTATCAATTAAAAACCCCAATTTTGAGTTGGGGTTTTTCTTTTTATAACAATGGAAAAAGAGGCAATTGAAAAATTTATGAGGATGGCCATAGCGCTGTCTGAACAAAACGTTAAACAAAACCTTGGCGGGCCTTTTGGTGCGGTTGTTGTTAAAGATGGTAAAGCTATTGCGGCCAGTGCCAACAGGGTAATTTCGGAGACCGACCCCACTGCCCATGCAGAAGTATCGGCTATTAGGTTGGCTTGCAAAGAATTGAACACGATTGACCTTAGCGGTTGCGAAATTTATACCAGTTGCGAACCATGCCCCATGTGCCTTGGGGCGATTTACTGGGCACGGATTGAAAAAATATATTATGCCAACACCCAGGCAGATGCAGCCCGCATTGGCTTTGATGACCAACTCATTTACCGGGAACTTAGTTGTGATATGGCCGAAAGGAAACTCGCGTTTGAACAGGTGCTGCGCAATGAAGGGCTTGCCGTATTTAAACTATGGGAAACATCGGCTTTTAAAAAACAATACTAAATAGTTTGCTATAGCCTGCTAAAATGCGTTTTCATCACCCTTAAGGGAATTCCATACGGTTAGCATGATAATCCGGAGATCGAGCAAGAACGACCAGTTTTCCAGGTACCATACGTCGGCTTCAACGCGCTTCAGCATGGCGTCAACTGTTTTTGTTTCGCCCCTCAACCCCTGAACCTGCGCCCAGCCGGTAATACCCGGTTTCAAAAAATGTCTTACCATAAACCTGTCGATCAATTGCGAATATTGCTTGGTATGCTTGATCATATGTGGCCGGGGCCCTACTACCGACATATTTCCCTTTAAAACATTAAAAAACTGGGGGAGTTCATCAAGACTTGTACGCCTTAAAAAGGCTCCGATCCGGGTAATTCTGTTATCGTCCCGTGATGCTTGCTTATGATCCGAATCGTTGTTTACCTTCATACTTCGGAATTTATAGCATTTAAACGGATGATTGTCTCGGCCCGAACGCACTTGAGTGAAAAACACCGGGCCTTTTGATTCAAGCTTGATCAGGATAGCCAATATCGGGAAAAGCCAGCTGAAGACAAAAAGAATGACAAACAACGCAAAAACGCAGTCAAACAACCTTTTTATTGATCTGTTCAGCAAGCTTTCAAGCGGCTCCGTTCTGAAAGAAATAACCGGGATATGCCCTAAACTTTGAATAATGGTCGTTTTTTTGGAGTAATCGTAATACTCAGGCACTGATTTAAACCTGATCAGGTTTTTGTCAGCGTCAAGCATCAGCTTCTCTATTGTCTTCGCTTCCGAAACCGGTAAGGTGCAAAATATCTCATCTACCTTATTTTTGATAACGTAGTCTATACAATCTTCAGTTCCTCCCAGGTATAGCTGACCTTCTTTTACATTTTTGGGATTATCATCAAAAAAACCAAGTGTTTTGTACCCTTTATCAGGATTATGTTCAAAAAAATGAAACAGGTCGTACCCAATTCTTCCCGCTCCAATAATAATAACATCCCTGGTATCAACCATCGACTTCCAATCGGCCCGCCTGATCAAAAGAAAAATGAGCTTCCATAAACCAAGCAAAAAGCCAAAAAGAGCAAGTGAATAAAACAAATACTGGCGGGTAATAAAATAGGCCTCTGTACCTATCAGTATCAAAATTGTAAAACAAATGAGGCTTACAAAAATGATATAAGTTCTGATAACTACCCTGTAGGTTTTTATGGAATCCTTATTGAGTACCTGCTCATAAAGGCCGGATATATTTGCTGCAAGTAACCATATTAAATTAAACACCAGCACAATGGGAAGATACCTCCTGTTATTGCCAAAATATATGCTTGCCCCATCCTCAATAAAGTAGATAGATATCATGCTTATATTTAAGATGATATAATCAATAGCGAGGTTTAACGCTTTAAAAAATGTAGTATGCCGATTTATCATTTATAAACAAAATAACTAATTAAACATTTTCAATTCCTTAAACTCAGATCTGATAATGTTTAAGATGGAATAATTTCCGGGCAATTATTATGGGTCTTTTTAAGTCTTTTAAAACAACCCCGGGGTATTAATAATTTCACTAAAATAACCGGAGGATAACCAATTACTTTTTGTTTAATTTTTCTAAACAGGTGCTAAAGAAACCGTCGGCGAAAGACTGTTGACCTGCGACACTATATTCGACTTAACCCGTACCAACACGGGCTGATTTACACCAAAAATATCATTATTTAATATGACGTATTTTATAAGCTGATAAACAGGCATTTCACAAAATACCTGTTTTAAAAATTGCGAAAGAACCGGGAATAAAAAAACATTCGGGTAGAATTCTTTTTTCATAATTTTAATTTTTGCAGCGCAAAATTGTTTTTTTTACAAGTTATCATTCAAAAATATGAATTTAATTAAATTTAACGAAATGAATTATTTCAAATTTGTCTCTCCCCTGCAATTTCAGGCAATAAAATTATTAATTTAGCTATACCTGTTTTCAAACGGAAAACACTTCAGCTGTTTGCCTATTTGAAGTATAAAAATATTTTTCTTTTAGTTAAAAAAATCGTCTTTCAATTCATCTATTTCTCTTCTATCCCTTTTGGTCGGCCGCCCGGCTCCCCTGTCCCGTTTTAAAATCGGCGCATGAAACATCGATTTAAAGGCCTGCGTTTCTTCCATCGGGGTAATATCTTCATAAAAATTAACGGCCGTTTTGGCATCCACGCGATTTTCAAGCAAACCGGTAACCTTCAGTACCCGGCGGTCGGGGCCTTTGGCAACATGGTACACTTCGTTTATTTTCACCTCACGGGATGGCTTTACATTTTGCCCGTCTAATTTTACACGGCCTGCTTTACAGGCATCAGTAGCCAGTGTACGTGTTTTAAAGGCCCTAATGGCCCATAAGTATTTATCTATCCGTAATTTTTCTTTTTCAGGCATAACAAAAACAAACTTACAAAGTCTTCAAGACTTCGGCGTAAGTTTTAGGTTCAATTTTCATAGGCTAACAATTTCCTTAAAATTCCTTTAATTTGCCTAAATTTTATTTACTGATGCAAAACCTGAAAAAATTAATTGAAGCAGCCTGGGAAGACCGTACCCTTTTGCAATACACCGAATATGTAAATGCCATTGATACCGTTATTGAAAAACTGGATAAGGGCGAGTTCCGCGTTGCCGAACTGATCGGCACACGCTGGCACACAAACGACTGGATAAAAAAAGCGGTGATCCTGTATTTCCCTACCAGGCACATGGAAACCATCGAAGTAGGTCCTTTTGTTTTTCATGACAAGATGAAACTGAAAACCGATTACGCGCAAACCGGTGTGCGCGTGGTACCGCATGCTATTGCCCGTTATGGTGCACATTTAGCAAAAGGCGTTATTATGATGCCATCGTACGTAAACATTGGCGCTTATGTTGATGAAGGCACCATGGTTGACACCTGGGCCACCGTTGGATCATGCGCGCAGATAGGTAAACACGTGCATTTGAGCGGCGGTGTTGGTATTGGCGGCGTATTGGAACCTGTGCAGGCTGCACCGGTTATTATTGAAGACAATTGCTTCCTGGGTTCCAGAGCCATCGTAGTAGAGGGGGTTCACCTGGAGCGTGAAGTGGTTTTAGGCGCAAACGTAGTATTAACAGCTTCTACTAAAATTATTGACGTTACCCAGGAAAAACCTGTTGAATATAAAGGCCATGTTCCTGCCCGTTCGGTAGTGATCCCCGGTTCATACACTAAAAAATTCCCTGCTGGTGATTACCAGGTTCCCTGTGCGCTCATCATCGGTCAGCGCAAAGAATCAACAGATAAAAAAACGTCCCTGAATGATGCATTGAGGGAAAATAACGTTTCGGTTTAGATAGATGTGAGACGTGAGATTTGAGATATGAGATAAGAATTTAATTAAATGGGTCTTAGTCACATCTAATTTTACAAATGTTATTACCATGCTAAAAGTCTCAAATCTCAAATCTCAAACCTCAAATCTCAAAATTCTCATCAGGCTTCCAAATTGGCTTGGCGATGTGGTAATGAGTACCGCGTTCGTTTCGGCAGTGAGGGAGCTTTACCCGGCGTCATCAATTGATGTAATCATCAAAAAGGAATTAGCTGGAATAGCTTCACTTGTACCAGGCTTGCGTAAGGTACACTCTTTTTCGAAACAGGAAAACAAAGGCTTAGCGGGCGTTTTCAGGTTTGGAAAAAAAATGAGAACTGAACAATACGATCTGTTTTTCAACCTGCCCGAATCGTTGTCGTCGCTTGTAATGGGATGGGCCACCGGAGCAAAACAACGGGTTGGGTTTGGGAAAGAAGGCGGCTTTTTTTTATTGACCCATCATTATAAAAAGCCAAAAAACATTCACCGGGTTGACGAATACATTTCCTTGCTGGAGCAATTTACCGGCAAAACAATTAGTAACAGGCAGGTTAGTTTGCAGGTGCAAAAACCCGGCAAACCGATTACAGATTGGGTGCTGGTAAACTTCAATTCCGAAGCTTCTTCGAGAAGGATGCCTATAGAGAAGGCTAAATCGCTTCTTAATTTATTAACCAATCATTTTAAAGAAGTTGAATTCACGTTTGTAGGAGCGCCAAAAGAGGCTCCTTTTATTGATGAAATTATCAACGGCGCTGAAAACATCGGAAGGATAAGAAACTTTGCCGGTAAAACAGACCTGGTATCTCTTACCCATTTGATGGCAGGTTGTACGGCTATGATAACAACAGATTCGGGGCCTGCGCACCTGGCAAATAGTGTAAATACACCTGTCATTGTACTATTTGGCGCAGGCAATGAGCACAATACAGCCCCTTATAACACACACAATTTAACCGTTTTACGTGCCGGAAAACTCGATTGCGAGCCCTGCGTTAAAAACACCTGCAAGCTGTATGGCATACCAAAATGTATGCAACTGTTAGATGACTTGCTTATCATTAATGCTTTGAGCGTATATTTGCCCCATGCTTAGAGACGAAGTTGCGAAAGCTTTTAAAATTATTCAGGACGGCGGGATCATCCTCTACCCCACCGATACCATTTGGGGTATAGGCTGCGATGCGACCAATACCGAAGCCATCAAAAAGATCTATAAACTAAAACAGCGGGACGAAGCAAAAAGTATGATCATTTTGCTGGACACCGAAAATAAACTGGAAAGCTACATCAGCGACATGAACCCTTTGGCTTATGACCTGATAGAATATGCCGAAAACCCATTGACATTAGTAATGCCTGGCGCAAAAAATATTTCGCCGGCATTGATCAGCAGCGACGGCAGCATTGGTATCCGGATATCAAAGCATCCATTTTGCCAGCAGTTGATTCAGAGAATGAAAAAACCGCTGGTTTCTACCTCTGCAAACATCAGCGGTAAACCATCGCCGCAATATTTTTCGCAAATTGACGACGAAATAATAAACGGCGTGGATTATGTGGTTGACCTGGATCAGCACAGCATGGAAATAAAAAACCCATCAACCATAATGAAATTAGCGCCAAACGGAAGTTTTGAATTTCTGCGGAGATAATTTGATTTACGATTTCAGATTTACGAATTACGATTTGGTACTTCGTTGAAAAAATCTAAAATCGTAAATCGTAAATCGTAAATCGTAAATTTTTGAAAAAGCACCTTCAACACCCTATATTTTCAGTCATCTTAAAACTGGCTGCGGAGCAAAATGTACAAGTTTTCGCTATCGGGGGATTCGTGCGCGACCTTTTCCTCGACAGACCTTCCAAAGACATCGACATCGTCGTAATCGGCAATGGCATTTCTTTTGCCGAGCGTGTTGCCCAAAAGCTGCATGTGAAATTGGCGGTGTTTAAAAACTTCGGCACAGCATCGCTTAAATATAAAGACCTTGAGATAGAATTTGTAGGCGCCCGTAAAGAATCGTACCGTTTGGATTCAAGAAAACCAATAGTGGAGAACGGCACGTTGGAGGATGACCAGAAAAGGCGCGATTTTACGATTAACGCCCTTGCCATTTCTTTACACCCGGATACTTACGGCCAGCTTTTAGATCCGTTTAACGGCATTGCCGACCTGGAACAAAAACTGATCAGGACGCCTTTAAATCCAATTGAGACTTTTTCAGACGACCCGCTGCGGATGTTGCGTGCTATCCGTTTTGCTTCGCAATTGAATTTTAAAATAGATGATATCGCGGTAAAAGCTATTGTTGAAAATGCTCACCGGATCGGCATTATATCCCAGGAGCGCATCACCGACGAACTAAACAAGATCATTTTATCGACAAAACCCTCCATTGGTTTCAATTATTTATTTGATACCGGCCTGCTGCATAAAATATTCCCGCTGATGACGGCACTTTATGGCGTCGACTATATCGATGGTAAAGGGCATAAAGACAACTTTTACCATACCCTGCAGGTTTTGGATAATATTTGCGACACTACAGATGACCTTTGGCTACGCTGGGCCGCCATATTACATGATATTGCCAAGCCCGCTACCAAACGTTTTGAACCCGGGCATGGCTGGACATTCCATGGACACGAAGACAAGGGCGCCCGGATGGTGCCAAAAATATTTACCCAGTTAAAGCTGCCGCTGAATGAAAAAATGAAATTCGTTCAAAAAATGGTACAGCTGCATCTTCGGCCTATTGTGCTGGCGCAGTCAATCGTTACTGATTCGGCTGTGAGGCGTTTACTTTTTGAAGCAGGTGAAGATATTGAAAGCCTGATGTTGTTGTGTAAAGCAGACATTACCACCAAAAACGAATATAAGGTTAAAAAATACCGGCAAAATTTTGAGCTGGTGCAGCAAAAGTTAAAAGACGTGGAGGAACGCGACAATATGCGCAACTGGCAACCACCGGTAACGGGTATTGATATTATGGCATTATTTGGCATTAAGGAGGGGCGCGAGGTTGGAATTATTAAAAACCAGATTCGCGAAGCCATACTGGAAGGAGAAATACCCAACGAGCGGGAAGCGGCCATAAATTATACCATAAAAAAGGGCGAAGAAATTGGCCTGAAAGTTGTTGGGAAGGACTAACGATTTACGATTTACGATTTACGATTTACGATTTCAGATTTACGATTTCAGATTTTGGCAGTAATTAAATAGCTTTATTCTCCATCCAAATCGTAAAACGTAAATCTAAAATCGTAAATAAAACTAAAACATTATTATTTTTGTAAAAATCTACTAAAAATGGCACTATACAGGTTCAGGATCACCTTTGAAGACTACGATGATGTTTTAAGGGAAATAGATGTAAAATCTAACCAAACATTTGAGGACCTTCACAGGGCAATCCACCAATCTACAGGGTATAATCCCGAATATCCTTCTTCCTTTTATATCAGTAACGACCAATGGATAAAAGGCGAAGAAATTACCTATATGCCTAATCAAAAAAGGATCGACCGTGGCGTGGCGCTGATGGATAAGGTAAAATTGTTAAGTTATATTGACGACCCTCACCAAAAATTCTACTATACATTTAATTTTGACCGTCCCTTTGATTTTCACGTTGAATTAATGAAGATTATTTTGGACGAAACGCCGGGCACCACCTACCCGGCCGTAATTAAATCAGTGGGCGAGGCGCCTAAACAATTTGGCAATGTGGTAGCTCCTACTGCTGCCCCGGCTGCCAGCGATGATTTTGATTTCTTAAATGAAATGTCGTACGGCGAAGAAGATGCCGAAGACTTTACCGAAATTGCAGATACGGATGAAATTGGTGAAGAAGATAAAACAATTGCAGTAGAGGATGAAGAAGAAGATGAATTCGGTAGCGAATTTTCAGACGACGAAGGCTTTGAAGACGACAGCAAGCTGTCGCATGGGGATGATTATTAGGTAAGTTTGAGTCCATGGACCATGGACGATAGTCCATAGTTAGTAAAGCCAATAATAAATTTATAAGCCGCTTCCTTTGCCATGGACTATGGTCTATGGACTATCGACTATCATCCATGAACCATGAACTAAAGACCCTCATCGTAATTGCCGGCCCAACTGCTTCGGGAAAAACTGCGGCAGCTATTGAGTTGGCAAAGCACTATAACACGGTGATCGTATCGGCTGATTCGCGGCAGTTTTACAGGGAGATGTCCATCGGTACAGCAAAACCTGCTGACGATGAACTGGCGGCCGCCAAACATTATTTCATTAATTCACATTCCATTACAGATCCTTTTTCTGCGGGCGACTATGAGAAGCAGGCGCTGAATTTATTGGATGAGCTGTTTAAGGTTCATGACAAAGTGATCCTTGTGGGCGGCTCCGGGCTGTTTATAAGAGCGGTGTGCGAAGGTTTTGATGAGTTCCCGGACGTGACCCCGGGCATCAGGGAAAAACTAAACACGGAGCTTGATGAACAGGGGCTACCGTTTTTACAGGAAAAGTTAAAACTGGCCGATCCTGAATATTATAATCAAGTCGACCTGAATAACCCACAACGTGTCATCAGGGCATTGGAAGTTTTTGAAAGCACGGGCCAATCCTATTCATCGTTCAGGAGCACAAAGGTCAATAAACGGCCATTCCGGTCTATAAAGTTCGGTTTAACCCTGCCAAGGGAGGTTTTATACCAGCGCATTAACCATCGGGTTGATGAAATGGTAAAACTGGGCCTGGTTGAAGAAGTAAGATCACTATTGCCATACCGGCATATAAACGCCCTCAACACGGTTGGATATACTGAACTGTTCGATTATTTTGATGGGAAAACCAACCTGGACGATGCTATTTCGGCCATCAAACAAAATACCCGCAGGTTCGCCAAGCGGCAATTAACCTGGTTCAGGAAAGATGAAGAGATAATCTGGCAGCAGGCCGATAAAAAAGAACTGATTACTGATATGATTTCCGCTGTAGCTGCTATCTTAGCATAAAGATAAATCTGTCAGCATGGTAAATTTGAGTATCGTACAATTCACGCCAGTTTGGGGTGATAAACCGCATAACCTTCATCAAATTACCACACTGCTTAAAGATCTTAAGGCTGATATCATTGTATTGCCCGAACTTTGTACCACCGGGTATTCATTCTTAAACCAACAGGAAGCTTTGATTGGCGGCGAAGATGAAACAGGTGAAGGTGTTAAGCTCCTCCGTCACCTGGCTGTTCAATTGCAATCAATGATCGTTGCCGGTTTTGCGGAAAAAGCTGGCGATAAAACGTATAACTCCGCTTTGGTTGCGTTACCTGATAATACCTTCAAAATATATCGTAAAACACATCTTTTTTTCAAAGAAAAACTTTGCTTTGAACCCGGCAATTCAGGCTTTTTTGTGGTTGACCACCCACTGGCGGATTGTAAAGTTGGGATAATGGTTTGTAACGACTGGCGGTACCCCGAAGCGGCCAGGAGCCTTGCTTTACATGGAGCTGATGTGATTGCCTGCCCAAGCAACCTGGTTTCAACTTTATGGGGCGTGGGCATGCCTGCACGGGCACTTGAAAATAAAGTATACCTGGCAGTAACCAACCGCTGCGGCACCGAAAAAAGAATACTGGAAGACGGCAGCGAACAAGCCTTAACATTTAACGGCGGATCGGTGGTTTACGATTTTAATGGCGCACCATTGCTCCAGGCAGGTAAAGAGGAAGATGCGGTATTAACGGTTCAAATTGATCCGCATTTAACGCGCGATAAATCATTTAACGCCTACAACAACCTTTTTACAGACCGAAGGCCGGGTATGTATTCTCTCGATTAAAATCAGTCCCAAACCACGGTCTTGGAAGAAACTCAAACCGGGAAGCCTCACTTCATACGCGCATTAAACCTGCCAACAGGAATTTTACTGGTTGCCGGTATCCTGATCGGCTAAGAGGTATTTAAAAAATTGTGCAGATAGCGCAAACTTTGCGCAGCGGGGATTATATTTTGTTACCCGGGATAGTTTCCGGGTTCAAAAAGCAAAGGCTCCATGAGAGCCTCATTTTAATGCAATTACGAAACGTCTTCCATGAATGCTGTTAACTGCACAGCCACCCAATAGTATTAAAAGGCTTGCTTAATCCAACAGCGACTGCAAATAAATGCCGTACCCGCTTTTGATATATTTGTTAACCAAAACCACCAACTGTTCATCGTTAATAAATCCGCGGCGGTAGGCCACTTCCTCAATGCAGCCTATTTTTGTAGCCTGCCTTTTTTCAATTACCCTTACATATTCAGTAGCATCGCTCAATGAATCAAATGTTCCCGTATCCAGCCAGGCTGTTCCTCTGTCCATCACCCCCACGTGCAGGTTACCCTGTTCCAAATAATATTTATTCACGTCGGTAATTTCATATTCGCCCCGGGGCGAAGGTTTAAGCTCTTTGGCGATTTTTATTACCTGGTTATCATAGAAATATAACCCGGGTACTGCATATTTTGATTTGGGGTGAACCGGTTTTTCTTCTATTGAAAGCGCCGTAAAATGCTCATCAAATTCCACAACGCCGTAACGCTCGGGGTCGGCAACTGCGTAGGCAAATATCGCAGCACCTTCAACATTGTTAAAACTGCGGATCAATTCATTAAAGCCGGTGCCATAAAATATATTATCACCCAAAATTAAAGCAACCTTATCATTGCCAATAAATTTTTCGCCTATTACAAAGGCCTGCGCAAGACCATTTGGTTTTTCCTGTATGGCATATTCAAAGTTACAGCCCAGTTCGCGACCATCGCCCAGCAAGCGTTTAAAGCTCTCGTTGTCCTCCGGTGTTGTAATGATCAAAACCTCCCTGATATCCGCCTGCATCAAAACAGATAAAGGGTAATAAATCATCGGCTTATCATAAATGGGCATCAGTTGTTTACTAATGGCCCTGGTTATCGGATAAAGCCTCGTGCCGGATCCGCCGGCTAAAATAATTCCTTTCATGTAGTGGTTTATTTGGTTTTTAATCTGTCAACACAAATTGACAAGCTGTCCCTCCAATAAGGAATTTCCAGATGGAAAGTCTGTTTTATTTTACTTTTATCCATTACCGAATAAGCCGGTCTTGTTGCTTTTGTAATATATTCTGACGTTTTTATTGGCAGCGTTTTAACTTTGGTACCCGACAGATCAAAAATAGCCTTAGTAAAATCATACCATGAGGCCACCCCTTCGTTGCTATAGTGATAAGTACCATAGTCCTGGCTGTTTACGCTGATAATATGCATTATACAGGCGGCAAGGTCCATTCCGTAAGTCGGTGTTCCGGTTTGGTCAGCAATGATTTTCAATTCGTCTCTTTCTGCACCCAGTTTCAGCATTGTTTTTACAAAGTTGTTACCATATTCTGAATAAAGCCAACCTGTACGAATGATGAAATGTTTACTCAAAATCTCTTTAAGAGCCAATTCGCCCTGCAGTTTGGTTTCACCGTAAACACTAATTGGTTCAGCAATGTCGCCTTCATTCCGCGGTGTCGGCTGATCGCCTTTAAAAACAAAGTCTGTTGAAATATGTATGAGCGCAGAACCATTTGCTGCACAATGCCTGCTTATATTCTCCACTCCTGTTTTATTGATCTTGAACGCCAATTCCCGGTCATCTTCAGCCTTGTCGACTGCCGTATACGCCGCACAATTGATGCTAAAGGAAGGTTTATAGGTATCAAATACCTTTGTCAAAGCATCATTATCAAGGATATTTGCTTCAGTTTCGGTCGGGAAATAAACTGATGAGATTTTATTTTTTTCAGCAAAGTCCTTTAAACAGTGCCCTAACTGACCAGATGCACCAAAAACAACAATATTATTCATATAGAATAGAAAGTTTAACTACTCACAAACATAACATGTATTTAGCATTTTTTTGAGTTTATTTTCTGCAATTGTTCGCGTTAAAAGATGAACAAGAAGCTATCTTTAAGTGCGCTCTTGCTGCCATTTGGGTCAAATTGCAGATGGTTTTTTTGATCAAAAATAACTAAAATGCCTGGTTCGCCTGTATTAGCGGTAAATTACGCATTCTATAAATGAGCGATATTAAAATGAATTAAATATACCAATATCGCATGATTACGAAAGCTGCATGATTGGAGTTATCAAACTTAAATCGGGTTTTGATGGAAGTTTTTTAGAAACGCTTTAAGGTAATTTTATTATGCATAAATCAGGCGTCAATGTTTATTGTATAATTTTTTTAGTGATAAAAGCGGCTGTTTTTTTGAGATACATTTATATGTAATACCAATTAATCCCATCTCTTTTTTACAAATTCTGCCGGGTTACCTTTATATATACCGTTAGCTGATACGCTTTTGGTAACTACTGACCCCGCAGATACAACAGCATCAATACCAATAACAACATTGGGCCCTATAAAACAAGAGGCACCTACCCACGCACCGTCACGAACAACAATTGGCCCGTTACGGTACATAAATCCGGGATCAAGATAATCGTGGTTGCCACCACATAAAAACGCCCTCTGTGATATACACACGTTGTTTCCAATTGTTACTTGTTCGAAATTGAGTATAAAGACTTCTTCACCAATCCATGCATAGTCGCCTATTTCTATCCTCCATGGCATGTGGATATTTACTTTGGGTTTAATTATAATGCCTTTTCCTGCTTTTGCGCCAAATAATTTTAATAAAAAAACTTTCAGGCCGCTTGGATAGGGCACTGAAGTAAGAAAAAAAAGCCACTTTATTACGTACCAACCTACTATAGTAAGGTAATTTGCACCTTTACTATATCCTTTACCCGAATCGAAATTTTCAAGTCTTATTTTTGAATCTAACATTTCTAGCGAGTCGAATTTAAATTTTTAACCATAAAGTAATAAAATCACCATAGCATAACCAAACAAAATAACACTTAAATGATTGCGTATGCCTATAAATTTTAGGGTTTTCAGGCAAAATGCCCCTCCAAAGAACGAATTATTTAATAAAATTCAGTCAAAGCGAAAAATTATTGGCTAAATAGCCAAAATAGCTGAAAAATCTTTTGTGTTGAGTAGTAAAATACAACGAGAGGTTGCCTAAACTAAAATAAAATTTCAACTTAAGCCTTTTTGGGACTCAAAACAAATAGAAAAAAATCGATTCTACAAACTAATCTTGTCATTTTTAACAAATTATCAGATAATTGTCAGTTAAAAAAACAACTTACTATTGCTCTCATTACAAAAGTAAACAATTATTCTTTAATTATAGAGAAATTTGCAATTTATTTAACGCTTGAGGCATTTTGATATAACAATTACAAAATTTATTCACATTCCCCACTATTTTGTTATTTTATTGCAAACATCTCCTTTTACACCACAAATTGCAAATATCTGCCAAAACTCCAAGGGTAACATCAATTAAGCTGCATTGTTTGCAACTGGAATTCAGCTGAACTACTATGCTTTATATTTTTACGGACACGTAATTGCAACTTTCTATAAAAAAAATGTTGCAATATTAATGCTATCCACCGTTTAATTAATGTTACCTTGAAGCTATATATGTTTATCCATTCCAAATTTCTATCCATATGCTGCAATCGAAAATAACGTGTGTTTTCCTGCTGGCCAACTTGTTGTTTGCAGACACAAGTCTTAAAAAAAAGAGGTGCACTAACTTCTTTCCGATGAATCCGGCTATTGAATATGTTTCATCCGCAGTTGTCGCAAAAAATAGAGAAAGCGAAAAAGAGCACCCGGAAAAGTTCCATAGAAAAAGTCAGGAGAAAATCTCCATAAATATTGAATCGTTTGGTGGAAAGGGAGATGGAATTACTGATAACGGGCCGGCGTTTACTAAAGCGCTGGCCGCACTACCTAACGGCGGTATCATCAATTTTGGTAAAGGTGTGTTTACCAACCATACCAGATGGCTTATCAAGCAATCAAATATTACGATTAAAGGGCAGGGGCCGGGTAATACGGTCTTAACAGCTGACTCATCTGTTGCCAGAACTTTTGATATTGGCCTGGAAAGAGGACACGAAAACATTTTCCAGGAAGGCGCTAAAGGAGATTCCTCCGTTATATTTCCTTTTGTGAATAAGACTAAAAAAGGCGATGATTATATTGAATTAAAGAATAAAACATGGATCGAAAATTTCCCGGTGGGCCAAAAGATATTTATCCGGGGAGGAGCGAGCTATTATGACCAGGATTTCGGGGAAATTAATGTTGTTGTAAAAAAGTATGGCAATAAACTTTATTTGAAATATCCCTTATCAAGAAACTATGACTATGAAGGTGAAAATTGGTTTGGGGCGTTGCTAAAGGACTTTAAACCGCCTAAAGTTGGTGGCATTGCAATGGCAATAATTCAACATGCACCTCAAAAAAAAGGCATGCCCATATCTATCGGTAATGAAATCTATTCTGTCGTAAGCGAAAAAGGCGATACCGTTTTTTTATTAAATCCGGGTAGGGCAAACAGCACAAATGTTATCCCTGCGGGCACCCATGTAACTAAAGGCAGACAAGTGATCATTGACAGAGGGCCATCAAACGACACCATCGATGGGTTGACAATACAGGGAAAACAGACAAGGGTTTTTTCTGCCGACAATACTTTTAACACATTAATTGTTAATTGTGTAATTACCCGGGATCCAATTATCAGGGTGCCAGGTCCGTTCATTTTTACAGTAGACCGTGCCAGAAATGTAAGATTTAAAAATGTAGTATTTCAAGCACCGGACGTTTTACCCTCAACTGGCCAGATTTCGCGTTCAAGCGGAGACATTTCCTTTTCAGAATGCGTTTTTAAAAATGTTTCGACGGATTTTTCTGAATTTTGTTTTAATAGCCTGGTAGATAGTTGCACTTATGATATCATCAATCAAAAATTTGCAACACGAATGGGAAAGACGGCTTCTAATTGTATTGCCACAAATACGAAATTTAAAATCAAAGGCGGTTCAGAAGCTATTAGTATGGATGATATTCAGGGGTTTAAGAACAGTCAGCGCAAGGGTTGTATCGTCAATTCTTGTTATTTTGAATTTGACGGAACTAACACTGTTATACAAAATATGGGTGAAGGGACGAATGCGTTTACGAACAATGTAATAACAGGGAACTTTAACGCAATATGCCTAACATTGAGAATAGAACACCCTGATATTGACGAAAACAAACAAACTATTCTTTTATTCAAAAAAAACACGATCAGGGCGACAATAAATAGACCACTTTTTAACGAAGGGAATGCTGACATTGAAGACAATAATTTCACCTTATCAGGGAACCCCGCTCATGCTGATGCTGGTATTATAGTAGCAAATAGCGTGAAAGATACCAGCCTGGTTTTTCATTTGAAATTAAAGAATAACAACTTTAATAACTGGCTGAAAAAGGAAAATAAAATTTCGAATTATGACGATAAGGCAAACGGATCAAAAATGCTCGAGATAAGTAACAATGTTTTTAACTACAAATAACCTATAATTCATACGCTTAAATAATGTAGTGTATGGTAATGCTTATCAGTTATTGGTTTTAAATAGTAACCTGCATAATTTAAGCCAATTACAATATTATATTCCCGCTATACCATTTTATCGGCCAGTATTACCGAATTAAATTTACGCTTGTTGTACAAACTCAATATTAAAGTTTTAGCAGGCTTTTCGATACTGAAATATGCCAAACCGCCTACTGATATTAAAAACAGCATGTAGTAAAACAGCGAAAGCCCACTGTTAATAGTTAAAATATAATGGGTGAAGAAAACGTAAACAGGGTATTGCAGAATATAAATTCCATAGCTTATATCTCCCAGGAAAAGAAAAACCCTGCTATTAAATAAACGGGTTTCCTGATTACCAAAGCTTGTTATACTGGTTACAAGCATATAGTATACGGGAGCCAATAAGCCACTTTGCACCAAGCCAAAACCAACTAAGTAGTATTTTGCAATAAAAATGGTAACAATACTTAAAACAATACAAATTCGATTATTCCATTTATTGTAAAAAAATGCCGTTTTATTATCAACGTAATTTCGTCCGCATACCATCCCAAAAAGAAAAACTGACGTCAGGAACACTGGATGTAAATATATGGTATTAACAATCCCCACTCCTTTTACATTTGATGTTTTATGTGCCAAAAAGCTTAGAAAAACGCCAATAACAAGTGTTATAATGTAATATACAAAAACAGCCAAGTTAAACCTCCTGACATTTTTCTCCATAAATACGAAAGCGTATGGAAAAATTAAATAAAATAAAAATTCGGCGGAAATTGTCCAACCCGGGTAGTTAAAAGAGCCCTTATAAAGCCACCTTTGAATGCAAAGTGCTTCAAATGGCAACCTATACTTCACAGTGCCGGTATCAATTGGCTGAATAAAAAAATGAAAAACGGCCAGAGCGAGCAAAGCCGTTATATAAAGCGGATAAATCCTGGCGAAGCGTTTTATATAAAATTCATTCTTTGAGAAATATTGTATGTCATTTTTCATGAATTTTGAGTTTGCAATTATCATTACAAAGCCAGAAATAAAAAAGAAAAAATTCGTAGCCTCCCCACCGTTTGATATGAAAAATGAAGTAAAAAATGAAATATGCCTGCGCGGAGCATAATGATACATAATAACCATGATCGCAGCCACAAATCTTAAAATATATAAGGTGTTGGTGTTTCTTTTCATTCTTTCCTATTATTAATAATCTTGTCTGTGTCCTGGTTAAACTATTATCAGGCGCCTGGCTTGCTGAAAAAATAGTACAATTTTTCTGCTCCCCCGCCCACTCAGCATTCAAATAAAGCCAGAGGAGCTACTGCTCAAAAATAGCTTCAGCCATTCTTTTAACAGATTGTTCGATCTCGAAATTTATTTCAAAACACTTCAAGGCGTTTTTCTCCATTTGCTTTTTATTTTCGTTTGACATTAATACCCATGCCGAAAGCATTTCAGTTATGGATGTTAAGTTGTCTGTGGATATTAATCCTGCTTTGCAATCTATTATTTCCTGCCAAATGTTAATTTTATTTGATATTAGCACAGGTTTGCCGCAAGCCAATGCTTCTACAACAGCGATGCCGAAATTTTCCTGGTGGCTGGGCAATACAAATGCTTCGCATCCATAAAACGCGCCCCATTTTGCATCACCTGTTATCATGCCCAGAAAAATGATATTTTTGCTTTCAGACGCCAAAACCCGCATTTTTTTGCCATAATCGGTTTCAAGCCCGGGTCCGGCAATCACCAGCTTTGCTATAGGAATATTGCTTTCCTTTTCAATCCGCAGATATGCCAATATCAATAAGTCGATGCCTTTTTTTTCATTTATCCTGCTCAAAAACAGCATATAAGGAGAGGGTTCTACCAAATTGCAAACATTGGCAAAGGCTTTATCCATATTAACATTGAATTCAGGTGGCGAAACAATGCCGTAACCTATATTTATTTCCTTCGCTGGTTTGTAAGGCCGGAAAGATTCACGGGCTAACCTCAATTCTTCTTCGCAGGTAAACAGCACGGCTTTAGCGCTGTTAATTAACCTGCCTTCTACCAATTTCCAGTATATCCAATTTCTTATTGCTTTTAACCGCCTGCCTTTTGCTTTCTGAAAATAGGGATCCAGCATGCCGTGTGGCATTACATAGAGTGCCGGCAATGGTTGAAATTTCCCGGAAGAGGTTTTTTCATTGCTCTTTAGTTTGCTAAAAGCCAGTTTAACCGCATAGGAATAATATTGCCACAGCCCATGTACAATTACCACATCGTACTTCAAAATATTTGACAGCAGCCAGGGTAGTAAATCGGGGTTGTAATTCCAGGGGCCTTTTCCCTCGCCCAAAGCATGAATAATGAAATCATCTTTATCCAAAAAACCGGCGGACGGATCGTTAAGACAAACCACTTCGTTTTCCATCCCTAATTTTGCTGACTCGGGAATTGAACTCCGCAGCCCTTGACATGGCCCACCGTATTTCGGATCCATACTTGCTATCACTCTAAGTACTCTCATAATTGTAGATTCAAATATTCATGTTAGCTTATCTTAGTTCAGAAAGCGTTTTTAAATATAACTTATGATATTCATTAGCAATATTATCGCCGTCAAACCTAAGTCTGTTTAATCGTCCGTTTTCGATTAATTTATTTCTATAATCATGATCGGCAATAAGCCGTTCAAAGCCTTCTCTCATCGAAGCTACATCAAAGGGATCAACCAGGCAGGCGGCATTGCCTGCCACCTCAGGCATTGATGATACATTACTGGTAATCACAACCCGTTCCACACAATTCGCTTCAATAATGGGCATTCCAAAGCCCTCAGATGTTGAAACAAAAGACATTATATCGCAATCGATATACTTTTGATAGATTTCTTCCTGAGATAAGTTATAACTGTTACTATAGTCGATCCCTTTGGCATTTAACGCTTCAATATGCCCTGGTGAAAGTTCACCAACTATTGATAAGTGGCAGCTAAGCCCCTCTATAGCATCCAACAGTCTGAATATGTTTTTATTATATCCCAGGCCAATATGCAGGATAGTTGGCTTTAGGGTATTAAATTCTTTTTCAGATGGTTTGAATATAGGGTGGACTGCAACGGGTATTACAAGCACTTTGCTCTCTGCACATTTGGAATACTTAACAACTTGATTTTTTGTAAAAAGCGATACACAAGTAATATACTTAGCCCGTTTAACCGGCCAGCAGAGGTATAAGTTTTTTATCAATAATCTTGACAAACCCTGCTTCCTCTCTACCATATTGCAATCATGAATTGTTAGAATAACGTGATTTTTCCTCATAAAAAAATTCAGAAAATGCACTTCACCTATAATATGATTGATCCCTTTACCCTGCTTTATACCAGCTTCAATGATGTTATATAACTTTACGGGTAAAACATCGTTAAAATATTTGGAAATCTTCACGGTAGCAGAAATTTTTCCAGCCAATCTGTTTCTTACATCGGAAAAAATATACTCCATGCTAAAATTAAACCCCGGTCTTGGTTTACGCTGAAAAAAAATAACGTCAATTTTATTATCTAAAGAGTTGGTTTCTAACATCGTATTCATCTGAGTCCCGTTATAAAATATTTAGTAGTTATTGCAATGAAACAATGCGCTTAAAGCTCATTTGTATAAATGTTATTAATATGTGGCCGCTATTTTCAAAAAATGTCCCTTTCGGCTGTTCGATAAAATTTTACTTTTCTTAATTTTTCTGCCTGTTTGCCCTGCGTGACTTCAATGATGCCGCCAATAATCCGCCTGCTATAATTCCGAAACCCAATTCAGCCGGCTGTCCCCATTGGCCCTGAACTATTTGCAGGAATCCAAAACTAACTAACATCCAGGGTAGCGGATCACTGTCTTTAAATAGCTTTTTAAATGAAAGGCTCGTCAAACGGATAGCTAACGTCACCCGCACAACAATAAACCCACCCCCCAATAAAATTCCCATTTCGGCAATTAGCCTGGCCCACTCTATTTCGCCCAATTGAAATCCGGCATTTCCTGTTGCTATTTTGGCACCAGCGGATGTACCCAATCCCATCCCTAATCCCCAAAATGGGTGATTTGCGGCGTTTCCGATCGCCTTAGACATCAGGCCCAAAAATCGCCCCACTATGGTTCCTTCTACCCCGCCTTCTGATTTACTTGCGGTGCTGAAACGGGTGGTTAACGCGTCGGAGGCAGTAGAGAAAAAAGACAAACTACTCAGTATTGCCAGTACAATTACTACCCCTAGTCCGCCTAATAACACAGTTTTAATATACTTTGGTCTTTTTGCTAAAATGACCAATGCGAACAAAATTGTTATACCGGTTTGAAATATTAAGGTCCTGCTTATGGAAACTGGTAACGAGGTAATTAAAGCAATTGTAGCACAAATTAAAAGCGCGAGTTTTATTTCTTTTAAACTGAACCAAAAGTACAGTACATATGCGCCTGCAAAACCAAAGAACAACGTATTGCCGATAGTAAAAGAAAAAGTACCAGGCGGCCTGTAAAGCCCAAGCGCACCCTGAAAGCCGGCTCCAATACTATCGCTGTTTACACTATGATTTACCCAGGCACTTTGTGGACTATGTAGTTGCAAGACGATTAAAATTGCCATAGGTATAGATAACCACAGCGTAAATTTCCCTATCTTAATTACATCTTCTCTATTAAAAACCCTACCAATTATAAATATTAACGGAAAATGGACCACAAAAATTCTTAATCCATACACTGCTACTACCACATTGCCATGGCCAAAAAGAAGGGCGGTAATAAAACCCACCGCGCCAATTATTAGGGTGGAGGTTAAAAAAACACTTGTTTTAAGATAGCCGCTATTTATTGCAACAACAATTAATACGATTGCAACTGGATCCCTTATTACGAGCAGAGGTGTAGCTAACCCGGGTAAAACCCATTTGCGCAATGCCCCTTCAAAAATTAATAAAATGTAATACAACCATATGCCGCGTTTTAAAAAAATATGAGTTTTCTCCTGCTTGGTGAGTCTCCTCGAATGAACACCCGGGGCTGTACTTTTTTGTTCCAGGGGAACGGCAGAATTAAATTCTTTCATATTATTTCCTGACGTTAATTTTTCTTTTCACAAATTTTCAATACAGCTGCAGCCAACTCATTGCCATAAAACTCCCAGGGGCGCCGCCTTGCCGCTTCTATTGCCTCTATACCGGCTTTCATCACCAAAGAAGGCGACGATAAGATATTTTGTAAAGCAATAATTAACGATTCGGTCGTCCCTGCTTCTACTAACCATCCATTTTCTTCATTGGTTATCAAATCAGGCCCAGCCGTCCGATCTGTTGTAATCACTGGTGTTCCCTGGGCCATCGCCTCTGTGATGACGAGCCCAAATCCTTCAAAGAGTGATGGAAAAATTAAAACATCATGGGCGTGCATCAATTCCAGTATTTCGGAATTAGGTAATGATGGTATCCAGGTGTTTGACTCCAAGCCTTCATTTAGCGGAGCGCAATCACCAGACATTTTTTTCCCAACAATAGTAAGTTCAATATGCGGTTTTAAATATTTCGCTGCTTCAAAAAGATAGGACAATCCTTTTCTTTGGGTTAGGCCTCCAACAAATAACACTTTTAAAGGCCGCTGCCCTTTATAGTCATAAACTTTAATTGGCCCGGGCGTTGGAAAACCATAGGGTATAATATTGATTTGTGGTAAATTACCCGGGAAACTGGCAAGTGTTTTTGCCGTAAAAGTACTCGCTACAAATATATGGTCTGCCAATCTCAGCTCCTCATCTTTTTGATGGAGTTTTCTGTTTGAATCGCTAAGCCCTGTTAATGTAGGAGTCCAGTCCGGATATTTTTTCATTTCTAAAGCCAATAGTTCACGGGCAACCCGCCAGTACCCTATCGGCAGATCATACAGGCATGCAATATTGTTTTCCTTTGCAGTTAAAAATGTTTGTATCGCCCCGTCTTCGTAGGCGTAAACAGCGGCAATTTCATTTTTTCTTTTTCGTACTACTTTAGATACTTTGTGATCAAGCGATTGATAAACGGCGTCAATTGAAAACATCCCGGTTTCATGCTTTGTTAAAGACCTTAATCCGGCCTTTGAAGCTACCATTCGTGCTACTTCCTTAAATGGATTGGTTTGAGTTGAGTAACGAAACGAAGGATCAAAAGTTCTTCGGCGAATTTCCGAGAAACCGGGCAGCCGTGATAACTGGTGTATAAACGATCCGGGGAATGCAGCAACAGAGGTATTAAATTGAATTTCCACGCCGGCGTCGACCAGACCTTTAACGGCAGCCCTAACATTTTGATTCGCAGTAGGATGTGAAATTATAAGCATAAATCCATGGTTAGGTGTGAAGTTCAGATTCAGGTTGAACACTATTAACAAATAACCTGGTAACGGCTGACAAACCATTACCTGCGGGTTGTTTTTCTGATTGAAACGTGATCCCGCCGGTTATAATATCAGCAAAACTCATCGCCGGGTAATTAAAAACGCCGTGTGGAGGCTCAAATCTTACGTTCCTGGGGGTCCACTGTCTGGCGATGCAAATTACAGGTAAATCATGTTCTCTCATGGCAGCGAAAGCGCCGCTTTTCTCCATTTGCGCCAACGGGGTTGAAGACAAGCCAAAATCAGCCCCGGAAAGAAGCATAGAAATTGTTTCAGCAGTTTGTTCACCAATGATTTCAATCGTCAAGCCTGATGTTTCAATAACAGATTTCCATTCAACTATTCTGGCACCCAGCCGGCCTGCAAATAATATAGAAATGGGCCGTTTGTTTTTTATTGAATATTCAGCAGCATCATTGGCAAATTCCTTTATAAAACAGCGCTCCTGGATAATTCCAAAAACTATTATTTTAAGCACATCTCCGGAAGATTTTGTTCCCGTTAATTTTCCGTCACGTTTGATGTTCGAAAACAGCGGTAATAGTTCAGGCTTATAACCCATTGCAATTAACTGCGCCTTGTACACCTGTGTTTGTGTGTGGATGAAAACCGGGTTTAATTTCCTTATTAAAGAGTTAATCAGCATTTTTTGTAAAGCCCCCCAGTATGTATGTTTAATTGAGCTTTCCTTGTCCATTCCAACCCACAATTCATGAAACATTATATGCCATTTATTTCCGGTACTAATTGACTTTAGTTTTGTGCCAAAAAGAATGGCAGCCCCTTTAAATCAAAAGCAAACGGAACATATTGCAGACTTATAATTTCCGGGGAAAACTCCAAAATTGTTTTCTTTAGCAGACTGTAACGAACGTTATCCGATATTCCGGAAGGTATTCTGGTGACTTCAATTTGGTTCTTCAATTCAAACTGGTAACCAGTATATACCTCATCAATATTTCTGTCTTTTATAGCAACAATCGCAGTCTTATGGCCCTCCAAAATCAATTGGCCCGCCATTAGCCTGGTATAATCTCCTACCCCATCCCTGCCTGGTTCAATAGAACCACAAATAAATAGAATATTCATTTTATTTTCTTTCTCCTATTTTTTTTGCGGGCACGCCGGCCCAAATTTCGTTTGGCAGTACTGATTTGGTAACCACTGCGCCGGCTGCTATTATGGCGCCGTCCCCAATACCAACCCCTTTCAGTACAGTTGTATTACATCCTATCCAAACATCATTTCCAATTACTATCGGTCCGTGTTTAGCAGGTTGCTGGCGCATTAGCTTGTTCAGTTTAGTTCCATGGTCATGATCTATAAACCTGCTTCCCGAAGCTATTAAACAATCATTACCAATAGAAATAGACTCACTGATATTAAACTCGCAATTAGCACCGATAAATACATTGTTTCCAATAACAATAGCCGGCCCGGCTTTCCAGATGCCGTCGAATTTAAAATATACGTCCTGCTCAATTTTACAATTATGTCCGATGGCAACCTGGTGCGGCCAGGTTACGTGGAGCTTTGGTATGAATGTACCCTTACCTATTTTCATACCCATCACCATCCAAAATTTCCTTTTCAGCCAGCTGCTCACTTTCTTTAAATATCGAAAGCGCAAAACAAAAATAGTTTGATCAAAAAAATAGCTCATTGAAAAAGCCTTTTATATGAAGCCGTATAGGTAAAGGCCCCGTTAACCGGGCGCTCGCCTATTTTTTTTGCAGGAATACCCGCTACAACTTCAAACGCGTTAACATTACGGGTTACAATACTTCCTGCGGCAATAACGGCTCCCTCGCCAATGGATACGCCCGGAAGAATCATTGCCCTGGTGCCTACCCAAACATAATTTCCAATTGATACCGGTTTGTTTCTGCCGCTCATATCCGAAGTGCTTATGTCATGATCTGCTGTCAGGATCACAACTTCACTTGATATGGATACATTTTCGCCTATCGTTATTCCACCCCGTGTATCCATCCGGCATTTTCCGTTTATCACCGAGTTAATGCCAATAGACAGATCATTCGTTTTGTCAAAGGTGCAGCCCATAAAAATATAACTGCCCTTTGCAATATTAAATCCCATGATCTTTTTATAAAAAATCAATCTTAAAGAGTGACTGGGAATTGACCTGATTATATAATTGCAAATATACAGCCGCAACTCCGATAGGATTTTCCACATAAACTATACTGTTTAAATAAAAGTTTGTTAATACAAACCCTGGTTATAAAAAAACCATTAAAACGTTAAACCAAATTTTTTCTAAAAAAAACCCAAACCTTTAAATGAATATTTGACCAAAAGGGCTGAAGATGAAAAAAATTGGTTTATCAATATTTTAATCCTGAGAAAACGAAAAGATTTATCAACTTTAATATTATGTTTCGCCATGAAATACCTGTTTGAGAAAATCCATTTTTTGTATCCTTTAAAAGGTTTTACAATTCTCCAGGGGTGGATTACTTTGGCACCAGGTACAAACACTATTTTTTCTTTGGACTTTACGCGGCGATGAAAATCAAGATCTTCCATGGCCGCGAATGGAAATTCTTCGTCGAAGCAGCCGACTTCGTAAAATAGTTTTTTTTCAATTGCGAAATTACACGACCAAAGACAACCACCATGTAAATTTAAAGGAGACTCCTCGTCAAATCTTTTTCTTGGCCTTTCGGCATCCGTTAAGCCTTCTAAAACTTTAGCAGCACCTGATTTAATTTCATTGCTATACGCACTTATCCAGCGATCAGTTGGTAAACAATCATCATCGGTAAAAAGCAGCCATTCACCTTGTGCCACTTTAACGCCATTGTTCCTGTTTGCAGCAGGGCCCATTTTAGGCCCCTCAACCCATTTAACCCATGGAAAACTATCTTCTATGAGTTTTTTGGTTTGGCTATCGGTATTATCATCACTTACAATAACTTCGTAATCATTTAGGGATAACAACTGAACTTCAGGAGCCAAACAGTTAAGGCAGTTGGATAACAAATCATTTCGGTTGTACGTGGGGATTATAACTGATAACCTTGGCATAAATTAATATTTTTATTTTCAGTTTATATATATTCTATAATTATTACCTTGTGTTTAGTAACTATAAATTAATTTTTTTAAGCCGTTTAAGCAGAAAATATAGAGGTATATGTCTATTGAAAAAATAATTCACTCTATTTCTAAAACTTATTCCTTTTTTTTCATTAGCACGGGGGAGTGTGGTTTCGGTAGTTTCGATATTTAAAAACGCGCATAGTTTATTAAAAGATTCATCACTTTTTTCAATATCGATGACTATCAGTTGCCCGGGTTTGTCCTTAAAAAACTCGAGTACATCTTGCTCGTGCTTCTTATATGCGGCAACCAATTTCCCCTTGTCAAACCTTGTAGTTTGATAGGCACTATATAACATTTCATCATTCAAATAGCCCCAATTCCAAAGTACGCATCCATCATGAAGCATCCATTTCATGCTTTTGAGCCATTTCTCCAGCGGCCTTGTCGTATAAATAAATTTACTTCCCGGAAATACGTGATATAACTCCTTATAATATTGCGGGATTGGAAGATCCGAAAATGCATCGTATTTGTTCAACAGCTCATTTGGCGGCTCCGCGGACGCCAGCACTTTTCTTTCCTTCGACGCCCTCCACTTGCTGTATTTGGTTTTAGTTACGTTAAAACTGAATTTATAATTGCTGTTGACAACATCAGGGAAAGCAAATAACGACAAAGGGAAATGAATAGATTTTATTCCCACCGACTGCAGAAAATGATCGATAGAGGTTGTCCCGGTTCTGGACAAGCCGATACAGAAAATCTTTTTATTATCCATTGCAAATCATTTTAGTTTTAATCTTTATTTCCCAATCATACATCAATGTGGCAATCGTTTCTTGTTCCCGGTGTAGCGCAGCATTAATTTTATTAATATTTTGCCAATGTGCCGAAGCATTTTTTAACCTATCCAAAGCATTTTTATTTTTCAGGACCCGATAAAAAACCATCTTTGCCCTATAATATGCCAGCAGTGGATTTAAAAACTTAAGCTTAAATTCGTAGGCTCTTTTATCAGTGGTATACGTTTCAAAATTCTGTAACGGAAAACCAACAATTTCCAATATCCGTACAAACATTTGGTATTCAGGCTGCATATAAAAAAAGAGCCATGGTTTATCTTTAGTAACAAAATGTAAATTGATCTCGAATTTTTTTAATTTTTCAAGTACAAGCACAGGGTTAAATACTTTTTTGTGGGATTGCACATTCCACGATGAATCTAAATATTTAACCTTATTGTAAAGGATTACATTTAATGCGCTTTGATCGAATATTTTACAGTGTTCGTGGTAGTCTTTTAAATAGGTAAAGGATTTTAATGCTATTTCATCCACCCTGAATTTCTTTAAATTCATCACCATCAAACCAGAATTAAAATGCGGTGCATCGCCGTTGATACCAAGTTCCTCATATATGGCACAATCGTTCTTTATAGTGCATATGAGTGTTTCAAGGCAAACGGCAGCATGTTCTTGAAGTTCCATCTCCCACAATTCAGCTATGTCTTTTAATACTAAAATATCAGCATCTATGTAAATTACCTTATCAATTTTTAGCAACGAGGGTAAAAGCAAGCGTGCATAGGCCATTTTACTGTCGAAAAAGAAAGCAGGGAAATCAGAAAATTCGTTTGTGTTGATTTGAATAAAATCAACTTCAGCCGAATGCTTGAAATTTTTTATAACGCTTTTAAACTTCGAAACTGAAGATGCCGTTATTCCTCCATCCAAAATGTGAAAAACATAATGATAGGATAAATCTGCACTGGCAAGCAAACTGGAAACAGTGCCGAGTAATCCCGGAAAATAACGCTCATCACACGATAAAGCGACATCAATCCGTGGCAGGTTGTTTTCTTGTAAATCCATAAATAGATACTATTATTCTGACTAGTAACGCATAAGTTGAAACAAAAATGGCCATCAGTAACACGTTGTATGAAACCGATAAGTCGAACTTGATTATAAAAAAAACCTGAACAAGGATAATGCCCGGTATCGACACTGCGGGCATCCAGGCATAAAGCCATTTTCGGGCCGAGTTCATATTCCATACCAGGGTATTTAAGAATACAATGCCCGAATCATATATTACCAAACGAACTTCCGGCTCCAGCCCGTAATAATTTTTGCCTAGCAGCAATAAAAAAACACCAGGATAAAAATAGCCAAAAAGGTCAAGCAGCAAAACACCGAAAGCAGCCATAAGAAAAACCAACAAAAACATTTTCAGCAGCTTGCTCTGCGGTTGCCGGGCAATCAGCGGCGTAACGATGATACTTGCACCAATATTTAAAACAGAAAACAAACTGGATAACCGGCCCAGTGCCCCTATTTCAGCAATATGGGCGGTTTTTCCAAACACGCTTATTATTAAAATGGTTATTTGTGATTGAAAAGCGGCAAAAACCATCCCCGGGATAACGGGTTTAATATATGCCAGCATTTCTTTTTTGGTATGTGCCGACGGACGTTCGGGTTCATCAACATATTCTCTTGCCAGCCTTTTATAGATCAATCCATTGAACAACATTAAGGCAGAAACAATATACGACGCTACTGAGCTTGTTAAAACTTTGCATAAATAGGCAAGGTAAGTTGCTATACCCCTTAAAATATTCCCGGCAACTTCAAGCTTGTAAATTGTGCCTAATTTTCGATGAATCTGAAAGGGAGGTTTGTAATACGATATCCAGCCACTAAAATAGGAGTTGGTAATTATGGAGCCCAATAATAACAGGATAACACTCCAGGGCCAATGCTGGTTTCGTGCAAGGATTGGGTAGCAAATACAGCAAACAATGCTCACGATGATAAACAGCTTATTGCGGTACGACATACCGGCAACAATGTATTCGCCTAATACCCGCTTGTCGTTTACCCTGGTGCCCACCAGCGCTATAATAGCACCGGCAAAACCAAACTCAATAAACATTTGGGAGGTAGCCTGGAAGGCAAGAGCCATGCTGTATTGCGCATATTCTACTTTCGACAGGGCTCTTAAAATAAAAATGCCAATGATTAAAGTCGTTAACTGGATCAAACCTTGCCCAACAAAAAATTTGGACATCAAAACCACTGAGGTACGTATTCTGCTTTTATGTTTAACGTATAGTTTGATCAAAATTATTGAATTTAGATAAGTGCAACGTTTTTTTAGAACTGAGGTTTTTTGTTATTTGCCTTAAACTGCAAAAAACCTATTTTCCGAACAATTTGCCAATCCATGATTGTTTTTTCGGTTCATTACCGTCATAATAGCCATAACCGTATCCATATCCATAACCGTAACCGTAACCGTAACCGTAACTTGATTTCGATTCGGAAATATCGTTTACTACAATACTTATCCGGCGCATTTTACCTGATCTGTACAATTCATCTGCTATATTTAATTGCCTTTTATAGGTAAACTTTTGCCTTACAACATAAATAACCAGGTCAGCGTACTTTTCTAATAGTTGAGCATCAGCAACTAAACCGATTGGCGGCGTATCAATAATTATGTAGTCAAATTCCTTCTTCAGGGCTTCCATAAAAGCAGGGGTCTTTTCACTCAACAGAATTTCAGCGGGATTTGGTGGTACCTGGCCCGAAGATATAATGAAAAAATTTTCGTGATAAGTAGTTGGCTTTATAATGTCTGCCAGTTGAATTTTATTTGAAATAATGTATTCAGAAAAACCGTTTGCATTATCAATTTCCAACTTCTTCGATAGCCCGGGTTTTCTTAAATCCATTTCCATTACCAATACTTTTTTACCTAAAATTGCCAAAGCCATCCCTAAATTCAATGATAAAAATGATTTCCCCTCACCTGATGCACTTGAGGTAAATAACAAAACCTTTTCATTTTCATTTTTCAGGTAAAATTGCAAGTTTGTACGCAGCGCCCTGAATTGTTCAGCTATTGCCGACCTGGTACCCTGATTTACAACAATTACCTCTTCGGTATTTGTGCCGCTATTTGAGATTTCCCCAATAATTGGTATTTGCGTTTTCTCTTTGATATCGTCCCGGGTAATTATCCTGGTATTTAACAAATCGATTACAACAATGAGCAGAACCGGCAAGATGAGCGCTAGTATAATTACTACATTATAAACTGTGCTTTTTAACGGGCTTATAGGAAGCATGCTTGCTTTGGGATAGTCTATCAGTTTTGAATTGGCAAAATTTGCGGTTCTTTCAATGGCTGTTTCCTCTTTCTTTTGCTTTA
This sequence comes from Mucilaginibacter gotjawali, assembly GCF_002355435.1. NCBI lineage: Bacteria > Pseudomonadati > Bacteroidota > Sphingobacteriia > Sphingobacteriales > Sphingobacteriaceae > Mucilaginibacter > Mucilaginibacter gotjawali. The sequence continues at coordinate 3,932,671 of NZ_AP017313.1, forward strand.
GAAAAACATAAAGCTGTTGCTCAACCATTTGATCGCGCGTTAGTCCAAGGAAGGTGCGTTCCGCAACAGGTACATCCTGCACATTATTATGAAAGCCACCTATCTGTGATTGCAATTGCTGCCTTGTGGTGATTAGCGACCTTAAGTAACTATTGATGTTATTGATCATTTGCGATCGCAGATCGCTTATTTGTGTGTCTAAATTTTGGATATACGGATTATTTTCCGTGTTAGAAAGCAATTGCCTGGCACGTTCCTGCAGCAGCTGGTTGTAACGATCGGCTAAGCCATTCAGGCTTAAATCAGATGTTAACGCACTCGGGAATATGCGTTGACTATTTTTTTCATCTTTCAGATAATCTCTTAATTCAGTCAGGATCTTAATTTGTGTTTCATTTTGTACAGCCTGGTTGGTAGAGGTGCTGTAGTTATCCATTAAAAGACGGGATTGTTCAGTTATATCCGCAAGATTATTGTGCTGCTTAAAGTTTTGAATGCGCTGCTCAACTGCTGCTAATTCTTGTCCTACACCAATAACACGGGCATCAATAAATTTAATTGTGCTGTCATTGGTTTGGTTTTTATCTTTTATATTTTCCTCCTGGTAAATTTTAACCAGTTGGTTAAGTATGGCTTCCGTTTTCTCACGTACGGGATCATTAATGGTTAACTGCAGGATGGTTGATTTGGGATCACCGGACATTACTGAAAGATTCGCCATATAATATTCAACCACTGAATCGAAGTTGCGGATTGAAAACGTATATTTTCCAGGTTTAAGGCTGAGGTTTGAAATACGATGGATTGTTACTATGCCCAGTCCGTTGCAATAAAACGGTTGCTCAAATTTTACATTTTTTTTATTTTGCCATTTGAAAACGTTATAGTGCCCCTCTTTTCGATTAAAACCCCATAAGAAGAAGGCTTGATATCCGAAATTTTGGCAGTATAATCTATTTTAAACGGAGGGCGGTATAATTCTGATGTTTTAACGGTACCTTCAAATGTGTAAACTTCCTGCAGCATTAAACTGCTTACCACCTTATCCATGATAAACCGGGTTTTAAGGATGGCTATTTCATTTTCTACACCGTTATCTGTATTAAACACGCTACTGAGATCGACAAGTGCAGACGAGGCCGCACCGCCACCACCCAGACCCGGGCCACTTGCATTGTTTTTTATTAAAAGCTGCGCCGATGCTGTATATATTTGTGTTGCAAAACGCAGGTAGGCAAATCCCGATAACATACAGATTACAAAAGATATTAAGAACCAATGCCACTTTACAAGCATTTTTAAAAGTAACCGGTTTATAACCCCGTTACCTTTTTCAATTTCCGGTTCTAATTCTGAAGTGTTGGTGGAAAGGCCTGACATATTTGTTTATTTGAATCTGATTAAAATTAGCGTTAGCACTGTGATGACAGAAAGCACGAGCTGGATGTTTTGTCGTTTAGTGGATGCCTCTACATCCGATTTTATTTTATTGGGCTCTACGTAGATCAGATCATTGTTTTTTAAATAAAAATAGCGCGATTTATAAATGTTTGTCGACAGCAAATTCAAACGAACAAATACTTTTTCACCCAAACTGTCTCTAACCAACAAAATATTATCGCGTTTACCATTAATAGTAAGGTCGCCGGCCAAACCGATCGCGTCCATCACAGAAAACCGCTCGTTCGGTATTACATAACTTGAAGGATGAGTCACCTCACCCAGAACGGTTACTTTATAATTTGCAAACCTGACCTGAACCGACGGCATTTTTAAAAAATACTTGGCCTTTTCGGCAATTAAGTTACTTGCCTCGGTTGTTGTAAGGCCTGAAAGCTTAATCTTGCCGATCATGGGAATTTGAACCATACCTTCGCTATTCACCAAATAGCCGCTAATAATTTGTTGAGTACCCTGGTTTGCTGCGCCAAATGAACTTGCAGCTGCCTGGTTAACCGGAAGACTTGCAAGTGGATCTACCGTTTGGATGGTTATTGACAAAATATCATCTGGCTCAATCAAAGGAGCTTTAAAATTGGGGAGTACGACATGCTTTGATGCGCCACTATCAGGAAAATCCTCAAAATATTTGGTCCGCACGTGAGGGGAACAAGAACTGAAAATAATTGCACCTGCAAAAAAAGCCAGAAGGTGTATGTAAAAGTTATTTTTCATATAAACTTATAAGCTGGGAATATTATGACCCGTTTTCCAGAGCCAGGTATAAACCATTAATAAACCGACCGAATTCAAGGAAATAAATAATGATATTCTCAATATTTGATAAAACACCCAAATAAGAGGACATCACTTTTTAATTAAAACCTAATACCCTAATTATTTTGTGCAATGTGTATTAATTGGTCAGTCTTTTAAACCGATAAACATGCACTCTGTTTTAAATAACGTACCGCGCCAGTAACATTTCTATTTTATAACGCACGGAATGAAACAATTCAAAGATATAAAAAAAGCATAAAAAGGTAATTTTTTTGAAATATTTTTAATAAAACATGCAATAAACCATAAAAAAAACAATCAAAATGATAATTTATTAATAATAATATAAGACATCAAAAAACAGGAGGTGCTTCGTAAAACGCATCTCATCAATACCCAACTCTTATTGCCAACACAATTAAATAACTGAAAAATTGCATATTTCGATGAAAGACAGCGGGAAATTTCCAGCAGTTTATTTCTAATGGCACTCAATTATTCGTACTGGTTTTTTATCCCATAACCCGCTTCTTTTAAAAAGCTATCTCTCAGAAAAAGTTCCAGGTCTGCGGCCACCATCTCTTTAACAAGGCCCTGTAAATCGTATTTAGGTTGCCAGCCAAGTTTTGACATTGATTTTGCAGGATCGCCTATTAATAAATCAACCTCCGTCGGCCTGAAGTATTGAGGGTCAACTGCGACTATTTCCTTGCCTATTTCTAACTGAAAATCGGGGTTACTGCAATACGCTACATATCCTTTTTCATCGGCCTGGTCACCCTTAAAAACCACTTCTATCCCAAGCTCGGCAAATGCTAACCGGACAAACTCTCTCACACGGGTAGTTACGCCGGTTGCAATAACAAAGTCTTCGGGGGTTTCCTGCTGCAAAATCAAATACATCGCTTCAACATAATCTTTGGCATGGCCCCAGTCACGTTGGGCATCAAGGTTACCCAAATAAATTTTATCCTGTAACCCCAATGCTATTTTGGCTACGCCCCTTGTTATTTTACGCGTTACAAATGTTTCGCCGCGTAAGGGGCTTTCATGGTTAAATAAAATGCCATTACAAGCGAACATACCATATGCTTCACGATAATTTACAGTAATCCAGTAGGCATATAACTTCGCAACCGCATATGGGCTACGGGGATAAAAGGGAGTGGTTTCGGATTGCGGGACAGCTTGCACCAAGCCATAAAGTTCAGAAGTGGAAGCCTGGTAGATCCGTGTTTTTTTTTGAAGGCCCAGTATGCGGATAGCTTCGAGCAAACGCAGGGTGCCTATACCGTCGGCGTTGGCAGTATACTCTGGTGTATCAAAACTAACTTTTACATGCGACATCGCTCCGAGGTTATAAATTTCATCGGGCTGAACCTGCTGAACAATCCGTATCAGGTTTGTTGAATCGCTCAGATCGCCGAAATGCAGGATCATATTGGTTTCGCCCTCATGGGAATCCTGATATAAATGATCAATACGTTCGGTATTAAACAATGAAGAGCGTCGTTTTATACCGTGCACTTCGTACCCCTTCGATAACAATAATTCTGTAAGATACGCTCCGTCCTGGCCGGTGACTCCGGTAATTAAAGCTTTTTTTTTCATAGATAGAAAATTTCCGTATTAAACATTCATTAATAAAACATTAATTTCAATGTTATATTTTTAAATAATACGCTGTAAAGCTTCTAAATTAGCAAAAAAAATAAAGAAACCAATAAAAAATTAAAAATTGAAATAGTTACATGCACCCGCACTAAAATCTTTATTCCTTTATTTATTTATAAATCAAATATTAACCGGCCGTGAAGCGGCCCTTTAATACCTTTATAAAACCTGGCGGGAGACATGTAAAAAAGAAAAATCAGGAATTTCCATTGTTCAACAGGATACGGTAGATTAATTCCAAAGTCCTTTACAAAATTTTAAATAAATAAAAATTTTACCCCCGGGGCTTTACAGGGTCGGACGCATAAAAAAGAAAAGTGGTGGTTTTATTTGATCATTTAAAATCCGAAGTCGGGTGCATCTTTTAAAAATGGCAGCTCCTTATCTTTATCAGAAACCAATAATTCGTTAAATGGCATGCCCCAATTAATATCCAGATCCGGGTCGGCATAATGAACCCCCCCTTCTGAGGCTTTATGATAATAATTATCGCACTTATACTGAAAAACGGCTTCATCGCTCAGCACAATAAAGCCATGCCCGAAGCCACGTGGTATAAATAACTGCCTGTTATTCTGTTCTGATAATTCTATTGAAAACGTTTGTCCGAATGTTGCCGATTTTTTTCGAAGATCAATAGCGATATCCAATACAGCTCCCCTGGTCACCCGCACCAGCTTGGATTGGGCGTATTCACCTTTCTGAAAATGAAGCCCTCTTAAAACGCCCCGGGTTGAAAAAGACTGGTTGTCCTGTACAAAAACAATTTCAGCACCAACCCCCTCGTTAAATGTTTTTGCATTATACGATTCAAAAAAATAGCCCCGGCCATCGTTAAATATACGTGGTTCAATAATAAAGCACCCTTCAAGCGCAATTGGTATAAATGTCATTTCAGAGGTGTAACTGGTTATCTGTTTTCGTACTGATGGTCATAATAGCTGGCATAAGCGCCGCTGGTTACATTGTTTAGCCAGGTTTTATTATTCAAAAACCAGTCAATGGTTGCTGAAAGGCCTTCTTCAAATGTTACCGAAGGCTTCCATCCCAACTCTTTGTTTATTTTGCCGGCATCAATGGCATATCTTCTGTCGTGCCCGGGCCTGTCTTTAACATAAGTGATCAGTTGCTGGCTGGTGCCTGGCTCCCGGCCCAGTTTTTCATCCATTTGTTTACACAACAGCATCACCAGGTCAATGTTTTTCCACTCGTTAAAACCGCCGATATTATAAGTATCGCCAATTTTACCTTCATGAAACAACAAGTCGATTGCAATAGCGTGATCTTTTACATAAAGCCAATCGCGTGTATATTTTCCGTCGCCATAAACTGGCAGCGGCTTATTATTGATGATGTTGTTGATACTAAGCGGAATTAATTTTTCAGGGAAGTGATTTGGTCCGTAATTGTTAGAACAATTGGAGATGATGGTTTTTATACCATAAGTATCATAATAAGCACGCACAAAATGATCTGATGCGGCCTTGCTGGCACTGTATGGCGAATGCGGATCGTACCTGGTTTCTTCGGTAAACAAGCCTTCATCGCCCAATGCGCCATAAACTTCGTCCGTTGAAATGTGGTAAAATAAATGACCAGTGTAATCAGCCTTCCATTTTTCCTTCGCCACTTCAAGCAAATTTACCGTCCCGATAACGTTGGTATAAACAAAATCCATTGGGCTCAGTATCGATCGGTCGACATGCGATTCTGCCGCCAGGTGAACAATATCTGTTACGCCATACTTATCAAAAATAGCGCTGATCGTCGTCTTATCCTTAATGTCCGCTTTTTCAAAAACGTAGTTTGGCTTGTCTTCGATATCTACAAGGTTCTCCAGGTTGCCCGCATAGGTAAGCGCATCTACATTAATTATTAAATATTGGGGGTACCGGTTTACAAAACGCCGTACAACATGCGACCCAATAAATCCGGCACCACCGGTAATAATTATTTTTTTCATTTACTTTTTTTATACTTATACGTAGCCAGGCGTTGGTTGTTTAGCTTATTGCAATATTTTCTTTTGACAAAAAGTCCCGGTATGCTAAAGTTATTCCCTCTTCAAGTTCAATTTTATGTTGCCAGCCTTTATGATGTAATTTACTCACATCCATTAGTTTACGTGGTGTTCCGTCAGGCTTTGAAGCGTCGAAATTTATTTCGCCCTCATAACCAACGATCCTTTTTATCAACAAGGCAAGGTCTTTTATAGTAACATCTTGTCCTGTACCAATATTCACCAGACCAGGCTCATCATAATTTTGCATTAAATAGTAGCATGCGTCGGCCAGGTCATCAGCAAATAAAAATTCTCTTTTGGGCGATCCTGTTCCCCAAATAGTAACGGCGGAAGCATTTTGTTCCTTAGCCTCATGAAAACGCCTTATTAAAGCGGGCAGCACATGCGAATTTTGGGGATGATAATTATCGTTATACCCATATAAATTTGTGGGCATTACCGAAATAAAGTTACAACCGTACTGGTCGCGATAAGCATCGCACATTTTTATGCCGGCAATTTTTGCAATAGCATAAGGTTCGTTGGTGTGCTCAAGGGGGCCTGTGAGTAAATATTCCTCCTTCAGCGGCTGAGGCGCCATCTTCGGATAAATACAGCTGGATCCTAAAAACATCAGCTTTTTAACATTATGCAGGTATGAATTATGGATAACGTTGTTTTGGATCTGTAAATTATCATATAAAAATTCGGCCCGGTAAATGTTATTCGCCATTATGCCACCTACCTTGGCAGCAGCTAAAAAAACATAATCAGGTTTTTCAAGTTCAAAAAATTCAGCTACCTGCCGCTGGTCACGTAAATCAAGGTTTGCCGAATTCCTGGTAATAAAGTTGGTAAAACCTTCATTTTCAAGTTTTCGATGAATAGCCGATCCAACCATTCCCCGGTGTCCTGCTATGTAAATCCTTGCTGATCTATCCATATGGTTCTTTTTTTTATAAACAAATATAGGTTTTTAAAATCCCGCTTATTAAGAATATCTTCAATTTTACTAATAGTTAAACAAGTGCTCGCCCTTTTGCATTCCGATGGAAAAAATAACGGGCTATTAATTATTAAATTATCGCGGTAACTCCATTTTGTAGCAAATTTTATAAATTAAACAATAAAAAATTGCCAAAATGTTTGCAATGGCGGTAAAATTATGAAAAATATTCAATCAAAGTCAACGCTTTTCACATTTGCTTTGTTATTAATCTTTCGGCAAAATCCGGCTTATTAAAAGCTGAACCTGAACAACATAACAATAAATTGATTAAAAAGTTTATATTTGCTATTATTCCTATGTATTCAGTTCTAAAATAATATGGTATCAAAACTCAGTTCTGCCGAAGTACTTCATTTTCTTATAATTTTTACTATTGTTTTGGTTTTTGCACGTTTACTTGGTGAATTATGCAGAAAATACAAACAGCCGGCTATTATAGGCGAAATCCTTGCAGGCGTAATTTTGGGGCCTACCATCCTGCAGCATTATTTTCCGGAGCTGTTTAAAAATATTTTCCTGGCGGTACCCAGGGCTTACGGCGCTTTTGACGGGCTTGCTAACATCGGCATCATATTGCTCATGTTTGTTGCAGGCTTTGAAGTTGATCTGAAGCAGATTCGCAGGGATGGCAAACACGCCCTATCCATCAGCCTCACCGGAATTATTTTCCCTTTTATCGTGGGTTTTATTGCTGCGTGGTTTTTTTACCAGCGTATTTTCTCTACCGGCGCCAATAACCAGTTTATTTCGGCGATGTTTTTTGGCACCGCACTATCTATTACCGCGCTTTCAGTTATCACTAAAATATTAATGGACCTTGATATTTTAAGGACCAAAATTGGCAACCTGGTGCTTACCTCAGCGATGATCGATGATTTTTTGGGCTGGATCCTATTCTCTATCATTATGCAGTTGATGAATTCCGGCAAAAAAGAAGGCTCATACATGTCGGTTATAGTTGTTTTGCTATTTGCAGTATTTATGATCACCGTTGTGCGCTGGCTAATCAACAAACTGCTTTCCGTTGCCCATAAAAACCTAAAGATAGGGCGTGTGATTACACTTGCTATCTGCCTATGCCTGGTGAGCGCTATCATAACTGAATATTTGGGCGTACGTGCGGTTTTCGGAGCATTTTTAATGGGTGTAGCTATCGGCGATTCAGAGTATTTTACCGAGCGCCACAAACTTATTTTACATCAGTTCACAGTAAATATTATCGCGCCGCTTTTCTTTGCATCCATCGGGCTCAGGTTGAATTTTGTAGCCAACTTTGACCTTGAAGTAGTGGTGATCATCCTGGCCATAGCTTGCATTGCTAAATTGATTGGCGCCGGCATCGGCAGCCGGATAAGCGGATTAAACCGGAACGAGTCTATCGCCGTAGCGTTTGGTATGAATGCCCGCGGTTCGCAGGAGATTGTGTTGGGTTTATTGGCCCTGCAGGCAAAGATAATTGATGAAAAGGTTTTTGAAGGATTGGTTGTGATGACTGTAGCAACTGTTATCGTTTCGGGACCCGTGATGAAATATTACTTTTTAAAGGAAGAAAGAATTAGTTTACCCGGCGAAAAAACCGATGATTTAGCACCATCTATTGTAATAGAGGAATAGTTGCTATTGCCAACCAAAAGCACTATTAACAGCAAACTGGTATAATACACTTTTAAGCGTATTATACCATACCTACGTCATTAAGAAAAGTATTCATTACATTATCAATGTTCAGGTATTTTAATGCATAGGCGCGGGCGTTCTGCCGCATTTCATCCAGATTTTTATTTAAACAATTTTTTATTGCTGATGCCAATTCATCATTATCATCGGACGAAATGACAATACCAACATTATGATCGCTGATAACCTGGTACAATGAAGTGCCGGTTGCTGCAGTAGCAATACAAGTACCACCAACTGCAAGTATGGTTGTTAATTTAGAAGGCATAACCAGGTCACCTGCGTTGCCTTTTTGAATGATAAGGTGAATATCTGCCATATTCAAAAAGGCGTTAAAATTTTCCTTATCCTGGATGGGGAAGAAAAAAACATTGGTAAGCCCTGCTTCTTCCGCCAGCCTTATCAGCTCTGCCTTATAGGGCCCGGTACCCGCGATAACAAACTTTATTTGTTCGATACCGCGCAAATTTTTGGCAGCCTGTATTATACTTTCAAGGCCCTGTTTTTCGCCAATACTGCCTGAGTAAAGGCAAATAAAGTCATTTTCCTTAAAATCCCATTTTTGCTTAACTTCTGCCCTGTTTGCTAACGGGTAAAAAAAAGAAGTATCCGCCCAATTCGGAAAAAACAACACCTCTCTGTCAACTTTCCCCTTCACCTTTTTCACCATTCCGGCGGATATAGTGCTTACATAATTGGATTTGCGCAAAATATACCCTTCAACCTTATATAAAAATCTGAAAAGCTTAGCGCCAACTACTATATTTAGCTGGCGGGCAGCCTCAATTTGCAGGTCCTGTATATGGTAATTTACTTTCCCTCCCCTAAACCGCCGGTATAAAAAAGCCATCAACGCCAAATGAAACGGAGGGGCGATGGTAATCAGCAAGTCATGCTTTTTTTTAAACAGTATATGGTTCAAAACCGGCCATAGTTTTGAAGGCCACAATAACATATCCTGGATCATCCGTTTTTTTCCGGTAGGGAAGTTGGGTATGTATATAGGGCACCTGTGAATTGTCATAGTTGCGCCAGTTTCCGGGTAGGTTATAATTTCCTTTTTATACCACCAATTCGTATAGGGAGCCTGCACCTTCCAGAATGGATAATATGGAAAAGTGGTAATTATGGTTGTATCATAACCGTTATTACAGAACCAATTCATCATTTCGCCATTATATTTTCCGATACCTGTCGGTTCGGGCGAAAAATTATGGCTGAGCAGTAAAATGCTTTTCCGGCGCGCTGGCTTATTCAAACTGATTTTTAATATAGTATCCCGAATCTTTTAAAAGTCTTTCTCTCCTGAATAACTCCAGGTCGGCCGCCACCATTTCTTCAACCAGGGCGGCAAGGTCATACTTTGGCTTCCAGCCGAGTTTTGTGTTTGATTTTGTGGGGTCGCCAATAAGCAGTTCCACTTCGGTTGGTCTGAAGTAAGCCGGATCAACGGCGATAACTTCTTTACCAATTTCCAACTGGTAATCAGGAGACGCGCAGGAAACTATGTAGCCACGTTCTTCTGCACCGGAACCTTTAAATTCGATAGTGATGCCTACCTCTGCAAATGACAATCTTACAAATTCCCTTACTTTCGTTGTTATCCCTGTGGCGATTACAAAATCCTCGGCAACCTCCTGTTGTAATATAAGGTACATGGCTTCAACATAGTCCCTGGCATGGCCCCAATCTCTTTCAGCATCAAGGTTTCCCAGATAAAGCTTATCCTGTAACCCCATTGCTATTTTTGCTGTTGCACGGGTTATTTTACGCGTTACAAAAGTTTCGCCCCTTAACGGACTCTCGTGATTAAACAAAATACCATTGCATGCATAAATGCCATAAGCCTCGCGGTAATTAACGGTTATCCAATAGGCATAAAGCTTTGCAACTGCATAAGGCGAACGCGGGTAAAATGGTGTGGTTTCTGATTGCGGTACGGCTTGTACCAAACCGTATAATTCAGATGTCGACGCCTGGTAGATACGTGTTTTTTTGGTTAAACCTAATAAACGCACCGCTTCGAGTATGCGTAAAGTACCAATACCATCGGCATTTGCTGTATATTCAGGCGTGTCAAAACTCACTTTTACGTGCGACATTGCACCCAAATTGTAGATCTCGTCAGGTTGTACCTGTTGTATGATCCGGATTAGATTGGTACTATCGCTAAGGTCGCCATAATGCAGAAACAAGTTTTTATTTGTATCGTGCGGATCCTGATATAAATGATCTATTCTGTCAGTATTTAACAGAGAGCTTCTTCTTTTTATACCATGAACTTCATATCCCTTTGACAATAACAACTCTGTCAAATACGCACCGTCCTGCCCGGTTATCCCTGTTATTAAAGCTATTTTTTTCATTTTTAAATTTTGGTAGTATAATTCCTTTAATGTTCAATAAAGAATTGGGATTGCAAAAGTGCGATAATTTCATTGTCAATGGCATTCGACTTTATTGACTCAGTGACGCGTTTTGTATCAAATGAACTGTAGATATTTTTGACCAGGTCTTCTGTAAAAGGAATATTTACAAACCTGAGCAGGCTTTTAGTTTGTTCAGGATCATTCATAATCTCTTCCATTTTAAATACCTTAAAATTGTCGCCATATAAATCTTTATAAATCTCCTTACATTTCATCGACGCCATATAAACATCAACATGATATGCAAGTAGCCCCTTTGTTTTTACAATATTAACAAAATTTTTGAGTTTGGGGCCAAACGGCAATAAGCCTTTTCTTCGTAAACTAAACATACGTATAGTATAACGCACAAAGTCGGGCAGGTCAGCCACAGCCAATTGCTGAAAAAGTTTACGATCACTTATTGCCCCGGAAAGATCATGGCTGCCCGTGTAAACAAAATATTTTTTTAAAATTAGTGATAGTTTGAATGAATCCTTGTGTACTGATCTGATATAGTTTGAATAAATACAGCGTACGGGGTCGCGGTCAACATAAATAATTTTAGCATCCGGAAATACGGCATGTACCATTTCTGGTCGTAACGAATTTATCGGCGATTTTTCAATTAATGTCTTTCCGTTCAGGTCTTTCGTAAATTTCGATCTGATACGGCTAACTATCTCATCAGTAATGTCAAACTCTACATCACTCAGGTATTTAAAGTTTCCGGTTTTCCATAGTGCATGTGGTTCAATTTCAATATGCACATTTTTCGTGCTTCCGAAAATATGCGACACCAAAGTGGTACCCGACCGGGCCATTCCAACAATTAAAATAGGCGGATTTGGTTCTTTGTTTTGGTTCATTAACAGTTTTTTGCAGATAAATTAATAAAATTAACAAGGTTGTTTTGCATTCTTTATTAACAACCCTTGTTAATTAAAAACACCCCGGTTCGACGGATCAAATTGATTACATTTTAAATTGCCCCACCAGGCAAGTATTAACTAATATTGCGAATTCCATAAAAATAATGCTTAAAATTAATAATTATAATAAATACCAACTAATTGCAATTATTTTTTAAACCCTGTTAACGGCAATATTTTATATGATTCATTTTTACATTTCATTAAAATTAAAATTGGTTACCTGACTCATGTTATCAACCCTGTACCTTGTTTAACCGAAAGATTTACAAAGCAGATCGTTTCAGTAAGGTGCACTCCCTAAAAAAATATGTTTTATTTTGGGTATGATAACAGGTTGATCGTAATTTGATTTATAACTTTCCCTGGCCGTGACAGCAGTTTTCATCCATTTTTCCCTGTCAGTTAGCTTTTGCAAAGCAGCCGCTATAGCCACTGTATCCTTCGGTTGAACCAAAAATCCATTTGAATCGTTTTGAATTAAATCAGGAATAGAAGCGTGGTAAGTACTTATAACCGGCGTAGCTGCATTTAGTGCTTCTATTATTGAATATGGCTGAGCTTCAATGGGGTAATAGGTTGGCAAAACAAAGACATCCGCGAGCAAAAAAAAGTCTTTTAACATTTTTCTATCCACAACTGATCCATAGATTTTTACATTATTTTCCATGTTGCCTGTAACGAGTTCACTTTCAAAATCTGCCCTGATTTTTTGTGATGGCCAGCCCCCAACCAAATGAACGGTGAAATCGTTTTCAGGATCAGTTTTTTTGAAAAGCTCTGCTGCTTTTACTAAATCGCTATACCCCTTTTCGGCTATCATATTACTTATATAGAAAATATCAAAATGGCTTTTTCGACTTTTTCTTTCCATTTTTTCTTTTATCTCTTCATCCGTACAAATAATGTCAGACGAAATCATATTTGGTAAATAAGCAGTTCTGCTAGCCGGTATCTTATCCCCTATCCTGTTAAGCATAGGGCTCGAAAATATCAAAACATCCACGCGGGAGAGCAACCAGGGAAAAATACGTTTCGAAAGCCCGTTTTGAAAATTGTCACCATAATTCCCTGAATGTAATTGCGCAATTAATTTAGCCTTACTAAAGGTTTTTATAATGAAAGTATAAAAAACATCCCTTATAAGTGAAAATTTGGTTGACCCAAAAACTACATATACTGTTTCATAATTATTAGAAATGGTTTTTGTGAATAAACTGAAAATGTGCCCCAATAATTTAATGAGATGCGATAAACTAAAATCGCCTGACTTTCTGCTCAATCTATTCTTATCAACAATATTTATTTTGTCGGCAGTGCCTATGCACTCGTTAACACATTCAAAAGTTAGTTTAGTACCTATAGTTTGTCCTGTATTGGGGGGCGGGAAAGTGCAGAAAAAAAGAATTTTATTTTTTGTATTGCTCATGAAGAATAGCATGTATAATTATAATTTCACAAATCACCTAAGTTAAATTATTCTCCTTTTTTCAGAGAACCGATATTTTGTTTATTGTAATTCAAAACAACTATCGGCAATCGAATTATCTTTTTACAAGTTATCGATTTTTTGCTTTATACTTTCACCGGGGTATAACACCAGCAAATACCTCCATGGTAATTAACATGGTAAGCCTATAAAAACCGATTTTTTATTTTAACAGAACTCATCTATTTCCGACCTGAAAATCAGGCAATCTATATGACTCTTCTGAAACCGCAGGGTATTTAAAGTGCACAGGCCAATTCCGTTCTGATCCGAATAAGGAGCAGATCAAATCAATAAAGGAAGCGTAAAACAGTTTATGGATCACCCTTTTATCAATACAAAGGTTGCGCTGTACAGATAATCTTCCAAAATTTGCATTGGTTTCGATTTCAGAAATCCTAAAATCAGAAAAGCTAAAATCCCGGCGAGTTACGTTCCGTCCCGGGTTATCAAGTTTCCTTTTCAATAATTCTTACAAATAAATTAATATTCACTCTGGTTTCCCAAAAGAGAGAAACAACTTAACTACAGTTAGTATTAGTATAGGGGTATTTTTGAATAAATCTGTATTAAAAAAGTGGCCTCGTTAGAGCGTAATATTACCAATATTTCTATCAGCGGTACTTTATCCAATCTTTTTTACCCCGCTAAGATAGCGATTTTCCACTCTATTTTTTCATCGAATAATGAAATTTAACGCGTAAACTCCAATTCCTAACCCGATTATAAAAACCCGGGCCATCAATTATTAATGAAATAATAACCGCATTTTCGACAATAGGTTGTTAATTGCAAACATGCCTGGTTAATAAATTGTTAAATAGCAGCAGATCCCCGGGCGAATATATTTCAAACAAGGATTACCGGGCCGCCGCCAGGTAAACCGCGTGAGCGATAAAAATAACAATCGCAGAGCGATTATATCAGCTTAAAAATTTTATAAAAACATCTCACCATTAATAATGTTAATTATTCTTACAGGTTGAGCAATATTTTATGTAATCTTTATATTTGTGATTCACGATTGAACTATCACCTTAACTGCATTTATAAATCAGGTAAAAAAACAAAAAGTGTTTTTTTTAAATAAATACCAAGTCCATTGTATGAAAAACATCCTGTTCGCAGCCATAATTTTTTTATTTTGTTGCTGTATAAATACCCCATCAAAAAAAAATCATACTAAAGAAAAAAATATTAAAAATAACGGTACGCCGGCAAAATCAACGACCGGCTCATCCTCAGAAAACAGTAATGGCAATAGTTTACCGGCGGAAAGCAAACGCGGCCTGCACAGTTATCCTATCAGTATACCAGAATGGTACTTAAGCAACAGGATTCAAGTTTACACGGACAGGCTCAATTTAAGGGCACTTGATTCGAATAGTTTTTTTGGATTCCCGCAAACGTTAGCGCAAAATGGAGCTACAGTTTTAACCAGAGCCATAAAAGCACGTGATGAAGAACCCTGGTGGCCCTCAAAAGTTGGCAAATTGAATCCTCAAACCATGCAATTTAACGCAAACGGGGGTAATCTTGCCAAAAAAATCATAGATCAAATTCATGATTTGAATATGAAAGCCATTATTTATTACAGGCACACTGAAGATGCTGAACTGCTGGAGGAACATTCCGATTGGGCAGCAAGAGATATAGATGGCCAATTGGTAAATAGTACACGTGGTATAGCAATGTCGCTTAATTCGCCTTACAAAAAGGCGTTAATCATCAGAATTCGTGAATTGGCTTCTTATGGCGCAGATGGCTTTTATTTTGACTACATGCATATTCCCTTAAAGGCCGATTTTTCAGAATTCTCGCAAAGGCTTTACAGAAAAACCTATGGTGTTGATATGATTAAAGATTATCAATCGGGTAATATTTTGCGATATTATGAATTTCGCAATAACACGATCAGTCAGTTTTTTACTGAATTAAGAGATAGTTTAAGTAAGGATGGTAAATCTCCGGTTTTATTAATAAGTGGAAACACCTGGCCCAAGCTTATAGATTTGCATATGAACAGCGAATTTTTCCATAATTTTATTCTGAAATCTGAATTAACCATTCCTATAACCGACATAACCAGTGCCGGTACTTTTGAAATGCCTGCAAATTTAAAAAATAGCATTTCGCCATTTTATTTAAATGCCTTTTGTTTCTCGTACATGCGGGATAATACCGCAGGACCGCCACATATTTGGTGTACCGGACTAAATAATCCGGAAGAAATAAGTACTGTTTCATCCGGTTTAATATCGCTGGGTTGTATTGCAAATCTAAACATAGATCCTAATTCAAATATTGCGGCATTTGGCCCGGTTTTACAATGGAACAAGAAATATGGCAATTATTTTAAGCAGTTGGTTCCGTATACAAATGTTGGTATATTAGTGTCTGAAAACCAAAGAAATTCTTATTTGTCCAACCCTACGGAAGCATGGAATAATGTGTTAACACCCGCATACAATAGCTTTTTACAGTTATATAGAATTGGCGCCCCTGTGCAACTTGTTTCTGATGCAGGCCTTACAACTTATAACATAGCTAAACTGAATGTTGTTTACTGTAATAAATCTATCACTAAAATCCCGGAACGCCTGCAAAGTGAAAAAAGCAAATTTGTTAATTTTTCTGAACTTAATAACAATGATGGAAAGAAGCTTGCCATGGCACTTAATCTGCCGGTTTTTTGCCTCAAGGATAATGAAAACGAACATGTTAATTATTTCACCGGGGCAACAAACAATTTGTTTATAGTTTGTGGCGGTGATTTTAGTAGCAGCGTTAAATTTAAAAACCCCAGGCTTACCTCCATTTTAACACAATGGGCAGCTAACGAAAACAATAGTTCAGTAACAACTTTACACCTTTATATCAAAAAGGACAGGTTTTTGGGTAATCCGCAAATTGAGGATGTTATAGATTCAAGAGTTATTACTTCGAACAAATTGGATAATGACTACTACGAATTTGATATCAGGAAAAAGAGTAATACGCTTGGGATGTTAGAAGTTAAATTCAAAGAATAGCAACATTTTAAATAATCTGCCAAAGGTTAAGCCTGGCGGATATTGATTTGCTTATTGCTATAATTTTAATTCAGCAACCATATATCAGTTGTAATTTGATTGGCAGCAACCATTACAATATCGCGTATGGTCTACAATTTACCCCGGCCGCTAAAACTTACCTGGTTTATTTATTTGGATAAACCCAGGGCGCTCATAATATTAAACCCGAGCCGCTTTTTAACATATCCTACAGCCATCAGATTTGAGATGGCTACAACTATAGCTGTCGCCATGGCGGAACCCACGGCACCAAATAGCGGATTGAGAATAAATGCTAATACGATAGCCAAAATACCGTTTATAACGTTGATAGTTAGCATATCCTTTTCATTCCCACTCATCATTAATAAATAGGCAACTGACCCTGTAATTACGTTTATATACTGCCCTACAGCCAAGATTCTTAATAGCCAGATCCCCTGGCTAAAATCCTTTCCGAATAATGACATAATAAACCCGGGGAAAATCCATATAAAAATAACAACTGGTGTGCCAACAAGTGTCATAACCCAGGTTGTATTTCGTGCATACCGTCTTAATTCATCCATTTTCCCCTGGTTATACATTGCGGCAAACCTGGGCGCACTTACGTAATTAATTGCCGTCATAATAAAAGTAATTAAAACTGTAGTGTTACGCGCCACGGCAAGCTGGGCAAGTTCAGCCGGAGAATTGTAAATACCTGCGACAAATTGTCCTCCCCACATAATTACCTGCTGCATAATCGATCCAAGCCAAAGCGGTAAGCAACTTGCCCATAGCAATTTAAAATCGTAATTATTACTTTCACCGGCAGGAACGCTCTTATACCACCAAAAGTATGCAAGTGCTACCGTTAAAATACTGGTAATTGTATAAAACATTGAAGCAATTGTGCTGTTTTTTGGCGAAAAAATAAACATTAGAATCATCAGGAGCAGCGGCGAGGCAATTTTCAATACTGTAACTGAAAACAAGACCTTTCTTCTGCCCTGCAGGGCCATCGCCAGGATATTATATACGGCAAAAAAGGGCATTGAAACAGAAATCCAAAAAAGCGGCCAGGTAAGTTTCTCTTTATGAAATAAGTGGATAGATAATGTTTTAGAACATACACAAAAAATCACAGCTATTATTGATGTAAAAATCCAAATTCTTTTCAAAATGCTTTTCATCAATCCATGCACATCATCCCACTCCTCTTTGGCGCTATGCACACTTACAAATTTAAGTACAGCATTATCAGCACCTATGCGCCCAATCATTGTTACAATTGTTGAAACCGTTATGGCGAGGAAAAAATATCCGGCCTCCTCGGCACCTAAGTAGCGGGCTACTATTATATTCATAATGAAGGCAGCTATGGCCCCCCCTCCTCTTGCAAATAGCGCAACAATTGAGTGTATAATAAGTTCCTTATTCGCTTCGTTCTTTTTGAAATTTAATATTTTTTTGTACATGAACTACTTTTGTAAACTTTTAAACGAATGCCATTTCAATTTTCAATAGCAACCTACCCATGCTTAATTGTTTTGACAGACTATTTTTTAACTACCCAAAAAATAGCGATAGATATTGCCGCTTTAAACGTTGTTTTTCAAGCATGGATTATAATGATCCAGCCATTAAACTAAAAATTCAATTTTCTTCAGCGAGCGAATACAAGCCTGAATTAAAAAGCTGTTTCAAATTTAGTTTTAGGCCAGCTGAACCAATTCCTTTCTTACCTGAAATACTGACGTTAACCAATTAAATTACTGAATTACCTGCAAGAGATTTAATACAAACAATGAGGCCTTGCTTCTGCCTGCCTGCATCAACATTGTTAACGCCCCGTTAATAACAACTTACAGGATATCATATTTCATACCCCAATTTCAACATTGACGAATAAAAAAGTTTATTTAATGCATCAATAGTTTCCGGTTTTAATTTATTCTTGTGATCCCCCGGTTTTATATTTCTTATAAAAGAATTTTTATCCTCTTTTTTTACAACAAATGAGGTTTCACTTATAATTTTATTTAGCACGTCCTCTTTATCAATAGGAGTTAAAAAAGCTGTCAATTTTCGTAACCAGGAAGGAAAACTCCCTACCATGTCTTCATATTTAAGCAGCAGTACGTTTTCCCGCGGTAGCAAATAATTACAGTAATCCTCATATTCCGCAGCTAATTCAATAGCATACTTTAAAACAAATTCATCAATTGATAGCTTACTGTATTTTTCCCTGTCTTCAATTACTTCTTTTCTACTCAGGGGATGATTAAATAGTGTCGAAAAATAATGAGACGTTAAAACATCCCGCGGGTCTCTTAACACCAACAGTATTTTAAATTTGTCCAAATTCGGGAAATCATTATAGGACCTGAAAATGTAATAAAAACCCCGTTCCTTTAAAACCTTGCTCATCAAGGCTTTGTTATTATAGTGTTTGGCCTGATCGTCTAATGAAAGCAAACCGCCTAAATTAATAGGAACAAGCTCCTTACGGCCGATAATTTTAATAATTGTGTGTTTTATAAATGTAGAAGCACTTTTGTGTACCGTAAAAAATAAAATACTTTGCTGGCTGCTACTGCTTTTTCTTTTTAATCCTTTAAGTAAAAGAAACTCGTCACTAAAATAAATGGGTCTTAATTGGGTCAACAAAAAAGAATAAGTTTTAAAATACAACGAGTTTTTACTTTTTGTCTTTGCTGTTTTCTCAAGCTTTCTTTGAGTTGATTTAATAAATTCCTTTATCATAGAGTATGTCGTTTTGATCAAAAATTATAATATCACATAAAAATTCCGCTTGATCTGCTGTTAAATATTAACTTTCATATACATGCTTTAAATTGTTGCAATCGCCAAAATTGTCAAAGCTTATTTTAGAAATTTTAAAACAAAATAAAGGGGAAGAAAATCAATCAGGAATTGAACAGCGGCACTTCCAACACTAAATCCAATCATGTTGAATCCGAATTGATAACAAAAGAAAAAATAAAGCAAAACCGAATAGCTTTGGACGGAGTTGCTAAAAACGTTAAACATGTAGGCCATAAAATAGCCGTAACAAAACATTAAACCTATCACCCCGATAAAGCCAAATTGCAAATAGCCTTCGGCCGGCAGCCCGGGTGGTACCGAGCCGCTTGCACCTAATGGGCCGGTAAATAGCGGCTGTATCCTGGTTTCAATAGCAGTTATAGGCTTGTTTACCCAAATCGATCTGGGGATTGGGGCTAAAAAGAAATCAATAAATGAAAGGCCGTATTCCAATTGAAATTTATTTCTCTCAACAGCATCATAAAGCACCCCTGTCTTGTCGGCGCTTAAAAGATTACGGTTACCAAAAACCTTGTCAATAAAACTATCGCCGGTGATGGATAAGTCCTCTTCACTAACATTTCTGCCCGATTGTCTTAAAGCGCCGATGATTACAATTACCAACGCAACAATAACAAAACTGGATGTGACTTTGAACCATGGAAATTTCTTTTTTTCCTGGAACATTAATGAAAGCATCATCCAATAAAATATGTCCCAAATAATCGGGAGTCTTGAACTTAAAAAGAGATTGGGAGCATTTCCAACAATAAAGAAAAAAATTAAAAGTATACCATGCCAACTCATCATTTTCTTACCTCTGGCATAAAACCAGGTAATATAAATCAGAAAAGCAGTTTTACCCTGCAGCAATAAATCCCGGGGAATACCTAAGGATGTCCTGGATAATTGCCCCTGGTCATCCGAAACAAGCTCATATTTTTTGGTGAACGACGTAAAAAACTGGACACCAAAAATCTTATAAAAAATAAAAAGACCTATTGAAGATAAGACGAGCAAGGCCAATAAAACAGGTACCAGCCTTTTTTCCTTTTTAAAAAAACTTATTGTAAAAAAACCTTTTTTCCACTTGCTTAACTTTGTTACTCTTTTTCCAACAACATAACCAACCATCATTATAGCAAGTCCCAGAATATTTATTATACCACCATTTATGGCGATTTGTATCCCTCGTCCGAGCAGCAAAAACTCCGTAACGTTTGGTCTGTCAGGAAAAAAAAACATGTATACCAACCTGCAGACGGAGCCGCCAAATACGTCGAGGAAAATAAAGTTAATTGGCTCTAATAAACTTGTGTTTTTGTTTAAGCTATAATAAATGCAAAAAAGCCCCCAGGTTGCTCCTGCAAGCAGGAGGTACGAATAACTCGGATCGAAAAAAACACCAATAAAACCTATAAAAAGCAGTATTCCGGCGATTAAAGAAAAAATGAAATTTATCTGATTGTTTATGTAAAAGGTTTTAATTTTCATTTTATAATATTACATGGTACAGAAAATCAATCCAGCTTTTATTTTTTCTTATAATATAAAATAGTCAGATACCTTTCAAGCGGTCAGTCATTTTAGTTAACCTGTATTATCTCAGGCTATGCTTTTTTGCTTTTTCTCTTAAACAGCTTCGCAACAAATGACTTGGGTTTGTTGTCATCGCTGTAATAACCATAACCGTAGCCATAACCATAGCCGTAGCCGTAGCCGTAACCATAACCATAACCCTGGGTAGTCAAAATATCGTTAACAACAATTGCAATTTGTTTCATTTTCCCGGTTTTATGCAAATCAAACGGAATTTTCAGGTGCCCTTTTAACGTGTATTTCTGCCTAACCAGATAAAGAGCCAGGTCAGCATATTCATTTAAAAGTTGTGCATCGGATACGATACCTATAGGAGGTGTATCGATAATTATATAATCAAATTGTTTTTTTAATTCGTCCATTAATATTTTCATCTTGCCATTGAGCAATGTCTCCGCCGGATTTGGCGGAACGGGCCCTGATGTAATGATAAACAGATTTTCATTTATCGAGGTAGGCAAAATAATATCGGATATTTTTACATCTTTTGAAATAATGTAATTGGTAAAGCCAAAATCATTTGCAATACCTAATTTGGATGATAAATTAGGTTTTCGCAAGTCAAGTTCCATTAATAAAACCTTTTTATCAGTAATGGCCAGGGCTGCACCCAGGTTCACCGCAGTAAACGATTTTCCTTCTCCGGCTATACTTGACGTCACGATGATCGTCTTTTCCGATTCCTTACTCAGGAAAAACGAAAGGTTTGTTCTTAAAGCCCTAAACTGTTCGGCAATTGCGCTGCGATTATTACTGGTTATTGAGATATTATTCATTGATTCACCATGGCTGATCTCACCAATTATTGGTAAACTACTAAGCCTGGTGACATCATTCCTTGACATCACCTTCTTATTTAATATCTCCTTAAAGTAAATAGAGGTGGCTGGGATAACAATGGCACAAAGAAAAGCAACCACAATAACCAAGCTTTTCTTGGGGAAATATGGCAGGAAATCGGCCTTTGGAGGGTCAATAACTCTTGAGTCGGCTATGTTAGATGTCTTTGAAATTGCAGTTTCTTCCTTTTTTTGCAATAAGTATAAATAAAGTTGCGAAGCAATTTCTTTTTGACGGTTTAAATCAAGATAAGTACGTTCCTGTTTAGGCACTTGTTTAATTTGGCCTGTTATTGTATTTTGGGTATTTTTAAGATCACGCTCAGTAGTAAGCAGCGTCTTTTTATTATTTTTCAAATACTGAATCATATTCTTCCGCAGCGTCTCAATCCGCGAATCAAGATTCTTGATATATGGATTGGTTTCTGTTGAAGTTAACAATTGCCGCTCACGTTCAAGCAGGTAGTTATTGTAGGTATTTACCATACCGCCATAAATAGGATCGTCTGATAAGATGGTAGTAGGTACAACATGCTTGTTATCAACGTCATTATTTAAATACGTATAAATCTCCTCCAATACATTTAACTGATTTTCAACCTTTAACAATTGGGTTGTATAATCCTGGCTATTATCAACAAGTAATTTACCTTGCTCATTAATATCTGCTAATTTATTTTCCTGTTTAAATGTTTGTATACTACCCTCCGCATTGCTTAATTGCGGGCCCACACTTACCAGCTGACGGTCAATAAAAGCAATTGTACTATCCGCTACCCTGTCTGAATTACTTTTTTTATCTTTTAAATAAATTTCTATCATTTTGTTTAAAATATCCTCGCCTTTTTTAGGTATAGTATAATTTAAACTGATATCCAGTGAGGTAGCGTTTGCATCCGGAATTACCAGACTAATATTGGACGCCAAATCGTCTATTAATTCGCTTACATTTTCAATAGTAGCGCTGTAATCACCCGCCATATTTTCAAAGTAAGGGTAATTTCTTTCAAATTTGATCAGGCCGACACCCGGTACGAAAATCTGTTTATCAAACGGAACTGTTTTAAAATTGAATGACCCACCCTTTGAGCTGTAAGTACTTAAAATTACGCCGCTTTTATCATTACTAAGGGTAACGTAGAATTTAGTATCCAATACCGTATCAACCAGTTTTACCTGTTGAATGATAAACGGCGAATGATACATTTCACTACCACCGAAAGTGCTTATTGAACTGATTATACCCGGCGAATAATATCTGATGTTCAACTTCATTTCGTTTATCGTACGCAACAGCAGATAATCGGTTTTAAGCACCTGTACCTCATTATCAACATTACTTTTAATGTCGAAGATACTTCCCAAACTACTGAGGGTGGAAGAAATGCTGGAAGCCGCGCTGGAGGCACCGGAATTACCGCTATCGTCCTCCACTAAAATAGAAGCGTTTATACTATAGGACGGCGGCGCAAAAACAATAAATAATACAGCTGCGATGGCCGATACCATTATTGAAATAGCAAAAACCCACCATAATTTTTTTAGCTTGCCCGTAAACTGTTTAAAATCGAAAACTTCAACTTTTTCCTCGAAATTTTCGCTTTCTAAATTTGTATCCATAAATATCTTACGTAGTTAAATTTATTATTTAAATCTGATCAATATGAGCGCAATTGCAGTAAGCACAGACACGCCGATTGTAAATAGCTTTGTTTGAGTAGCATCTGATGCTACCAATTTAGATTTGGTGGGTTCGACGTAAATAACATCGTTCTGTCTTAAGTAAAAATAAGGAGACTGCAAAGTCTTTGAGGAATTTAAATTCAACCTAACATATACTTTACTATTTAAACTATCTCTGATTAAAAGCACATTATCCTTTTTGCCGTATATAGTAATGTCCCCGGCCAGCCCTAATGCATCAAGCACCGTATTTTTTTCGTTTGGTAAGATATAGGTTGACGGCCGGGCAACTTCGCCCAATACAGTCACTTTAAAATTGGCGAAACGAACTTGCACGTTAGGATCCTTGTAAAATTCAGCTACTTTGTTGCTTATTAATTGTCTTGCTTCGGTGGTTGTTAAACCAGCGATCTTCACCTGCCCGATTATTGGTAAAGAAACATTACCATTTTTATCAACCAGGTAACCATTGATTTGTTGCATTGACACAGAAGCGCCCGGCAAAGCCCCCTGGGGCGCAGCCTGGCCCTGATTTATTATCGCGGCGGTCTGAGGGTCGATAGTTAAAATAATTATCGATAAAATATCATCAGATTGAATAACAGGATCTTTATATTTTGCGAGTTGGGTAGTTCTTGTCTGCAAACTATCAGGAATATCTTTAAGATATAATATTTTGTTATAGTCAGTACACGATGAAAATAGTGCTATCGAAGCCAGAATGAGCAGAAATATCTGAATTCTTTGTCTCTGTTTATAATTCATATATTGAGAATTTTATCAAATTTAGGTTTATCAACTGTGAATGGTTCCGGCTGCAACGGTTTCATTTGTGGCCTCGTCAATAAGTATTAATGAGCCAGTAATACGGTTTCTTCGGTATTCGTCAAAAATCAATGGTCTTGTGGTACGCATCTTAACCCGGGCCATATCATTCATCCTGATATCATTGTCCTGATCCAGCCTTTGCATCGTATTGATATCAATTTTGTAAATCACCTCTTTTATTATCGCCATCACCTCCCGGCTGGTGCTTTTTAAATAGTATTTCGCCCCTGGCCTCGGTCCTTTAGCCGACATCCAGCACATTAACACATCCAGATCCTGACTAACTTGCGGCTGATTGTTGTTTTTTACGATCATATCGCCCCGGCTAACATCGATATCGTCTTCCAAACAAATCGAAACAGACATCGGCGGAAAAGCTTCTTCAACGGGCCCGTCAAAAGTGTTTATCAGTTTTATTTTTGAGGTTAGCCCTGACGGAAGTATCGTAACATTGTCACCTACACGGAAAATCCCCCCCGCAATACGGCCCGCATAGCCCCTGTAATCGTGATATTCATCCGCATGTGGCCGAATAACAGTTTGTACGGGGAACCTGGCATCTAAATGGTTTTCGTCGCTGCCGATATGAAGGGTTTCTAAAGTGTCAAGCAGACTTGCCCCTTTATACCATTTCATATTTTCAGAGTGATTAACAACATTGTCGCCATCTAAAGCACTGATTGGAATATACCTTATATCTTTAATATCAAGTTTACTTGCAAACTCATGATATTGCTCAACAACTTTGTTAAACACTTGTTCAGAATAATCAACAAGGTCCATTTTATTGACACAAACAATAATGTGGGGGAGTTTTAGTAACGAGGCTATAAATGAATGCCTGCAGGTTTGTTCAATCACTCCATGCCTGGCATCAATCAGCACCAATGCAAGGTTAGCTGTTGATGCTCCTGTTACCATATTCCTTGTATATTGAATATGACCCGGAGTATCGGCAATTATAAATTTACGTTTGGGTGTTGCAAAATATCTATAGGCAACATCAATAGTTATGCCCTGCTCTCTTTCGGAACGTAAGCCATCAGTAAGCAGCGACAAGTCAACATGTTGAAGTCCCTTTCTTTCACTCGATTGTTTTACAGCTTCTATCTGATCTTCAAAAATTGATTTTGAATCATATAACAATCTTCCGATAAGTGTACTTTTCCCATCATCAACACTGCCGGCAGTGGTAAAACGCAGTAATTCCATAATTTAGTGTGGCGAATATATTGATAATTATTTAAAATTCGAGTTATTTATTGATTGGCAGAGTTACTGGGTAAATAGCATTTTTAAAATATTTTCTTAAAAATATCCTTGTTTTTTTCTATCTTCCATCGAAGTATCCGAGCGTTTGTCATCACTCCTCATGCCCCTCTCAGTACTTCTGGAGGCTGAAACTTCCATTACTATTTTTTCAAGCGTATCGGCGTCTGATTCAATGCCTCCAGTGATGGTAATGTCTCCCAGAGTGCGGAACCTCATATATTTTAGTTCGATTTTTTCGCCTTCCCTTAAAACCAAAAATTCCGAATTTGGCAGCCAGGTGCCATCCCTGTAAATTGCTTCACGGTGATGGGCAAAATACAATGAGGGTATATCGAGATTTTCGTGCAAAATATAATTCCAAACGTCCATTTCCGTCCAGTTACTTATAGGGAAAACTCTAAAGTGTTCGCCCATTCTTTTGCGGCCATTAAAAATGTTCCATAACTCAGGCCGTTGATTTTTCGGGTCCCATTGGCCAAATTCGTCTCTATGTGAAAAAAAACGCTCTTTAGCCCTTGCTTTTTCTTCGTCCCTTCGCGCGCCACCCATTGCTGCGTCAATTTTATTTTCTTCAATAGTATCGAGCAACGAAACAATTTGCAATTCATTCCGGGTGGCGTTGATGCCTCTTTCTTCAACAGCCCGGCCTTTGTCTATCGATTCCTGAACTGATCCTACAATGAGCTGTATGCCAAGTTCAGCTACCAGCTTGTCTCTGAATTCAATAGTTTCTGAAAAATTATGGCCTGTGTCGATATGCACAAGAGGCATTGGTATTTTGGCGGGCCAGAAGGCTTTCCGGGCCAGGTGGGTTACTACAATTGAGTCTTTCCCACCAGAAAATAATATGGCGGGCCTATCAAATTGCGCCGCAACCTCCCTGATCACATATATCGCTTCTGATTCTAGTTCCTGAAGATGATTGAGGTAATATTTATTATGCATATATTTAATTAGCTGATTTAATTCTGGGCAACACACCCTCTAAAACCAAATTCACACATTGTTCCAAAGTTTGATTTGTTGTATCAATATACAATTCAGGCGAAACGGGATGCTCGAAAGGAGAACTGATACCTGTAAAATTACTTATTTCTCCGGCCCTTGCTTTTTTATATAAACCTTTAACATCGCGCTGCTCACATATTTCAATTGGCGTATCAACAAAAACTTCAATAAACATATCGCCTAATAGTTCGCGTAACGATTGGCGCTGTCGCTCCAACGGTGTAATAAACGTTGCAAGCAAAACCAAACCGGTATCGCACATAAGCTTGGCAACTTCTCCAATTCTCCTTAAATTTTCCGACCTGTCTTCGTCCGTAAAAGTAAGCCCCTTATTTAAACCTTTTCGAATATTGTCTCCGTCAAGCGTATAGGTTCTTATCCCTTTACTATAAAGTTCTTGTTCAACCACATTCGCTATAGTGCTCTTTCCGGAGCCTGAAAGCCCTGTAAACCAAACACAGGCTGCTTTATGTCCGTTAGCCAGTTCACGGTCATGGCGGGTTATGCTGTAAAGCTGTTCAACTATGTGCAGTTTCTCTTTCATTAAAATGTTTCAATTCCTATTTTTCAAACAGCTTATAAATCAACAACACATTAATACAATTACTAAAATGGTGCTTATAAATATTGTTTACAGGTATATCTGATATTAATTAGTATGGCCTGCAACTACAAACCATGGATTGAGCATATTTTCTTTATTATATTTCAATTCATGGCCTGTTTCATAGTTATAAACTTTGCAGTCGGAATAAGTCGCCACTGCATGGCCAGCTGCTGTATCCCACTCCATTGTTGGTGCCAGTCGGGGATATATATGAGCTTTTCGTTCGGCAACCAAACATAATTTCAATGAACTCCCCGCACTTATTAACTCAACATTACCCAGCTCCTCCTCTTTTTTGCGTAAAAATTCTTCTGTTTCCCTGGTCGAGTGAGACCTGCTGGCCACTATGGTGTATATTTCGGGGTATTGTGCGCCAGTTAGTGGCTCAGCCTGTTCAACGAGACTAACAAGCTCACCTTCGTTAAAATCTTTACCAATCTGCATTTTAAAGCTGCCGGTTTGTTCTGAAGCGAAATATAAAACGCCGGTAACCGGCACATAAACCACACCCAAAACAGGGGTATCCAGCGCAATCAATGCGATGTTTACAGTAAATTCACCGTTCTTTTTTATGAATTCCTTCGTACCATCAAGGGGATCTATCAGCCAAAATAACTCCCAGCCCGAGCGGTCCTGGTAAGGGATAGATTTACCTTCTTCACTTAAAACCTGTAAACCAGATTCCTTTAATCCTTCCACTATCGCCAAATGCGCATTCTTATCAGCTTTCGTTAAAGGGCTGTTGTCCGACTTAAATTCAACATCGGGCGCCTCTTCATTATAAACTTTTAATATCTCTTCGCCGGCATTAATTGCCGACAAGATTGCTAAGCGTAAATTTAGATCCATAGGTATATGGTAGATATACTTTTTTAACAATTATTATAATAAAAGGCTAAATTATAAAAAAAAATGAAAAAAATATAAGAATTTTAATTTTTTTTAACGAATTAATACTAATAAGCACCATTTATTACAATTGAGATTATGCATTATTAATTATTAATAATCAGCCCGACCTACTTTACAAACAATTACCAGCGGTTGACTGTAATTTTCACCAACAGCAAAACTACAGCCTTTTGATAGTTTCGCCTATTTATAATTTTTCAATAAGCGAAAGATCGCATACCTAAAATTAAAGAATAATTATTCACTTAACGATCCCGGAATAGGAGTTCCATTAATTGAAACTACCCAAGCCAGCCTCATATAACCTAAGAATTGATCATTTTCATTATCGCCGGCCAAATTAAATGTAAACTATCCTTTCATCACTTTCTTAAAGGTTTTCAAAACATATATATTTTCTCAATAACCTTTTTCAAAAACAGGTTGATTTTTTTTAGATCGGCTGGGGAAATATTTTTCCCTTATGCTGATAATCGGGTATTCAATAGACTTACTTATAATTATACCCACAATAAACGCTGAAGAAAAATAAAATAAGTAATAAAAAATTCCACCATTTTTAAATGCATGTATGGCAATATTATCAAAAAGGCGATGAAATAGATAAATGGAATAAGAATATGTGCCTATATAAGCTAAAGGGGAAATCACTTTCAAAAAAGCTCCTTTATCAATATGAATAATTACTACCATTAAATATCCATAGCAAATCGGATTGAATGCTAAATTGAATACTGATACAATATGATAATGCTCGCGGTCAAAAATAAAATTAGTAGAAAGTAATATTACTGATAAGATAACAAAGAAGATCTTGTATTTGTGATTCAAAATGTATGTTATAAACTCTTCTTTAAAATTAACCAGATAAGCTATCAGTACGCCAAAGAAAAGTGCATCAAATCTGAAATGACTTTTGGTATAATCCCTGGGAAAATCATAATCCGAATATGTAAAGTAATTATATAACCTAAAACCGATGCCAATTACCAAAAGAAATATATAGATGAGCACAAATGACTTCAGTTGTACTTTTTTGTATTTGAGCAACAGCAAAAAAACTAATGCCAGAGCGAAATAAAAATGTTCTTCAACACTTATGGACCACAAATGGCTATTATTCAAACTAAAATAATTCGCCACAAAGACACTCTCATGAAAAAGGCCTGCTAAGGTTGGTTTGTGAGTAACACTTTTGGAATAAATCCCTAAAAAGAAGGAAAAGAGTATGAAAATATAATAGGTTGGATAAATTTTGAATCCCCGGCGGATTAAAAATCTTGAGGCGTTAAAAGACCCGTAAAGCTTATGTTCTTTTATAATCAATCCCGAAACCAAATATCCGCTCAGAACAAAAAATAAATCCACGCCAGACCAACCGCCAACGCGGATTACCTTGAAGACATTATCCAGGATACTGTCTCCTTTAACGTAGATGTGATTTACCATCACTAAAAAAACCCCTACAAATCTTAAAAAATCCAGTTGTACATTTCTCTTCATATGCCGAATTACTAATTCCGTAAAAACATGATCGGATATTCAAATATTAACTTTTGCCTGCTATTTGAATAAACAACCGCGATGTAAAACCAAGATATTTTTATTGCCGGCTATGCCTGCCCCATAGTGCCGCCAAAATTCATTGGGAAACCGGATGGGTCCTGCTGGATTTTAATACGACCATGGGCTGTTTCAAATTTCTCTAAATTATCTTCCAGCGCTGTTAGTAGCCGTTTTGCGTGCTCCGGAGTTAAAATTACCCTTGATTTTACTTTAGCTTTTGGCACGCCAGGCATAACCCTTATAAAATCAAGCACAAATTCCGAACTTGAATGCGTAATAATTGCCAGGTTTGAATAAATTCCCTCTGCTATTTCCTCAGAAAGTTCAATATTCAACTGATTCTCATTTTGTTCTTCCATCCCGCTAAAATAACAAAGCCTTCCTATTTACACGAAAGCTTTGTAAAATAATTGATCTGCATCCGCTAAAAATTATGGCTATATGCAAACGCCAACCGTAAATCTACCAAATTCTATTACAGCCGGCCATCAACAATTGCTCTGTTCAACACAGCCTTGGTATCAAAAACCACGGTTTTTGAAGTAGAAATGCTGCTAAATTTAATTTCGTTAAACCCAGCATGTGACACAGCTAATATTATCGCGTCATATGATATATTATTTATATATATATCTTCAATATTGCCTATTAAATCTATAGCATATTGTTCCTTTACTTCAGCTTTACCTGCAAACGGATCATATACATCAACAGCCAGGCCAAACTGTTCCAATTCTTTATAAATATCAATAACCTGCGAATTGCGGATATCCGGGCAATTTTCCTTAAAGGTAATCCCCAAAATCAACGCCCGCGAACCGGCGATACTATGCCCCTTTTTGATCATCAGCTTAATCACCTTATTTGCTACAAAAACGCCCATATTATCATTCACCCGCCGGCCCGACAAAATAACCTGCGGCTGGTAGCCCAGCGACTCCGCCTTGTGCGCTAGGTAATAAGGGTCAACCCCGATACAATGCCCCCCTACCAGGCCGGGTTTATACTTTAAAAAGTTCCATTTGGTTGCAGCGGCGGCCAGCACATCATTGGTATCAATGCCAATCAGGTCGAAGATCAGTGCCAGCTCATTCACAAATGAAATATTGACGTCGCGCTGCGCATTTTCAATTGCTTTCGACGCTTCGGCAACTTTAATACTGGGCGCCTTATAGGTACCGGCTTCAATGATGGTGCGATACAGCTCGTCCACAAAGGCGGCCACGTCCGGTGTCGATCCCGACGTCACCTTCATTATTTTGGTGAGCGTATTTACCTTATCCCCGGGATTAATCCTCTCCGGGGAATATCCGCAGAAAAAATCCACATTAAATTTCAACCCGGAATATTTTTCCAGCACCGGCACGCAATCCTCTTCGGTGCAGCCCGGGTAAACCGTCGACTCATAAATAACAATGTCATTTTTTTTCAGCACCCCTCCTATCAGCTCCGAGGCATATAACAGGGGCTTCAAATTCGGCGACTTAAAATGATCCACCGGCGTAGGTACGGTGATGATAAAAATGGTACAATCAACAAGGTCTTTGGCCGACGAAGTAAAATGCAGCCCATTTTCGCCGGGCATATTCAAAACGGCATTCAACTCCTCAATATTCGCTTCGTTGGTATAATCCCGGCCATCAAGTAAATCGCGGATCCTTCCCTCTTTGATATCAAAGCCCGTTACCCTATATTTTTTGGCGAATTCAATCGCCAGCGGCAGGCCCACATAGCCTAAACCCACTACGGCAATTTTTGCGTCCTTTAAATCAAATTGGCCCATTAATACCTGTTTTGGTGGAAATTATACATCACCGCCAAATATAAAGTTAATTGTTCATTCTGTTAATACAGGCCAGGCGTTCCGTTTTTCCGCGCGGAACACCCGGAACGCTATGAAACACACTCATTATCAGTTTGTTTCAACATTTTAACAAACCATCAAATTTAGCTAAGCAACTGATAATCAGCAGACACAAGATTAGTTTTTCCCGCAACGACCGTACAATAAACTGACTATCAATAATTTCATAATCCAGGGCAATACTGACGTCCTGAAATGTGTTTATACTTTTTAATGATTACTCCCGATTTTATGTCGTTTACTTAAGAAAGGAGGCAAATCTTAAACGCCGTTTTTCGCCTCACCCCAACCCTCTCCAAAGGAGAGGGAGAAAAAAAACACCAAAATTAACCGCATTGCATTTCAAAGTCCTCTCCTTTGGAGAGGATTTAGGTGAGGCGAAGATGCCAGCTCATTTGAGTTCCCACTACTGACAAAACAGTGTCAGCACTTTAACCGCTGCCATTGCTTATATTTGTGATAATCGTTCCCAGCTCCTATTGGCGCTCCAACAGTTTACTCACCCCGCCTGGCTTCGCCGGCACCCCTCTCTCCGCCACAGGCGGAAAGAGGGGAACTACGGTTCCTCTACAGCCTTCTTCCCCCTCTATACGAAGTAGAGAGGGGGTGGCCGAACGTAGTGAAGGTCGGGGGTGAGTTTACCCGCCATGCCCGCCATAAATACCAACAACCATGTTAACCACCCCTCCCACCGCCCCCTTCATCCCAACTTCCGAGCGCCCGCCCTTCATCGAACAGCTGCGCGCCGAAGTCCGCGGACTGCCGTACCGGCCTGCCAAACGGAAAAAACGCGCCGACCCCCTGCCGCCCGCACACGACGACATCCACAGCCAGTTTACCGTTGAAAGCGGCAGCCGCTGGATGGAACTGTACCGGCGCGAACCCAAAGCCAACATGCTGCTGGGCGAACTCTGGCACCAAAACGAACTCTGCATTATGTTTGCCGATACCAATACCGGCAAATCGGTGCTGGCCGTGCAGATTGCCGACAGCATTGCGCGTGGCCAAAGCATTGGCCCCTTCACCTGCAAGGCCCCACCCGCCCGGGTGCTCTACCTCGATTTCGAGCTGGACAACAGGCAGTTTGGCCTGCGCTACAGCCATGGCGACGAGGATCACCCCTTCTCCCCCAATTTTTTTCGCGCCCAGTATAATTTCCTCCCCGACCCGCCGCCCCACACCAGCGAAAACGACCTGCTCATCGCCGCCATCGAATATAAGATCCAGCGCGTTAAGGCCACCGTGCTCATCATCGATAACATTACCTGCCTGCGCGGCGGCACCGAAAATGCGGCCGTGGCCCTCTCGCTCATGAAAAGCCTCAAAGCGCTAAAAACCGACCACAACCTGTCCATCCTGGTACTGGCGCATACCCCCAAACGGCGCAACCCCACCCAGCCCATCAGCGCCGACGACCTGCACGGCAGCAAACTCCTCATCAACTTTGCCGACAGCGCCTTCGCCATCGGCAAAAGCACCGCCGAAACCGGCCTGTGCTACCTCAAACAAATCAAACAACGCAACACCAGCCAGCGCTACGGCCCCGCAAACGTATGCCTGTGCCGCATCCAAAAGCCCGGCGCCTTTTTGCACTTTAAGTTTGAAGGCTACAGCGCCGAACACCCACACCTGCTCAGCCGAACCGCCGCCAGCCGCCAGCAATTTGCCCATACAATAGCCGACCTCTCCGCCGCCGGCCTCAGCCAGCGCGACATCAGCAGGCAGTTGGGGATAGGGTTGTCTACCGTAAACCGGCTTTTACGCTTTGCAGATCCCCCAATGACCAATGACCAAAAAGGGGAATTTGAAAATTTGAAGATGTGTAAATTTGAAAATGAAGGAGGATTTGCGGATAAGGCGGAGGAAGAAAAACGGGCAGATTACTCAATGACTAATGACCTAATGACTAATGACCAACCAAACCCAATGACTAATGACGCAATGACCAATGACCAAAAAGGAGAATTTGAAAATTTGAAGATGCGTGAATTTGAAGATGAGGGAGGATGTCCAGAGGTTGCAGATGAAGAAAAATGGGCAGATTATCCAATGA
This sequence comes from Mucilaginibacter gotjawali, assembly GCF_002355435.1. Classification (NCBI taxonomy): domain Bacteria; kingdom Pseudomonadati; phylum Bacteroidota; class Sphingobacteriia; order Sphingobacteriales; family Sphingobacteriaceae; genus Mucilaginibacter; species Mucilaginibacter gotjawali. The sequence goes on from NZ_AP017313.1 coordinate 3,966,177, forward strand.
CCAATGACGCAATGACTAATGACCAAATATACCCGGAAAAGCCCGGTTGAACAGGAGTGCAAACCGGATTTTTGACTTAAGACTTTTGACTTAATAAGGGCGTGCCCCGGTTGGTAGAAACCGGGTCGGGTGCTCTGCTCTTACTGCACAGGCCTAAGCCACATGGCCGGTATCCGCGACGCCCCCTCACGCGGACTTACGGGTGTGATTTGGAAACTTCGCACAGCAGTTGAATTTGTTAGAAACTCGAACAGCAAATTGAGATGTTCGTTAGGTATATTTGTTTATGCCACGGATTTATTTCGATACAAACGTTTTCAGTAACCTTCGGAACAACAAGAAAGAAAACTTCCAGCAATTGAATCAGTTGCTGGAAGTTTATAAGGACAGACTAAGCTTCTTCTTTTCTTATGCACATATCCGCGATAAACGTAAAGACCTTACAGATATAAAGTTTGAGGATTTTAATTTCATGGAAACCCTCGTGCATGATAATTATCTGGCCTATCATCCGCTCGAAAAATACACCTCTTTTTATTTAGCAACGCCATTGATGGTCTACGATGACAATCCTGAAGATGACCTGAAATATCTGCTTCATTTTTTTGAATTACAGGAAGAAGATGACGATGCAATAAGGACAATGAAAGTGTTGATTAAAAGTTTGTATTCTGCTATTCCGTTACCGATTCATACCCCTGATATTAAATCCCTCCCTCAGAATCAACAACAATTGATGATTGATTTATTAGGGGAAGACAAGCCGGAAAGAACCTTTTTCGACCTCATGGCAAATATGTCCACTTTTACCATGCGTTTATTTAAAGAGAGCAATCTGTATAAAGAACTCAGGAACATGATTTATGAAGGTATTAACAAAGGAACGATGACGCTTAATCCTGACCTTGACTTTAATCAAGCATTAAAAAACACTCAAGTAAAAAAAACATTTCTTGAATTTGTACATGATAACTTAAGCAGGATAGGAAAAACCGAAGTTCCTTTCTACGATTTCTATTTGTCAGCATATAACATGCTTGATGTATTTGGTATCAATAAAGACAAGGTGACTAATAAAAATACACCCGATAATATTATGACTGATGGGATACATACCTACTTTGGTCAATATTGTGATTATTTGGTGACTGATGACGCGACAATTACGATAAAAGCTAACGCGATGTATAAGCTTTTCGACTTTAGTACGCAGGTACTTTCAGTCGATGAATTCATTAAAACTCTTCCTGATATGCTGATAGATTGGCCGGAAGACAATGATTGGTTTATAAGAAAATTGGTTTATGATCTCCAAAATAGCGAAAGGTTGGACCCTATTGAAAAAGATGGTGTTACGATAAAACGTTTGGCAAAAAATCATTTATATTTTGATTTTTTTGATACCGTGCTTGAGGTCAATTCTCATAATGCATCTCAAATAGTGATTTGCAAAAGCGATTCTAACCAACTATCCGAACCAAACTTTTTTGAAGTCTCGCAGCTAATAGGACGCGCGCTTATAATATTTGGTGATGATATCGATAGGAAACAAAGTTTTGATCATCATAGTCATAAAAAAGGCCAACAACATCTAGCGGAACGACGGTGGCAGTTTGACAACCTCAAGATCGAATTGACTCAATTTGAGTTGATTAATAAATATGCACTGGTAATAACGCTTGAAAAAACTATTGACGACGATGATAAAATGGAATTATAACCCTGCTGTCCGAAGTGTTCCACTTCGGATGAACTATGCCCGGAGTCTCTGACTCCATTATCTGGTCCCGCTCCGACACGAGCGCCAGGTTAGAGTTCTCACTTAGCGATTCATTTAATAGTCACTTAAAATCTGCTCTGTTGATGATATCTTACTAAACAGGATATCCAATTCCTGAGCAGTGCATCTATTGGAATATTCCGACCTCAATTTGTTAATAATTTGCGGAATTTCTTGGGTTTTGTCAACAATAATGTATGATATATCATTGGGCATAAACGTAAATCTCATATCCTTAATTTTGTCATTGTAGTCATCTTTTTCCTTTTCGTAAGCACTCAAACTAACCGAGAATTTGGCCCCGTCCAACTGTTCAGCCTCGGGAACCAAACGCCATTCACGTTCGTCGTAAAACCGATAATTTTTCTCATTCATTTCTTTCCGTTTCAACGGCCCAGAGTAATTTTTGGTGAAGCATTTTATTCTTAGAATCTCGTCTTTTTGTACATCCGTTAAATTTGAATCCTTTTTTCGTCTCTCTGTTATCAAATTCTTTATTGTCTTACTGATCGACGATTTCGATTCGATATAAAGCACCGGGTTGACACCCATATTGTTTGCCCAAGTTTTAGACAATCCTATACCGTACTTGCCATATGCACTAAAATGTTTGTATGATTGAGATAAGGGTACGTCACAAAATGAAATCATCGGATGAGCAGCATGCGAATGGGATTCTCCATGAAGTGCTAATTTTTCGGCGCAATATTTAATGCCCAAACCTTCAACTAATATCGCCTCCAATTTTGCAATAGTATCTGTATAGTGAATGATGGAATTTGTACTTATTGGCATGGGTTGATTGTTTGAGGTAATTGATGATATTAATTATTCATTTCCCTGTTTGCCATTATTCGATTTATTTAAATAAATGATCTAAAGTTGAATTTAATAAGGCCTAGCTTAAGCGTGTAAATTGCACGTAAGGCTTAGGTTAATTTTATCTAAAGATATAATAATTCAAAAGACATTTCAAAACTAATAACTATTCCATGCCCCCGCTTTCCGAAGTGTTCCACTTCGGATTAGCTATGCCCGGAGTCTCTGACTCCGTTACCTGTCAACGGGCCACAAACCGGGAAAATCGCGGTAACTAGCGAAGGGTAAGAAACCATTTAATTACCAATTTGGGACATAATATCGTCTGCTTCCTCAAAAAAGCTTCTAATTTCCTGATCGACCGTATCGTCATAACTTGAAAGAATTGACCTGAAATAGTTGACAACGTTTTGCTCATCAATTTCGATATTATCAATTAAAAAGAAGATTTCTTGTACTTCCTTTCCATCAGGCCTACGCTCGTGATCTAAAAAGATATTTTTATAAATCAATTTTGCAATTGTAAACAATTCCGGAGACGAGTTCGAATTAAACCTCTCCGGATATTTTGCTAATAACTTTTGAGTTACTGCAACAGCATTTTTGTTATGCATTCTTTTTAGCAGGTCAAACATAATATTTTCTAATTAATTTTATTGTTAAAAATATCGTGCAACATACTAGCAGGCCTTCTATTAGGTAAAATACCCCGCTAACTTTATTTTTTGATGTATAGGTAATATAAATTAAAAATAGAGTATCAGAAACAATAAGTAAAATCCAAATTATAACACTTTTTACCAATTCTTTTTTTATTTCCCTATCGGACATAAATCTATATTTCGAACTAAAAAAGATGCTGAAAAATCCGACAGTGTTTGAAGTGGTCTCGCCAACGTTCAAGGTGTCGGAAAAGGAATCTACTCCTGCGTCCCGCAGCTCTGCCACACGTTCTACAGATTCAATATTTCGGCCGGAAATAATTTCACTTTTAAAGCGGTAATATGCATTCTTGTATATTTTTTCAATGTCAGCGTGGGAGTTTAATATTTCGAAAAGATCTTGCCTAATTATATCTTGTGAACTATTTTTTGAAAGCGTGTCTTCAAGTTTTGACATTGCGACGTCGTCGTCAGTATTCAACTCAATATAGGCTTCCATCAATTTACTTATAAATTGCTCATAATGCGTCAACAACTTTTTTTCGAACTGTTTATCAGCACTGTCCAAGAATAAGTCTGTTGCTATAATTTTAAGAACGGGGACTCCATCTTTGAATAACAAATTATTTTTAAACTCAAGCATCTATCTATTGAAATTTCGGTGGCATAAAATGCTCCACGCTAAGATTTAGATTACCACCACAATGAACATATTATTCCTTGATAATCTAAGGTTATCGGTTATATTGGTTAATTAAAATCAAATATAAATTTGATATTTGAGAATATCAAGCATATTTCACAATATATCTTACTATTTTTCAATTGGTTAGGCCTCCTTGGCCCCCTTGTTGTTCGATTCTCTGAACGGACAGCAGAGTGAGCCATTGTGCTACATTGACAACACCAACGGAAAGTCTTAATATTTACGCTTTAGCAACACTTGAAGCATCCAATCCTTTGGACACTTTAGAAGGTAGAACAAATAGCAGTTCTGCAAGAGTTTTGGTAAACTCTATTGCCTGTTTAGCATCATCTATGGTTGGCAAAGCCGCATCTTCATCCGAATGGCGTTCATCATTAGCACCTATTCTAACCTGATGCGCCCACTTTGCCATATCAGGTGTTATAATACTGTCTTTAACTGCTGTTTCAATTCGTTTATATAAGCTACCTTCTTTATAACCTTTTTCTTTGAGCATTGCATCAACAGCACTTGCACAAAGAATTGTTGCTCCTGAAGGTGCAAATGTACTGTCTATAGCTTGTTTGAGGTACTCCCGAACTCGTAAAGGCAGAATGTCGTTAACTGTCTGCGAATTTGGATAAATTTCACAAATACCATAGCCGGGCATGCCACCAGCTAAAACTGGGCCTCCGCACCTTTGACAAACATACACTCTCCAATCACGACGGTTAGTTTTGGTGTCGTCAATTGTCCCAAACTGTGCAGAAACTGCCATTAAATGCGGTTTGTCAATGGAACAATGAGGACAACGCTGCAATTGTAAAGTATCATGTAAAGCCATACTCAAATTTAAGTATTAATAATGACTTTATCGTGCTCCCACTGCCCGCTGTCCGGAGTCTCCTTGGTGGGGCAATTTTAATCATATACGTTCGGTTACTTCTACCGTATGTCCGTTTGGACATTCGTATTTTGATACCACCACTTTGCCCTTTTGTACTTGCGGCCCCACGCTCCCGCAAGCAATTTTTCGCTGCCGCAAGCCCCCCTGCTCCCGCAAGCATTTTTTCGCTGCCGCAAGCCTCCCGGCTTGTGGCCCACATGCTAAGTAACCGCCATACAGGCTAACCATGCGCTATTTTTCCAATATCAAAGCATCGTGCATAGTTTGTTACCTATCAGCGGGCCACAAGCCGGGAGGCTTGCGGCAGCTATTGGCAGTAATGGGAAACGATAAAAAATGTAGTGGAAATCATCTATTGATTGCATTAAAACAAAATACTACCTTTAAGCATGAGCCGTAATTACAAGTTCGCCGATCCCGAAGGTTTATATTTTGTAAGTTTTGCCACCGTTCACTGGATAGACGTGTTTGTACGCCGCATGTATTTTGATTGCCTGGTTGAAAACCTTAACCATTGTGTAGAAGAAAAAGGCATGGAGATTTTTGCGTGGTGCATTATGCCTAGCCATGTGCATTTGGTTTTCAGGTCACTGAAAGAAAAACCGGAAGATTTGATCGGTGCGTTTAAATCGGTTACATCGAGGAAATTGATCAAACTGATTGAAGAAAATCCGCAGGAGAGCCGCCGCGAATGGCTGCTGAACGCTTTCAGAAAGGCCGGTGAAGCCAATTCCAATAACTCCAAAAATCAATTCTGGCAACAGCATAACCATCCCATTGAATTGTGGAGTCTGCCGGTGATTCAGCAAAAGATTGACTATACACATGAAAATCCGGTTGTTGCCGGATTTGTAGAGAATGACCACGAATACCTGTATAGCAGTGCAAGGGATTATTGCGGAATTAAGGGATTGGTGAAGGTGATAGTGGATTAGCGGCTCGTTTAACCGGCAAAGTGGTTACTTAGCATGCGGGCCACAAGCCGGGAGGCTTGCGGCAGCGGGGGGGCAATCATGTAATAATTCAGTTTTAATTTTTTTTATGGCCTTGTCAACATGTTTTTTCTTTTCAAAGTCTAATTTTTTACCAAAAAACTTTGTGGCATCAGTAAATTGAAGTGTACTCAAATTACATCCGATGGAATACGCTTTATCAAAAAGAGAAATAGGGAAAATTCGATTGTTATCGTCTATTTTGCCAGCAATTTCTTCAGTGTATTTTTTGAAGTTCTCGTCAAGAAAATATTCCTCATCAATTAGCAATACGATGGCATTCTTTTCTGCATTTTTTACATCTATGCTTAAAGGTTTATTGTCTTCAAAAATGACGCTTCTAAAATATACAGGGATACCAATTCCTCGAGATAGCGGATTTTTATAATCTCTACAAAACGTAGAATAAAGGTCTTCAGCAATTTCTCCACAAACTGGAGAGTTTGGATGCCAAACGACATAAATATTTAGTGGATATTTGATTCTATTCATTGGTATTTTCAGTCATTTGTTTTCTTGAGTTATCTAAATTGTCTATATGAGTAGTTCGTCTTTCAAAAGCGAGCTCGATATACTCCTGCATCTTGATTCTATTGTCAGTCCAGTCTCTTATAATTGCGTAACCTGATTTTAAATTATCCGATAAGCGTGCCGGCAATAAATCATAATGGTAATAACCGGTTCCGTAATCAGGGTGAGTAGGTAACATTAATCCTAAAAGTCCCGAATATTTATCACCCACTTTGTAGTTAAGAGCTCCCGAAATTTCCCAATCAACGTGTTTTCTATGTTTAGTATTGGGCCCGATTAACACGATTAATACCGTGGTATCATGTAAATATCCTTGATGTATTAATTGCTTAATATATTCGTCAGAGTTATCGGAATCAATATCACCATCTTCAACTGATTTATGTACAATCAAGTCATCAAATAAGTTATTGAACTTCTCCTTGTATTCCTGGTCGTCGTAATGGTAATAGCTTTTAAAGGTCTTTCTTTTAGCAAGATTTTTTGGTATTGTAAACCAACTAAATATGCTTCCATCGTAAGAAAAATCTCCAATTTTATTCCATCGGCCATTTTCTTTCTTTTTAATCGCACAAAAAGTTTTTCCTTCAAACACTTTATTCACCATCCATTGCCTATTCTGTTCGGTTGCATCTGCACCTAACGAATCCCCTAGATCGTCATAATAAATGACATTATCAATCATTCCATCTTCGGTTAACGTTAACTTACTAACGCAATAGTCAGCCCATTTCATAATAGTTAGCCTCCGGTTATTATACTGTCCATAATAGAATATAAAGGATTTGCATAGCTATTATATTCTTCAATTCGATTTGATTTTAAAAGCACTTCCTTCCCCAACCCAGAAATATCGCTCGTGACATTATTTAAATCATAGATATCTCTAATTATTTTTGCGGTTTTTACATACTCAGGCAATCCTCCTTTTTGAATACCTTTTAGGCACAATACATATAAATCTGTTTTATCAAAACCATATCCTATTTCAAACGGAACCCATGTCGAATGTAAGGTGTTTGGAGACACTAAAACCAGCATATGTGAACTATTATTTATCCCCTTTCTAATCGCGTCCGTTACTGCTCTAGCATTGTTTGACTGATAATGAATTTTTAGATCATTGTCATATGCATCAAAATACACATCAATTCCTGCAGCCATTAAATAATCCGCAATCTTATTTGCCGGTTCCTTATCTTTTTGTTGGTGAGAAATAAACACACATTTAACCCCAAGTGATATAGCTTGGCTTCTCGAGTCGTATTTGGTAGGATAATAATACCTATTTAATGCCATTTTTAAAATAATTGTAACTGCTCATGTTCTTTCCAATTAAGTGGTTTTCCGTTTAACCCCGGTTGATAATCGCCAAAAATAATCTCGGTAAATTCTTCGGCCAATTCTTCATTTCTTATAGTAATGTAGTCCCGGTGCCGAGCAGTCGGACATATTTCAGTATATTTTTCTGGAACTTTCAGATATTGGTCTCCTAAGTAAATAAACTGATTAGAAACCAAGACATATTCACCGCTTAAATCTTGCTTAAGGTTTTTATCGTTGAGATTTCCTTCAGGAAGACTATGATGAGAATCTAATTGAAGCCACTCATTTTCGCTAAAATGATAAATATTATCCCCATATATTTGCTTCATACTACCGTTTAATCTTGGTTTTTTGTAATCAAACCTTTTATCATCCCAATATTCTTGAAAAGTAATTTTTTCAGTCACTTTCATAAGAAAGATTAAATGGCCAAGCAGATTATTTTCTATTGCACCAGTGCCAATAATCCAATCTCCCTCTTTTGCTTTTTTTCTAACATGAGGTTTACAGCACGCCAGTGTGCAATATGCACCAAACGGATTAGGAGCGAAACCATAATCCCTCGTAATTTTATATCCATAAAAGCTCATTATTGACAGACAACCCTCTTGACGTTAGTTACTGGCGGGCGCGACTCTCCGCTTGACGCGCACCACCCCACATCTTCGCCTTCCAAGCCCGCAATTATTTTTTCAGAATTCCATCCAACCAAACCATCACCATATTTTTCAAGATTTTCTGGGATATTGGCATCTTTACCTCCATGCATAAAAACACCAAGAATTCTTTTTCCCAGTTGTGCGGCTTTCTCTATTTCCCAATTAACCCACTCTCTCGAATACGTTTGTGAGCCAATAAGAACTACCACAGTTCCTGCCCAACGCATTTTAATATTCAATAACCGTTCCAGGGTCTTTCTTGGAACCTGTTCCTTTTCTAGCCGCTCTTTATTCTTTTCATTTACTCTTATTGAGCTATTTCTAATATTGTAGTTTTTACCAGCAAGAAGATTAGTGAAATCAGAGACCGATTTATCGTCTTTATGATGATGACTAATGAAAATATTTTTTGTTGTATTCATAATAAACATGTGCGGTTTAAGACAGCCGAAGTATTTCGCTGATTATTAATGAAATAAATTCAAATATAACTGAAAGGTATAACAAAACAAATAACTTTTGGGCTTAGATGAGAGTTATTAAAATTAAATGATATTGTGTTTAAACGTCCCCTAAGATTCCGCCTTCTGACGCGACAATGCAGCGCAAGGGCCAAAAGCGCTGTGTACTCTTGCTCGGTTGTCAGGTAACGAACTTTCCCGGCATGGGACTAGTTGGCTACAATATACCACGGAAGACACAGGGTCCCTTACGAGAATTTGCTGAGACGAAAAACGACCATTAGCAAATATTTTTATGACAATTTATTTTATTAACACTAATTTAGTTTTTATAATGGACTTTTATTGCAAGCGTTATTGGGTATTCTTCAATACATTACAGATTTATGAATAATAATATTTTTATTTCACACGCTTCAGAAGACAAAGATGAAGTTGCACGTCCATTGGCTGCTTTACTCCAAGCTGATGGATTTAACGTTTGGTACGACGAGTTCCAATTAAAAGCCGGAGACAGCCTTATTCAGTCTATCGATAAAGGATTAAATACATGTGATTTTGCAATTACAATTTTGAGTCAATCTTTTTTTTCAAAGAAATGGACTCAGAGAGAATTGGTTGGCCTTGCTACAAGAGAATTATATAATGATAGTAAAATCATCTTGCCTATTTGGCATAATCTTACGCTAAAGGATGTTTTAAGTTATTCGGCGCCTTTAGCTGATAAATTTGCCCTTAATTCGTCTATAGGTTTAGAGGCCTTGGCTAAAGCTATAAAAAGTGCAATAGCCCCGAAGAATATCTCTGTAGCATCAAGCGATTTGGATAAACCCATCATTTATATTAATGGTCACAATCGTTATACCATAAAGGACTCCATTGGGCATCTTGCCACAGCAAAGAAAACGAATTGGTTTTACACAACGCAAGCCGATACCAGAGTGTTGCGTGATGGGGGTATGTCAGGAACTGGTAAAATACACAATGTGCGATCGAACCTTGGACGAGTCGAATATGTCAAAGAGGGTGGAACAAATGCTGCTTATACCTATCTTGAGGAACCTTTAATACCTTTTAAGATTTACGAACATTCGATTGAATTTGATACAGTTGATTGTTATACGGAAACACGAGAAGCAGTTGGAACAAATCTGCACAGCAAGTTTGAGAATATCGGAAATCATGTGTTCTTTCCTAATGATAGGAGACCCAAGGATGTTTGGGGTTATATTGTTTTTAATGCGATAAAGACTAGCATTGAACCGTTTGTGTCTAAAGATAGACTTTATATAAATTTGATGTTTAATAATCCTCCAGAAGGGTCGAGATTAATACTAGAATGGGATTGGTAGAAAAATTAAAACTTAAAATCATCCCCTCCTCTCGCGCTAGTATGCAGCGCAAAGGCCAAAAGCGTGGCGTACTAGTGCGCCGCTGACAGGTAACGAACGGTGCTCTGCCCACAGATGCCCGTAAATTCTATCTGCGGAACATTTATGGCTTAATTAACATTTCTTCTTTTAAATTATTTTTTTTGTTAAATACAAAATTAAAGATGACAACAATAACCGCTAACATACCCGACAAACTGAAAGATAAAGTCAGGAAGTTTATTGAAGACCTTGGTGGCGAGGTTGTTTCAGAATCCAAATCGTCGACGAAAAAAGCGGTATTAAAAGAATTGGAAGAAGCTTTCGCTGAAGCAAAAGAAATAAAAGACGGAAAAAAACAAGGGTTTACTTTAGCGCAAATTCTGGATTAAGGCTCCCTTTACTCGTTAACGCAAACCACAAGCTTATTTGTAAGGCCACACGGCCGACTGATGGGGTAATATCCACTATATTTGAAACCACAGGATTAACCGACCTTATAATGAATAACGCCTTGTTCACGCATATATTTCGCCTGTAAAAATATTGCCGGGAATTCGCAATTGCAATCAAAATACCTGTTATTTTTGATCAAAACGGCTATGGAAAACAACGAAACGAATACACCGGTGCACCGCCCTTTTTGTCAGACCTATTTTCACGGTACAAGGGCAGACCTGAAGATAGGCGACCTGATCGAGACCGGTAAGCACTCCAACTACGGGCAAAGAAGCAAGGCAGCATACATTTACCTTACGGCAACGTTAGATGCAGCTGTATGGGGCGCCGAACTGGCTTTGGGCGAAGTGCGGCAGCGCATCTACCTGGTAGAACCTATGGGCCCCATTGAGAACGACCCCAACCTGACCGACAAAAAATTCCCGGGTAACCCCACAATGTCTTATCGTTCCAAACACCCGTTCAAAGTGGTGGGCGAGATCACGGTTTGGCAGGGCCATTCACCGGAACAGGTCAGCGCTATGAAAGGCGGATTGTTAAAATTAAAGGGAGAAGGGGTTGAAGCGATTGAGGATTGAGAAGGATGTAAAATCACTCCCGCTTCTCGCGCTAGTATGCAGCGCAAAGGCCAAAAGCGTGGGGTACTAGTGCGCCGCTGACAGGTAGCGAACTTGGTAGCTTCCCCCCTGCTTCCGCAAGCATTCATTACCCTTGTAAAGAAACCATTTTGAGCTTATATTTTTTATAGATTATGCGTATATTTAAACATTTATTATCAATAACATGACAACGCTGACACTTAACCTCCCGGATGCGCTTGAAAAAGAGCATGACGAAACCGTTCAGTTAATTGCCGCTAAGCTGTATGAGGCGGGTAAATTGACCTTGGGGCAGGCTGCTGAAATGTGTAACATGAAAAAATGGGATTTCCCGGCTATACTGGCCAAATTTGATGTGAATTACTTCCAATATACCGCAGCAGATATAATTGCAGATGTTGAAAGAATATCAAAACATTAATACAATAATTACTGATGCGAGTTGTTTTATTTTGTTCGATAAGATAGGATGCATTCATATTCTTGAAGACCTTTATGGTGAAGTAATTACAACCCCTGAAATTGCAGCGGAATACGGAAAACAACTCCCTGGATGGGTACAGGTTCAGCCCGTAAAAAACAGGAATTTATTTAATACTTATGCTGAAATGGTTGATACTGGTGAAGCCAGCGCCATTGCTTTAGCGTATGAGGTTATTTCACCATCCCTGATACTCGACGATCTGAAAGGCCGTAACCTTGCTGAAAAGCTGCGGCTGCCTTATACGGGTAGTATAGGGGTACTAATTTTAGCGCGGCAACGGGGAGTTATAACGTTGTTGCAACCTTATTTTGAAAAAATTAAAACAACAGATTTTCGCATTCCCGCAAGCCTGCTCCAAACCCTGTCAAATATTTACGATAATTAATTATTTGGATTTTCGCGGGCATCACAAACACTTCTCCCCTGCTATAACGCAAAAAAGCCTCCCCATTTTACCGGGAAGGCTTGCTTTTTTTAATATTTATAGTGTGATTTCCGTCCCCGCAGGGTCCTGTTCCAAATTTAAGCTAACCCATAAAACCCTACACGTCATGGCGAGGAACGAAGCCATCTCTACATATGCCAATCAAATATGAAAAATACTATTCGTAGGGTTAAGGCCGCCAACTATTCACGCATAAGGTCATCATACAAATCCAGCCATTTAGGATTCATAGCGTTGATGAGTTTTATTTTGTTTTTCCGATTTCCCGCCTTGAGCGTTTTTTCTACGCCAATGGCTTCTTCAATTCTGGAATAGAACATGTAATAAACTAACTTATGACAATTATACCTTGCTGTATAGCCGCCTGGATACACATTGTTTTTATGTTCCCAAACGCGCCCTGTCAAATCAGAAGATACACCCACGTATAATGCAGTATGCATCTTGTTGGTCATTATATAAACACATCCACCGTATTGAAAACCCATTATGCAATATATTAAAAAAAATGTCCAGTTGTCCCCGCTTGTTATCTCGCAGCCGAACCTTCACTACGAAATGACTCAGGATAACGCAGGTTCCTGTTCTAGAAACCCTGCGGAGACACAAAAACCCGACGCGTCATGGCGAGGAACGATCCGCCAAAAGGCGGAACACATGCTAATCACCACACCAAAATCTCCGGGTAACCTATCAGCCGCACGCCGTACAATATTGCACGCCGTTCCTTGAATGTCCTGCGTAGAGATTGCTTCGTTCCTCGCAATGACGGTTTGGTGGATTTTGTAGGCTAACTTAAACCCGCACCCGACCCAACGCAACCCGCGTACCTTCAAAGCACCGTAAGCACCCCCCTGCCCTACAACGCAAAAAAGCCTCCGCTGTACAGCGAAGGCTTTGGAAATTAAATATTTATGATGCGATTACGCTTCCAGCTCTTCTGCTTTCGAAGCCATCAGGCGGTCAAATTCTTCCTGGCTGCCTACACGGATATTTTCATACTCGCGCAAACCGGTTCCGGATGGAATTAAGTGACCAACGATAACGTTCTCTTTCAGGCCAAGCATCAAATCTTTCTTACCTGCAATCGCTGCTTCGTTCAGTACTTTGGTAGTTTCCTGGAACGATGCTGCCGAGATAAACGATTTGGTACCCAACGATGCCCTGGTGATCCCTTGCAGGATCGGGCTCGACGTTGCAGCGATAGCATCTCTAACTTCAACCAACCTTAAATCTTTACGTTTTAAGATCGAGTTTTCGTCGCGCAGCCTTCTTACTGAAACGATCTGGCCTGATTTCAACGTAGTTGAATCGCCTGCTTCGGTAACTACCTTTTTGTCGAAGATATCGTCGTTCTCTACCATGAAATCCCAGCTGTCAACAGCTTCCCTTTCAAGGAAACGGGTATCGCCGGCATCTTCAATAGCAACCTTCTGCATCATCTGGTGAACGATCACTTCAAAGTGCTTATCGTTGATCTTCACACCCTGCAAACGGTAAACTTCCTGGATCCCATTTACCAGGTACTCCTGCACTGCTGCAGGGCCCTTAATGGCAAGGATGTCCGCAGGTGATATAGAACCATCAGACAACGGCATACCAGCCTTCACAAAGTCGTTATCCTGTACCAGGATGTGTTTTGACAATGGAACAAGGTATTTTTTAACCTGGCCGTCTTTTGATTCGATAGTGATCTCGCGGTTACCACGTTTCACACCACCCAAAGTTACCACACCGTCAATTTCGGTTACTACCGCAGGGTTTGATGGGTTACGTGCTTCAAACAACTCCGTTACACGGGGCAAACCACCGGTGATGTCACGGGTTTTACCTGTTGAACGGGGGATTTTAGCGATAACCTGTCCTGTTTGTAGTTTTTCGCCTTCATCAACTGCGATGTGTGCGCCAACCGGGATGTTATAACCTTTTATCACATTGCCTTTGTTATCAGCAACCTGGATAACCGGGTTCTTTGTTTTATCACGGGTATCAATAATTACCTTTTCGCGGTGACCTGTTTGCTCATCTGATTCTTCGCGGAAAGTAATACCTTCCAATACAGCTTCAAACTTGGCAACACCGGCAAATTCCGAGATGATCACGGCATTGTACGGATCCCATGAACAGATCCGGTCGCCTTTGGCGATCTTGCTGCCATCTTTCACGTACAGGTATGAACCGTAAGGAATATTATTGGTTACGATGATTTTATTTGTGCCCTGCTCAACGATGCGGAACTCACCTGAACGGCCCAATACCACGTCTACCAAACCTTCTTCGGTTTTGTATTCAACAGTACGAACGTTTTCAAATTCGATCACACCTTCAAACCTTGCATTGATCTGCGATTCAGCCGCGATGTTTGATGCGGTACCACCCACGTGGAATGTACGCAGGGTTAACTGTGTACCCGGCTCACCGATTGACTGTGCAGCAATTACACCAACAGCCTCGCCTTTTTGCACGCGTTTACCGCTTGCAAGGTTACGGCCGTAGCACAATGCACATACGCCACGCTTACTTTCGCAGGTTAATACCGAACGGATCTCGATACCTTCCAGCGGTGAGTTTTCAATTGCTTTGGCAATGTCTTCCTCTATATCCTGTCCGGCTGATACCAGCAATTCGTTGGTAATAGGATCATAAACATCATATAATGAGGTACGGCCCAAAATACGTTCGTGCAATGGCTCAACAATATCCTCATTGTCTTTCAACGCAGTGGTATAAATACCTCTTAAAGTACCGCAATCTGTTTCGCCAACAATCATGTCCTGCGCAACGTCATGCAAACGACGGGTTAAGTAACCGGCATCCGCAGTTTTTAACGCTGTATCCGCCAAACCTTTACGTGCACCGTGGGTGGAGATGAAGTACTCCAATACCGACAAACCTTCTTTAAAGTTCGAAAGGATCGGGTTCTCGATGATCTCACCGCCCGAGCCTGATTTCTGAGGCTTGGCCATCAAACCACGCATACCTGCCAGCTGACGGATCTGCTCTTTTGAACCACGTGCTCCCGAATCCAGCATCATGTATACTGAATTGAAGCCCTGGTTATCAGAAGAAAGGATCTCCATCACATTCGCGGTTAAGCGGTTGTTGATACGGGTCCAGATGTCAATGATCTGGTTGTAACGTTCGTTATTAGTAATGAAACCCATGTTGTAGTTGCCCATAACTTCTTCAACTTGTTTCGAAGCTGTTTCAATCAGGGTAACTTTTTCAGCAGGGATATTGATGTCTTTCAGGTTAAATGATAAACCACCCTGGAATGCCATTTTGAAACCTAATTCCTTAATATCATCAAGGAACTGGGCTGCACGTGCCATACCGGTCATTTTCACCACCTCGCCAATAATATCACGCAGTGATTTTTTGGTAAGCAGTTCATTGATATAACCTACTTCAACCGGAACATGCTGGTTAAACAATACACGCCCAACAGTAGTGTCAATAATTTTAGATACGATACTGCCGTCTTTTTCTTTTACAAAAGCTTTAACCTTAATAAAAGCATGCAGGTCAATTTTCTTTTCGTTATAGGCGATGATCACTTCTTCCGAAGAGTAGAAAGTTAATCCTTCGCCTTTTACAACGCGTCCTTCATCTGTTTTGCGGCCTTTGGTTATGTAGTACAAACCAAGCACCATGTCCTGAGACGGTACGGTAATAGGCGTTCCGTTGGCAGGGTTAAGGATGTTGTGCGATGCAAGCATTAATACCTGCGCTTCCAAAATTGCGGCGTTACCAAGCGGCACGTGAACAGCCATCTGGTCACCGTCAAAGTCGGCGTTGAACGCGGTACAGGTTAACGGGTGCAGCTGTATCGCCTTGCCTTCAACCAGTTTTGGCTGGAAAGCCTGGATACCCAACCTGTGCAGCGTAGGCGCACGGTTTAGCAATACAGGGTGACCTTTTAGTACGTTTTCCAAAATGTCCCAAACTAAGGGGTCCTTACGGTCAACAATCTTTTTAGCTGATTTTACTGTTTTAACCACACCACGCTCAATCATTTTGCGGATGATAAATGGTTTAAACAATTCGGCAGCCATATCTTTTGGTAAACCGCATTCGTGTAGTTTAAGGTTCGGACCTACAACAATTACCGAACGGGCCGAGTAATCCACACGTTTACCCAATAAGTTCTGGCGGAAACGGCCTTGTTTACCTTTTAATATATCTGATAATGATTTTAATGCACGGTTACCTTCGGTTTTTACCGCGTTAACTTTACGCGAGTTATCGAATAACGAATCCACAGCTTCCTGCAGCATCCGTTTTTCGTTACGTAAGATAACTTCCGGCGCTTTAATTTCGATCAAACGTTTTAAACGGTTGTTACGGATAATTACACGACGGTATAAGTCGTTCAAATCCGAAGTAGCGAAACGGCCGCCTTCCAATGGAACCAACGGACGCAATTCAGGCGGGATAACCGGAACAATCTTAACGATCATCCACTCAGGGTTATTTTCGATCCTGGTTTTTGCATCACGGAAAGCTTCAACTACCTGAAGGCGTTTTAAAGCTTCGTTTTTACGTTGTTGCGAAGTTTCATTAGCCGCCTGGTGACGCAGATCGTAAGATAACTGGTCAAGGTCAAGGCGTTTTAATAATTCTTCAAGGGCTTCAGCGCCCATTTTAGCAACAAATTTCTGAGGATCTTTATCATCCAGGTACTGGTTTTCCTTTGGCAGGGTATCCAATACGTCCAGATATTCTTCTTCAGTAAGGAAATCCATCGCGTTGATGCCATCAGCTTCCTTAACACCGGCCTGTATTACTACATAACGTTCGTAGTAAATGATCAGGTCGAGCCTTTTGGTTGGCAAACCAAGCAGGTAACCAATTTTGTTGGGCAATGAACGGAAATACCAGATATGCGCAACCGGAACCACCAGGTTAATGTGGCCCATACGCTCACGGCGTACTTTCTTCTCGGTTACTTCAACACCGCAACGGTCGCAAACAATACCCTTGTAACGGATCCGTTTATATTTACCGCAATGGCACTCATAATCTTTAACCGGACCAAAAATACGCTCGCAGAATAAACCATCGCGCTCAGGCTTGTAGGTCCTGTAGTTGATGGTTTCAGGTTTTAAAACTTCACCGCTCGAACGCTCCAGGATGGATTCCGGAGAAGCCAGACTGATGGTAATGGTGGTGAAATTACTCTTGATTTTATTATCCTTTTTGTAAGACATAGTCTCCTTGTTTTTTAATTGTTGAATTAGTGATTTAGTGAATTAGTGATTTGACATTATCATATCACTTGTTTACTATGTTGAATTAGCGAGCGAGTAAACCGGATTTTTCAATCACTAATTCACTCACTCACTAAATCACTAATTATTCTAACGTTATATCCAAACCTAAACCTCTTAACTCATGAACCAATACGTTGAATGATTCAGGAACTGATGGTGTTGGCAGGTTTTCGCCTTTAACAATAGCTTCGTATGTTTTGGCGCGGCCGATAACATCATCCGATTTAACGGTTAATATTTCCTGCAGGATGTTGGATGCACCGAATGCTTCCAGTGCCCAAACTTCCATCTCACCAAAACGCTGACCACCAAATTGTGCTTTACCACCCAATGGCTGTTGTGTAATTAATGAGTATGGCCCTATTGAACGCGCGTGCATCTTATCGTCAACCATGTGTCCCAGTTTCAGCATGTAGATAATACCTACAGTTGTTTGCTGGTCAAAACGGTCGCCGGTTAAGCCATTGTATAAATAGGTACGGCCCGATTCAGGTAAGTTTGCCTTTTTAACCCACTCTTCCACTTCGCCATGGCTTGCACCATCAAAAATAGGAGTAGCGAATTTAATGCCCAGCTCTTTACCGGCCCAGCCCAATACAGTTTCGTAGATTTGCCCAAGGTTCATACGTGATGGTACACCCAGCGGGTTCAACACGATATCAACCGGTGTTCCGTCCTCAAGGAAAGGCATATCTTCGTCACGTACAATACGTGCAACAATACCTTTGTTACCGTGGCGGCCCGCCATTTTATCACCCACCTTAAGCTTACGCTTTTTGGCGATGTAAACTTTAGCCATTTGCACGATACCTGATGGCAACTCGTCACCTACGCTGATCGCAAATTTATCACGACGGTAAGCGCCCAATTCCTCATTAACCTTGATGTTATAGTTATGCAGAAGGATCTTGATCAAATCGTTCTTGTCGTCATCAGTGGTCCATTTGGTCGGGTTGATGTTTTCAAAGTTCAGGTCAACCAATATTTTTTGGGTGAATTTAACGCCTTTAGGCACCTGCAGTTCTTTGTAAACATTGTAAACACCCTGTGATGTTTTACCGTTTACGATCTCGAACAATTTCTCGATCAGGATATTTTTAAGCTCTTTAATTGCTTTTTCGTGCTTGGTATCCAGTTTTTCCAGCTGCGCCTTTTCTTCAGCTTTTGAAGTTTTTTTGGCACGAGAGAATAATTTGGTATCAATAACCACACCCGCAATTGACGGAGGAGTTTTCAACGAAGCATCCTTCACGTCGCCGGCTTTGTCACCAAATATGGCACGCAACAGTTTTTCTTCCGGTGAAGGGTCAGATTCGCCTTTCGGAGTGATCTTACCGATCAGGATGTCGCCTTCCTTAACTTCAGCGCCTACACGGATAATACCGTCTTCGTCCAAATCTTTGGTAGCTTCTTCTGATACGTTAGGGATATCCGGTGTCAATTCCTCCTCACCGCGTTTGGTATCACGTACTTCCAGTTCAAATTCTTCAACGTGAAGTGAAGTGAAAATATCCTGCGAAACCACGCGCTCAGAAATTACGATCGCATCCTCAAAGTTATAACCCTGCCAAGGCATGAAAGCCACTTTAAGGTTACGGCCAAGCGCAAGCTCACCATCCTGGGTAGCATATCCTTCGCAAAGCACCTGTCCTTTTTCAACGCGCTGGCCTTTTTTAACAATCGGCTTTAAGTTGATGGTAGTGCTCTGGTTAGTTTTCTTGAATTTTGTTAAACGGTAGCTTTTTGAATCGCCTTCGAAAGAGATCAAACGGTCCTGCTCGTTACGGTCATAACGGATGCGGATTTCGTTTGCATCCACATATTCTACCACACCATCGCCTTCGGCGTTGATCAGCGTACGCGAATCTTTCGCAACACGGCCTTCCAAACCTGTACCAACAATTGGCGCTTCAGGGCGCAATAAAGGCACTGCCTGGCGTTGCATGTTTGATCCCATCAATGCACGGTTAGCATCATCATGTTCCAAAAACGGAATTAATGAAGCCGCGATCGAAGTGATCTGGTTTGGCGCGATGTCCATTAAGTCAAGTTTTTCCGGATCAATGATCGGGAAGTCACCTTCAAAACGGGCTTTTACTTTAGGTAGTGCAAAAACACCATTATCATCATAATGCGCGTTGGCCTGGCCGATAGTTTTTCCGTCTTCATCTTCTGCCGACAGGTAAATAACATCTTCCTTAACCTGTACTTTACCATCAACCACACGTTTGTACGGGGTTTCAATAAAGCCTAAGTTGTTGATCTTGGCATGTACGCAAAGTGAAGAGATCAAACCAATGTTCGGTCCTTCCGGAGTTTCGATGGTACACAAACGACCGTAGTGCGTGTAGTGGACGTCACGAACTTCGAAACCTGCACGCTCACGTGACAGACCGCCGGGCCCTAAGGCTGACAGACGACGCTTGTGCGTGATCTCTGCCAGTGGGTTGGTTTGGTCCATGAACTGTGAAAGCTGGTTTGTTCCGAAGAACGAGTTGATCACTGATGATAAAGTACGCGCGTTGATCAGGTCGGTAGGTGTGAACACTTCGTTATCACGGATGTTCATACGCTCGCGGATGGTACGGGCCATACGGGCCAAACCAACACCAAACTGGGCATATAACTGCTCGCCAACGGTACGTACACGACGGTTTGATAAGTGGTCAATATCATCCACCTCAGCTTTTGAGTTGATGAGTTTGATCAGGTATTTCACTATCGCAATGATGTCCTGCTTGGTTAAAACTTTGGTCTCGTCAGAGGTGCTCAGTTTTAACTTACGGTTGATGCGGTAACGGCCCACATCACCCAGGTCATATCTTTTATCCGAAAAGAACAGGCGGTCGATGATACCACGGGCTGTTTCTTCATCAGGTGGTTCAGCGTTACGCAACTGGCGGTAGATATGCTCAACCGCTTCTTTTTCGGAGTTTGAAGTATCTTTCTGTAGTGTGTTATATATGATGGTATAATCACCGCTGGTGGTTGAATCTTCCTTGTTAAGGATGATCGTTTTTACACCGGCATCAATGATCATATCAATATGATCGTCTTCCAGCACGGTTTCGCGTTCCAGGATGATCTCGTTACGGTCAATAGAAACAACTTCGCCGGTATCTTCGTCCACAAAGTCTTCAACCCATTTCTTTAAAACCCTTGCAGCCAGTTTACGGCCGATGAATTTTTTAAGACCTGATTTGCTCACTTTTACTTCGTCGGCAAGTTCAAATAATTCCAGGATGTCTTTATCAGAATCATAACCAATCGCACGCAGTAAGGTAGTTACCGGGAATTTCTTTTTACGGTCAATATAAGCATACATTACGTTATTAACGTCTGTAGCAAATTCGATCCATGAACCTTTGAAAGGAATAACACGGGCCGAATACAGTTTTGTACCGTTGGTGTGGCGGCTCTGGCCAAAGAATACGCCTGGTGAACGGTGCAATTGCGAAACAATTACACGCTCGGCGCCATTGATCACAAAGGTGCCTTTAGGTGTCATGTAAGGGATAGTTCCCAGGTACACGTCCTGCACAATGGTTTCAAAATCTTCGTGCTCTTCATCATTACATGAAAGGCGAAGCTTGGCTTTTAAAGGCACACTGTAAGTTAACCCGCGCTCGATACACTCTTGTATATCATATCGTGGCGGATCAATAAAGTAATCAAGAAACTCTAAAACGAAGATGTTTCTTGAATCGGAGATAGGAAAATTTTCGGCAAACACTTTAAACAGCCCTTCTTTATAACGGTTGTCTGAGGTAGTTTCCAATTGAAAAAATTCCTGGAAAGATTGCAACTGCACATCAAGAAAATCGGGATAATCCAATACTTTTCTGCTGGTTGCAAAATTTACTCTTTGATTAATTTTGTTTGCCAAGGGATTAAATTTTTAGTTTAATAATAAACTTGATAGATGTTTTTGGGTAGATGTGAGATTTGAGATATGAGATTTGAGATATTTAACTGGTGAATTGAATTGTCAGCATTTTTATTTAAAAAAACGCTAAAAATCTCACATCTCATATCTCACATCTAAAAATCTCCTCATTATAAACAGCAATAGACCCCGACCAAAAAGGTCGGAGTCTGATGCTATATTCGGATTGGTTAAATTATTTAACCTCAACTACTGCTCCGGCTTCTTCTAATTGTTTCTTTAAAGATTCAGCTTCTTCTTTAGTTACACCAGTTTTAACTTCTTTAGGTGCACCGTCAACTAAGTCTTTAGCTTCTTTCAAGCCAAGGCCGGTTAGGTCTTTTACTAATTTTACAACTGCTAATTTAGCGCCGCCTGCTTCTTTCAGGATTACGTCAAATGCAGTTTGAACTGCAGCTTCAGCAGGAGCGTCATCGCCACCGCCAGCAGCAGGTGCAGCAACAGCAACAGCTGCAGCAGCTGGCTCAATGCCATACTCATCTTTTAAGATCTGAGCTAATTCGTTTACTTCTTTTACTGTTAAGTTTACCAACTGTTCAGCAAACGCTTTTAAATCCGCCATTTTATTTTAAATTTTACTTTTAATGCTTTTTGTTTTTTAATATCGAACTTTAAGGTGTTCGTTAACCTCTTTCCTGTAATGTTTTTACAACGCCTGCCAGTATATTTCCGCCTGATTGCAGTGCCGAAATAACATTCTTTGCTGGTGATTGCAATAATCCGATGATCTCGCCAACCAATTGTTCCTTTGATTTTAAGTTGATCAAAGTGTCCAGCTGGTTATCGCCTACAAAAATCGATGCATCAATGTATGCAGCTTTTAAAATAGGTTTCTCGCCTTTTTTCCTTAACTTTTTGATCAGTTTTGCCGGGGCAGTACTTGATTTTGAGAAAAGGATGGATGATGAACCCTTAAGCACATCATACATTGGGCTAAAATCGCCGCCGATAGTTTCCATCGCCTTTTTGATCAGGCTATTTTTTGCTACCTGCATCGTAATGTCACTTTCGAAACATTGACGACGGATGTGGTTTACTTTTGCAACCGTAAGATTTGCAGTATCAGTAATATAAAAATTACCGTACTCTTTCATCTGTTCAGCAAGGGAGGCTACTAATTCGTGTTTTTCTTCTTTGTTCATGATTTAGATCCCCGCTACTGTTTTAGTTTCAATTGCAATTCCAGGCGACATGGTTGAAGAGATATGGATACTCTTAAAATATGTTCCTTTTGCTGCTGATGGTTTTAATTTTGAAATGGTTTGCAATACTTCCAAAGCATTTTCATAAATTTTATCAGCAGGGAAAGATACTTTTCCAATTGAGGCATGGATGATACCGGTTTTGTCAACCTTGAAGTCGATTTTACCACCTTTTACCTCAGTTACAGCTTTGCCAACGTCGGCAGTTACTGTTCCTGATTTAGGGTTTGGCATAAGGTTACGAGGACCGAGAATACGACCCAAACGACCTACCTTAGCCATTACACTTGGCATAGTAATAATAATATCAACATCAGTCCATCCGCCTTCAATTTTGGCAATATAATCATCCAAACCTACAAAATCCGCGCCTGCATCTTTCGCTTCTTGTTCCTTATCAGGAGTACAAAGCACCAATACACGCACAGTTTTTCCGGTTCCATGAGGTAAGGTAGCAATACCACGCACCATTTGATTGGCTTTGCGCGGATCAACACCTAAACGAACATCGATATCAACAGATGAATCAAACTTGGTATTAGTAATATCTTTTACCAAATTTGTAGCATCCTGTAAAGAATACGCTTTGTTAGCCTCAATTTTGGAGAGTGCCACTTTTTGATTTTTTGTTAATCTAGCCACTGTCTTAAACTGATTTAATTTTTGTATTTCGAATTTCGGATGTTCGGTTTCGGATATATTATCCTTGCCTGTTCCTCATTCAAAACGTTAATAATCGGCTCCCGTTTTCTCAATTTAAATTCGAAATTGAAAATCTGAAATCCGAAATTGATTGTTAGTTCCAGGGTGCCGTACCTGATACGGTTATACCCATACTGCGGGCAGTTCCTGCCACCATTTTCATGGCTGATTCTACTGTAAATGCATTCAAATCAGTCATTTTATCTTTCGCTATAGTTTCAACCTGGCTCCAATTTACATTGGCTACCTTTTTACGGTTGGGCTCAGCTGAACCACTCTTTAAACCTGTGGCTTCCAGTAACTGGATAGCAACGGGTGGAGTTTTGATGATAAAATCGAATGACTTGTCGACATAAACAGTAATAACTACCGGTAACACTTTGCCAGGTTTGTCCTGGGTACGTGCGTTGAATTGCTTGCAAAATTCCATGATATTCACCCCTTTTGCACCCAATGCAGGGCCAATTGGAGGTGATGGATTTGCAGCGCCGCCCTTTACCTGCAGTTTCACCATCGCACCGACTTCTTTTGCCATTTTTACTTATTTAATTTATTTACCTAATGTTAGTAGTGGAAGCTATGTAACATTTATCTTTATTAGATTTGAGATGTTAGATAGGAGATTTGAGACTCCTATCTATTTTCAAATCTTAAATATTTTGCGTTTGATATACCTGATTGTTCGATGTCTCACATCTCAAATCTCATATCTCAAATCTATTCTTTCTCTACCTGCATGTAATTCAATTCAAGCGGCGTACGGCGCCCGAAGATCTTTACCATTACTTTTAACTTTTTCTTTTCCTCGTTCACTTCTTCAATCACACCGCTGAAACCGTTGAAAGGGCCGTCCATTACTTTTACGCCCTCGCCTATATAATAAGGCACATTCATGGTTTCGCCCTGGGCAGTCATTTCGTCAACCTTACCTAAAATACGGTTAACTTCGGCCTGGCGCAACGGGATAGCGTTTCCGGCTTTGTCGCCTAAAAACCCTATAACACTATTTATATTTTTGATGATGTGCTCAATCTCCGCGTCAAGCGCTGCTTCGATCAAAACATACCCCGGGAAAAAATTGCGTTCTTTGGCAATCTTCTTTCCATCACGCATCTGGTAATATTTTTCTGTAGGTATCAATACCTGCGGAACCAAATGTGTAATGCCTAAACGGTTTATTTCGGCATCAATATATTGCTTAACCTTTTTCTCCTTGCCGCTTATCGCACGCACTACATACCATTTTACCTGATCACTCATATTATTACGCTATACTATTAGGTTAGTGATTTATAAAACAGGTCGAGTACATAATGTATACTTTGGTCCATTACCAATATGATCATTGCAATAATAAGTGCAGCAACCAAAACTAAAACGGCGCTGTTTTGCAATTCTCTCCAGGTTGGCCAGGTAACTTTTTCTGTTAACTCAATGTAAGACTCTTTAATATACTCAGATACTTTAGCCATTTCTTTTCTGTTATGCACGGGAACAAGGATTCGAACCCTGATCAAAGGTTTTGGAGACCTCTATTCTACCATTGAACTATTCCCGTTTATCCTTAGCCCTAAATCCCTAAAGGGACTTTAATCGGTGCTTTTCTAATATCAACAAAGTACTTAGCCGTTTCTGGCTAAGTACTTTGCCTAATTAACCTTACCCTTTACTCCTCCGCTAGCTGGCGGAGGCAGGGGGGCCTTATTTCAATATTTCAGTTACCTGGCCGGCACCTACTGTTCTGCCACCTTCACGGATAGCGAAACGTAAGCCTTTTTCCATTGCGATAGCGTTGATCAGCTTTACAGTGATGGTAACGTTATCACCTGGCATAACCATTTCTACACCTTCAGCTAAGGTAATTTCACCTGTAACGTCTGTTGTACGGAAATAGAATTGCGGACGGTATTTGTTGAAGAAAGGCGTGTGACGGCCACCTTCAGCTTTTGATAATACGTAAACTTCTGCTTTGAAATCAGTGTGCGGAGTTACTGAACCTGGTTTGCAAATAACCATACCACGACGGATATCTGTTTTTTCAATACCACGTAACAATAAACCTACGTTATCACCTGCTTCACCCCTGTCAAGGATCTTGCGGAACATTTCCACACCTGTAACAGTTGATTTTAAGTTTTCAGCACCCATACCCAGGATATCAACCTGCTCACCAGAGTTGATGATACCACGCTCGATACGGCCGGTAGCAACAGTACCACGACCAGTGATCGAGAATACGTCTTCAACAGGCATAAGGAAAGGAAGTTCAGTTAAACGTGGCGGGATAGGGATGTAAGTATCTACCGCGTTCATCAGTTCCATAATTTTTTCAACCCAGCTAGGCTCGCCGTTAAGACCACCTAATGCTGAACCCTGGATAACAGGGATATCGTCACCTGGATAATCATAGAATGATAATAATTCACGGATCTCCATTTCAACAAGTTCTAATAATTCCGGATCATCAACCATGTCAACCTTGTTCATAAATACAACAAGTGCAGGTACACCTACCTGGCGTGCTAACAGGATGTGTTCGCGGGTTTGTGGCATCGGACCATCAGTAGCAGCAACTACTATGATAGCACCGTCCATTTGCGCAGCACCTGTAACCATGTTTTTCACATAGTCGGCGTGTCCCGGGCAATCAACGTGCGCATAGTGACGATTTGCAGTTGAGTACTCAACGTGTGCTGTATTGATAGTAATACCACGCTCTTTTTCTTCAGGAGCTGAGTCGATTGAATCGAATGAACGGGCTTCTGATAAACCTTTGTCAGCCAATACTTTTGTAATAGCTGCGGTCAGGGTTGTTTTCCCGTGGTCAACGTGACCGATTGTACCGATATTTAAATGCGGCTTACTGCGGTCAAACTTTTCTTTTGCCATGATCTATTTTTATTATTTGTAGGTTAATTTAAACTTAAAATTGTATTCTTTTTAATGCTGTTATAATAACATTGAGCCAACAATGGGATTTGAACCCATGACCTCTTCCTTACCAAGGAAGTGCTCTACCCCTGAGCTACGTCGGCTATTTTTGCTCATTGGTCCTTTGGTTAATTTGTTCTTTGGTTTAGTTCGCCGATACTAATGAACCATTGAACTCATGAACTAATAAACCACCAAGAGCGGAAGACGAGGTTCGAACTCGCGACCTATAGCTTGGAAGGCTATCGCTCTACCAACTGAGCTACTTCCGCTTTTTAATTAGTGAATTAGTGAGTTGTTGAATTAGTGAATTAAAAAACTCACTAATTCACTCCTTCACTAATTCAACCTTTGTGGGGGGAGAAGGATTCGAACCTTCGTAGCCGAAGCAGCAGATTTACAGTCTGCCCCATTTGACCGCTCTGGTATCCCCCCATTTGTTGATTTAAGATTTTTGATTTACGATTTACGAATGTTTTGCAATCGTAATTCTTAAATTAACAGAGCCTCCTATCGGGATCGAACCAATGACCTACTGATTACAAGTCAGTCGCTCTACCAGCTGAGCTAAGGAGGCTTAATTTATTACCCTTTTTACTTCCGTTGATCATATCAATGATCTTTCGCGAAGTGCCGGCTAATTAATCAGGCTGTATTTTATTTTAAAGAACCACCCGTTTAATAAAGAGGAAGACCGTTGTATACCTCTCCGAAAGGGATTGCAAATTTACACATTTTTAGTGCTGAACAAAATTTAATTTTAAAAAAAAATCGGCGGGCTAAAAACCCGCCGATTTTGCTAAAATTTCGCTGTTTAATTACTTAAAATTCTTCTGTTTCCGCAACCAGGGCAGCCTTTTTGGCCGCGGCGGCAACATCATTTTTCTTTTGTTTATACTTATCAACCTGCTTGCGCAGGCTTTCAATTGCCAGGTCGGTAGCTTCTTCAAACGTTTTACATTGCTCCTTTGCGAATAGCTGGCTGCCCGGCAGTGACAGTTTAATCTCCGTTATTTTATTGGCTTCATCTTCCACATTCTCAAGCTTTAAATAAACTTCTCCGTTAATGATCTGATCATAGAAGGTATCAAGCTTATCTGCTTTCTTCTGGATAAAATCCAACAATTTTTTGTCTGCATTAAAACGAATAGATTGCACTGTAATTTTCATGATTCCTCCTTTTTATGCCTTTGGATGGGCTTGTTTGTAAATAGATTTTAACCTCTCAACTGAATTATGCGTATATATTTGGGTGGCACTGAGGTTAGCGTGGCCCAAAAGTTCTTTAATGGCGTTCAGATCGGCGCCACGGTTTAATAAGCTTGTTGCAAAGGTATGCCGCAGTACATGCGGGCTCCTTTTATTTTGGGTAGATATGTAGGAAAGGTATTTCTGCACAATTAAATAGATCAACTTGGCGTAAGCATTGGCTCCTTTATCTGTAACGATTAAGGTTAAGGAATTGTTACCAAAAAAATCCTGCTTTTTCTTTAACTCCTGGTATTCAGCAATTAATAATTTCAGTTCGTTATTCACCGGGATAATACGTTCCTTATTCCGCTTACCCAAAACCTTTATAGTGCCTTCGTACTCATTAATATCACTATCCTTTACGCCCATCAGCTCCGAAAGGCGCATACCCGTACCGAAAAGCATTTCAATAACCAGTTTGTCGCGCAGGCCCTTAAAATCGGTACCAAAAACCTCATTATCGTCAAGCATCTGGGTAAGTTTTACATCTTCCACAATTACCGGCAGGTTTTTTGGGATCTTGGGGGTATTTATTTTTGAAGCCGGATTAATTTCGATAACGCCTTCCTGCAGTAAAAATTTAAAGTATTTGCGCAGGGTGGCAATTTTACGATTGATAGACCGGGCAATGATATGCTGGTTCATCAATTCAACCATCCAGTTGCGGATATGATAATGCGTAATTTGCGAAGGATGGGTAATAACAGGCGGAGGAGGCGGGGATAGTTTTTGCGGATTATTTAAGAAGCCGGTAAACTGGTCAAGGTCTGACTGGTAAGCAGATACAGTGTGTGGAGAGTACCTTTTTTCGAACTGAATATACCGGATAAAACGCTCTGTAAACATAAAAACTACTTGTACATCCGAATGATGAATGTACAAATAGTTTTGATATATTGATTAGAAAATCTGATAATTTTTTTAAAAAAATTTAAAAAAATTAAACAGTTGGTTCTAAGTTCATATTTTGTTTGTAGATGGCGTGTTTCACCACGTGGCGACGGGTTACAGACTTCTTTTCGAAGGCCTGGCGGCTGCGAAGTTCTCTTAAAACTCCGGTTTTTTCAAATTTCTTTTTGAAGCGTTTCAATGCTTTGTCTAATGATTCGCCGTCTTTTACGTTGATAATGATCATAATTCCCGATATACCTCCTTTCAGGGACGGCAAATGTAGGGAAAGTTTTTGGAATTGCAAAGGGGGATTTGAATTAGTTGATTAGGTGGATCTCAATTAACGGTGACAGCATTTGACCAAATTAGGTGAGTTGTTTTAACCAATGGCAGAACATAACTCATATTTAAATTTGGAAATTCAAATCCTAATCGTTGTAAGCTTAATCCAATTCGTACTTGTTGGCCGCGATAATAGCTTTTGCAGGTTATGATTGGAATAATTTTCGTTGTCGATTGATGTGGTGGCAATATAAGTACTTCCGGGCAATTTTTAAAAACATTCCACGGGTCAGCGGCAAATGCAAAGTTTTTATTGTCCAGTGAATACAAATCCCACCAGGAGGCAGACATGGCTATATATTTTAAGGTATCATTTGAATTATTTGTTAATGTTAAGGGGCAGTGTGTGATCAAACATTTTTCATGGTTAAAGACAGTATCTTTCAATAAGGGCATGTGAACCCCAGATATATTTAACTCATAATTTAGTTTACCGGCTTTAGCAGCGCTTGTAAAGTAATATAAAAGGCACGCAAATGCGATACCACTATACGCTACGAATACTGTCGCCGAAACCAGTAAGAATTTGAAATATTTCAATTTATGATCAAAAGCTGAGATGATAACAATCCAACGTAGTAATACGCTAAATATTTTGACGACCACTACGTCAACACTTCCCTACTAATCACAATCCTCTGAATCTCTGATGTCTATAAGCAATAGCGCTGTTACTTTCTCCTATACTTACGTTTAGGGTGCCTGCTTGTATGGAAAACATGAAGCACGTTTATGACATCCTCTTTTTCCAAAAATTCATAGATAATAAGAAACGGAAATCTTTTAACAACAAACTCTCTGTAGCCTTTTTTCCTGGGATATGCTAAAGGATTTAGAGCGATTGAATTGAACGAGTTGTAAACAGCCTCAATGAAATCTTTACCCAAGCCGACGACACATTTTTCGTACCAATAAGCCGATTCATCAATTTCTTCTATCGCATCAGGAAACAGCTCAATTTTATAGTTCATTCCTTTTGAGCCTGGAGAGCAAATATGCTTTTGATTCCTCTAATGAAACCCCTTTAACCTTTCCGCTTCTTAAATCAGCAGAACGCCTGTCGAGTTCGGCCATCATATCCTCATCGTTCCACCATTCATACCGTTCGGTATTTTCAGCAGCTTCCTTCGCCAAAAAATCCCGTTGTGCTTTGGTAAAGCCATCCTCATCAACTTCCTGCAATTCTTTTAAAATCGCATTTATCTTAGCCTCATATACCTGTCTTAAATCCGGGGAAGTATTTCTCCATGCCCTCGCCGTTGCGCCATCAACTTCTAATACAATACGTTCCATAATTCATGATTACGTTATAAACAAAAATACAGAAATTAAATGCTATTATCAAGTGAAAATCATGTAGCGACAAACTCGCGAAGTTTTAAAAACCTCGCAAGTTTTATTTCATTTTACCGCAACACTTCCCGTGAAATCACAATCTTCTGTATCTCCGAAGTACTGCTTTTGCCTCACCTAAATTCTCTCCAAAGGAGAGGACTTAAGAAACTATGCTCTTACAAACAACATTCCAACTTTTCAACCTTTCAACAAATCAACGCAACACTTCCCGCGAGATCACAATCTTCTGAATCTCCGAAGTCCCCTCGCCTATTGTACACAGTTTGGCATCGCGGTAATATTTTTCAACCGGGAAATCTTTGGTATAACCATAGCCGCCGAATATCTGTACCGCTTCGGTTGCCGTGCGCACGGCAACTTCTGATGCATAGTATTTGGCCATGGCCGATTGTTTGGTTACCGGCAGGTGTTTATTCTTCAGGTCGGCCGCCTGCATGATCAGCAATTCAGCGGCTTCAATTTCGGTGGCCATATCCGCCAGCTTAAACGCTATTCCCTGGAAATTACTGATCGGCTGCCCGAATTGCCGCCGTTCCTTTGAATAAGCTACGGCTGCTTCAAATGCGCCTTTAGCGATCCCCAATGACAGCGCAGCGATAGAGATCCGCCCGCCATCCAATACTTTCATGGCCTGTTTAAAGCCTTCACCCTCATTACCCAACCTGTTTGCTACAGGCACATGGCAATTGTCAAATATCAGTTCCGTGGTTTCTGAAGCGCGCATGCCCAGCTTGTTTTCTTTTTTTCCGTGGGTAAACCCGGGCGTTCCTTTTTCAATTACCAGCGTGGTAATGCCGTTTGAATCATTCTTTTCCCCGGTACGCACCATCACCACGGCAACGTTGCCTGATTTGCCATGGGTGATCCAGTTTTTGGAGCCATTTACAATATAATGGTCGCCGTCCAAAACGGCAGTGGTATTCATCCCCATCGCATCCGAGCCGGTGTTGGCTTCAGTCAGCCCCCAGGCCCCCAGCCATTCGCAGGTCGCCAGTTTAGGCAGCCAGCGTTGTTTTTGTTCTTCGTTACCAAATGCCAGGATGTGACCGGTACATAAGGAATTATGTGCCGCTACAGAAAGCCCTATCGACCCGCATACCTTTGCAATCTCGCTGATCACCGTTACATATTCAAAATAACCAAAGCCCGAACCGCCATATTGTTCAGGAACGAATATGCCCATCATACCCAGCTCGCCCAGTTTTTTAAACAGTTCTATAGGAAAATACTGGGCCTCGTCCCATTCCATCACATGCGGCCTGATGTGTTTTTCGGCGAAATCTTTAGCCGTTTGGCCTATCATTTTCTGATGATCGCTGATAGAAAAGTCGTATCCGGCAGGCAGGTCTGTAAGCAAAGAATCCATAGGTTTTATATTGATTTATAGCAAAGTAACGCAATATTTTGTGTTTTGGTTTCAAATAAAACGCTGCCGAAAAATGACGAAATTGGTATACGGTATGAATTATGGGTTTAGCTGGGATAGGGATATTATTAACAAAGAAAATTTAACTTATAAATCTCGTAGAGACGTGATGCATCACGTCTCCAGCCAACCAACCCATGATTGGCTTAAATCTCAGCTATTTGTAGAATTTATCCTTTTGCCAATTATTGGGATTATAAAGGATATAATCGGCAATTTTCAAATATTCCTCATTCGAGGTGATTATATGATCATAAAACCTGGCTTGCCAGGCAAATGGAATGTTATTCTTCCTGGCATATGTGGTAACCGCTGCCTTAAAACCGCCTATTATCGATGCAAGGTTTTTCGATTGATTTCCAAATTTATTTTTAGGACTATCATCAACAATTCCATTCGTAGAGACGTGATGCATCACGTCTCCCGCCATGTATTTTGGATAATCATTGTTATATTTATTTTCACCGATAAATATGATCCCATGAAAATGGTTGGGCATGACAACATATTCGGCTAATTCCAAATTCATGTCGGGTCTTAATTCAATTGTTTTCAACCATTCTGATTCAACTTTTTTACCCAGATCGTTTAATTGCATTTTGTTTTCGGGCATATCGGCGAGAGACGCGGAGCACCGCGTCTCTACAATGTCTCCAAAAAAACATTCCCTGTCTTTTGTGCAAATGGTAATAAAATACAAACTGTTATCAGCATAATTCCAGGTTTGCAGTCGTGCAGATGAAATCCGGTATTTATTTTTGAAGAGATCAGACATTTCAATTCAATACTCTGCCAGCACCACCACCCTATCACAAACCGGCGAGATCCTTTCCTTCCCATTTAAGAAACCTAAGCCCACAACAAATGAAAATCCGGCCACTACGCCACCCATTTCCTGGATCAGTTCGCTGGCTGCAAGGGCGGTGCCACCGGTGGCCAGCAGGTCGTCGTGGATCAGGACATGCTGCCCGGGTTCAAAAGCATCGGTGTGCAATTCGATGGTTGCGGTGCCATACTCCAGTTTATAAGCTTTTTGTTTGATGGTAAAAGGCAGTTTGCCGGCTTTACGTACCGGCACAAAAGGAACACCCAACCTGGTGGCCAGGGTAAGACCAAATAAAAAGCCGCGGCTTTCAATCCCCGCTACCGCATCTATCCGGATTCCTTTTAGTTTTTCAACAAAGGCATCGACAATATTGACACATAATTGCGGATCCTTTAATATGGGGGTTATATCCTTAAAAACAATTCCCGGCTTCGGAAAATCAGGTATATCGCGGATAGCGGTTTTAATTTGCTGTTCTATCATTTAAAAGCTAAATAAGGTTCAATTTTACGTAAAATTCCTTCATCAAGCAGCACAATATTTCTCAAATCAGCAATGGAGTTATAACTACCATGTTGTGCGCGGTATTGAATAATAGCGTTCAACTGCTTGTAATTCAGATACGGGAAGATCCGCAACTGATCAAACGAAATGGTGTTAATGTTTATCTTTTTCACTTTATCAGCATTTACCGAAACCTGGTTCTTTATATCTGCAAATTCCAAAGAATCGATCCCGTAGATTTCTTTCAGCTGTTCTTTATTAACAAAACCACCTAAACGGTTTCGGTAGCGGATAATCCGGACGGCAAAGGACGGGCCTATGCCTTCCAACGCCGTCAGCTTTGCGGAATCGGCGCCGTTAAGTTCAATTACCTCGCCGGGTTTGGCTTTTTTATAGCCTTTGTTCCCTTCGGGGATATTGATATACGGTTCAAGCCTTTTATAATCATCAGCAGTAACAGCGTAAATCTTCTTAACATCCTCCTTTACATAAAAGTGGCCGCCTTTAGCCCGGTAGTGCAATATCACATTAGCCTGTCGCCCGCTTAAACCCAATTGCTTCCATTGCGGCACGGTTAAAACATTTGGATCAAATGGAAACATAACCGGGTTCGTAATTTTGACATCAGTACCTGGGTCGCCGTCACCAATTGTTCCATTTTTTTCAACGCTGCTTAGCTGTGCCGCCGCTTTGTCAAAATCTTTGAAATTTATTGTATTATCTTTGCGGAACAGGCGATAGCCGTAAGGCGCAGCTAATACCCCTGCAATCAGTATAACAAGTACTACCAAACCGTTCCATTCTTTTTTGGTTATGGAGAGGTGTTGTTTTATGCGGCTTTTCATCAAAGGTTTGTCAGGGTTTAAATTAAACAATTTTTAAGGAAATTATTAATACCCGTTAAAGGGTTTATTTTTGCATCCATGAAAGTAATCACCACCGAAGAGTTTGCCAAAGCCACCAAACTGGATAAGCTGAAAATGCCCGGCCTGGCAGCTTTGCTGATGGAGCTGATGAAAATTAACCAGGTTAACGATTTGTTTGCCCAGGCACAACCTAAACAGGGCCCTGATTTTGTTGACGCTATTCTGGAGGGCTGCGGTATTGATATCGAATTTGACGAAAAAGAACTGCGGAACATCCCTAAAACGGGCAGTTTTATTGCCATAGCCAACCACCCGTATGGTGGCATCGAGGGCATGGTATTGTTAAAAATATTGTGCATGGTAAGGCCCGATGCAAAGCTGATGGCCAACTTTCTGCTAAAAAAAATCCCCAACCTTGCCGATTATTTTATCGCGGTAAACCCCTTTGAAAATATTGATCATTCTTCCTCCATAAGTGGCTTAAAAACCACACTTGAATTATTGGCCAACGGAACACCGATTGGCATTTTCCCGGCTGGCGAAGTATCCACCTTTAAGGTGGATAAAAAGCAGGTTACCGACCGCATGTGGCACCCGGTGGTGGGCAAGATCATCGCGAAAGCTAAAGTACCCGTGGTACCTATTTATTTCCATGGCAATAATGGCCTGCTGTTTAATTTACTTAGTTTAATACATCCCGCATTGCGGACAGCCAAACTACCGTCCGAACTTTTTAACAAACACGGGCATACCATTAAACTGCGGATAGGCAAACCTATTAGTATGGAAGACGTCTCCGGATTTAATAACAGCACAAAACTACTAAATTATTTAAGGGCCCGTACTTATGCACTGGGTACCGGGCTCGAAGAGGAAAAAAAGATATTTCATCCCCGTAATATTTTCAAAATAAAAAAGCAACCGGTAGAAATAGCGCCAGAGATCAGCAGCGAGATCCTTGAAAAAGAAATAGCTCCTTTACGGGATGAATACCGCATTTGGGTAGAGAAGAATTACGAAGTTTTTATCGTGCCCACCTCCACTATCCCGAATGTGATCCGCGAAATAGGCCGGCTGCGGGAGCTGACTTTCAGGGATATTGGCGAAGGCACCAACAAGGCGAGTGACCTGGATGAATATGATATTTACTATCACCACCTGTTTATATGGGATGTGGAAGCAAAAATGATTGTAGGCGCCTATCGCCTTGGTTTGGGCGACGAAATATTTTACAGCATCGGCAAAAAGGGATTCTACGTTTCGGAACTGTTTAAAATCAAATCGCAGTTTACGCCCGTACTAAAAAAGAGCATTGAACTCGGGCGCTCGTGGATCCGAAAGGAATACCAGCAAAAACCCCTTCCGCTGTTTTTACTGTGGAAAGGGATCCTGAAATACCTGATTGACAACCCCCGCTACCGTTACCTGATTGGCCCGGTAAGCATCAGCAACTCTTTTTCGAATTTCTCCAAATCGCTGATTGTCGACTATATCAACCGCCACCATTTTGATCATGAAATGGCGCAGTTTGTGAGGCCGAGGAAAAAATTTAAGGTTGATATGGAAAGCATCGATACCGACCTTTTGATGGAAGGTGAAGATACTTTTAAGGGACTTGATGCATTGATCTCCGAAGTGGAAACCCGCAACATCAAAGTACCCGTGCTGTTGCGCCAATATATTGCCCTGAACGCTAAGATCATCTGTTTTAATATCGACCCTAAATTTGCCGACTGCCTCGATGGCTTTTTAGTACTCGACCTTGAAAAAGTACCGCAGGATATTCTGGAGAAATTGGGGAAGAATTTGTGAGTAGTTGATTGGGTGAGTAGTTGATTTAGTTATATATGGTTATGAGCTCACTCAACCAACTTTATCAACTTAATCCAACTCAATCTAACTTAATCAACCCAATTTAACTCAATCAACTCCCCTATGGCAATTGCTGCTGAACAAAATATTGATTGACAATTATGGTATCAAGCGGGGCGTTACTGGCTGTTCCGATAATTACGGATGCGTTTATCAGCCAATGTGTAGCATCCGTTCTCTTCCCTTTAATTTCGCCGCCTATCGGCTTAACATTAGCCAATACATCACAACATGCACAGGAAAACACATAGCCCGATACCTGGCCGGCTGCTATCTGGTTTGAAGTGATGTCGAAATCGTTGTTGCTAAGGGCCGTTTTAAAATAAATTTCGGTAGCAGCATCACATATCGTATTATTTACGCTTTTATACCAAAACACCCTGGAGTTGCCGGAGACAGGCTTGCTCCAATCCTTAAAATCAGCATTGTTATAGTAATTATAAGTACAGGTTGAATTTGTCGGACAAGTTGTTAATGTACCGTTAAGCGTTACCTGGGGGTTACTGCCTTTTTTGCAGCTGAATAAGATAAAACTGAGGATTAATACGGTTGATAAAGTCTTCATAGGGTTATTTGTTGAATTTATAAACAATACGGCATCGAAAACCTTTCCGCGACAAATCGGAAATTTATTATTTAACGTGAGTTCGAGATAAGAAAAACCTTTGCTCCGCCTCGTCGCGGACTACCGCTTTGTAGCACTATGTTCAAACGTTATTTTTGCCGCGTCAGCGGTTACCCAATTCGCGAAGGGTAGCCACTGACGTGGCAATTATCCCTGGTATTTGGTTTCTACAAAGCGGTAGCCCCCATGGGGCATTTTGAAATTGTGTGCTAAATTTCCTATATCGAACTCACGTTATTTAAACTATTTTCTAGGAATAAGAGGCTATCTCAAAAGTCTCTATATGTGAAAGGTAACCAAATTATATATTGAACAGATGGACCTTTGTGACCACAGTGTCCTTTCTTAGTGCCCGTTGTGGTAAAAAACAAACCACTAAGGCCACAAAGAATACACTAAGAACACTAAATCCAAATTTTATTTCGTTTGCTTTTCAGTTTATAGACTTTTGATACAGCCTCCTTAAAGATTAATACCTGATCGAATACTTTTTCAGGATAAAATGCAATAGCCATATAGGCCCTATGAGGAGGAACCGCAGGTCATCAAAAAATGATGGTTTTTTTCCTTCTATTTTATGGCCGATGAACTGCCCGATCCATGCGACAACGAAAATGATCAAACAAACAAGCCATAGGGCAGGGCCTCCTGCCTTTTGGATGTCTTCTATTTTTATTACTCCGTAACTAAAAGCAAATAAAATAAGCAGCATGAAGTACGACAGCACCGGCGATAACCTGTAGTAATAATAACAGCTAAAAGCAAGCAAAAAAGAAGCCCAGTTGATAAACCCATTGTACTGTCCCAGAAATTTAAGGTAAGGAAACGGGATGGCCCATACCAGGCCAAACAAACTGAACACGATCAAAGGGACACAGATCCAATGGATGAGTTTATTGGTTGGGTTTTGATGGCTTTCGGCGTATTTGTCAAAATAAACGTCCACGGGCCGCTTTTCAACAGCATTTGCAGAGGTTTTTTTATTTGATGTAGTATTCAATTCTTATTAAAAAATTTGTCATTTCGAAGAGAGAAATCCTTTACACCCTGCACGCACCAGCGGGCATGGCGTAAAAGATTTCTCCTCGTTCCTCGTCGAAATGACAAGGGGTTTGTTTCTATTTAGCAAACGCAACCGACCTGGTTTCCCTGATCACGGTAACTTTTATTTGTCCCGGATAGGTCATTTCGGTTTGTATGCGGTTGGATATGTCTGCTGCCAGTATTTCGGATTGTGCATCGCTTATCTTTTCGCTTTCTACTACTACACGCAGCTCACGCCCGGCTTGTATCGCGAATGTTTTTTCAACACCGGGATAAGATAATGCCAATTCTTCCAGTTCTTTTAAGCGTTTGATGTAGCTTTCAACTACCTCGCGGCGTGCGCCGGGGCGGGCACCTGATATCGCGTCACAAACCTGGATGATCGGCGATAACATCGAAGTCATTTCCACCTCATCGTGGTGGGCGCCAATGGCGTTGCAAACTTCAGGATGCTCTTTATACTTTTCAGCTAACTGCATGCCCAAAATAGCGTGCGGTAATTCCGGGTTATCATCAGGTACTTTACCAATATCATGTAACAAACCTGCACGTTTTGCCAGCTTCACATTCAGGCCCAATTCAGCTGCCATGGTAGCGCAGAAATTGGCTACTTCGCGGGAGTGCTGCAACAGGTTTTGTCCGTAAGATGAGCGGTAACGCATCCGCCCTACCATCCGGATGAGCTCAGGGTGCAGGCCATTGATACCCAAATCGATCACGGTACGCTCCCCTATCTCCACAATTTCTTCTTCGATCTGTTTTTTGGTTTTGGCAACCACTTCTTCAATACGTGCCGGGTGGATCCGTCCGTCCGTTACTAAACGGTGCATCGCCAGGCGGGCAATTTCGCGCCTCACCGGGTCAAAGCCCGAAAGAATGATGGCCTCAGGCGTGTCATCCACAATAATTTCGATACCGGTGGCTGCTTCCAGCGCGCGGATGTTTCTGCCTTCACGCCCAATAATACGGCCCTTTATTTCATCATTCTCAATGTTGAAAATAGAAACTGTGTTCTCAATCGCACTTTCAGTTGCAGTCCTTTGAATCGTTTGGATAACAATCTTTTTAGCTTCTTTGGTAGCCGTTAATTTGGCTTCGTCAACAATGTCTTTGATCTGTGCCATGGCCTTGCTGCGGGCTTCTTCCCGCAAATTATCCACCAGCTGGTTCTTCGCATCTTCGGCAGATAAGCCGGCAATGGTTTCCAATTGCTGTACGTGCGAGTTTTTCAGAATTTCAACTTCTTCCTGTTTTTTCAACACAATTTCGGTCTGGCGTTCAAGGTTTTTACGCACATTGTCCAGCTCAGCTTCCTTACGGTTCATGTTTTCCAAACGGGAGTTCAACGATTGTTCCTTTTGTTTAACGCCGTTTTCGCGCTGGTTGATGGTATTGTTTTTTTCGTTGACCTGCTGTTCATGTTCCGCTTTCATCTGTAAAAAGCGCTCTTTCGCTTCCAGTAATTTATTCTTTTTCAGGATTTCGGAGTCGTTTTCAGCATCTTTCAGGATCTTTTTTACTTTATTCTGAGCAGCTACTTCCTGATCTTTAAAGAGTTTTCGTAGTAAAAAGCGCCCTATGAGCACGCCCGGGAGGCCTCCTATCAGCACGCCGATAATGAGATATAATAGTGTACTATTCATTGTTTATTTATAAATATATAATTGGTATAAAAAAAAACCGCGTCTAAATTTTTAAGTATCATGTATTTAAAACCTCAAATGGGACAGTTTGGAATCATGGGTTACCGTTAATTGAAACGACTAACGCATGCCTCTTTGATCCGCTGAATATTGAAGCGTTAAGTTTTTAATAGTGATACTTAAAATTTAACCGCGGTTAAATCTTAAATGCTCTTGCACTTGATGTAAAGAACGTTTATTGCTTTGAAAAAAATTCCGTTAATAAATAATCCAACTGGTAAACCTTTTCAGTTACTTCTGTATCTTCAACTGTAACCTTTTTTTCTGCCTTTAATGATGATGTTGCATAATGCAGCACACACATCGAAAGCAAATCCTGTTTATCCCGCACCGCATAATTTTCCTGATATTCCTTTATCCGGTCATTAATCAGCTTGGCTGCCCTACGTATTATTTCTTCCTCTTCCATGTTTACCTTTAATGGGTAAACTCTGTCAGCAATATTTATTTTTATGGAGATTTCTCCCATCTGAGCTTTTCACTATTTGTACTATTTTTTCAATAATACAATACACTTATCAATTTCTTGCACAAATTCGTTAATTTTTTGCTTTATGTCAAGACTTTTTTCATTTGTTTCTGAAAAAGATCTCGCCATTTTCAAAGCGCGGAGCTTTTCCTCCACTTCTTTGGTCTTATTTTTACTGGCTTCCAGCGCTACGGACAGCGCCTCGCTCTCCAGTTTCAACAAGTCGTTTTCCTCCTGCAAAGCACCGCAAAGCTCAATTAAGTGCTCTGTTCTATTTACGATACGGGTTAATTGCTCTGCTAGGGCCATTGTATTTTAGTTGATTGGGTTGTATTAAGTTGATTGAGTTAGATGAAGTTATTTTATTTTACAACACATTAAATTTAAAGTCGAAATATATTAAATAAATATTAAAACTCAATCAACAACTCACCAAATCAACTTAATCAACTACTTCCTTATCTCCGCTCCTGATTCCTTCTCCAGGTTGTAAATTAATTTTTGCATAATGCCGTCGATCGCTTTATCGGTGAGCGTTTTTTCACTGTCCTGCAAAATAAAGCTTAACGCGTATGATTTTTGCCTGCCGGGAGTTTGTCGCCCTGGTAAACATCAAACACATTTACATCCTGCAATAATTTACGTTCTGTTTTCTGGGCGATCTGTTTTAACTGACCAAAAGTTACGTTTTTATCGATCAGCATGGAAAGGTCGCGCCTTACTGCCGGGAATTTTGAGATCTCGGCATAAACAATTTTGTTTTTACGCACCTGTTTCAGGATCATATCAAAATTAAAATCGGCATAAAAAACTTCCTTATCAACGTCCGTCTTTTTCAGGGCTTCAGCTGCTACCGAGCCGAATTTAACCAGCTGTTTATTGTTCAGCTTATATTGCAAACCATAAGCAAGCTTTTTACAGGTAGCATCCTCCACTAAAATGTCGCTGATACCGATTTTTGCAAGCACACCATCAACCACAGCTTTTAAATTATAAAAAGAAGCAGGCTTGCTTTTTTGATTCCACTGCGCAGCAACATCCGATCCTGTGATGAAAACGGCGAACCGCTGGGTCTCGATGTATTTTTCCTCTTCAACCGAATAAACCTTTCCAAACTCATAAAGCTTCAGGTCTGGATTTTTGTGGTTTTGATTATACGCGATGGCTTCCAGCCCAGAGAATAGCATACTCTGGCGCATCACATCCAGGTCGTTGCTCAAAGGGTTTAAAATCTTTACCGCAGTATCCAGGTTAGATGAATAGGCGGATTTGGTTAGCGAGTTCGACATGATCTCGTTAAAACCGTTGGCGGTCAGCAAATCGGATATAAGGCTTTGTACCGAATCCTTTTCGGGCCGCTGCGAATTATTTAACGATGCCCTTACCTGTGTTGGGATCTCAATATTATTGTAACCGTAAATCCGCAGGATCTCTTCCACCACATCCACATCCCTGGTGATGTCAACACGATATGGCGGCACCTTTAGTGAGAGCACTTCACTTGTTTCGTTTACGATCTCCATTTCCAAAGCTTTCAGGATGCCTTTTATTTCATCGTGAGGGATTGCTTTACCAATAAGCCTGTCAATAGTTTTATAAGTAACGTCAACTTCAAACGGCGCAACAGGGTTCGGGTAATTATCCGAAATCTGCGACGATATTTTCCCGCCTGCTATTTCCTGTATCAGCAAAGCAGCTCTTTTTAAGGCAAAAACAGTCATGTTAGGATCTGTGCCGCGCTCAAACCGGAAAGAGGCATCGGATTTTAAACCGTGACGTTTGGAAGTTTTGCGAACGGATACCGGGTTAAAATAAGCGCTCTCCAAAAATATGTTTTTGGTAGTTGCTTTAACACCTGATCCTATCCCGCCGAACACCCCTGCAATGCACATTGGTTTTTCCGCATCGCAGATCATCAGGTCGTCGGCAGAAAGTTTGCGCTCTACCTCGTCCAAAGTTTTAAATAAAGTTCCTTCAGGGCAGTTTTTTACGATCACTGTATCACCTGCTATTTCATCGGCGTCAAAGGCATGCAGGGGCTGCCCAAGGTCGTGCAAAACATAGTTGGTAGCATCTACAATGTTGTTGATAGAACGGATGCCTATCACCGCCAAACGCTCTTTCAACCATTTAGGCGAATCCTTTACCTCCACCCCTGAAATGGTCACCCCCGAATATCTTGGGCTGGCCTGTTCGTTTTCTACGATCACTTTGATTGTACGATTAGTACTATCAACCTTAAATGCGGATACATCAGGTCTTTTTACCGCGATCTTTAAAAAAGCGGCAATATCCCTTGCCGTACCCAAATGCGAAGCAGCATCAGCGCGGTTTGGCGTTAAGCCGATCTCGTACAGATAGTCGTCGTTTATTTTAAAATAAGCTTTGGCAGGAGTTCCGACAACGGCATTTTCATCCAGTACCATAATACCTGCATGGTCGGTACCAAGGCCTATCTCATCCTCGGCACAGATCATCCCTTCAGATGCTTCGCCCCTTATTTTTGATTTATTTATTTTAAAAGGTTCGCCAATGGTTGGATAAACGGTAGTGCCCACGGTGGCAACAACCACTTTTTGCCCGGCGGCAACATTACTGGCTCCGCAAACAACCTGCAGGTCTTCGCCGGTGCCCGCATCTACCTTAGTCACTTTCAAGCGGTCGGCATTGGGGTGCTGGGTACATTCTTTCACGTAACCAATTACCAAACCTTCCAGCCCGCCAGGGATAGGCTGAACTTTTTCAAGGCTCTCCACTTCCAAACCGGTACCTGTCAAAATCGTCGAGATCTCTTCAGGGGTTTTATCTGTATCAATAAACGCTTTCAGCCAATTATAGGATATCTTCATTATAACGCAACAATAATCGGCAAAGATAGGATTTAGTCCGAAAGTCGGGAAGGCTGGAAGACGGAATTGGGAAAAGAAAAAATTAAGTCAAACCAAATGGGGCAAAAATTCGAAAATTACATATCTTTAATCCTAAACATCTGGGAAATCGCATTTAAAAACTTGTCGCTTAATGGTGGCTAAAACCGTTGTTTTTTGTTTGTTTTTGCCGTTCCTTAAAAGGAACGGCAATGAATTTTAGAAGCATCATCTTTCATTCATTGCCGTTGGCTTCAGCCAACGGGTAAATTAAAGCAATAAAGATGGCTTTAGCCTCAATTACAAATATGCTTGGTTTTTTAAACGCGATTTCCCTGCCCCAACCAGGTTTTTTATGGCAACTTAAACAATGTTGTTGCATGGGCGGGTTAAATCTACCGTCGTTTTAGATGTTGATTACGTAGATTATCATTAAAGGAGGAATTATGTTAAAAAGAGGACTGCCCCCATCTCACCCCGGGGAAATATTAAAAGAAATGTTTATTGCTGAACGCGGCTTAACTATTACTGAAGTAGCTAAAGGATTAAATATGGCAAGGGCTAATTTATCATCTGTAATTAATGGGCATTTAGGGATCAGTCCGGAGCTTGCGGTTAAATTATCAGAAGCTTTTGGCAACACAACTCAGTTTTGGGTTAACCTTCAAAACAATTATGAACTGTGGCATGCCGAAAGAAAAATAGATCGTAGTATAATCCGGCATTTTGATAAAATAGCGGTGTAAGATTGAGTCACTGTCCGCCAAAAATTAGTTATTAAAATCAGCATTTTTTCTCCACAAATCCGAAATCGAACATCCAAAACCCGAAATTCACCCTAACTTTGCTATCTTCTAAAAAGGGATAAAAACATCATGCCGGATTTTTCGCACTTACACGTACATACCCAGTTCTCATTGCTCGACGGCGCTGCTGATATATCAAAACTGTATAAAAAAGCAGCTGCGGATGGCATGAAAGCACTGGCTATTACCGACCATGGCAACATGTTCGGTGTGTTTAAGTTTGTGGCAGAAGCTGGCAAGCACAATGTAAAGCCCATTGTAGGCTGCGAATTTTACGTGGTGGATGATCGCCATAAAAAACAATTCACCAAGGAAAAAAAGGACAAACGGTATCACCAGCTGATGCTGGCTAAAAACCCCGAAGGCTATAAAAACCTGGTTAAGCTATGCTCCTATGGTTACATGGAGGGTCTGTACAGCAAATGGCCCCGCATTGATAAGGAATTAATACTAAAACATCATAAAGGCATTATTGCTACTACCTGCTGCCTCGGTGCCTCCGTACCGCAGGCAATTTTACGCGATGGGGAAGCAGTAGCCGAAGAAGAATTTAAATGGTGGCTCGACCTGTTTGGCGAGGATTATTATATCGAGCTGCAGCGCCATGATATCCCCGAGCAAAATACCGTAAATGCTGTATTGCTCAAATTCGCCAAAAAATATAATGTTAAAATAATCTGCTCTAACGATTCACACTATGTAGATCAGCAGGACTCCAACGCGCACGATATTTTGCTTTGCGTAAACACCGGCGATATGCAGAGCACCCCTATTGCAACCGATGAGGAAGGCGGCAAAGGCTACAGGTTCGGTTTCCCTAACGACCAGTTTTATTTTAAAACGCAGGCCGAAATGGGGCAGCTATTTAACGACCTGCCTGAATCGTTAGATAACACCAATGAGATCGTTGACAAGGTTGAAGTGTTAAAGCTAAAGCGCGATATCCTGCTGCCCAACTACGTTATCCCCGAAGAATTTAAGATCCACAGCGAGACCACGCCGGATTCGGATACCCTTAACCAGTGGGAATACCTGAAGCACCTCACCTTTATGGGTGCCAAAGAACGTTATATCGATATCAGCCCGGAAACGGAGGAGCGGATCAACTTTGAGCTGTTTACCATCCGCACCATGGGCTTTGCCGGTTACTTTTTAATTGTAGCCGACTTCATCAGGGCCGGGCGTGATATGGGCGTGTTTATCGGCCCGGGGCGTGGTTCGGCGGCAGGGTCGGTGGTGGCTTATTGCACCGGGATCACCAATATCGACCCGATGAAATACAACCTCCTGTTCGAAAGGTTCCTGAATCCCGACCGTAAGTCAATGCCCGATATTGATACGGATTTTGACGATGCAGGCAGGCAGAAAGTTATTGACTACGTAGTTGATAAATACGGCAAAAACCAGGTGGCCCAGATCATCACCTATGGCTCCATGGCTGCCCGTACCAGTATCCAGGATGTTGGCAGGGTGCTGGATATGCCCCTGTCTGATGTGAACGCTATTAAAAAACTGGTACCGGATACCCTGGGCATCACGCTAAAAGAAGCCATTGAACAGGTACCCGAACTAAAAGAGATCTTAAAAGGGAACGACCTGAAGGCCCAGGTACTGCGCGAAGCGGAAAAGCTGGAAGGCTCGGTGCGTAATACCGGCGTACATGCTGCGGGGATCATCATCGCCCCTTATGACTTAACCGACATTGTTCCTGTCGCGGTAGCAAAAGACTCCGACCTGCTGGTTACCCAATATGATGGCAGGGTGATTGAGGATGCCGGGGTTATCAAGATGGACTTTTTGGGATTGAAAACCCTTACCATTTTGAAAGATGCCCTGCGGCTGATCAAACAAAACCATGATGTAA
Organism: Mucilaginibacter gotjawali; assembly: GCF_002355435.1. Lineage (NCBI taxonomy): Bacteria > Pseudomonadati > Bacteroidota > Sphingobacteriia > Sphingobacteriales > Sphingobacteriaceae > Mucilaginibacter > Mucilaginibacter gotjawali. The sequence goes on from NZ_AP017313.1 coordinate 4,011,122, forward strand.
CTATTGACATTGACTACATCCCGCTGGATGACCAGAAGACCTTTGAGCTTTACCAGCGCGGCGATACCAACGGTACCTTCCAGTTTGAAAGTGACGGGATGCAAATGTACCTGCGGGAGTTGAAGCCCGATAAGTTTGAGGATCTCATCGCCATGAACGCGCTTTACCGCCCGGGACCGATTGAGTATATCCCCAACTTTATCAGTCGTAAGCATGGTCGCGAGCCGATCACGTTCGACTTGCCTGATATGGAAGAATACCTGGGCGAAACCTACGGGATTACCGTTTACCAGGAACAGGTGATGCTTCTCTCGCAAAAATTGGCCGGCTTTAGCAAAGGCGATGCCGACGTTTTGCGGAAAGCGATGGGTAAAAAGCAGATAGAGGTATTGAACAAGATGGAGGCCCAGTTTATGAACGGCGCTGCCGAAAAGGGCCACCCTAAAGATAAACTCACCAAAATTTGGAACGACTGGAAGGCATTTGCCCAATATGCCTTCAATAAATCGCACTCTACCTGTTATGCTTTCGTGGCTTACCAAACTGCTTATTTAAAGGCGCATTATCCATCCGAATATATGGCTGCGGTTTTAAACAACCAGAACAACATGGAAAAGATCACCTTTTTTATGGAAGAATGCCGCAGGATGGGCGTTGAGGTATTGGGACCGGATATCAATGAGTCTGCCATGGCATTTGCCGCTAATAAAAAAGGCCAGATCCGTTTCGGGCTTGCCGGGGTGAAAGGTGTTGGCGAAAAAGCGGTGGAGAGTATTATTGAAGAGCGCAATGAACGCGGGCCTTATAAATCGGTATATGATTTTGCACAGCGGTCAAACACCCGCAGCGTAAACCGCAAAGCGTATGAAAACCTGGTTTATGGCGGTGGTTTTGATGAGTTTGGCTTAAAAAGATCACAGTTTTTTGCCAAAACAGATAACGGCGTATTAACCGGTATTGAGCGCCTGATCAAATACGCCAATGATTACCAGAACTCGCAAAACAGCTCGCAATCCTCGCTATTTGGCGGCGGGGCAATGAATTCCTTTATCCCTGAACCTGCCATGCCCGAGGCAGAAGAATGGGCGCTGATCGAGAAACTAAAATACGAAAAGGAAGTGATCGGGATGTACCTCACAGGTCACCCGCTGGATAATTACAAGGTTGAGCTGGAAAGGTTTTGCAACAGCAACATCAGCGACCTGAAAAACATGCAGAAAGCACGATCAGGCGAGGGCGGCGAAGAGATCATGAACGCCTTTGCCAACCTGCGCAAACGGGGCGAGATCTGCATTGGCGGACTGGTAGGAAACGTTCAGCATAAAATGACCAAGAACGGCAAACCATTTGGCACTTTTGTGCTGGAGGATTATAATGAATCGTATGAGTTTGCCTTATTTGGCGATGACTACGTGAAATTCCGCAACCTGCTGGTGGATGGCTATTTCCTGCATTTAAAAGGTGTTATTGAAGAGAAATTCAGGCAGAAGGATAACTGGGATATGAAGATCCTGACGATGAGCCTGCTCTCGGAAATGCGCGACAAGCTCACCAAATCACTAACCGTATGCCTGGAGTTAAATGCGCTGAACAGTCAGCTGCTGGAAAACATACAGGAGGCGATCAATATCAACAACCAGCGTTACCCGGTAAAAAACTGCACCCTGCGGTTTATGATTAAAGACCGGGAAGAAGCCATGCTGGTGGAGCTGCCCTCCAAATCTTTTAAAGTAAACCCAAGCGATGATTTAATGGCGGATATTTTTACGCTGACCAATGTGCAGCCGGTGCTGAATTAAAAAGATTGTCATTTCGACCGTAGGGAGAAATGACAACTGGTAAACCCAAGCGATGATTTGATGGCGGATATTTTTACGCTGACCAATTTGCACCCGGTGCTGAATTAGGTGATTTGAAGTATTGAAAATGGTTCGAAACTCCCATTTGCAATACTCTTCCGATAATTTGCCATTGTTATAACGAATAATTAAATTTGTTATATAAAATTAAACTATGACAACGGCGACGATAAGGGAAAAACTGCACGGCCTGATTGATACTGCCGATGACAAGCAGGTAAAAGCAGTTTATTCAATTTTTGAAGATCAAATTGCTGAAAAATATGATCCCTGGGAAGATGAAGATTTCTTAAGGGAGTTGAAAAGCCGTTTGGATGACATCGAGAATGGGAATGATGAAGGGCTGTCATGGGACGAGGTAAAAATGAAAGCCCGTGCCGAATTTAAGGCTAAGCATAAATGAGTTTTGTCATTAAGTTTTACCGAAAAGCCTATCGGGAGTATTTTGAAGCTTACAAATGGTACGAGGAGCGACAACCTGGTTTAGGCGATCGTTTCGAAAACTCTGTTAAAAAATTAATTGACGCTATTGATAAACACCCGCTGATTTTTGCAAATAAAGCATACGATACCAGGGAAGGCAAAACCGAAGATTTCCCCTATTTGGTTGTTTACAAAATTTACCCTAAAAAGAATGTAATCTACATTACGTCAATATTTCACACCAGCAGGAACCCCAAAAAGAAATATCGTAAATAGCTACGTCATTTTCCATTCAACTTAACCGCCAACAAGGTTTTCTCTAAGCCAGGATCCTCATTTTTGAACCCCGGCACCTTTAAACTTTTTATCCCCCCGATATACACTTCCGTATCCATGTCCGTTAATTTTTACAAAATCATAGCCTGGCTTGTATTGCAGTAAAAATGCCGAAAGGACATCAATATTTACAACCATTATTCCCCTGTAAAAAAACTGCGCCCTGCGCTTTAGGATCAAAAACCGCGAAGAAGCCATGCTGGTAGAGTTGCCCGCCAAACTGTTTAAAGTAAACCCGGGGATGATTTAACGCGAGGCAGGCAACGGTTATATGAGGAATAATATCAGCCTTAGCTGTTTAGCATTACCTTACCATCCTCCCCTTCCATAAATATTTGCCTTTGTTGCCAATCATACCGATGTAAACAAAATACAGCACATATAAGGGGATAGAGATCACGATGAGTTGCAATAATCTCTGCCTCCTGAAAAACTTAGTCACCGGCCATAGCAGCATCAGTTCAAACAGCATCATCAATAAAAGCTGCGTCCCAAGAACCGCAAAAAATGTACGGTCATAAAAGCCGGCCACAAAATTCAGCAATACCGATACATTGAAAAGCCAAAGGCCCACTACCAGTGCCACAATTTTTTATCCTTGTATTTTACTGATTTTGATGCCCACCTGCGCCTTTGCTGCATAAACTCTTTAAGATTGGGCTTGGCATGGGTGAATACAACCGCCTCGTAATGTTTTAAAAAACCAATTTTCCCCGGGTAGGTTACGGCAACTTTTTGCAGCAGCAGTTCGTCATCGCCCGAGGCAAGGTCATCAATCCCTTTAAAGCCGCCTACTTCATAAAAAACATCTTTCCTGTAGGCTATGTTTGCCCCGTTACAGGTTGAAGCATGGCCATTGCCGATAAATGCACCGCCGGTAGCAATAAGGCTGTAAAACTCAAGCGCCTGCATGCGCTCAAACAAACTCTTTTCTTCAAAATAACTCACCGGGGACGAGATCATTACCGGGTTATGCAGCTCAAAATACCCCACGATGGACGAAAGCCATTGCCTACCCATGCGGCAGTCCGCGTCGGTTGCCACCATCAGGTCGCCTCCTGATAGTTTTATGGCTTCGGCGATCGCTTTCTTTTTGTATGAATTTAAAGGCTTGTCTTCCTTTAGCTGTAAAAGTTTAACGCCACGGTCTGCATAGCTGCTGATGATCGCAGAGGTGCGGTCGGTGGAATGATCGTCAACAATAATGATCTCTGTAAGCGCCTTCGGATAATCCTGCGCCAGGATGTCCTCAATGGTTAAATGGATTTTTTCTTCTTCATTCCGGGCAGCGATCAGCACGGTAACTTTTGTTGAATAGCCCGAAAGTTTAATTTGCGGTGTTTTTACGGCCCTCCATCCTATGATAAGATAGATGAGCACCGACAGGAATAATGCTGTAAGCAGCAACGATATAATACTAAGCAGTGCGATCAAAGAATTTTAATTTAAATACAAATGCAGACCCTAAAATAGCAGGAATAATAAGGTTAATGATATAAATAATAGAAACGGCTACGATAACAGCAATATGCTGGTTGGTAACATAGCCAAATATAGCGTTAGCGGTAACGCTGCGCACTCCGATATCCAGAAAATCCAGTGAAGGAATAGCCGACTGGATAAAGAAGAACACAAACATCATCAGTGACATTTCCCAAATGGGTATTTCGGGGATCAGCAGGTGAATGATCAGGTAATACTGGAAGGTGAACACCAGGAAGCGGGCCAGGCAAAACCACATAATATCCAATAGTTCGGTAAAGTTGTACTTCCCCATGATATCAAAAAAGCGGTGAAACTTTTTAAGGAATTTAACCCTGTTTAAAAGCGACACCATCCACCGGATATTGAAATAGAAAACGAGCATGATCGCCATAAAGCCTGCGGCAACCACCGTAATACCCAGCATCAGCCAATTATCGGGGTGCAAAAACGAATATACAAACCATACAGAGGCGCCGGCACCCAAAACATTGGTAATTACGTTTTGCCCGAAAGACCCAACAGCCATCGAAAATACACCGTGAATGCGCTTTCGGTTGGGCAAAAACATAATGCGGCCTGCGTACTCACCCAGCCGGTTGGGCGTAAACACCGCCCACGTTAAACCGCAAAATACCGACTCGATGGCCCGCCATACAGAAATTGGGTGCAGTTCGCGCATCAGGAACCACCATTTTAACGATTCAAGCAGCCAGTTTATCACCATCAGCACTACAATAACCGTTAAGGTAATAGCCACCCTGGTATAGGTGATTTGCGCTACCAGCACATGGAAATTATGAATGTTATTATTGTTTTTAAGGATACTGTGGTACACATACCAAAATGCCAGGGCGATGATGCTAAGCTTAAGCAGGTAGGAGAACAGTTTTTTAGCGCGGGCAGTCAAAAGGCAGAATATTTTTTGTGCAATGTTACGAATTGAAGTCGATAGTCCATAGTCCATGGACCATGGAAGTATGCTGTAATAAGACGGCGCTGGCTATGGACTATGGACCATTGTCTATGGACTAAATCCTATTTAAGCCTCGGCTTTAAAAACGCCAAAGTATAATTATACGCTTCGGTTGTGGCTTTGCTGTTATAAACAGGATTGCTTGGGTTGGCAAAGCCATGGTCGGCTTCGTACTCGTGCACAGTTGCTTTTTTTCCTGCAGTTTTCATGTTTTCTTCAAATTGGGCAACCACTTTGGGATTGATCCATCCGTCTTTGGCGGCAAAGTTGCCTAACACATCGCAATTAAGGGTTTTTAATTTGTTTACATCCTGCTCAGGCATGCCGTAATACATTACGCATGCTATCGCTTGTTTACCAGCCAGCAGGGAGCTCTGTAAGCTCCAGCCGCCGCCAAAGCACCAGCCAATGGTAGCTATGCGCGCATTGGGTCCAGCATAGGCAATAGCGCCCTTAATGATGGCCTGGGCCCGGTCGTCTTTTACAGTTTGCATAAATTTTCCGGCATCCTCGCGGGTGGTGGCTACTTTGCCATCGTACAGGTCAACATCAATTACGTTTACATTACCCAGGTCATTGTATAATTTCTCCGATTCTTTTTTCACCCAATCATTCAGGCCCCACCATTCATGCACCACCAACAGGTAATTATTGGTTGGCCTTTTTGCTTTAAAGAAAAAGGCGCCTGCTGTTTTGCCGTCAGCGGTATTGTAGGTAATAGGCTTGCCGATATCACTTTGAAAATGAAATTTTAAGGGCAGCGGGTGTGCCATTACAAACTTTTTATCAGCAGCCAGCATGGCAAACTGTTTGGTGGCCGAAGGTTTGGCACAACAGGCCATTTTACTTTGGGCGAAGGCCATTGCGCTGCACGAGATCAAAAGGGTTACGAGCAAATACTTTTTCATGTTGATCAATATTTCCGGGATGACGGTTTTGTTTTTGATGAATGTTTGAACAACCAATATTAGGATATTTTTGTTTGATTTTATTAAGGGATTTCACCGATTATTTTTTGATTGCACTGATGTTATAAGGAAAAATCTATAGCTTGGATTGTAATTTAATAAGTGATAACTTTCACCCTGCATACCAACGTTCAGTTTACCAATTATCACATGGACCCTGATTTTATCACCTATCAAAAATTTAACGATCCGGCTTTGGCAGATGAACTGGCTGAGCAACTGGAACTGCATCAAATTGAATATACTATTGAAGAGGAATCTACCGGATTTGACCCTTCATTAGTAATGAGCAACGAAGCAAAATATTACGCCGTTAAAATAAAAAGCGAAGATTTTGAAACGGTAAATGAGCTGTTAAAGCAAAACGAGGAAGCCAATACCGATGAGGTTGAAAAAGACTATTACCTCTTCAGTTTTACGGATGATGAATTAATGGAGGTGGTAACCAAAGCTGATGAATGGAGCGCCTTTGATGTTGTACTCGCCCGCAAACTGCTTGCCGAAAGAGGAAAAGAGATCAGCGAGCAAAAGATAGCCACAATACAAGGGGAAAGGATAGAAGAATTAAAAAAGCCGGAAGAATCCCAGCTTACCTGGATAATCATTGGTTATGTAATTGCACTTGGCGGCGTTATTTTGCCATTTTTTGTTAGCGCAATAGGAGTTTTTATTGGGTGGCACCTGTCGTCTTATAAAAAAACATTACCCGACGGAGAACGTGTTTTCGGATACAGCGAAACGGACAGGATGCATGGAAAAAGAATATTTTATTTGGGCATCATTGTGTTTGTGCTGAGTCTGGCAATTTTATTATTTTATCATATATGGATATAGAATGATTGATCGGCTTATCTAAATCCGAAATCCAAACAACTCCTAAAAGACTTCCGAAGTTTTGAAAACTTCGGAAGTCTGGACTCTTAAGTGAGATAATGAATTTCTTTAAATGAGATAAGAAATTTTTCAAACTGGTAGCCAAATAATTGAATTGAATGTGAATCGCCTCCTGAATAAAATCGAATTAACCGATGCCAAGCAAAATCTCCCTTTTTAACAAAATCTTCTGCAAATTCATCATTTAAAAAATCTGTAAACCCAGCGCAAAACGCTTCAACCATTTCGCCATCCCGTTTCTGCAGGCGCAAAGGAAACCCCAAATAAAGACATTGATACCTTCAACGTTAGAAACGCCGTACATTGACGGGTGTGCAATCATTGATGAAATGAATTGAAGAAATCGATCAAAAACTTCTTTTTGGGCTGACATTGGTTAAGAGTTAGACTTAAAGATACGAAAAATACACGTTATTTTTATTCACAGATAAAAGATATGTTCAGTAGTAAATTCGCAGTAAAAACAAATCCGAAATCGAACATCCGAAACGGCGTAGCCATCTTGAACACCGTTGAAAACAAACAATAGTGAAAAATCCGAAATCAACCAAGAATCTCCTTAATATCCTCCACCGAAAGCGATTTGATAAAGCTTTCTTCGGTGGTGATGAGCGCGCGGGCTACGCTGAGTTTGCGCTGCTGCAGGGCAAGGATCTTTTCCTCAACAGAATCTTTGGTGATGAATTTATAGATAAACACGTTTTTAGTTTGGCCGATGCGGTGCGTACGGTCAATAGCCTGTTGTTCAACAGCCGGGTTCCACCATGGATCGAGGATGAAAACATAATCGGCCTCGGTAAGGTTCAGCCCTACCCCACCCGCTTTGATCGAGATTAAGAACACGCGTGTTTTCGGGTCTTCCTGGAATTGTTTGACCACATCGCCACGGTTTTGCGTGCTGCCATCCAGGTAAACATAAGGGATGTCCTCGGTATCAAAATATTCCCGGTAAATATTCAGCTGCCTTACAAACTGCGAAAATATGAGCACCTTATGCCCGCCGTCCAATACGTTGGACAGGGTATGCACCACGTTCTCAAACTTGCCCGAATCACCTTCATATTCACTGTCGATCATGATGGGGTGATTGGCGATCTGCCGCAGTTTGATCAGCCCCTGCAATACCTGGATCTGTTTTTTAGGGAAAGTACCATCATCCAAACTCTTCAATAACTCGTTCCGGTATTCCGATTTCACCTGCTCATAAACTGCCGATTGCTCTTCGCTCATCTGGCAGTAAAATAAGTTTTCGGTTTTTGGCGGCAGTTCGGTCGCTACTTGTTCCTTGGTGCGGCGCATTACAAAAGGTTTTATCAGCGCCTGCAGTTTGCGGGCCTTATCTTCGTCCTTTTTCTTTTCAATAGGCGTTACAAACTCATTCATGAAAAATTGCTGAATGCCCAGCAGGCCAGGGTTAATGAAAGACATTTGTGTCCACAGGTCGTTCACTGAGTTTTCTACAGGCGTACCGCTTAAGATCAGCTTATATTTCGATTTTAACTGCCTTACCGCCTGGAATGATTTGGATGACGGGTTTTTGATGTTCTGGCTCTCATCAAGGATTACATAATCAAAAAAGTACGCTTTAAACAGCTCAATATCTATCCTGCTGATGCCATAGGTAGTGATCACCAGGTCGTAATTGCTGAAAACCTCCGGCGATTTATACCGGAATGTTCCTGTATGTACCATCAACCTTAGTTGAGGCGCAAACTTTTTAGCTTCGGCCAGCCAATTATAGATGAGCGAAGTTGGCATAATGGCCAGCGAGGTACATTTACCCCCGGCCGCTTCCGCATCTTCTTTGTTTTTTTGCAGTAACGCCAGCGTTTGTATGGTTTTACCCAGCCCCATGTCATCCGCAAGGCAGCCGCCAAAATGATACTCCTTTAAAAAATGGAACCAGTTATAACCAGCCTTTTGGTACGGACGCAAATGCCCGTTAAAATTTAAAGGCATATCCACTTCGGGCAGCGTTTCAAAGTCTGTTAGCCGCTGCAGTTTGCGCCCCATGGATACATTGGCCATCTCCCCTTCAAACAAATCATTTACCAGGCCTATATGATGCCTGCGGAGTTTCAGGTGATTGCCACCCTCGGTAAAGTGCAGCAGGTTACCATATTGCGAAAACCATTTTTCGGGAATCACCGCAATTTCTCCCGAAGGCAAAACAAATTCCTTTTTATGGTTAAGGATATGATTTTTTAGCTGGATAAACGGGATGCGGTAGGTGCCAAAATACACAATGGCATTGATATCAAACCAGTCGTTATTTTCACTAACCTCCAGGTCGATCTTGGTGCCGCCGAATACATAGCGTTTTTGTCCGCTTGATTCGGGCTGCTCAATTTCAAAACCTTCTTCCAGCAAAACTTCGTAATGCTGGTTGATCCATTCAAATATCGAAAATGAACGATCGGCATCGTCATCCGGCAAATCCACTTCCAGGTTTTTAAATAACGAGGACGCTGTTTTCAGGCCCATTTGTTCCAGCTGCTGGAATTTGTTTTTTTCCCACAACACCGAACGTTTGATGCGGTGAAAGGTATAATCATCCCCGTCATTCTCCATCCGTACCGAAATATGCCTTTCATCGCCATAGGAAAAAACATAACCGGCATATTTAAAAAACAATTGCAGCTGCGAGGTGCCGCCTTCAATATAAATAGGCTTTAAAACCGGGTGCGCATTATATTTTTCGGTGTTGATGGTAAAGCCTTCTGCATAAACATGGTGCTTCTCGATAAGCGGCGCCACAAATTTTTCAAAGTATGACTTTTCCGACGAGCGGGGAATGGCGATGTAGCGTTTATTTAAAAAGGCACCAGTTTTTTGCCTTCAATCTCCTTTTCAAAATAATAAAGGGTATCATCCAGCAGCATCCAGGCGGGGTGGTTGCAAATTACTTCAGCATTTTTAAACATAAACTCAATGCGCATCCCCTGGTATTTAATGGTAGGGAAATACCTGATCTCCTGCTCATCCCGCCTGAAATGGAATAACACGGTTGCTGCTTCAGTGGCTATCTGCAATTTTTTCTCGGCCGGGTACCCCTCTTTGCTCATCAGGTAAAGCGGTTTATCTGCCAGCAGGTTCAGCGCTTCGGCCATGCGCTTTTCAATTTTTGGGCGGATGGTATCAAAAAGCTGCTCATTAAAGATCTTGGTAAAAAACTCGAACGGGCGGATGGGCTTTTTATAGAATTTTTTGATCAGGTTGCCCTGCTCCATCTCCTCCAGTATCTTTACCAGTTTAAGGTCGGTATCATCAAGACAGGTTGAAAATTCCTTTGCGGTGTTAGAGAATAAACGCTGGTGTGTTAATGAAAACTCGCCGTTTGGATTCAACTGAACAATGTGCGGCTCAATAACATACGACAAATATTCGTGCCGGGCAATGGCATAAATGAGCTGGCAAGGTTTTGTGCTGTCGACGCGTAACATTCTAACTGATAAAAAAATTATTAGAAGCTACATCAACAAAAAATTCAAACGTAAACAGAATTTGCAGTAAGTGGAAATGTTTTGTGTTAAATATTTGTTAACAATGGGGTAGTTTATTGGTTCACTGGTTCATTGGTTCACTGGTTTATTAAATGTAAGTTAGATTAAAGATTCGCATAAATGACAAAAGAATTCCTTTATAACTTCATCAAACAGCACAGATTGGCGGTTATTTCTACAACATCCAAAAAAAATAAGCCGGAAGCCGCATTGATCGGCTTTGCTGTTTCGGAGGAGTTGGAGATTGTTTTTGATACCGTTAAAACATCCCGCAAATACCAAAACCTGTTGCACAACCCAAATGTGGCCATAGTGATCGGTTGGGATAATGAAACCACCGTACAGTACGAAGGAATAGCTACTGAATTAAGCGGTGATGATGCCGGCCGTTACAAAGAAATATACTTTTCCGTTTATCCCGACGGCCGCGAACGGGCAGTAACCTGGCCGCATATTGTTCATTTTAAAGTTATCCCGAAATGGATACGGTATAGTAATTTTAATGAGCCGGTGGTGGTGGAGGAGCTGACCGGCCCATTTTAATTACTCACCTGTCGCTCATTGCGAGAAACGATCCGCCCATCGGCGGAGCAACAAACTGTCGGTAAAATATAATATATGGGTGGCCGGAGTGCGGCTGATAGGTAACCCTGAGATTTTGGTATGGTGATTAGCATGTGTAGAGATTGCTTCGTTCCTCGCAATGACGCCTTGATAATCTGCTTTTTAAATTTGTGCAACGGCCTGTTGCACAAATTAACAGTGTTTAAAAGTGCAAGTGACACTTGCACAAATTTATCGCCCTTAAATATTGCAACCGCGAGTTGCAATATTATCGCAACTGCATTGTGCAGTAACCTGCTGCAAAATGCAGTTGTTTTTCCATCAAACCTCCACTTCCCCTTCAAAAACCTTTACCGCAGGGCCTTCTAAAAATATGTCTGTATATTTTTCTCCGTCATAATCAAAGCGGATGTTTAAATCGCCACCCAACACTTTTATAGGCGTGGTAATATGCCCTGTTTGGTGCTGGTGTTTGGCCATCGCAAGCGCAACAGCCGTTACACCTGTACCGCAGGCATAGGTTTCATCTTCAACACCGCGTTCAAAAGTGCGTACAAAATAGCCGGCATCAGCGGGTTCAACAAAGTTTACATTGATTCCTTTTGCCCGGTAGGTATCATTATTACGGATCGCATGACCTTCGCTATAAACATCTTTTTCCTTTAAACCATCCACCAGCTTTACATAATGCGGCGAGCCGGTGTTCAATACATAGGCGTCGCCGTCTGCATTAACGGTGTCCACATCTATCATTTGCAGGCTTACCCAGTCACCCTCTGCTGAAATTTTGGCATAATGAGGGCCATCCACTGCCAAAAAGTTGGTTTCTATGTCAATAATTCCAAGGAACTTAGCAAAGGCAACAATGCAGCGGCCGCCATTTCCGCACATGCTGCTTGGCTGCCCGTCTGCGTTATAATAAACCATCTCAAAATCGTACCCTTCGCGGTTTTGAAGGAACATCGCCCCGTCGCCCCCTACGCCAAACCTGCGGTCGCACAGCTTTGCAATCAACGCCGGATGATGGTGATCTACAACGTTTTTACGGTTATCTATCAATATAAAATCGTTTCCTGCTCCCTGGTATTTATAAAAATGTATCTTCATTAATATTTTTAATATAGAAATTACCGGTTAAAATTTAAACGTTTAAAATCTTTTTTTGTCGAACCCCGTGTTTATAATCTCGTGAGGCTTAAGTTATCATATGATTAAATTTAACAAAATTTAACAACATTTATGATAACTAACTATTGATTTTGACGTCTATATGGTATTAAATTTGATCGGTAAAAAATATAAACTTAGCAAAGAAAAGAATAAATAAGATGAAAAAGTTTGGTTTAACACTATTAACAGCATTTGCTGGCGGTGCAATAGCATTGGGAGGGTATAAAATTGTTGAAAATAAGTATACCCATTCCCTGAGCTTTGAGGACCAGCAAAAAGTTTATTACGCAACAAGTAATCATTTAACGCCTGCCGCCTCTAATTTATCATCGGCCGGGCAGGTTGATTTTACAGAAGCTGCGGCAGCGGTAACACCTGGTGTAGTTTACATCCGCACCACTTATTCAAACCGTCAGTCGAACGACCAGCAAAGCGAATTACAGCAAATGTTTGGCAACATGTTTGGCCAGCGCATGCCGCAAATGGCGCCCGAAATGGCATCCGGTTCCGGCGTGATCATTTCGCAGGATGGTTACATTGTAACCAACAACCACGTAGTTGACAAGGCTGAAAAAATTGAAGTGGTTACCAATGATCACCAGAATTTTAAAGCGAAAGTAATTGGTACCGACCCAAATACTGACCTTGCGCTGATTAAAATTGAAGGCCACGACCTTCCCATCGTAAAATTAGGTAACTCAGACAATGTTAAGGTTGGCGAATGGGTGCTGGCAGTAGGCAATCCATTTAAATTAACGTCGACTGTGACCGCAGGCATCGTAAGCGCCAAGGGCCGTAATATCGGAATTATCGGGCAGGAAGAAAATCAGCAACAGGAAAGCCCATTCGGCCGTACCCAATACCAGCAGACACCAAAACTGAACCAGGCGATAGAGTCGTTTATTCAAACAGACGCAGCCATTAACCCTGGTAACAGCGGTGGAGCCCTGGTAAACACCAATGGCGAACTGATCGGTATCAATTCGGCTATCGCTTCCCATACCGGTTCATACGAAGGCTATGGTTTTGCCATACCAATTAACCTTGCAAAAAAGGTATTGAATGATATCCAAAAATTCGGTGCAGTAAAACGCGGTTATGTGGGCATCAGTTTCAGGGAACTTGATGAAGATGCCGCTGCTGCGCTGCATACCGATAAAACTGCGGGTTTATACGTAAACGCAGTAGTAGCAGGTGGCGGAGCCGAACAAGCCGGTATTAAAGAAGGCGATATCATCACTAAAATTGACGGCTCGAAAGTATATGAATCATCTGACTTGCAGGAACGTGTAGGCCGTTTGGAGCCGGGTGATAAAATTCACTTAACGGTGTTACGCGGTAACGACGAAAAAAGCTTTACCGTTACCTTAAAGGCCAATAACCCGGCACCTGCAAAAGTAGCCGTAACAAAATCGGCTGAAGAATTATTTAACCGTATCGGCGCAAGCTTCGTACCGGTTAATGCTGAAATGAAAGCCAAGTTCCATGTGAATGCGGGTGTAGTGGTTACCCAGGTAAGAGACGGCGGTTTGTTTGATTATACCGAAGTTCCGGTGGGATCAGTAATCACCCAGATCAACAAACAGCCTATCGCCAGCATTGATGATATGGACCGTGCGTTAGGCCATCTTGACCATGGCGTTTTAACCATTTCCGGTTATTACCCTGATGGCAGCAAGCTCAGAAGCACCATCCAGATACAATAATATTTTCTGTGCATAAATAGTTAAGGGTCCGGGTTTTTACCGGGCCCTTTTTTGTTGTTATACCCGGCTGATCAATATCTCATTCTGCCATGTCTGCCCCATCAAAAAAGCACCCGGTTACATATTTAGCATTGGGTATTCCAGTCCACGATTTGTGGAAGATTAAATTGTTGTTTAAACAAGTAAACGGGATACCGGTGCGCAATTAAACACGCCCGTAAAACTTAGCCATTATTTTCATGCCGGGGTTATGCAGCTAAAAACAGGAGATTGAAAATGTGCCGGATTATTTTTCAAGTAACAGACGTTGGCTCATTTCACGCTTAAAACACCCTTAGTGTAATCAAATGGGCATATATCTACCAGTAAAACAATTGCAGCCTATAATTAAAATATGCGGTTTTAGCGGCAAAAACTTATTAATGCCCCCGAATTTTATAAAATATTGCCAACCATTTTGGCCCGATTACGTATTAGGGAGGCTTGGTGTCCGGCTGTTTTTTGTTTTGGCATAGAATTTTCTATATCAGACGGCAACATAGGTACACCAAAATGAATCTACTATTAATATGACTATTGAGGAAGGGAACAATTTTTATTCGGACGATGCATCCCATCTTGCTCAGATAATTGATCATATTAATGCGGGTATATGGGAATTTGACATCACTACAAAAGATGTTAAATGGTCGGCGGGGTTTTATACCATACTTGGCTATAAGCCGGGCGAGATTGAGTGTTCCTACAACTATTTTTTGGAGAACCTGCTTTATCATCATGATAAACCACTTTTCCTTAAAGCTATTAATACCCGTAATCCCGAAAATAGCAATACCGTACAGATCCGCCTTTTAACCAAATCATCCGGGTACCAATGGTTTGAGAGTACTACCCAACGATGGGAAAATGGCCATGGCCCCAAATTTACCGGTTCGCTTATCAATATTAACCAGGCAAAGCTTTTAAGCTTACGCGCTGCCCAAAATGATTTCTTTTTCAACGAAACCGGTACCATAGCCAAGGTAAGCGGTTTTGAAATTGACGTTATGGGCATGAACTTATCCCTTTCAAAGGAAGCCTTTGATATTTATGAACTTAACGACCAGGTAAAATTAAGCATCGAGGAGGCCATCAGTTTTTTTGAGCCCCAGTACCGCCCCCTGTTAAACGAGGCCATTGATAACGCCGTTAAGTTTTGCAAACCCTATGATATGGAACTGCTGTTGCGGACAGCAAAGAATAATGTGATATGGGTGAGGGCCAAAGGCATGCCTATTATTGACGACTTTGGCAAATGCATAAAAATACGGGGCATTTTTCAGGATATTGATAATATTAAAAAGAAGGGACTGGCCTTACAATCATCCATCAACTTATTGAACGACCAGAACAAACGGCTCCAAAATTTCGCGTATATCGTATCCCATAACCTGCGGTCCAATACCGGAAATTTGCAGTTTATGGTTAATTTATTTGAGGAAAGCGAATCGGAAGATGACCGTACCGAAGTATTTGCCCATATCAAATCAATCAGCAACAGTCTGATCACCACGATCGACCACCTGAATGAAATTGTTAAGATACAAACCGAAATTGACAAGGACCGCACGACACTTGAATTTGAAGAAGTATTTAAAAATGTAACATCGGCGCTTCAAAGTAATATTGAAAGCGCAGGTGCTAAAATTGAATATGACTTTACCAAATGTCCGGTGATTAATTACATACCTGCATATCTGGAAAGTATTATGCAGAATTTGCTAACCAACTCCTTAAAATATCGCCACCCCGACAGGCAACCGGTTATCAGCTGCCGTACAGTTAAGGACGGGCCGCATATTTACATGATATTTGAGGATAATGGCGTTGGTATTGATATGGCGCGTTATGGCGACAAAGTTTTCGGCATGTATAAAACCTTCCATCAAAACCATGATGCAAAAGGAATAGGGCTGTTTATTACCCGCAACCAGATCGAGTCGCTCGGCGGCACCATCAAACTCGACAGTACCGTAAATGTAGGCACCAAGTTTACCATAAAACTGGTGTAATGATTAAGCAGTTAGCTGATCAGGCAGGGAAGTCGCGTTTAAAAAACCAAGCATATTTATAATTGAGGCTAAAGCCATCTTTATTGCTTTAATTTACCCATTGGCTGAAGCCAACGGCAATGAATGAAAGATTATGCTACTAAAATTCATTGCCGTTCCTTTAAGGAACGGCAAAAACAAACAAAAGACAACGGCTTTAGCCACAATTAAGCGACAAGTTTTTAAACGCGATTTCCCGGCTGACCAGATCTTTTTCCATTAATAAAATCGAAAATTTCATTATTAAAATTAATTTTGACCGGCACCTGCTGCGCGGCCTGATTTTATGGTAAATACTGAAGAAATTATCGATCTGCTTAAACAACAATCAAACCCGGCTAACCTGGCGGGAATGAAACGTTTTGGTATCGAGGTTAATACTGCCCTGGGAATCCCTATTCCCGAATTGAGAAAGCTCGCCGGAATAATTAAAAAAGACCACAACCTGGCTTTGGCGCTATGGGAAACCGGCATCCATGAGGCGAGGATCCTGGCTTCTATGATCGACGACCCTAAACTGGTTACCACCGGACAGATGGACAAATGGGTTGGCGATTTTAACTCGTGGGACCTATGCGACCAGGCCTGCGGTAACTTGTTCGACAAAACCCCATTCGCTATTGAAAAAGCTTTACAATATAGCCTGGCAAAACAAGAATTTGTAAAACGCGCAGGCTTTGTATTAATGGCCGAATATGCGGTTCACCATAAAAAAGCTGATGACGAAACATTTTTAGCGCTGTTACCCGTTATTGAACGCGAGGCATTGGATGAAAGAAACTTTGTTAAAAAAGCAATAAACTGGGCTTTGCGTCAAATAGGGAAAAGAAATGATACCTTAAAACATGCTGCCATCGATACCGCTAACAAAATCCTGCTTCAAAACACCAAAGCCGCCAAATGGATAGCAAACGATGCCCTGCGGGAATTAAAGAACAGGTAGTGAATGGTGAGTTGTCAATAGTGAATGGTGAGCAAAATATTTGGCCAGCGACATAGTTACCGACTTATTCACCACTCACTACTCACCACCTTACTCAATATAGCTTTCTAATATTTTAAAGCCTGAAGTTGTTTCCAGTTTTACTTTGTCGATGCTTTTTGGGAGCAGGATGCAATCGCCCATTTTTACCGGGTAGTATGATCCGTTACTTTTTACCACGAATTCTCCCTCTACACAAACATAAATTACAAACGAATCCAGTCCCGAATAATCTTTTTCAGTACTCTCCGTAAAATCCAGTATGTTGGTGGTAAAGTACGGGCAACTCACCAGCTTTATAGTTTTGTTTTCTTCGGGATGATACGTTGTTTTATATTCCGGGTAATGCTTGTAATCAATGGCCGCCAACGCTTCTTCGGTATGCAGTTCGCGTTTGTTGCCCTTGTCGTCTACCCTGTCAAAATCGTAAATCCTGTAAGTGATATCCGATGTTTGCTGGATCTCGGCGATCAGCAGGCCTTTGCCAATAGTATGTACCCTTCCGGCAGGCAAAAAGAACACATCCCCGGCCTTTACATCTTCTTTATTTAAAATATCGGTTAAATGGCCGCTGTTAAATTTATCCAGGTATTCCTGTTGGGTAAGTTCTTTATTAAAACCGGCAATTAAGGTTGAGCCGGGGTCGGCTTCAATCACATACCACATTTCAGTTTTACCGAAAGAATTATGACGCTTTTTACCCAATTCATCGTCAGGGTGCACCTGGATAGAAAGATCCTCATTGGCGTCGATAAATTTGATCAGCAAAGGAAAAATGTTGCCAAAATGGTCATACACCTTTTTGCCAACCAGTTCGTCTTTATATTGCTCCAGCAAGTCGGCCAGTGATTGCCCTTCCAACTCTCCATTGGCAACAACAGAAACATCCGACTTAACGCCCGAAATTTCCCAGGTCTCGCCGCAATTAGGCAGTGCGCCAAAGTCTTTGTTCAGGTATGTCTTTATCTTCTGGCCGCCCCAGATCTTGTCTTTAAAAATGGTTTTGAATTTTAATGGATATAGTGATGACATGATGTTAGATTAAACTGTTGTTTGTACAGGAGATGATAATATTGATTTGTTATTTATTTTAGGAATGATTGAAGAATTAAGTTGAGTTCTTTTTCCGCTATATCTTCTTTTTCTGATTTGTCGTAAATGGTTGCGAGAGTTACTATTTCATCTACGACTTTTACATAAGTTATTGCCCTCGCTCCACCGCGTTTACCTTTTCCTTTGCTTGCTACGCCGATCCTGATTTTGTAGAATCCATTGCCTATTGATATTCCCTGGAATGGATTTTTTTCAAGGGAGACGACTAATTCAATAAATTCGGATTTTAGAGACGGATATTTTTTAATTAGTCGCTTTAATTCTTTGGCAAACCGCTCGGTATTCTCAACTTTAAAGCTCATTGATCAAATCCCGGGCATTTTGAAGTTTTGATTTACCAGCTTCGGCCATCTTAATTTCCTCAACAGCCTCTCTTAAGTCTTCAATTATCGAAGCATGATCAGGTTTTTCTTCA
The DNA here is from genome assembly GCF_002355435.1 of Mucilaginibacter gotjawali. Lineage (NCBI taxonomy): Bacteria > Pseudomonadati > Bacteroidota > Sphingobacteriia > Sphingobacteriales > Sphingobacteriaceae > Mucilaginibacter > Mucilaginibacter gotjawali. The sequence continues at coordinate 4,029,603 of NZ_AP017313.1, forward strand.
ACCTGGATACCTAAACGGTGAGCCAGGTCAAAAATCAAGGTATAATCCTTAGGGCTAATATTCTTCAACACTAATTCCATACTCAAAGTTAAGAGTTTTACATTATAGGTGCAAGGATGAATAGTCGACATTCATCACAATCTCTTTATCTACGTCTAATGCCAACGCTAATGCATCAAGCAAATTTACTTTTAAGTCCTCAATGCTTTTACCTTGGGAAAGTGCGGCCGGAACTTCTTTTATCTGGCCAACCAGCCAACCACTTTCGCCTTGCTCAATAATTGCTGTAAACATCATATCCAAATATAATTAAACGCTCACAAAAAAGTCCGCATAATAACTACGCGGACCTTTAATAAATTATTAAATCGGATAATTATTTACCCAATTTCTTTTTCAAATTCTCATCTATCGCAGCCAAAAACTCTTCGGTATACAAATAATCGGTACCGTGTTCAACTTTTGGTTTGATGGTGATGGCCAGATCTTTGGTCATTTTGCCGCTTTCAACAGTTTCAATACAAACTTCTTCCAGTGCCTTGCAGAATTTGATCAGCTCCTGGTTGTTGTCCAGTAAGCCACGGAATTCCAAACCACGGGTCCATGCAAAAATTGAAGCGATGGGGTTGGTTGAAGTTGGCTTGCCAGCCTGGTGGTCGCGGTAGTGGCGGGTCACTGTACCGTGTGCAGCCTCAGCTTCCATAACGGTTCCGTCAGGGGTAACCAAAGTTGAGGTCATTAAACCTAACGAACCAAAACCCTGTGCAACGGTATCTGATTGCACGTCGCCATCATAATTTTTACAGGCCCAAACAAAATTGCCATGCCATTTAAGGGCAGAAGCTACCATGTCATCAATCAAACGGTGTTCGTAAGTTAACTGGTTGGCTTCAAACTCAATTTTAAATTCATTCTGATAAATTTCTTCAAAAATATCTTTAAAACGGCCATCGTATTTTTTAAGGATGGTGTTTTTGGTAGACAGGTATAAAGGCCATTTTTTTAGCAAAGCCTGGTTAAAACAAGCACGGGCAAAACCTTTGATAGATTCATCAGTATTGTACATCGCCATAGCCACGCCATCACCCTTAAAGTTGTACACTTCAAATGATTGTTCGGCACTGCCATCTTCAGGCGTGTAAGTGATGGTTAATTTACCTTTCCCTTTGGTCACAAAATCAGTTGCACGGTACTGGTCGCCAAAAGCGTGACGGCCGATACAGATAGGCGCAGTCCAGTTGGGTACCAACCGCGGAACATTAGCCATTACAATGGGCTCACGAAAAACAGTACCATCCAAAATGTTACGGATTGTGCCGTTTGGCGATTTCCACATTTGTTTCAAACCAAATTCCGTTACACGCGCTTCGTCGGGGGTAATAGTGGCGCATTTAATGCCTACGCCGTATTTTAAAATAGCGTTGGCGGCATCAACGGTTACCTGGTCGTTGGTTTCATCGCGATACTCAATTCCAAGGTCATAATATTTAATATCAAGATCGAGATACGGAAAGATTAATTTGTCTTTGATGAATTTCCAGATGATCCGGGTCATTTCATCGCCATCCAGTTCAACTACCGGATTTTCTACTTTAATTTTTGACATTTTAGGATTCTTTTATTTTGTGCGCCAAATATATGAATTGGTTGATTAAGTTGAATAGTTGATTAAGTTTTAAATTAATGCCACATCCCGTTATATTCGCGTGCTGAAAATAAGAGCATAAATTCACAGGGACACCGCGTTTAAAAAACCAGGCATATTTATAATTGAGGCTAAAGCCATCTTTATTGCTTTAATTTACCCGTTGGCTAAAGCCAACAGCAATATATGAAAGACTATGCTTCTAAAATCCCTTGCCGTTCCTTAAAAGGAACGGTAGAAACAAACAAAAAGACAACGGCTTTAGCCATAATTAAGCCCCGGGTTTTTAAACGTCATTTCGCTGCATAAATTCAGCCTTATTTTTCAAATTCATTAACTTTATTAACTTAGCCAAACGATATATGATAAATATCCGTACAAGCGATAAAATATATCAGCTTAAAATAAGTTAAAGTAAATATCTTTAGCCATCTCCCGCATATTATGATAAAAAATATACTTAGAACAACCTTTTTAACCTTTGTGATTTGTTGCAGCGCGTTAATTACACGGGCGCAAATAGGGTTTGATTTTTCGCATTACGAAATAGGCTTTGCTGCCGGTTTTAATCAGGTGTATGGCGATGCACAAACACAAACTACCACCCCATCCTTTCATTTGAATTTAACTTATGACCCAACGCCTTACGTTAACATTGTGTTTGAAGCGCAAATGGGCCGGCTTGCAGGCGGCGACTCGCTAAAGACCTCCACCGGCAGGCAGTTTACAACCGATTTAACAGCACTGATATTAAGGGGCCAACTGCAAATGGGCGAAATTGTTGATTATTCGCACAGCCCTTTTAACAATGCCATCAAAAACCTTTATGTTTCGGCAGGGCTTGGCTTTGTAGTGAGCCATATTACCAGCATCAACAGGTACTCTATAAAACCTGTCGCGGGCTTGTATACACCGGGTGTATTAAACAGCCAGGGCCCCTTTATACCCTTGCGCCTTGGGTACGAATTTAAGGTGTTTAACAAATACCAGCAGCCCGCTTTTAAAATAGACCTCGGCTACGAGTATAATATCGTGTTAAGCGATAACCTCGACGGCCTCACTTCAGGCAGTCATTTTGACATTTACAGCCAGTTTATTATCGGTGTAAAGTTTGCCTTTGGGGGCGATATTGTTTCGTACAGAAAACAAATTCCATATTAACGGGTTTTTAAAGGTATACTTTAGGGATTGTTGCGGCTGGGTTATTTTTAATCATTATAGATTGAAAATAACCGCGAAATCTGCTTGCTCTTTAGCGTAAATTTAGCTTAGCTAATTAAACCTGATATTATGAATAAAGATACCTTTTATCCCGGATTTAACGACGAAAGCGAAGACCGGGACAGGACACTAAAAGATGACCTGGGCGAAACCATCGACAGCGAAGACCTGGCTTTTGATGAGGATGAAAATAGCTTTGAATATGACGTAAAAAGCGATGACCCCGACTACCAGCATGCCGACCCGTATAACACTGCCGCAAAAAACGGCGAGGATATGAACTCCACCTATGATGAAGCTAATCCTTACGATGCCGGTGAAGAATACATTCCCAATGAATCGTTGGAAACTGATGTGGACAAGTTAGGCATGCACATTGATGACGGCGAAATTGTGGACCTTGACGTTACCGACAGGGTACTTGGCCATACGCCCGAAGATGACCGTGATGATTTGGATGAAGAAGGGTATCCGAAAAATGACAGGGTGTAGATAAAAATTAAAATTTGATTTACCTGACGACGGGTGGTTTTCCTGGGATTATCAATAGTGGAACCGCATCTGTGCGATAACTATTTTCCACTCTTCAACCTGATAAACAAGCCGGTGTTCCTCATTTATCCGCCGGGACCACCATCCGGCGTAATCGTATTTTAAAGCTTCAGGTTTTCCGATGCCTTCGTATGGGGTTTCTAAAATAGATTGAATAATTTTACTGATTCGTTGTTGAATACCTTTATTTCCGGATTTCTTCCAATATAAAAGATCAGCTTGCGCCCTGGGAAGGTAAATTATTTTTATTTCCAAAGATCCTCAAGTTTAATCTCAACGCCTTCGCCTTTTTTGGCTTCAATCATAGCAGTATCCAGCCACTCTTTATTTGCATTCGTTGAAAGCAAATATTCAGTAGCATCAGACGGCGGTTCATTTTCATAAGGAACTTTAAAACCATCTAAAATTACCTGTAACGCCTTTTGTTGGGCTTCGTTTTCCGGGTGAATGACTATTATGTCCATAAATCAAATTTAAGCTTAAAAAATAAAACAGACAAGATAAATATCGATACCAATTAATGCCGGTAGCAAAAATATTTCATTAGTCACCCATTGTCAACCAAACATAATCTACATATCAAAAACCCACTCGTCAGCATCCGACTGTCAGTCCCGCGTAATCTGCATCCCCGCACATTTAAAATCTCCACATTAAGCACTATCTTTGCCGGTAGTAACTGACAATTTATGCTTAAAGGATTTTTTAACGTTCCTGCACCGCAGAACGAGCCGGTATTGAATTACGGCCCGCGCAGTGTGGAGAGGGCAGCGCTTAAAGCTGCTTTAGATGAGGCCCGCGCCCAACAATCAGATATACCCATGTATATCGGCGGTAAGGAAATACGGACCGGCAAAAAGCTGGAGATCCGCCCGCCGCATGACCACAAACATTTATTAGCTACTTTTCACGAAGGTGATGCCAGCCATGTGACTGCCGCAATTGACGCAGCCCTGGCCGCCAAAGCCGATTGGGAAAACCTGCCCTGGGAACAGCGCGCCGCTATATTTTTAAAAGCTGCCGAACTGCTTTCAGGTACTTACCGCGCAAAAATAAATGCAGCCACTATGCTGGGGCAATCAAAAAATGCCTACCAGGCTGAAATCGATTCTGCGTGTGAGCTGATCGATTTTCTGCGGTTTAACGTGGAGTACATGTCCGAGATCTACAAACAGCAGCCGCCCGTATCAGGCAAAGGTGTTTGGAACCGGGTGGAACAGCGCCCCCTGGAAGGCTTTATATTCGCCCTAACCCCTTTTAACTTTACTGCCATAGCAGGCAACCTGCCGGCATCTGCGGCCATGATGGGCAATGTGGTGGTTTGGAAACCTGCCTATACCCAGATCTACGCCGCTAACGTGATTATGCAGGTATTTAAAGAAGCAGGCGTACCCGACGGCGTGATCAATTTAATTTATGTTGACGGCCCGGTTGCCGGACAGGTGATCTTTAACCATCCTGATTTTGCCGGCATTCATTTTACCGGTTCAACCAAAGTATTCCAGAATATCTGGCAAACTATCGGTACCAATATCCATAAATACAAAACTTACCCACGTATTGTGGGCGAAACAGGCGGTAAAGACTTTGTTTTAGCGCACCCGAGCGCCGAAGCTGACGTGGTTAGCACAGCACTTGTCCGCGGCGCCTTTGAGTACCAGGGACAGAAATGTTCCGCTGCTTCACGGGCCTATATCCCGGCATCCTTATGGCCGGCAGTGAAAGAGAATATGCAGCGTGATATCGCCTCCTTTAAAATGGGGCCGGTTGAAGATTTTGGAAACTTCATCAACGCGGTGATCTCTGAAGTATCCTTTGATAAACTCGCTAAATATATTGATGCTGCTAAGGCTGACAAAGAAGTTGAAGTTGTTGCCGGTGGCAGTTATGATAAAAGTCAGGGTTGGTTTATTGAACCTACTGTGCTAAAAGTGAACGATCCGTACTATGTAACCATGTGCGAGGAATTATTCGGCCCGGTGCTTACCATTTATGTTTATGAAGATAAGGACTTCAGCAAGGTGCTGGATATTGTCGACAAAACATCCATCTATGCCTTAACAGGCGCCATTATATCGCAGGACCGGTATGCCATTGCGGAAGCAACCTACAAATTACGCAACGCCGCGGGAAACTTTTATATTAACGATAAACCCACCGGTGCCGTAGTTGGCCAGCAACCTTTTGGCGGCGCCAGGGGTTCAGGCACCAATGATAAAGCCGGATCAATGATCAACCTTTTACGCTGGGTATCGCCACGTACGATAAAAGAAACATTTGATCCGCCTAAAGATTACAGGTATCCGTTTTTGGGGAAAGAAGTGTAGTTTGGTTCATTGTTGATAGTTCATGGTTCATGGTAGAAGAAAAATCACTATGAACTATGAACCATCAAACAATTTAAATTACGTTTTTATCAGGCATCGTTAATTGCATATTGAAAAAGCCTTAAGGCGATTTCGGCGGAGCCGGGTTTAACAGCCAGGCTATTAACGTAATCATTAATAAATTCCTTAGCTATAAACACTTCCAATAGATAAACATATCTGACACCATTCTTTATTAAAACACCGTTGACATTATCTTCCCCGTCAAACAATGCAACCTCGGCCCCGATACTTAAATTATCTTTTTGAAAGATGATCATATCTTCATCAACATCATCAATTACATTAACAAAGTCTTCAAGAGTCATCTTTCGTTTTATTTATATTAATTCAAAAGTTCTCAGAACGATTGGGATTATTAGTGCCTTAACTCATTTTTAATCGCACTAAATAATACTTCACGCTTCACATTAGGGCTTACTTGAATTTAAATACGTTATCCATATTGGCATTGTCGTAGGCGCTAACCTTCATATCGGTGATCACACCTGTTTTAAGGCTGTAAACCCAACCGTGCACGCCAACGGGTTGGCCGATCTTCCAGGCGTTTTGCACGATGGAGGTTTTGCAGAGGTTACGTACATTTTCTATCACGTTATATTCCACCAGGCGGTCGCAGCGCTCGTCCATATCTGCTATTGCGTCGAGTTTAGCGGCATGCAGGCGGTACACGTCTTTGATGTGCCTGAGCCAGTTGTCGATCAACCCGAATTGCTGGTTGCCCATGGCGGCTATAACACCACCGCAGCCATAATGCCCCGTTACGATCACATGCTTTACCTTTAATACATTCACCGCATAATCCAGTACCGAGAGCATGTTCATGTCCGAGTGGATCACCATATTGGCGATATTACGGTGCACAAATATTTGCCCGGGTGCGGTATTGGTGATCTGGTTGGCCGGCACCCGGCTATCAGCACAACCTATCCATAAAACCGGCGGCGCCTGGCCTTTGGCAAGGGTAGTAAAATACTCCGGATCTATTTTTAAAGAGTCTTCAATAAACTGCTTGTTTCCCTCCAGCAAACTTTGGTACAGAGGGTCAAGTTCATTCAGGGCATCGTCAATTTTTGCGCACATTTTATTTTATAGGATAGTTTGTTTGGCTGTAAAAATACAATTTATGTTGGAAGGTTGGAATGTTGGAACGTTGAAAGGTTGTAATGTTTTGGGGTTAATTTCTTAATGGCATATTATCAGCGCAAAAACTATTTCCTCGGCATATACATAATCATACAAACCCCGATCAAAGCTATTCCGGCGCCTATCAAATCCCATTTATCGGGTTTAAAGCCATCTACTTTCCAGGCCCACAGCAACGCCATTACAATAAAGATGCCGCCGTAAGTAGCGTACACCCGCCCGAAATTACTGGTTTGCAGGGTAGCGACGATACCGTAAAGCACCAGGACCAAGCCTCCCAAAATCCCGTACCACAAAGGTTTATCCGATTTTAACCAAAGCCAAACCAAATAACCGCCGCCAATTTCGCATAAGCCGGCCAGCACAAATAACCCTAACGATTTTACAATATTCATTTCAACAAAAAAGCCACTTGTTTGGCGGCTTTAAGGTACATATAAATTTCAAATTGATGTTTAAAGCATGCTATTACCCCCTGGAAATCGCTTAAAAAAAACAGCAGTGAGGAGGCTCCTCCGGAGCCTTAATTTTTGATTTTATTTTCCTATAAACACGGCACTCCTCCGGAGTCCGATAGGCACGTTATGATTAGCTCCGGAGGAGCGGCCTGTTTATAGAAATTTGATTCATTTTTGAGGCTCCAGGAGAGTCCCCCTATAAAAGCGACTTCCATTTCTATTTCTGCCGCTGGCAGTGCTATTCAACTTTGCAACATTCAAACCTTTTCATTACCCCTCACTTCCCTCCTACCTCTCCGTAAACGGACAACGGCGTTAACCGGTTCTGAAAGATCAAATGACTGTCCTCCGAAAATTTCTTAAAATCTTCGGCACTTTGTTGGCCGGGATATGGCGCATAATATTGCTCAGTACCGGCGTTGCGCCAGATGAGTACATAGGAGGTTTTGTATTTGGAGATGACCGGCAGCAAAACATTCGTCCACCAATCCGTCTGAGGGATATTCAGATAACCTGTTTCGGCAAGGCAGGCTAACTTATGATGTTTAGCGGCAATCACATCCAGCAGCGCCAGCCTTTTGTCAAGGTTTTTCGCATAGGCTGCAGTATTGGCAAAGCAGTAATTATCGAAACCAACAAAATCAACATATCCATCGCCGGGGTAACGCTCCATAAAATCGGCTTCTGAATTAAAGTCAGACACCGAATAAACGATGAGTAAATTATGCAGCTTTTTGGTATTACGCATATAATCAATGGTAAAACGCCATAAGGTTTTAAACTCATCGGGTGTACAGGTATTTTTGCACCACCAGAACCAGGTACCCGTAAGCTCATGAAACGGCCTGAACAGCATCGGGATCTGCTCGCCATTCTTTCCTTTCACATCAGCAAGATAACTGGCGGCTTTATCCAGGTATTGCACATAAGCATCATGGAATGCCCCACCCGGTATAATATCGGCTACAGTACGCCTGCTGGTGTCCCAGGCTGTTTTACCGTTGGTTGGGTTATCCATATGCCAGCACCAGGTATTGATACCGCCGCGTTCATAAGCTTCTTTCACCCGCTCTTTCTGCACGGCAAACGGGAGGCCGTTGATATCGTTGATACTATCGTGCTCAATTTTTGATAGGTCCCATTCATAAATTGCCGGGTAAGTTCCGGTAATACTTTTCACATCCGAACTGTCCTGGTCATATTTCCAGTTAACGCCATAACCTGTATCATCATGATGACCAAACAATATACCTGCACCCTGCAGCCGCTGCATACTGTAATACAATTCCCGGGTTTCGGCCGTTGCCCGCCGGTCGCTTGGGCCAAACAACTGTCCTTTTGCACACGAATTAAACAAGATAATGCAGCATAAGATTTGTATTTTCTTCATTAATTAAATCGATATAAAATTACAATAACAAACATAGGGCCAAAAAGCCTATTTGGTTAACCTCAAAACCACCACATCATCCGCCGGAATTACCTGGCTGAAAGGCTTGGTGGTAGTGCCTATATCCTTTTTCTCCCAAAGGTCGCGCAATTTGTAAGTTGTTTGGTTGAAATCAAAACCGGTATTGGACAGTGCATCGTTGATCACGTGGTCTTTCCAGTCATAACTTACCTTTTGCGGCTTGCCGGAGCGGTTTAAAAAGCAAACGCCCAGTTCGTTATTGGCCAACGGTTTTACCCATATTTCAATCCCGTCAAAAGCATAAAACCTGAATGCCTCAACACCCAATGGATCCTGGTCAAGTGCGATCAGCTCTTTATTAGTTAAAATAGCCCTGGTTTGATCTGACATTTTGCGCAGATCGTTCCCTGCCATCAGCGGCGCTGCCAGCATGCACCATAGCGAGAAATGGGCCTTATCCTCATTATACTTCATCCCGTTGCCCACTTCCAGCATATCAGGATCGTTCCAGTGACCGGGACCGGCATATTGACGGATGCTATCCTGCTGGTCAAGAATCGATAGCACACTTAACGCTGTCCAGCCGCCTTTGCTGATATTTTTTTCAAAGCCGGCACCAATATCGCCGGTCGACCTCCAAAGCTGGCCCACATCTTTGGCCCAGCGCCATGGTTTATGCTGCCCCCACTCGCATAAACTAAAGATCATCGGCCTGCCTGCCGCGCGGATGGCTTTGCTCATCGTTTTATAGGCTTCAACGGCATTGATTCCATCCGTATTGCACCAGTCGAACTTTAAATAATCAACGCCCCATGAGGCATATAAGCGGGCATCCTGGTATTCGTATCCGCGGGTACCGGGATAACCGGCACAGGTCAATGTTCCGGCGCAATTATAAATGCCGAATTTCAGCCCTTTAGCATGCACATAATCCGCAAATTCCTTCATCCCGTTGGGGAATTTTTTGGGGTCGGCCACCAGGTTGCCATCCTTGTCCCGCTGCATCGCCATCCAGCCATCGTCCAAAACAAAATAAGTATAACCCGCGTCCTTCATTCCCGAAGACACATAGGTATCCACCATCCCTTTTAACAGGGGCAAATCAATATTAGTTTGAAATGTGTTCCAGCTGTTCCAGCCCATCGGGGGCGTTTGGGCCAGTTCCTCAAATTTTTGAGCGAACAATTGACCGCAGCAGGCCAGGCAAAGCAACGATGCCAGCAGGATTTTTTTTATAGGGTTTACCTTCATGTTATTGAAATTAAAGCAGCCAAAGTTTTTTGGTTTACAAAACCAAATTTAACGATATACCGCTGTGTTTTACTTTTTATCAGCCACTAAATAAACTGCGCCGTAAGCCGGAACCGTAACGATGATACCGCCTGAAACCGTTTGCGAGATGGCAGGCACTGTTGCATAAGAAGCCGGGCCACCGGTTTTGCCGCTTGCGGCGCCAACTCCGTTTACGAAAACATTATGCGAAAAAGGTACATTATCAGCACCTCCGTTAAGCGTATAATAATAGTATTTGGCGCCGATAGCATAGTTATTAAAGGCAATATTTACAACATGATCAAAATTGCCCTGGTTTACTAAAACTACACCTGCCTGGCCGGACGAAAAGGTTGACCCATAACTCACAATATCGCTGCTTCCGCTTACGGTTGAACTTACCACCCTGTCGCCAAAATATTTTTGAAAAAAATACATATAATAAAACGCGGGGCGCGGGTTCCATGCAGGTGCTCCCGGCTCGGCGCCGCCGCCTGATGAATTGTTAAACATGCCCATATCATCGCCATTGCTGTACCCGTTGGCCAAATCCCACCGGCTTGCCATACTCACCTGGTTTTTTAACGCCTCGCCCAACACCATTACCGCGTGCAAACCTGCGATATTCGAAACCATCTGGCTGGAACCTGTTGCCTGGATGTTCCATTCATCCATGGCCACAGGCTTTTGTGTTACACCGGCATTTTGCGCCGACGTTTTTACCCAGCTCATCATCGCGCTGGTTGAAGGCGCAGGTGAACTTAATATCACCGTCGGGTTTGAATTCTGGCCATAGGGTGTGTAATAATTATGCACCACAAAAAAATCTGCTGCATTACCGGCGGCGGCCAAAACATCGCGGTTCCAGTTGGTAACGCCGGCATTGTTATTTGCATCGTTGGTTGTGGTTAGTACGATACCTATTTTTATATTATTGTTACCCGCCTGGATGGCAGCGGCACGCATAGAGTCGGCAAAAACTTTAAAATGTGTCCCGTAAACAGTTCCCGTGATGATTGCCGGCTGCCCGTCCTGGTTTTTGGTCGGGTCGATCCGGTAACCGGCTTCCCAGTTGCCGTAATTCTCGTTACCTACTTCCCAATAAGTAGTTCGGCCCTTGTCATACCTCACCCAACTGGCTGCTAAATGTGCAGCGGTTTGAACAGGTGTTGGCCCGGTGCCATAACGGGCATAACCGTAATTCACGGTAATCAGGCCGGTGCTGCTGCTTTGCTGCAACAATTTATAATAGTTATCAATACTAAAGGTCCAGCTTTGGGTATTATTGCCAAACCAATACCCTGCAGAGGAGGCAGTGCCATTTAAATCGGGCAGCGTGGAAGGTGCATCAGCCGGCGCCTGTACATTTCCGTTACCATCACCATTAAAAAAATAAATATCAGAAAGGCTGCCTCCCGGTGCTCTTATGATATTAGGCGCGAGTGCGGTTATATTGTTAAGCAAAATTGAATTGCTGAACGTGGAAGGGTCAACAACCTGACCCATAAACGGGTTGGAATTATTGCCATAAAGCAAGTTGGAAACTTTTGTGGTGATCTGGCTAAGGTCGACAGTTACATTGATTGACCCGGCCGATGGTTTGGAAACACTTTGCGAGGTGGGAGCGGTAAACGTTTTACCCTGCCAGTTATCCAAAAAGAAGCCCTGTGTAGCAGCAACGGATGGATCTGTCCCGGCTACTATACTGCCGCCCGGGCCCGTACCAACGCCGGTTCCGGGCGTTGAAGGTGTTGTAGCTGTTCCTCCTCCCGAATTACCCGGGTCTTTTTTACATGATTGTATCGCCATAAACGACGCCAATAAAATTAATGCTGCTTTTTTCATTTTTTTCATTTTTGACTAAGATTCGTTGGATTTTCAGGATGATAGGATTGATAAAAAGCCGACGATTTAAAATCCTGTCAATCATTTAATCCTACGAATCTTAGTTCAGACAAATAGTCCTGTTCTTTTAATTATCTCTAAACACGCCCTGCTGTTGTGATAGGGGCATTTCCATATACCTGCTTTATCTTCGCCGGGCATTATTTGCCCGTTTTCATTGATGCCCCAAAACCATTCGCCGTTTACTTTATCTAAAATTTTATCTTTAACAAACGCCCAGTTTTTGATGGATAGTTGCAGGTATTTTTCATCGCCGCTTATTTGCCAGGCATTATAAAAGCCGATCATTGTCTCCGCCTGCACCCACCAATGTTTTTCTTTTATCAAATGATCTTTTGCAGGTTCATACTCATACCACAGGCCTCCGTCTGCATCCATACCTTTTATCGTAGCTTCAGCAACCGGTACACTTACCTTTCTCACCTTCGCGATCATGCCCTCATCGCCAATTGCTTCGGCGGCTTCCAGCAAAAGCCATGTTGCTTCAATATCGTGTCCAAAAGATACCAGGCCCGACTTTCTGTTCCAGTTTTCATCAAAAAAAAGTTGCAGGTGGTGGGTTTGCTGGTCAATGAAATGATCGAAAAAGTTATTCAGCAGCAGCCATATCTGCTCTTTCAGCGCTTTATCCGGCCATACCCGGTACAAATTAGTATACCCCTCCAGTACGTGGAGGTGGGTGTTCATCGTCTTTTTTTCATTTTCATCCTTGGCACTCAACCGCAAATCATCTATCGGGTTCCACTCTCTTGTGAAGGCTTCAAAGTACCCTGTTTTAACCGGGTCGTAAGCCTTGCCAACCAGTAAATAATATAATTCAACCGCTTTCGTCCTTGCTGCTTCAATACCCGAGGCAAGGTAATACTCGCTCAGCGCGTAAATGGTAAAAGCGATGGCATAAACCTGTTTTTTGGTATCAAGCGGCGCGCCGGTATGATCAACAGACCAAAAAACACCGCCAAACTCATGGTCCGTAATAAACCTGCCTATATAATCATAAGCGCGGTTCGCCATCTCCAGGTAAACCGGGTTTGCATCATGATTATAGGCAGCAGAAAATGTCCATAAGATCCGGGCGTTTAATACCGACCCTTTTGGCGCGTCAGCTATAATCCGTTCCTGACTATCAATCCTGCCTAAAAATCCGCCATTGGTTTTATCAATCGTATTACTTGCCCAATAATCCAATATGGACTGTAACTCCGTACCCAGTTCCGTCGTGTAGTTATCAATTTGTGACCTTATAGCCTTCCCCTGCATCCTTCCGTGTTATTGTTATTTTTATTTTTTTATAGTTCATTTAAACATTTTTTTTCTTTTACCCTCTTTGCCGCTTGCGGGAGAGAGGGTCGACCAGCGTAGCGCTGTCGGGGTGAGTAAACTCGCCGACATGCATTGGCGCTAATGTCCGCCGGGTTGACTCACCCGGTCTATGCTTCGCTCGACCACCCTCTCTTTTGCAAGCAAAAAAGAGGGTATAACTTCAATAAAACCATATTTTTCTGGCCAATGAAATTGACTCGTTTAGACTTCAGACTAAAGACTTCGGACTTAAAAGCGCCCTGTTGTTATCAATTATCCGGTAAAGGGTACTTACTGATGACGCTGAACGCAAACCATCCGGCGGCGTATTCATTACATAATCCAGCAGTTTATCTACCGTGCTGGTAGCCACATGCATCCTGGTATCCGATGATGCATAATAAATATAAACGGTATCGTCCTCGTCCCTGATCCAGCCGTTGCAGAACACTACATTGGATACATCGCCAGTGCGCTCCGCCCCTTCAGGCGCTAAAAAGTAACCTGCCGGTTTGTATAAAACTTTGGTTAGATCGTGCAGATCGGTCATAAACATATACAGCGTATAACGCAACCCAGCGGCAGTATTGCGAACACCGTGGGCTAAATGCAGCCAGCCTCTATCGGTTTTGATGGGTGTTGGCCCCTGCCCGTTTTTTGCCTCGTAAACCGTATGATAATTTTTATTGTCGATGATGGTTTCTTCATTAACAAAAGCATTTTCCATGGTTGCTGTTAAGCCAAAACCAATGCCACCGCCCTTACCGGCGCTTATAAAACCATCCTGCGGGCGAGTGTATAAAGCATATTGGCCATCCACAAATTCGGGATGTAATACCACGTTGCGCTGCTGCGGCGAGTTGGTGACCAGGTCGGGCAGGCGCTCCCATTTTACCATGTCTTTGGTACGGGCAATACCGCAGGCGGCTATCGCCATGGATTGGTCATGCGCAGGAGCGTCAGGGTCGCGTCTTTCGGTGCAAAATAAACCATAGATCCATCCGTCTTCATGGGCGGTTAAGCGCATATCGTAAACATTGGTGTCCGGTTCATCTGTTTCGGGCATATCCACCGGGTAATCCCAAAAGGTAAAGTTGTTAATGCCATCAGGGCTTTCGGCAACCGCGAAAAAAGATTTACGGTCGGCACCCTCTACCCGCGCTACCAACAAATATTTATCATTCAGCTTTATAGCCCCTGCGTTAAAGGCGGCATTGATGCCGAACCGTTCCATCAAATATGGATTGGTTTCCGGGTCAAGGTCATACCGCCAAAACAGCGGGGTATGTGCTGCCGTTAAAACAGGATATTTATAGCGATCAAAAACACCGTTTCCGGTACCCGCTATTTCATTACGGAGGTCCGTCAGCTGTTTTTGTTCCGCTTCTAATTCTTTTAAACGTTTTTCAAATAGTTGTGCCATTTTTTGTTTTTTTCTATTTCGTAGAGACGCAACACTTTGCGTCTCCATTTTCGTTATGCATAAATTCGTGGTAGGGGCGCAAATATTCCGGGGGCGCAAAATTTTGCGCCCCTACGTGTTAATAATCTTTCAATTTATCCCACCAGGTTTTCTTCAGGATGATGATGATCACCGCCAAAATGCCCACGGTGATCAATAGCGGCATTTTTTGGCTCAATACCAGGTACATGGGCAATATGGTTAAACAACATTGCGCTGCGGTACCTATCACCACGTTGAACATATTAAGCTTAAAGTTTTTATTGGGCTGAAATGATGGGTCATCGGCCAAAACAGCTGCTTTAACCGGCCCCCAAAATCCCCATGGGCGAACATTTTTATAAAAAGACTTTAACACTGATTCGTCCGTTGGAGGAAAAGCATAGGAACCAATGATTGAACCCGCCATAGATAAGCCGAACAATAACGGGAACCAATACAATAACTCACCATCAGGTATAACCAATGAGAAAACCATGGCGGTTACAATCCCTGTCAGCATACCAACAAAAAATCCGGACGCGTTAAAACGCCACCAATGCCATTTCAATACATTTGAAGCAATATACCCTCCATAGAGCGCCGACACGATCCACTGTAAAGTCGTATTTACGTTTTTCATAAAAAACCCTATGAAAACGCCCAGCGCCACAACTACTATTCCGGCAAGATAATTCATTGCGATCGTTCTTCGGTTTGACGCTTTTGGGTTAACGTATTTCAAATAGATATCATTAACCAAATACGCCTGCGCAGCATTCATCGTACCGCTAAAGGTGCTCATGAAAGCGCCAAGTAAACCGGCCAGCAGCAGGCCTACCAGCCCAACCGGTAAAAAGTTATTGATCACCGCCGGCAAGATCCGTTCAAAATCAATCCCTCCTGCGCCATCGCTTAAATTCATCTGGTGATAATAGATGAGCCCTAAAGCAGTGAGGCTGATGATAAGGGTGTAACGGATAGGTAACAGGATGATATTTACAAAACCACTCATCTTACTGGCCTCTTCAGGCGAGCGGGTGGAAAGGATCTTCTGCATATCATAATTTGGCGCCGGGCCTGCCAGGGCCGCAAAAAAGCCTTTAAAAGTCATCATCATGAAAAACAGCCCGAAAAGCGAATACCCGTCGCTTTTTATTTTATCATTTACCTGGCGGATAATACCCGACCAGTTTAAATCCAGGTGTTTGCCAAAAAACGGACTGAACCAACCATCCGGCACATTTAAATGATGGCTGCTTAATTGCCCGGCGGCAATAAACCCTATCCAGATACAGGCTACCGTCATGATACCGTATTTGACCATATCGCCTACTACAATGCTGTGCATACCGCCCAGAATGGAGTAAAACATGGCAAAAAGGGTAAAAATTATTCCATAAACATGCGGAACGTATTGCGGCGCAACATTAAAGGGAATATAACCCTTGATCATGTCCCAGGGGACAAATATTTCGATGAACTTACCGAGGCCGATAAAGCCATAGGCCATAAAACCAAGGCAGCTCAACAGCGCGAAGGCAATGACCACCACCTGTGAAGCATTAACCCCGGGACCGCTTTTGCCAAAGCGGGTGGCCAGCCACTCGGCGCCGGTGGAGGCATTGGAGCGGCGCAGCCAGCGCGACAGGTACATCATTAAAAATACCTGGTTAAATACCGGCCAAAGCCAGGGGATCCAGATACTTTTCATGCCGTACACAAAACACAGGCTCACCATCCACATGGTGCCGCTGATATCAAACATGTCAGAGGCATCGCTTAACCCCAGTTTATACCAGGGCAGCGATTTACCGCCAAGCATATAGCTCTCCTTGTTTTGCCGGGCCTTTTTACGATACCACAGCCCAATAAATATGGTACTTGACAGGTAGAGCGCAATAATGGCAATGTCAATGGGATGGAGCTTCATTTTTTAATTTGAAAATGTGTTGATTTGAGGATTTGAAAATTGTATTTCAAATGGGCTATAATGGCAATTACTAAAGTAGATTTATTGACAACCATTTTATAATACTTTTTTAACCATAAATTTCAATTTATTTACCATACAACCCATTTTCAAATTTTCAAATTGCCAAATCTTCAAATTGTCTAAATAAAAACCCGGTTACCGGTATAGGTCTCCCTGAATTCCTTCGGGATACACATCTTCTTGCGTTTAAAGATCCGGTTGAAGTTGGAAATGTTATTAAAACCGCATTTATAGGCAATTTCAGCAACCGTTGTGGTGGAATCGATCAGCATCCTTGAGGCATGACCAAGCCTGATCTCATTTAAACTATCAATAAATGTTTTGCCGGTGCGCTTTTTTATAAAGCGGCTAAACGAAGCTTCCGGCATATTGGCTATCCTGGCCACCTCTGCAAGCGTTACCTGTTTATTATAGTTATTGTTCATATGCTCAAACACCTTTTCGATACGGCGGCTGTTGTAATAAAACTTTTCATTAGTAAAACTGGAATCCGACAGCGTTTTCATGTTCCTTGAGGTAGAAAGATCATGAAGTATTGACAGTAACTCGAGCACAGAATCGAAGCCGCTTTTTTTATCCAAATTAAGCACCCTCTCCTTAAGCGTGTTGATGGTTTCCTGCGAAAACACGATACCCCGTTGCGAACGCTCCAGCATATTTTTTAAAAAGCTCAGCTGGTTCCTCTTTAAAAATTTCTCATCAAAAAGATCTTTGTGAAACTGGATGGTAATCTCGGTTATCGCCTCACTCTGGCACTGGTTGGTAAACCAGGCATGGTAAAGATTAGGGCCTATCAGGGCCAGTTCCAGGTCATCAATTACCTCAATGTGGCCGCCCACTACACGCTTCGCCCCTTTCGCGTTCAGTATCAGGTTAAGTTCGTATTCGTCATGATAATGAAGCGGGAAGTCAAATTTCTTTTTTACCCTGGAAAAAATAGTAAAGCAATCGCTTGGTGTCAGCGGGGTAATTTCGCGCATTACATTGCTTGTCATCATAAGTAATTTAGTTATACAAAAACATCGTTTATATGATACGAAATTAACAGTTTTTTTGGTGAGTTGTTAATGGCGAGTAGTGATTGGTGAAATGTGAGCCATGAATTGTTAAATATTTTATAAATCCCTATTCACTACTCACTATTCCACCTTCACCGCCGAAACGTCATCAACCAGCATAGTACCTGATGCATTTCCCATGGCAACAAGTATTTTAAAACTATATGCCTTATCAGGCATTTTTATTGTTTTTTTGTAAAAGGTCCAATCATTGGTGCCCGTTATTTGGGCAATATTAACGCCATCCTTCATTTCCTTATCCTGGCTATCTAAAAACACTACCGTAAAAATTGCCCCATCCCAATCATCTTTACCTTTTACAACATTGGTAGTTGCTATCCAGGCACTAAACATAATGTTTTGCACTTTTTTCGGGATCTCAACAATTTGGTCAATACCTACCCAGTTACCGGTATTATGGGTAACTATGGCGCAGCTGTATTTCCCGCTTTTAAGGTTGTACGGCGTTTGCATGGCGCCATTATTATTCCAGCCAAAAAATTCATCCTCGAAGCCACCGTTCAGCACCATGTTTTTTTGCGCCGGGGCACTATTAACCATCAGGAAGATGATAAAACAAAAGGTTAACAAATAACTTTTCATGAGCATGCGCGATAAAAAAAACGCCACCACCGGCCCAGCCTAAGCTTCCAGCCGGCGATGGCGGCAATTAATCAACTATTATGTAAATCCTCATTATTTACACTTTTATCTTTATCGTTATTTATAAAAAAACGTGGCAATGCTATGGTACTTTTATTATTTTTCAACTTATTTAATAAAAGCAACTTCATCAAAATAATAGGTTTCGTCAACATCAGCAACGGAGTTCTGACCGCTTTGAAGGAAGAACCCTAAGTTGTTTGCAGTGGCACCATTCGCCCAAAAATTAAGCAGGGTTGAAGTTTGCGAATAAGCAGTAGATGGCGCCGTAAGCGGGATTTTTACAAATGTCCAAACAGTAGGAGGCACATTAATGATCTGAGCAGCATAGGCATTTTGAACGGTTACCTGGCCATAGCCGTTAACTGTTTGATTACCTGTTAAAACAAGCTTATGGGCAACGGTTCCGCCTTTAACCCAAAACGTTAAATATTTATAAGCGGGATCATATGCAAAACCAGGCCACCAGTTGGCAAAGCCTTCAACCTTCCAGCCACCTGCGGGGAAGCTTGCTTCGGCAGAAGCGGTACCGCCAACGGCGTGTGCCGTACCTGTTTGTATCCCGGACGGACCCGCCCATGAATTATCGCCCCATCCATTTTGAAAACTATTGTTAAACACAATGGTATAGGCATTATCCAGATTATTAAACACCGCCGTGGAAGCGGTTTGGGCATTTGCATTTGAACCCGACGTATAAGTAAACAACAATGTTGACTCGGTTGCACTGCTGTTTGCAGGGGCCTTCAGTACCAGCGTGCTGTCATTTTGAGACACGATTGACATGGCTTCGCCGGTAGCAAGCAATTTAACGGCACTTACAGAGGCAAATCCTTTACCACTGAGCGTAAGCTGGGTATTTGACCAAAAGTCAAAATCAGATACCTGGAGAATGGTTGGCGGCGGAGGCAATGTTGTAAATTTATACGTTACCGAACCATGCAGGGTAGTAATCACTATTTCATTTGGTTGCGGTTGTACATAAGGAATATTATTTGGCAGGGTGAAGATAATAGCATTGTCACTGCCCAGGCTGCGGTTATAATAAACGTTAACCCCATTGATGGTAAGTTTAGTGGCGCTGCCCAAATTTGCTCCATTTATCTTATACATGGTACCCAAATTACCCGTTGCAGTAGTGGAGTCAAATGCCATTACCGATGTATGGTTTAAATTGGTATCAAGCACAGTGGTAACAATACCTGAGCTGCTATAAGTGGTTGTGGACTGTATAACGGTATCCGTTTTGTATTTATTAATAGTTTGCACCGACGATATTGTTGGCGCTCCCGTGCCCGGGGTATACCCCAGGCCGCTTTGCTTTTTACACGAAGCCATACCAAATACAGCCAACGCCGGCAGTATCCAGTAATAAATTTTTGATAGTTTCATTTTCTTTTTTATATAAAATGTTTACAATTATTTAAATACATATTTTACAGG
Organism: Mucilaginibacter gotjawali; assembly: GCF_002355435.1. Taxonomy (NCBI): domain Bacteria; kingdom Pseudomonadati; phylum Bacteroidota; class Sphingobacteriia; order Sphingobacteriales; family Sphingobacteriaceae; genus Mucilaginibacter; species Mucilaginibacter gotjawali. The sequence continues at coordinate 4,049,503 of NZ_AP017313.1, forward strand.
CGCTTTAATCAGATTTGGGTCGGCAGCTGACTCCAGCACCGGCACCGGCAAGAAAAAGTTCGCGTCAACCGGCGTTAAATGCTGCGAATAAATCACCGGGTTATTGTCGGCAGTAGTGCTGTAAGTTCCTCTTTCCTGCTGGCTTATAATTGAGATGGCTGTTGGGTGATGCGTAGGAAAGGTTGCCGATCCTTCTTGCTGGTAACCGTCAATCCGGCATAAATCAAACCAGTAATCCTGCTCAAGCGCAAATTCAAGACGCCTTTCGCGCAGCAGGTCCGCGTAAGTGAACGAAGTAACCGCCGGCACGCCAACGCGCTGCCTAACCATATTAAAGTATGTTAAAGCGGTAGCATTTGAGGTGGACGCTGTTAACGGGATACCGGTACCGGCCGTTGCGCCCGATTCCTGGCCTAATATCGCCTCAGCTTCAATCAATAACACATCGGCAAAGCGCTCAATATAAGTATTGTTGCCGGCTGCCTGTGCGGCACTTTTACCGCCGTTATCGGCAGGCGTACCGACAACATATTTTTTTGCCGCGGCATTTTGATTCTGCGCGCTTCCGTTTACAGGGAAACGGTAACCGCCTGCTGCCGCATCCAGGTCGGGGTAAAAACTCCCGGGCACCATAATGGTAGCATGCCTGCGGATGGTATCTCCGCCTTCGGCTTTAAACGCATTTTGCAGATCGATAGTGGGGCCAAAAACAGCATACCCGTCGCCTGTACCTGTGATGGTACTGTTATACGCCCATGACGCCTGTATGGAATTGCCATAGTCATAGCCCGCTGTCGAGATCCATTGCATGGCCAAAATACTTTCTTTATTGTTGTTATTAGCAGTTTGGAACAAGTTTTCGTAAGTTGGCAAAAGTGCAAACTCGCCACTGTTGATCACCTTTTCGGCTTCTTTTTGTGCATTAACGTAGTCCTGCATATACAGGTAAACTTTCGCCAGCATTGCCGATGCCGAACCACTATCGCCGTGCCCGGTTTTTGCTGTACCCACCGAACAGTTGGCTTCCGCATATTTCAGGTCTTTAATTATGAAAGTATAAACATCGGATATCGGATTAGTTGGCACTGCGTCGGAATTATTGACTTCCTGCAGTGGATTTTCAACTATCGGTACGTTTCCAAAAACGCGCACCAGGTAAAAATAGGCCACCGCACGCATTAAATGGGCCTCGCCAAGGGCATTGTTTACCATTGATTGCGGTACACCCGGTATGGTTGCAGCCATATTGGTAATTAATCCATTGCATTGGGCAACCACGGTAAATGGCGAATCCCAGGCGGCCAGCACTTCGGGGTTGCCATTTGGAACCGACCAGTTAAAAAAGGCGTTAACGTCCGACGAATAGGTAAATCCGTTGCCGCTCGACAATTCGGTAAGCGCCCATCCCGCTTTGTTATTCCAGCCAAACCATAACGAGCCATACAAGCCATTAGTGGCGGCCTGTACCTGTGCCGTTGTTTGATAATAATTACCTACCGTTACCTGTGACTGCGGCGGACGGTTAAAAAAATCCTTTTTGCAACCGGCGGCAAGTACGCTCGCCACAAGCGCCAGTCCTGTAATGTATTTTATATGTCTTTTCATGTCAAATTTCTTTAATAAATTTAAAACTGTGCATTAACTCCCAATGTAAAAACACGGGGAGACGGATATCTTCCCATATCAACATTCATTAAAAGCGGATTTTCATTAAACGCACCTACTTCGGGATCAAGGCCCGGGTATTTAGTGATTACAAACAGGTTCTGTCCGGTTACATATACTTTTAAGCTATTCATCGCCACGTATTTAGCCCATCGTGCAGGCAAATTATATCCTAAACGCGCGCTTTGTAAGCGAAGAAAAGAGGCGCTTTCCAAAAATCTGTCAGACATCACCAGGTTGGCATTGGAAATACCTGCACGTGGCGCCGGGATATTTGAATTGGGATTGCTAGGTGTCCAGAAATTAGCTGTAGACGCTAACTGGTTGGAGTAAAGGCTTGACAAACCGGCGGTTTGATATTCAAGCACATCCAATATTTTGCCGCCGTATGAGCCATAGAAAGAAAAAGACAGATCAAAATCCTTGTATGTGAAATTATTGGTAAACCCATAGGTAAAATCAGGATTAGGGTTACCAAGCGGTACCTGGTCATTTTCATCCACTTTCCCATCATGATTGGTATCGGCATATTGCAGATCTCCCAGCCAGATCGTATTGCCCTGGGCGTTGCTAACCACCTGCGGTGAAGTGCCGGTAACATTTTGAGGATGGGTAGACAGGTATTCCAATTGCGCCTGTGTTTTTACTACGCCCTGTACTTTGTAACCAAAAAACTCGCCTTCCGGCTGGCCAACTATCGTTTTTGTGGCAGCCAAAGTAACATAAGACGTACCTACTGATTGCGTGATCGCCGGCGCACCACTTAATGAGGTTACGATGTTAGAGTAATGTGAAAATGTTAAAGTTGTGTTCCATTTAAAATTCTTAGTAGCAATGTTGCGGCTGTTAATAGTAAACTCAAACCCTTTATTTTCGATATTTCCGGCGTTAATGTAGGGAACTGCAATGCCGCCCGGGTTATCGCCATATTCGTTAGGCCCCCCTAAAAGGTAATGAGGTAAAGGTTTGGGGAACAGGAAGTTTTTGGCTGTTTTATCATAAGCATCAAAAGTAACATCTATGCGGTTAAGCAGCGTTAAATCAACACCCAGGTTTTTTTGAATAGCTGTTGCCCATACAAGGTTTGGATTTGCAACGTTGTTGATCAAAAATCCGGCGCCAAATGCAGTAGGTATGCCTTTAAGTGATGCACCATACACATATTGCGGCACATTTGAGTTGCCTGTTGTACCATATCCCAGCCTGATCTTGATATTATCAGCAATGCTTTTTACGCCGCTCATAAATGACTCTTCAGATAGCCGCCATGATACTGCTACACCCGGAAAATAGCCAATCTGTTTGTTTGGATTTGGGTTAAAATTTGAACTTTGGTCGCTACGTATATTGGCAGTAATACTGTACCTGTTGTTATAGGTATAAATTAAACGGCCGATGTACGATTGCATTACCTGTGTGCCTATTTGTTCGCCAATAGACGATGCCACCACATTAGCCAGCGCTATACTCTGAACATTATTACCGGCAGGAAAGCCGTTGCCCGAAAGCGGCAGATAATCGTAGTTTGATTCCCAAACTTCACGGCCCGCCAGGGCAGTAAGGTTATGCTTGCCCCAGCTGTGTGCATAGTTAAAATATTCTTTCCAGCTCCAATACGTGCTGTTTGTAATTGCCCGGTTTAACGTTGCATTATCGTTGTGATACGTTTGGTTGATATCGGTTACACCAGCAGCACCGTATTGATAAGTCGGATTAAACGTTTGACCGTTGGCCCAGTTAAAATCTCCGTCAAGTTCGGAGTGAAGGGTCAGGTCCTTAAAAAACTTAATATCGGCGTACATGTTACCGTTTATCTCGCTCCTGGTTAATGTATTGGTAATATTCAGGGCCTGCTGAACCGGGTTAGGGCCGCCTTCAAACTGACCGTTTATATAAGCCGGACCGGCAAATGAACCATCGGCGTTATAAACTGCCTGATCGGGCGCGGCTAACAATGCATTATAAATAATACCGGTATTGCTACCCAGGCCAACGTTTTCGTCGCTGCGCATGGCGCCAAATACGGTTCCAATTTTTAACCATTCTTTTACCTGCGAGTTAACTACGCCACGGAAAGAGTAACGGTCGAAATTATAACCTAAAATTGTTCCATCCTGTTTAAAGTAACCGCCCGAAATATAGTAGTCGGCTTTATCGCTGCCGCCTGATACACTCAGGTTATGGCTTTGCTCCATCGCTGTCCGGAAAATAGCCTGTTGCCAATTGGTACCGGAGCCCAAAGCACTTGGGTTGGCAAATTCGCCCCTTGGCGTTGTGCCGAAAATAGCCGCAAGTTTGTTTTCCAATACAGCATATTGCTGCAGGTTATCTACATCCAAAAACTTACCTTGTTTTTGCATGCCTACATAGCCATCATAACTCACTTTGGCGCTTCCGCTTTTACCACGCTTTGTGGTAATCAAAATAACGCCGTGTGAACCCCGGCTGCCGTAAATGGCGCTGGCCGACGCATCCTTTAAAATGTCGATCGACTCTATATCATCCGGGTTAAGCATGGACAGCGGGCTTACCGTAGTCTCCATATTACTTGACCCCGGACTATTTAATTGCGCACCGCCGCCGTAGCCGCCTTTTGCATCACCGTCAACCTCTACCCCGTCAATCACATATAAAGGCTCGCTTGAACCAAATTCCGTGATCCCGCGGATATGGACAGACGTTGCACTGCCTGGCTGGCCGGAGTTTAGCGTAACGGTTACACCCGCAGCTTTACCCTGCAATAGCTGATCGACAGATGGCAGCGGGATATCCTGTATATCTTTGGCGCTAACCGAAGATATGGCTCCGTTTACATCTCTCTTTTTTTGCGAGCCGTAACCGATAACCACTACATCCGACAGCGCTGTTGAGGACAATTGCAATGCCACATTAATAAGCGCTTTAGCACCAATAGCTACATCCTGTGCATCCATTCCAATGAATGAAAATGTAAGTACCTTGCCACCGGCCGGTACCACTATGCTATACTTTCCGTTTACATCGGTAGCTACTTTTGTTTGCGTACCCTTTACAGTAACCGTTGCGCCCGGAAGTGTGACGCCTTTATTATCGGTTACTGTACCTTTGATCACTGTCCCCTGGTTTTGCGCCATCACACCGGCACTTATTACCATGGAAAGAAACAGCAATGCTATTCGTAGAATTTTTCCCATAATGATTTGTTAATTGAAATTGGTTTATAATATGTATTGTTTGATGCACTATTGCTGCCCGTTTTTTGTCATATAAAAAAGCACGCCGGCGTTATAACCTGATCAATCAAATTGCCGCCAAACAGACTTTGAAGCCTCAACAACGCTTCAAAAACTTTCACTAAAATTTATAACTTATTACTTAGGCTTTGTTTTTAAACAATTGGTATCGCACCTCATGTTCATTTTTTCATTATTATGAGGGTAAAATTATATGCTAATAAAAGCCCGGTTGTGGATAAATAGGGGCACAAATGTCAACCTTAATTAAAATATTGATTATCAATAAATTAATTACAATAATTCGTAAACAAGAGATCAAAAACAGGTGAATTATTGACAAATGTGCACCCCTGTTGACTGTAAAATAGTTTTTAAAGTGGTATTATAGTACCATAAGCAGCTGGCTATAACTCCTGGCAGTTTGATGAGTTGCAGAAAGATTAACCGCAGCGGCTTGCACGACGAGCAGATTAACCAAACTGAATAGCGTTTAACACACCGGACTAGGGGGAAGTTTAATAAACTGAATAGGCCCCTTTTGCAGCGCGTCCATTAACGTAAGGGAGGCTTTATTTTTTTGAGAGTGCTATTAGGTGTCTGATATTGGCAGAAAATATAACGGAAGCGAAAGTGTGCCGGCGACCAATGTCACTAAGGTAAAGAAGGTAGCCCCTATGGCTAGGCAATCTCCTCTTCCTGTACACTTTCCAGGTATTTTGACGGGATGGTATTATATTCTGCTTTAAATGATTTTACAAAGTACTTCTGGCTCTTGAAACCAACTTTATGGCAAATTTGTGAAATGGTTAAGTGCCCGGTCTCCAGCAGTTGGACGGCTCGCTTAAGGCGCATGGAGCGTACCAGTTCGTTTGGCGTTTTACCCGTCATTGCTAATATTTTTTTATAAAGCGTATACCGGCTTACAAATACTTCACTGCTCAATTCTTCAACAGAAAAATTCGGGTTCGAGATGTTATTGTCTATTAAAAGCAGTACCTTTTTTATAAACAGCTCGTCAGGCGAATCCACCTGCATTTCTGTCGGCGAAACGTCAACCTGCTTGGTATAGGTTTTTCGCATATATTCCTGCTGGCTCAGTATATTCCTGATCTTTGATTGCAGGATCTCGAAATTGAATGGCTTGGTCAAATAATCAGTGGCCCCTGTCTCCAGGCCTTTTATCTGCTGGTCCTCCCCTATCAGGGCAGTCAGCAAAATAACCGGGATATGCGATGTACGCATATCATTCTTCAACTTTATACAAAGGTCAATGCCGTTCATTTCGGGCATGCTGATATCACTCACAATCAGGTTGGGGTGTTGAGCCAGCGCTTTTTGCCAGCCTTTTTTCCCATTTTCGGCCTCGATGATATTAAACGATGCCTTTAAATTGTCTTTTATATAAAACCTGAAATCTTCATTGTCTTCAACCAGTAAAATGGTTGGCTTTTTTAAGTCGCGGTTTTCCTTATGGCAGCCATTAAGTTTATTGGGCGCCTCAGCCGGCATAAAATCAAGTGAATGATCCAGCAACAATCCGGTATCGGTAAACAGGCTACTGTTCAATTGCCGTACCGGAAGTAAAACAGTAAAGCAACTGCCTTCGTTAAATTCACTTTCAACTGTTATTTCGCCCCCGTGCAGCTTCACAAACTCCCTGGTGATAGATAAACCTATCCCGCTGCCTGAGTTAAGCATTGACCCCGGGATATCATTCTGGAAAAACGGCTCGAATATTCTATCCTGTTTATCCGGCGCAATTCCGATACCGGTATCAATTATCCTTATCTCCAAAATCTTATCATCATCGCCATCCTTCGTTATCAAATTAAGCAATACACTTACTTGTCCGCCTTCAGGAGTAAACTTATAGGCGTTTGAAAGCAGGTTAAATACGATCCTTTCAATTTTATCGTGGTCAAAACTGGTGTAAAAGGAAGCTGTCTCCGTATCAAAAAGGAATTTAATGTTTTTCTGATCGGCAATATCTGTAAACGCGTAGGACAGGTCTTTAATAAAATTTACAATATCCCCATTTTTTTCATGCAGCTTTAATTCCTGGTATTCCATTTTCCTGAAATCAAGTAACTGGTTTACCAGGTTTAACAACCGTTTGGCATTCCGGTTAACCAGCATCAGTTGGCGCTGAATATCAGGTTCCGAAATCTGCTTCAATATTTTATCAACCGGGGCCATTATTAATGACAGGGGAGTACGGAACTCGTGGCTTACGTTGGTAAAGAACTTGATTTTCATCAGGTCCAGTTCGTGCATCCGGTGTGCTTCTTCCCGTTCTTTTTCTATGGAGAACTGTGCCCTCAGTTTTTGTATTGCCCTTTGCCTTAAATAAAGAAGCGCACCTATTATTGCCATGGCATATAAAATATAGGCCCAGGTAGTTTTCCAGAAAGGGGGAAGGATACTGATATTCATAAATTCAACCCGGCTATTCTTCCAGTTATCCCCGCTGGTTGCTCTCACTTTAAAAACGTAGTCATCCGGATCCAGGTTTGTATAGGTGGCCTTCCTTATCCTGTTATCAGCATTGATCCAGCCTTTGTCAAACCCTTCCATCATATACTGGTACCTTACTTTCCCGGGATTGAAATAGTTAAGCGCCGCAAATTCAATGGCGAAGACATTGTCGTTGTATTTTAAATTCAATGATTTAAGGCCGGTAATTGCTTCGGGTAAAATCACTTTCCCGTTTATTTTTTCGCCAACTTTAACACTTTCGTTAAAAACCTGAAAATCAGTAAATACAAGGTCAGGTACATTTTGGTTGGTATAAAGATTTGATGGTTTGAAGATATTAAAACCATTGCCCCCGCCAAAAAGCAATTCGCCTTCGCGTGTTTTAAATGAGGAGTTTTCGGTAAACTCACGGCCCTGCAAACCTTCAGTTTCATCGTAATTGGTAAAATGAAACTTAAGGGCCGCCCCGCTCCTGTCTACGTTGATATCTGAGATACCATTCAGCGTGCTTACCCAAATGTTACTTTTATCATACTCCTGCAGATCGATCACCGTATTATCCGGCAGGCCATCCTGCCTGGTGATGTTGGTAAACCGCCCGGTTTTATAATCAAACACACTCAAGCCTTCGCGTGTGCTTACCCATATTAAACCATAACTATCTTCCATTACGTTATTGGTACTGTTATTGATGAGGCTATATGGATTTTTGTCGTCGTGTATATAATGGATAAATTGATGTGTACGCTTAAGCAAAACATCAACGCCATACGAAGTAACTACCCATAGGTTTTTATGCCGGTCGAGCAAAATCTTACTGATATAATTAGAATGAATGGCGTTTTCTTTCGAATTATACACATAATGCGAAAAAGTTTGTGTTTTGCTGTCGAAAACATTCAATCCCGCCGATAGCGTGCCAACCAGTAAATGGTGCTCATCATCTTCGGCAATTGAGCAAACGCGATCGTCAGAAATACTTCCCGGTATTTTGTCGTCATGTTTAAAGTGGGTAAAATGCTGACCGTCAAAACAGTCGAGCCCCCCGAAATAGGTGCCTATCCATAATTTCTGATCGTGACTGAAGTATAAATAAACCACCACATTATTACCCAGGCTATTATTGTCAGCTGCATTATGCAGGTAAGTTTTAAAAGTTCCGTTTTTCCGGTCGAAACAGATAAGCCCGCCGCCGTTGGTGCCAATCCACAGGTTGCCTGTTTTATCTTCAGCGAAGCTATTGATGTCGCTAAAGCTCAGGCTATGCGGGTCAGAGAACGGATCGGCCAGGTGATGTGTGTATAAAGGGAATTTGATGATACTTTGGTGATAATACCCAACGCCCTTTTTGTATGTACCAACCCAAATAATACCGGTGTAGTCATGATAAAGCAGGGTGATGCTGTTTTGGCCTATCGTTTTGTTATCGTCTTCGCGGTTGAGCAGGTATTGGATTTTAAAATCATGTTTATTAAGCAGATTTACCCCGCCATGATCCGTCGCGATCCAGATCCTGTCTTTATCGTCCTGTATAACACTTGCAACTACATTGGTATTTAAATGGGCATTATCGGGCCCCTTATCAATATGTTTAAAAATGCCATTTTTTACATCAACAAAATACACGCCTTCTGAGTAGGTAGGCACATAGGCCCAGATACAGTTTTCTTTATCAATGAATATTTTATAAGATGCATTCTGCTCAGCCGACAACTTATTAAATACCTGCGAACGGTACGTAATTTGCAGGCTCCGGGGATCCATGCGTTCCAATTGCCCGTTGCGATAGGTGAGCCAGAAATCCCCCTGCGAATCCTGTCCAAGGTCAGACACTGTATTTGAACCTATCGTTTTTTTATCTGCCGCGGCATGCATTAAGTGAATAGTTTTATGACCCGCGGGATCAAATTTGAATATCCCCTGGTTTACATGCAGGAACCAAAAATTGCCGGCCCTATCCTTTTTTATGGCGGTAATATACCTGTCGGGGATATCAATTGTCCGCAAATAGCGGGTAATATTATGATCAAACTTTTCTGTAGCCGGGTCATAGATATTAAAGCCATTACGGGTTTCAATCCATAGTTTGTTTGCGGGTCCTTCACTTATACTTACAATATAATCACCATCAAGCGAGGTGGTATCGTTAACCAAATGCTTAAATATCTTAAATTTATACCCATCATACCGGTTTAAACCCGAAATGGTGCCAAACCACATAAAACCCCTGTTATCCTTAAATATGCAGGTAACATCGTTATGTGATAAACCGTTGTTGATATCAAGATGCGAAAACTGAAACTGGTTGTTTTGAGCGCACAGGAAAGTAGCCTGCAGCAACAGCAAAAAAAACAGTGTTAAAATTTTACACTTCATAAATGTATTTTTTCTATCAGATGCCCGCTTATTCAGGTGAATAAAACTTAGGTTTGCAACGCGTAATTCTATTACCGGGATTCAAATTAACCTAATAAAAATGGTTAAAACAGGTATTACCTTACAATTAGTATTTTTACAATAATACCCCTGCATTAATGTTGATTAGCACAGAGAGTTACTTTTTTAAAAATATATTTTAAAGAAAAACGATGTATAATTGACAATTATCAAAAATAACAGCATTTAAGAAGTTGGCTGTAATAGTATTTTTACATTTCTTAATTTAAAATTAACCCGTGGAAAGCAACAATCTGCCTTTAGTAAATCAAAATCAGTATAATATACGGAATTGGTAATAATACTTTTCCTTCAATTAACAGGTAAGTTTTTGAGGTTTATAAATTACTTTTAAAAAGTATGGTCATCCTGTTTTTTCACAATCGGTGTAATTACCAATATCAGCAAAACAACCTGTGAGTTTTTTTGTAGTAAACGCATTACATTTAGCGCTAAAAGCTTGTTATAATTAATGGATTCATCAAACAACATAGAAGAACCTGTACATAAAAAACGAAATGGCTTTAAAAATAGCCTGGTAACCTTTTTTGCCGATCTTTATAAGATCCACCTGTTTATCGTGCGCTTTTTTAAAGAGGCCTTCGTGCCTCCCTTTGAACTAAAAGAAGTGGTAAGGCAATGTTACGAAGTTGGCGTGCGCTCCTTAACGTTGATTAGTGTAACAGGTTTTATTGTAGGTTTTATTTTCACCAAGCAGGCTCGCCCTTCGCTGGCAAGTTTTGGGGCAAATTCGTGGTTGCCGTCATTGGTTTCCATCGCCATTATGCGTGCATTGGCACCTTTGGTTACAGCATTGATCGCATCAGGCAAAGTGGGATCGAGCATCGGCGCCGAATTAGGCTCCATGCGGGTAACCGAACAAATTGATGCCATGGAAGTTTCGGGCACCAAGCCCTTTAAATATTTAGTGTGTACCCGTGTGCTGGCCACTACCCTTACCCTCCCTATCCTGGCCACCTATACCGCTTTTATAGGTTTATTGGGTGGTTATTTAAATGTAAGCCTGGTTGAAGGCATCAGCTATACCGCATTTGTGCAGGATTTTTTTCAGCCCCTGGTATTTCTTGATTTTACAGCATCACTTGTAAAATCAATCGTATTTGGATTTACCATCGGCATAGTAGGCTGCTATCAGGGTTACTTTTCAACCAAGGGAACCGAAGGCGTTGGTAAAGCCGCAAATGGCGCTGTTGTTACCGCTATGTTTTTAGTTTTTATTGAAGAAGTGATCATCGTACAAATAACCAATAACTTCCGTTAATGAGTGCCCTCCAATCATGAAAAAGGCAAAAGCAAAGATCGATTATAACAATACAGTAATAAAAATCAGGGGGCTGGAAAAGTCGTTTGAAGATTATGCCGTATTGCGCGGCATCGACCTTGATCTGTACCAGGGGGAAAACCTGGTAGTTTTGGGGCGCTCCGGTTCGGGTAAATCGGTTTTGATAAAATTAGTTTCCGGGTTATTAAAGCCCGACAAAGGCAGCATTGAGGTTTTAGGGCAGGATGTTCGCAGTATCACCGAAAAAGAATTGCAGGTACTGAGGATAAGGATCGGTTTTTCTTTTCAGAACAGCGCCTTGTACGATAGCATGACCGTGCGCAAAAACCTTGAATTTCCGCTGGTGCGCAACCGGAAACATCTTACCCGAAAGGAAATTGACAGTGCCGTTGAAACGGTGCTGGATGCAGTTGGCCTTAGCCAGACGCTGAACCAGATGCCTGCCGAGCTTTCGGGCGGGCAGCGCAAGCGGATAGGTATAGCGCGCACGTTGATCCTTAACCCCGAGATCATGCTGTACGATGAACCCACAGCCGGGCTCGACCCGATCACCTGTATCGAGATCAACGACCTGATCAACGAGGTGCAGCAGCGTTTTAAAACATCGTCTATCATTATTACCCACGACCTAACCTGCGCCAAATCAACCGGCGACCGGATAGCAATGCTGATAGACGGCCAATTTCAGCGGGTAGGAAGCTTTGAAGAAGTATTTGACACAACAGACGAAAGGATAAAACCTTTTTATGATTACAATTTTACAGATTAGTCCGGGCGTCAGCAACGTTTGCGGGCAGGCAGGTCCGGAAGTCCGAAAGAAGCTGCAACTGACGTCCGCCAATTGGCGGATAACTTAAGTTATATAGAAGACATTTATCATATCATGGATTTAAAGGAAAACAGGAAAGCATTAACGGTAGGCATATTTTTAGCCATCGGGCTTGTTATTTTTATAGTGGGCGTTTTTACCCTGGGCGGCCAGCAAAAAAGCTTTGATAAAAGCATCCACGTCAGCGCCATATTTGACGATGTTGCCGGTTTAAAAAAGGGTAATGATGTTTGGTTCTCGGGCGTTAAAGTGGGCACGATAAGTGAGATCAAATTCGTCGGCTTATCGCAGGTTAACGTAAGAATGAAAATAGACGAAAAGGTACAGCCCTATATTCACCACAACTCGGGCGTGCATATCGGCACCGACGGATTGATCGGCAATAAGTTGATTGTGATTGACGGCGGCAGCCCCCAGGCCCCGGTAGTTGCAGACGGGGATACGCTGCATGCAGTAAAAATGCTTTCGACCGACGACATGCTGAAAACCTTCCAGAAAAACAATGAGAACCTGCTCGCCATTACCGGTGATTTTAAAGTATTGAGTCATAATATTTTAAAAGGTAAAGGTACCGTAGGCGCCCTGATGGCCGACAGCGCTATGGGAATGCAGCTTAAAAACTCCATGCGGAACCTGCAGGCAGCCACCGAAAAAGCGGCCACACTGGCTGCACAGCTGAACCAATTTGGCGATAAACTGAATACCAAAGGAGGCTTTGCAGATAAGCTATTAACAGATACGGCCACCTTTAACCGCCTTAAAACAGCCGCCAGCCAATTACAGGAGGCCGCTAATAATGCCAGTACATTCACCAATAACCTGAACAGGGCCAGCAATAAACTAAACAACACAGATAATACCCTGGGCGTATTGCTTAATGATCCCAAAGGCGCTGCACAGGTGCAATCAACCCTTAAAAACCTGCAGGAAAGCTCCGTAAAACTAAATGACGACCTTGAAGCTTTGCAGCATAACTTTTTATTGAAGGGATTTTTTAAAAACAAGGAAAAGGCGAAGGCAGATAGTTTGAAGAAGTAGTCCGGAAGTCGGGAAAGTCAGTAAAGTCCGAAAGATAGAGTTGTCTAAAATCAGGAGGCTGTGGGGGCTTTGAGGATTTAGGTTGATGAACATTATTAATGGATTCAAATCAAATATCGCACAACCACGAAATGTTCCTACGGAACATGAATCGTTCATTTTTTATTTTCTACCCACCAAACATCCCGATGGGATGTAAAAAATAATGTCCCGGAGGTACGTCTCGTCGGTAGAAAAAAGGCCGGTAAGGGCGTTCCATCGGAACGCATAGTGAGAAAACGCGACAGGTTGATTTGCAACCTTTACAATTAGTTGCTTGCTATCGTTAGTGTGATTAACTTAGTAAAAAGGAATAGATATGACACGCCTCACTATCGACAAAAAAAAATATGCGCTTATTCCTGAAGAAAATTACCAGGAATTAAAGAAAATGGCTGCTTTAAAACGCGAACCTGAAAAAACATTTTCTATAGAGGAGGCGCGTAATTACAGCAAAAGCCTTATCCGGAAATGGGCCTCAGAAAAGTAGTCAACAAACAATCCGCGGCCGAAAATATTACTAAAATATCTTGGTATCTTGAAGCGAATTTAGGTTGATAACTTTTTGCTGCGCGGATTTTTTAAAAGCAAGCTAAAGGCGAAGGTGGATAGTTTTAAGAAGCGGTGATTAGAAGTTGAGAATTGTATGTTAGAAAAAGCCAGTACACTATAATTAGAACAATGATATTTGTAAAGTTTTATAATGAAATAATTTCTAATTTTATCCAATAATTGATTTCTCAAACCTAAAATCCAATGGTTAAACCTAAAACCTATAGAATTCTTGGGGTCGTTTTTTTTGGATTGTTCAACATATATAATTTATATGCTTTCTTATATGTCCCATATAAAAGCGATCAGGATATTTTAAAAGTATCTTATGGTATAAAATCTAATCCACTAAGAAAAAAATTAAATATTCCTGTTATAGAAGGCGATATGTCGCCTATTTATAGATATCATCAATTCTATGCAAGCAATAGGTGGGAATCAGGAAATGAGTATCCAGTCAATGGAGTAATCGCTCATCCTTACAAGTTTGTAGATGCTGATAGAAAAACCCTGAGGCTAAAGGAAGAAGGTGATTCCTATCGACGGAGAATTAATGATACCATCTTTCAACAAATCAATATAGATTCTGAAATCATTGGGGACACCATTTCCAAAAGACATGGATTGCTTTTTTACATGCATAAAAGCAACTTACTACTGGATACTTTTGTATTAGTCAAACCATATAACAAGGAATTAAAACTTGATGAACGTGGCGTTGATAGCGTAGCCAAAAAGTGGCACCTTGATTATTTGGTTAAAGAGAAATAATTTTCAAAAAAAAGACTTCCGATGTTTGGTGACATCAGAAATTAAAACCGTAGGGGCGATCCTTGTGGTCGCCCCTGTTTTTGGAGCATTGTAGAGATTTTGCGATCAATGCGCCAGATTCGTGATGGCGAAGCCGGATTGGTGGCCGTGTTCCGGAATCTGATTGCATTGGTGGCTACGTCGTTTAGGGCGACCACAAGGGTCGCCCCTACGGACGTCTGCGTTGCTAATCACAATTCACTACTCACCTGCCGAAGGCTTTTTCTCACCACTCACATTCGCACCACTTACCTTTTCACCTGCGGCTTCATTCGCCTTTTGTAGCTTTTTCAGCATCTCGTTGCCTATCAGGGCATCGATCATACCGTTACCACCGCCATCTTTACCACTCACAAGGATATCAGGTACTAATTTGATACCATTACTTGCTAAGGCCTCGGCTACGCGGACAATAGCGTACTGTTCGGTACCCATGGCCATGGTTTTTTGCTTGGTTACTTCGGCTTCGGCCAAACCTATGGCTTTTATTTTGCTCGCTTCGGCATTACCGTTTACTTCAGTTGCGTTGGCATCCGCTTTGGCGTTAACCGTTTTGGCTTCGGCATCGGCCTTGGCTATGGTGATACGCACTTCGGCATCGGCAGTTGCATTAATGGTTTTGGCCTGGGCCTCACCACGCGATGCAGCAACCTTTGAAGCAGCCATCTGGGTGTTGATTTCTACCTGGCGGGTTGATTTTACCACCTCAGGCTGCATATCGGCGCCGGCTTTGGCGCTTTCAAATTCCTTACGTTCAATTTGCGCATTACGCTGAATCTCGTAAGTAACTTTTTCCTGCTCGGCTATTTTACGGTCGGTAAGCGTTTTCATTAAAGCGGCCGGCGGCACAATATCTCCGATCAGTGTATCCACGCCCACAACGTTATAATCATCCAGCACTTTGCTGATATGCTGCTTGGCATCATCCTGCCGCTGGATCCGGTTTGCCAAAAACTCAATCACGTCGCTTTTTTGTGCCGAGTTACGGAAATAGTTGGCAATGGTAGGCTCCAGCACCTGCGAAACCAGGTTTTTCATGTTACCAAACCTTGCGATAACTTTCGGCGCTTCGTTGCGCGGAATATGGATAATTTGCGACACGTCGAGGTTAAAAGTAAACCCGTCTGACGACCTTACCGTGATGGTACACAGGTTTTTATCCAGCTCGTGCGCCTCGGTACGGCTATCGGCCCAGTTGAGCACGATATTGGTGGTAGGCACCACTTCCACCGCGTGGGTGTAAATATTTACCGGGTGTTTACCGGGATCAAGCGGCTGGTCCCAAACCCCTTTTTCGTTGCGTTTTACAATATTGCCATGTTTAAAGCCCTCGCCGCTGGTATCCTTTCCTTCCGGACCAACGAAAGAGTTCACCACCCCCACATAACCAATGGGGATATAGATCATATCTACCTGCTCCACAATTACAAACCATGGGTTAAGGTAGTAAGTACCCGCCAGGATGACGTCTTCCTGCAAACCTTTCATACCACCGGCATTGATAAAAGCCATCGGGTCCTGGAAGTTTTTATGTCCGGGGACCGATACACCGGCGATCTCGCCTTTATCCAGCGGTTCGCCATCCAGCGTGGTAATAATACCTACCTTATTTTCATGGATCTGGGTAATGGGTACCATTTCGATATCAAACAAAAAGGTATTGATACGGTAACTACCGGGGGTTAAGAATGCAGCCTGCGGGCCTTTCTGGCCGTTATTGTCCAAAAATTTCACCGCATCCTGGAACTTGTCGGATTCCACAGGTTTGCCCAGTACGCGGCCTGTATCCATACCGGCGCCGTCTTTTGCCTTTACCAGGCCCAGGTTACCCTGCTCAATAATGGTAAAAGGCGCCATGGTAATGGCATACTGCCATGGAAACATGCCCCAGTATAAACCCGGGGCAAGCGCTTTTGCCTGCATACCGGCTTCGCCGTTGATGGCAATGATTCGGCCGTCGGGCAATCTTTTAGCGCCTGACAGGGCATACTTTTTTACCACAAGGCCGATACGGTCATCAGGTACGATCACCATACCAAAAAATACGCGCAGTACAAATTTGTACATCAATAAAACAACTACAACAGGCACAGCCCACCATAGGATTGGAATTAAATCGTTCATTTTTTTTTAGATTGTAAAAGTTGAATTTTTATAAACGGAACCCTTGAGATGCGGACCCTCACTGAAACTTACAGCATTTATGAAGTTTAACCTGGCTGTATAGTGTAATTTAGATAACAGGGCAATGGGTTTGTTACGCATTACGATAAGATTATTTTCAAATATGTTTGAATAGGTTGGGATTAGCAAGGGTTGGGGGAAATAAGATTTAACAGTTGTGGATCGCTTCCGTGCGCGGTGGTTTCCTGTTAGCTCGCCAATAAATGCGTTTTAAATTGTCATGCAGGTATAAAATGTTTTCGGGTGAGCGACGTATCGCCCAGAGGTATTAACCTATCCTTGTTTGTTTGCAGGTCCATGGCCGCCACAATCTCGTTCATATCGAAAAATTCATCGATTTTGTTGTCAAATAGATCAAGCATTTCCAAAAAAGCTTGTTCAATGGTTTTTTCCGAACACAAAAATTCTTTAAGACAATAAGTTTCACACTCGATATAAATAGCGTTAAAATCCTCATTATCTGGTGCAAAAGAAACATCGGTATAACCGACAAAGCACCTACAGCCTTTACTAATCAACGCGGGACCTAATTCAATTGCCGCACAACATCCCGTCGTATAAAAAAAAGTATCATCAAAATGGTGGCAATTATTTACACTAACAAAAATCTCACCCGCACCCAAAACCTCAGAATTACCGTGCGACAAACCGGCAAATATCGAGGGTTTAGCCCTACCCAAAACACAAGCGCTAATATTGGCTTCGTTACAGTCCAACCCAGGTATGGCGTGCAAAGAGATTAATGAATTATCAATAGCATCCCTGATAAATTGAAAACTTTCTTCGAAATACTCCCCCAACTCATTGTCGTTATCGTCGTAGGCGATAGCAAGGTTAATCATCGATTTTTATTTTTTGACGTCCGAATAATTCAATTGCCAACTTCAACAGGCTTTTTTCAAATTCGACTCCTATAGGCGTCTGCTTCCTGATGCTTTCCAAAATATCATTCATGGAGTATGATCTGTCGTCTTTCGTCTTCAACAAAGGCTGCTCTCTCTTTTCAGGCGGATGTCTCATTATCCAATCCTCTATGACAGAGTCTATTCTAAGGCTTAAACTCAATATTGCTTCATCGATCAACTGTATTATTTGAGCATAGTCTGAAGTGAAACTTTCAAATTTGAAAAGGTCTTTGTTTATAAGCATTTTCAGATCTTCATCACTTATTTCCGTGATCCTGCTTACACTAATTAAAATAATATATACTAAAGACGTTTTTTCACGAATACCTTCGAAAACCTTTAACCCGGATATATCCTTCGGGTCGTCGAAGTTCTTATCAAGAAGGACAATCATCTTCTTGCCTAAATTATCCAAAACATAATTTAGTCCGTCATTTGAATGAGAAAAAAGCTTTACATTTTCCTCTCCGTGCTTAATTGAAAGTTCGACCATAATAGGATCGTCCTTTCCTATATCATCATGAATGATGACTATTTGTGCAGGTGCAATTTCGTTCATATTATGATTTGCTAAATGGTATTGTTATCTTAAAAGTTGCGCCGGTGGGTTTAAACTCGTTGTCTACTACTTCTATGCTACCTCCTAGCGCTTTTACCTGTTTTTCTACTATATATAATCCTACGCCAGCGCCACCTTGCTCGGCGGTTCTGGTGTTATAGAGACCAAAAATCCATTCTATATCGCTATCTGCGATGCCGGAGCCATTATCGGAAAAATATATAACAAAGTTATTGGTATCTAAATACCCTGTACATTTAATTTTCTTGTCATCGATATTTCTTAGCGCTTTAATTGAATTGGAAACCAAATTCTGAAATATGTCTTGGAATGTTTTCTTGTTCGTATCTATGATAAAATCATCCCGTATATCGATTTCGAGTTTTATACCTTCGCGTTGGAAAACCTCTTTGTAAGAATCTTCCAGCAAGTCCGTGATCAGGCTTTTTACATTAAACTCTTCGTAATATTTGTCGGAACTGGCATAGCTGAGCATAAAATCAGTGACAACGACTAACGTGTTCATTTCGTCGTAAATCAAGCCTGCGTATTTAATAAAAATCTGTTCAAACTTTGGATTAGGATAGTTACGTTTAAAGAACTCTCCTAAATGCTTCACTTTTGCTATGGAAGTCCTCACTGCATGAGCGATGAGCGATGCATATTCCTGCATTGAAACAATGCTGTAAAGAATTTTCTCTTTTCTTGCTACTTCTCTTTGAAACTTTTTCTGTTCGTCAATTCCTTTGCTTATCGTCGTATGAAGTCGTTGTACTTGTTGTTTTAATATTGTCACATTTTCCTTTACTTCTGGAGGGCTATTGGCTATATCCTGTTCAACTTTTTCCAATTGCCGCTCTAGTTGCTTGACGTCCTTGCCAGCGTCGGATAATTCTTTAACTACTACAGACCGCTTTTCACTGCGTTCGTATTCTTTTAAAGCCTCAAATGCAGATAGCTGTTGTATTATGAACTCTTTTAATTGCCGGTATTCGACGTTATCAATAAAATCCTGCCGATTGGTTGCGTCAACGATATTGGGATTATCTTTTTTAGTGATATCTACCACGCCTATGATTTCCCTGGTAGCTATTTTCTCGAATGTTCCCCTCCATCTGCGTTTATCTATGCCAAGAATATCACGCCGCTTCTCTGTCTCAGGTTCAAATTCAGCAAATGGGGTCGCAATTACACCATCCCTATAAATCTTGATACCATCTATCCGCGTATCATCGTTTTTGTAGGCGGCATTGTATCGCTTTTTTGCAGCCTCATTAAAGTAATATAACTTCATTTTTATCGGGCCGAATGACTTGATGTCAACCGATTCGGTATCGATATTTCCTGTTTGCAAATTAAATTTAAGCGTACCTTGTTTACCTGCGTCTAAGTCATAATCGATTTCCGCCTGGTGTGAAAAAAACTTTACGGGGTCGGGTTTCACTTGCGCATTAGTGTAATGCTTAAATTCGTTACTGTTAATGAATACGTCAAATGGCGGATTCAAGGGGTAAAACGGAGACACCAGCCTTGATAATTCTTTATACAACCTTTCGATATCTTTTTCGGTCCACCCGTCGCTAACTTGTGAAATGATTAATTCAGTTCCATGATCCGTCGCAACGCCATCTTCATAAAAATATTCATTGGTAATGTCAGTAAACAAAGATAATTGGTTGTCTCTTGTCGCTTGCTTTTCTTTGGCTTCATACGCATCCCAGTTTATCGTTACGTTTAACCACTTTTCACTGCCGACTTCTTTTGTTTTTATGAGCAGCCGTTCTCCCAATTTATCGACTGCAAAACGACCTATGCCTTTCTCGCCTACAAATTTTCTATTAAAAGGAGGATCGGAATAAAGCTGTGTTCGTTTACTATTTGTCCCGACCACCATCCACTTATTTTTGATATCTAAAAATGACATGCCTGTACCGTTGTCTCTGATAACGATCGTACGATCGGGAGTTTTAGCACTTACATTGCGAAAATCTACCGTTACTTCGGTGGCATTAGCATCATAACAATTCTTTACGAGTTCAAATACTGCGGTAATCCGGTCTGTAATCAGGTCGCGACCAATTAGACGAAATGTATTTACATCAAAACGCCATTGTAGTACATCATCTTTATCTTCCGGTTCAGTTATCAAATTCCTGTATGTGGTTTTTTATCGTTTTCGCTATCGCCACTCCTAAGCCTACTGGCACAGCGTTACCAATTTGGCGGGCCAAAGTTGGTGCAGAAAACTTTTCGTTTGGGTCTAAGAATTTATAGGTTTGGGGGAAACTTTGAAGTAACGCCGCCTCTCTTAAGGTAATCGCTCTGTCTTGTTCAGGATGGCCGAACCTTCCGTTACCTAATCCGTTGCAACAGGTGGTCATTGTTGGTGCCACGTCATCCCATTTCATTCTGCCATAAACACTTCTGAAAGCCTTCCCACTTTCCTTTTTATGGCACTCCAGCCACAGGCTTTGATCCCAATCGCGCCAAAAACCGCCTTCCTTTGTCGCTTTGATCCTGCGTTTATTTATTTCTGAAAGCTTGCGTGCCTTATGAAGTCCGTCATCAGGATGAGCCACACCATCCTCCACCCAGGGTAAATGTCCGATAGCGTCTTTAACCGTAGTGTATTCTCCATCTCGCACGGTTTTCGGAACCAATTTAACAGCCCCGAATTTAGACCCGAATAAAAGCAACCTTTTTCGACGCTGGGGAACACCGTAGTCTTGCGCGTTCACAACCTTCCAGGTAACGACATAACCCCTATTTTTAAGTCGATTTACGAAGTCATTAAAAACCTTTCCGCCATTAAACTTAACCAACAACGGAACGTTTTCCATCGATACAATTTCCGGCTCAACCTCATCAATTAAATCAGCAAACGAATAAAGCAACTTCCATTTCTCGTCGGCAACGCTATTGTCATCCTCCCCTCCCGCCTTTGGCGAGCGATTTTTATTGGCGTTTTTATAGATAGAAAACGGCTGGCATGGGGCACAACCCACAAGAATTTTTCTTTTTCCTTTGCTATAAAGCTTGACCAATTCGTCGCCGGTGAAAACTGTAATATCTTTGTGCAGAAATTCAGCTTGGTTATTTTCTTCGTATGCAAAACGACAACTTTTGTCAAAATCAATTCCTGCTTTAACAACAAAGTCTTCTTTTACAAATCCGTGAGTAAGCCCACCAACGCCACAAAATAAATCGACTACTTCAAAATTTTTATGGTCTAAGTTTTGAGTAACGTTTTGCATGGTATAGTGACAATAATTCACGCGAATTTACCAATTTTAATTAACTTTGAGACTATCTGGAGTTAATTAATTTACTTAGCTGTGTTCCTGATTTTGCATTATTATTAACTAAACGCCTTTAGTTTTGGCAGATATCTTCAGTAAGGAAAAAAGAAGCGCTATCATGCGCAGGGTATCAGGAAAAAATACTAAACCAGAAATAATGGTACGGCAATTTCTTTATAAAAATGGTTTTCGATATAGGAAAAATTATAAAAAAATAGCAGGCAACCCCGACTTATATATTCTCAAATATAATATCGCAATTTTTATACACGGGTGTTTTTGGCATGGACATCCCGGCTGCAAACATGCGGCCCTACCCAGATCAAACAATAACTATTGGACGAATAAAATTCAAGCGAACATTAAAAGAGACAGTAAGAATTTTCAAATTCTTGCTAAGAACAATATTTCTTCGATCACTATTTGGGAATGTGAAATAAACACTGCGGCAAAACGAGAAGAACGATTAAATAGGTTAATAGCCGATATTCATTTGCTAAATTTACAGGCCCCGGGCTAGCAGATGTCTGGTCAGCGATGTTATCAAGTTTAGAGGACCAATCTGATTTCGATTGCGCCGTCAGGTGCAAAATATCGGTAGAAAAATTAATAATAAACGAAAAAGCGTGCCATCGGTACGCAACAATTGAAGCGGCATTAGCGCCAATGTATTACGTACAGTTCCGTACCTACGGCCAATGTCATTAAGTTAAGGATTTAGTAAGATGGTTTAAAGTTTGAAAACGTCCTATGTTTGCTTTTAGATTGTTTGTTTTTCCTGACTCGTTCATAGGATCTGTTGGGTCTCACCGGTAATATATCTCTTATAAAATGAGCGTGTAATATATTCAGGATACGACCAACGTCATTATCTGTAAAAAGAGAGATAAGGTTGATCTTAAGCTTACCGATTGACTTATTTCTATTAACTTTCATAGGATATTTTCTACTTTTTGAGTTTTCGTCTATTGATTGTTGAGCATCTTTTATCAAAACTGAATGTAGATTTGCAGTAAAAACGGTAGCATAGAAGTCCTGTTCAACGGATTCAACCGTTAATCCGCTGAAAGCTTCTAGTTGAAGGATATTCTTTTGAATGGATATATTCGTCTCTACCCCCCATCTCAAGAAGTAAAGCTTTTTGAAGTCGCTATTGGGAAAACCGTCTTCTGCCCATAAGTTTGTCACTAGTACTTCTATTGTTTTTTCAAGCTCAACCCGTACTAGCCTCACTTTTAGCAATGTCTGCCTGGTGATGATGAATCCGCTTTCTTTTAATCCTTCTATGGCCGCTTTCCCTGGTGATAGATGAATAACTTCTGTTTGTTTACCTCTCGCTACAAATTCCTGTACCATACTATGATTATCCTTTCCCCTGATGACGAATTTAATTTCCTTCTCGGCCCAAAGATGTAAGGCGAACATTTTGTAACTGCAAAAATTTCTGTCGTAAATAGCCAGCATATCTTCCTCCAATTCTTCTGTTGCATCGTAGGCCATTGGCACTTCTCCATAACGATAAGGCGCTATTTTAGAATAAAGAACAAGCTGATTGAGCACGTCGTAGTGGTAAAATGTTTTAGCCTGTACAAAATTGCAATTCTGATTACTTGCACCACCAAAATGGCCGTTGAGCACCGGAGTGTTTATTAAGCTTACATTAGAACCATCTGCTGCAATAACTCGTAAGGCTTTCCATTGCCTTATATCCGACCCCGCATAACAGTAAAAACTGCTGCAAAGAACCCTGTTCCAGAGACAAAAGAAGGATGGTTTTAGCTTTATGCGTTGTTGGGTAAAAGCACTTACCGAGCAGGTATTGGGGGCACCTAACTCCTCAAAAAACTTTTCCAACTCTATGCTAAGCGTCTTTTTGCAAAGCTTAACTATCAATAAAACAAGCCGTTCAAAAGGTAATTTTCTATTTCGAGTGAAGTCTTCAGGAGATCTTCGGAAATTATTCAGTAGAGCTTCATTATGTACTATCAATGAAACAAAGCTTTTTAGTTCGGAAATAATTTTTATTCCTATTTTTATCTCGGTCTTGGCCATTAGGGTTGTAGTAGTGTTTTGTGTTTTAGTCGATTCAAAACTACTTGCTGCAATCCTTTTTTGCTTGTCTTTTTCCTAACTTAATAACATGTGAGTCAATTGAGTATCGCTTAACTTAATGACATTGACCTACGGCACGGCTAATCGAGCTGGCATTTTTTTTCTACCGATATTAGACCCCGATGGGGTCGGACAGGTTAACTTAATGTCCGCCGGGTTGACTCACCCCGACTACTCCGCCTATAGGCGGATGGTCGACCCTCTCTTCGCTGCGCGGAAAGAGGGTAGCTGCGGTTATTTTATTGTGCCACACCGCTTATTTATGCGCTAAATTGCATTCATGATACTAATCGCTTAACTTTGTTATTATGGAAACTTTGATCATAAACGTTCCGGAAAAAAAGAGCACTTTGGTAAAACAACTACTAAAAGAGTTGGGGGTTACCATAGAAAATAAAACCAAAGCAAAACTGCTTGCCGAAGAAATCAATAAAAACATCAAACCCGGAAAAAAACCCAGCCTGGACGAAATCGTAGCAGAAGTGCGGGACGTGAGATCAAAACAATAACTATGGTAGTTGTTTTGGATTGTAATATATGGATAAGCCTTGCCATTAACAGCCAAATTGATTTCATAGCCGACTTAATGGTATTGTGATTGCCAGCTGCTCAACGTTGAGAAAGGAGATAACTGAGGTTTTGCACAGGCCAAGGTTACGTAAGTTCATTTCGGATGCCAATATCCAAAACATTGTGGCATTGCACGACTTAGTTTCAACCAACTTTTTACCACGGACAATTCCCAATGTAGTAGCTGACCCCAAAGACAATTACCTGTTTGCATTAGCGATGAAATCTAAAGCTGACTATCTTGTTACCGGAGATAAATTATTACTTGATGTTATCGAATACAAAAAAACGCAGGTAATTAAACTTACTGACTTTAAAAAGATTGTTCAATAATCTGTGCTCACCTTTAGGTAATTTGCCCAATACAACAACAATTATATTGTCACTTTTAACTATTGAACTGGGAAAGCATTAACGGTAATATCCGCCGGGTTTACTCACCCCGACTACTCCGCCTATAGGCGGATGGTCTACCCTCTCTTCGCTGCGCGGAAAGAGGGTAGCTGCTTTATTTTATTGTGCTACATACAAACACCGGTGAGGCATTGAAAATTACCAGAAAACAAGAAAAACTGCTGACAAGATCTTGTCAGTGACAAAATCTTGTCAGTAGTTAAATTGTTCATTATCAGTTGTGTTGCGCTTTGTTGCAGGGTATTTCACTTGTTGCGCATCGCAACATGTTTTTATTCATAAACTTTGGTTGATGGTAGTTGCCCCCGCCAGTTCAAGTTCGTCAATTGATCAGTAAGGCTTCGATTTTTTTGTTTAATTCATGGCCATGATTGCTATTGGTCATGGAAATAAAGCCGGTTCCGGTTTTGCGGTCGATCATGAAATTGGATTGAAAATCCTCGTTGGTGCCGCCATGGGCGTACACATCCCCGTAAGCTGTGGGTTTGACCGCGAAACCCAGCGCCCAGTCTGTCCAGCCGAAGTATTGGGTAATGATATGACCCGCCGGTAATTTAACCTGTTTACTTAGCATTAGTTCGGTATTGGGCTTTGATAACAGCTTATTGCTGATAACGGCCGACAAGAAACGCGCGTAGTCGCCGCAGGTAGTGAGCAAGCTGGAAGCGGCGTTGACCACTTTGGGCTTCCAGATCTCTCTGGGCGTTTTGCCGTCTTCATACCCGGTAGCCAGGCGGTCTTCCAGGCCATCCTGCCAAACGAGGTAACTATCCTGCATCCCCAAGGGAATAAACAGGTCCCGTCTGATCCTTAGCCCTAAGGTAACCGCATTGGTATGGGTGATCCTGGCCACTACTTTTGCCAGGTAATCATAACCTTCACCTGAATAAGAGAATTGCGTACCAGGCTCAAACTTAATATCGAGTTCCTGGCCGCGGTTATCGGCACGCCAGTTGGGTAAACCGCTGGTATGGCTCAGCACCATCCGCGCGGTTATCTTTTTATAACGAGGGTCATAATCCAGATCGGGAAGCGGTAAGTACTGGTATAAAGGTTTATCCAAGCCGATCATCCCTTTCTGGGCAAGCCAGTCCACATAATAAGCGAACAAAGGTTTGGTCATGGATGCTGCTTCGAACAAAGTAGCTTCGGTGACGGGCCGCTTTTGTTCCAGGTTGGCATAACCAAAAGCATGCCGGTAAACTACCTGGTTATTATTCATGATGCAAACAGCAGCACCAGGTACCTTCAGCGAATCCATCTGCTTTTTGATATAGACGCTCAAGGCCGCAGTGTCCATCGGCCGGCCGGACAGGCTCCTCACCTGCGCCGGCAATTTCGCCGAAAATAGCACCACCATTGCCAGAAATAAAATACTTGTTTTTTTTAACGGGTAGTTCATCGAAATTCAAATTTAAAAATAGAAGACGCTTTAGCGGGCCAAAATGTGACCGAATTTTAGCGATCATATACTGAGCAAATGCTAAAATATGCAAATGAGAACTTTCCGGCCGAAGAAAATAGAACGAAATTAGCCCGATAGCGTTTGGTACTTTAGAGAACAACGATGTTCTTCCACTGAATCGTATTTTTAGATAAGTAAACTAAAATTCCCACTATATTTAACCTAAATTTGGTTTATTATGAGAAGATTCCTTTTGTTCTTACTGCTTGGCCTTGCGGGTTCAAAGGCGATGTGTATTGACCCGGTTAAAACCTACGGACCCATCATCCCAAACAAAATACAGGATAAATATACACCGGCCTATTACCAAAACATTGGCGGCTACCTGGGTTACCGGATGAATATCAACCTGGAAAAAAGGCTGTTAAAAATTGATTCGGCTACGCTCCTGTCGGGTTTCCGGAAAAGGCCGGGCGAGCAAGTTTGGATCGGCGAGCATGTGGGCAAATTTTTGTTCTCGGCATCAAAAACGTATGCCTATACGCATGATGCCCGCATTAAACACCTGATGGACGATATGGTGCAAAAGTATATTGTTTGCCAGCTACCGGACGGCTACCTGGGCACCTATCTTTACAAAGACCGCTGGACCGACTGGGACGTTTGGGCGCATAAATATGCCATTATCGGCTTGCTGAATTATTATTCGGTTACCGGCTATAAACCCGCGCTCGAAACAGCCAAACGCGCCGCAGACCTGATTTGCCGTACCTTTGGTGACGGCCCCGGCAAACGCGATCTCATGCTGGCCGGCGATCATGTTGGGTTGGCGCCCGGCAGCATCCTTGAGCCGATGGTTGACCTTTACCGCTATACGGGCAATAAAAAGTATCTTGATTTTAGTAAATATATCCTCCGCGCATTTGAACAAAAGGATGGCCCGAAGATTATCGGCGGGCTGGAAAAATATGGCGATGTAACCAAAGTGGGTGATGCCAAGGCTTATGAAATGCTCTCCTGCTTTTTGGGGATGCTTAAATATTATAAGCTTACCGGGGATACCAAATATTTAACCCTGCTGCAATCCGCCTGGGTTGATATTACAAAACATCACCTCTATATCACCGGCACGGCCAGCGATCATGAAGTATTTCCGGCTGACGGCACCTTGCGGGCCACCAATAACGATGATATGGGCGAAGGCTGCGTTACGGTTACCTGGATCCAGTTTAACCTGTCGCTGCTGCAAATAACCGGCGATACAAAATATGCTACCGAAATGGAGCGATCTGTTTACAACCACCTGCTGGCTGCCGAAAACCCGCAAACAGGCTGCGTAAGCTATTATACGGCACTGCAGGGCGCTAAGCCCTACCGCTGCGACCAGGGTTACTCCTGCTGCCTCTCCAGCGTACCCCGGGCAATCTCGCTGATCCCCGAGATGATGGGTGGCAAAATAAATAATGTTTTCACGGTGCTGTTATACGAAAACGGCGAAGCGTCAACCCAAATCGTCGCCAATGACCATTCAAAGATCGGTCTGAAAGTGGATGCGGTAACCCGGTTCCCGCTGGACGGCAAAGTTGAATATACCATCACACCATCCGCCGCTAAAACATTTAAAATTGATTTCCGGGTGCCCGATTGGTCGGAGAACTTTACGGCCAGCGTTAACGGCGAAACTTATAAGGGTAAAAAAGGCCAATTACTCGGCATCGAAAGAAAATGGAGCGCCGGTGATAAAGTATCCATTGCTTTTGATATGCCGGTACAGGTGATCCCAGGCGGTATTTCATTTCCAAATGCCATAGCGGTAAAACGGGGCCCGCAGGTATTTGCCATAGAC
Organism: Mucilaginibacter gotjawali; assembly: GCF_002355435.1. Classification (NCBI taxonomy): domain Bacteria; kingdom Pseudomonadati; phylum Bacteroidota; class Sphingobacteriia; order Sphingobacteriales; family Sphingobacteriaceae; genus Mucilaginibacter; species Mucilaginibacter gotjawali. The sequence continues at coordinate 4,077,159 of NZ_AP017313.1, forward strand.
AAAGGGTTGAACAGGCAAATTGATTCGCTAAAGGATGTCAACTACTTTAAATACGATGGTGCGTTAACTAATGCCAGTGCAAATTTGCCTGCCGACTGGGATTGGAAAGAGGCTTTTTTCCTGAACATGAAAGTGAACAATATCCCCCAACAGGTGATGATGGTTCCCTTTGCGGAAGCCGGGCAAAAAAGCGCAAGTATTGAGGTTTGGATAAACAGGTGATGAATTGGTAACATTATTATTATCCGGTTTTTTATAATATATTTGATTACCAATATATTCCGAATGAAAAATTATGTGATTGCAGCAATAGCCTTCGTTTTGCTGGCTTGTTGCGGGTGCCTGAAAAAAGGCATACCAGGTCCTGATACAACCAACACCGTCCCTGGCTTTACCTTCACTCCTTCTAAAAATCCGGTAGTTACCCCTGTAAATGGCAACTGGCAATGGATAAAGAGCTACGGCGGCGAAGGCGGATTAAGCACCCCGGCCAGCACAAATTCAACCATGAGCATAAATTTTAAAGCGGACTCTACGGTAGAAGAATACAGGAATGGCACCCTCGGCTTACACGAAAATTTTAGTTATTTAAACAGCTATACTTTTTTTGATAATTCAGTATCCGCTGCTGTGGAAATTAACCAGCTTTATTACCGGCCTACCATCAGTAACGATACGCTAAGGCTCGATGTAATTGTAATGGCTGACCCTTCGTACTCGCTGTTTGTTAAAATCAAATAGTTGGGGCGACCAAAAAGGTCAGCCCCGCCATCTCAATGCCCGTAAGTAATCTCCCGGGTTACCCGCCAAACACCATCCTTCTTTTGCCAGATCTGCATAAATTTAAAAGTGGCCGACTGCAACTGGCCATTTTCGATGTGAGAGAAGGTGTGATGCCCGGTTTCGATAGCGCCATAATCCTTGATCGGGTACACTTCCATTGTTCCCGCAACTAATTTCCGGTTCAAAACATAACTCATTTTAAACAATGCCCCAAAAGCCTGTTTTGTCTGATCATAGTTTCGCACGCCGGTATTATCCTGGTAAAGTTCCAGGCTGCTGTCAAAATAATCCATCAACTTTTCAAGGTTTCGGGAGTTAAAGGCGTCGAACTGAAGTGAATCCTGCCGGGCGATCTCGTTAAACAAGGGACCAGAGGTCTGCGCCGCTGCGCTGTTAACTGTAAAAATGCCAGCTATTATTAAAAGTGTCGCAGCAAAAAATTTGTTAAATGTTCTCATATTTAGTTTTGGTTCTTAATTTTTCATTTCGGTAGCAACAATGGCATCGCCCTGTTTTTTCAGGAAATCTTTCACCAGGTCGGAGTAGATCTGGGGGCCGTTATCAGAATTGGTAAAGATCAGCAAGGCACGTTTTGATTGGGGTAAAACAAATACAATTGTATTTACGCCCGGATCAATGCCGCTATGCGATAAGCCAAACTCGCCGCCGATAGCCGGGTAGACTGCCCAGCCCAGCCCCATAAATTTATTTTCAATGATCCTTGACTGCGGGCCGGTCATTTGCTTGTAAAGTGATTCCGATAAGCCCGCGCCATTCAGTACCCATATCATAAATTTGCTGTAATCTGCTACGGTTGTCTTCATTTGGTCGGCTGCGCTGGCCTCGGTGTTTTTTACAATTTCCAATGCTTCGCCCTTTGCGTTGTGGGCAACAGCAAAATGATCCTGCATTGCATCGTTCCAGGTTAAATGGGTGTCATTCATGTGCAGCGGTTTGAAGATCAGCGAGTCGGCTAATTGTTCGAAGGAACGGTGAAACTTTTTTTCAAGGGCGCGCCGCAAATATTCCATTCCTTCGCCCGAATACTGGAACTTTAAGCCGGGCTCAAATTCAAAGGCCAGTTTTTTTGATGGGGTCATCCAGCGCCAGTTCGGGAAGCCTGTTTGGTGCGTCAGGATATGCCGGGTGGTGAGCCTTTTACTCCTTGGGTCGGCCGCCACATCCGGGTCGGTCCAGTAATGCCAGAGGGGTTCGTCCAGGTCCCATTTCCCGGAATTAACCAGGCGCAGCGTTATCATCGCCGTTACCGTCTTGGTAACCGAAGCAACATTAAATACCGTGTTAGCAGGTGCCGGTGCTCCGGCTCCGAGCTCGCCGTAAACCTTTGATTGTGCCACTTCGCCATTATCAATAAAGGCCAGGCCCAATGCCGGAATATGTTTCTCCTGCATCAGCCGGATAATAGTAGAGTCGGCCACCTGCGCGTTAGCTGCGGCATAAAAAATAGTTAACAAGAACAATGTGATAATTTTAGATAGGAATCGGTTCATAGTGGGTAATATTATAAAATAAAATTCAAACCGAATAAACCAAGGTTGTGCCGGAATTGTGATGAGTTGATTATCAATTAATTAGCATTAAGTACATTTTAAAGCGCTGTATCGTAAGCGGACAATCAGCGTACGTTAACAGGGGCGCCCGTTGCCGCTTGTTGATCGTAGCTGCATTTTGGATTCCCTGTAAATAAGTTTACCGACCTTTTTATAAGGATTTTTCTTTAAAAATACAAGTAAATTACAGAATTTATTAGCGTACCAGGTGTACCAGCCTTATTCATCTGTGTCGGGTGGTTCAGGTGCTTCCTAATCCCTGGCTGTAAAAAACGACGATATTCTACAGAATCTATTTAATACTCCTTATGATACCCCAACCCAAAAACTATCCCAAATGAAACGTAACTGTGCTGCGATACATTACCCGATAACTTAAACCCGAAACTATGCCCAAAGCCTGTTGGCCTGCCAACAGGAATGAGGTAATAGATATGATATTTTCGCTTGCGGCCCTTAAACCACATTACATTCATTTCAAAAGGCAGGCCCGGGTAACGTGACTCCAGTTGCAGCCTGTTGTTATTGGAAGAGTAGATGATTTCCCTGTCGTTGTATGAAACACCGGCCGAAACACTGAAGGCCTCGTCGTCGTCAACCGTTCTCCATCCATATAAAACGCTCCATTCGGTAAGGTGCCCCGCATCTTTAAAATACGGAAACACCGTAAACGGTGAAAGTTTAACCGTTGCAACGGTAAATGATTGAATGGCCACAACCCTCAATGTAAATAAACTTTTATTGCGCTGATAATTAAGGCTCGAATTGAATTGTACGCCGCCAATACCGGATATGGGTACGCTAAAACCGATATCCCCGTAAATAATAGGGTTGGTTTTTAATTTCAGGCTATCCTGTCCGAAAGCGGGTAAAGAGAACAGAAAAATAAAACAAGGTAAAAAGAAAAGGTGTTTCATTGCAATAGTTTGGTTTAAGGGATTACGGGGAAGATATTGCAACTGATACAATTACAGCTTTAAATCGGAGGCGGAGCTAAACTGAGTTTAATGTCATTTTTAAAATACGTAGCATAGAAGCTGAGAAAGCCACTGATACTTGTTTTAACTTAGCGGAAATAAATCATCAACCATGTTAAATAAAGGAACAATAACTATTGCAGGCAAAAGCGAAAACCCTTTAACCGTTAACCGCCTGGGCTACGGAACGATGCGCCTTACCGGCGAAGGCATCTACGGAGAACACCCAAACCGGCCTGAAGCGTTGCAGATCTTAAAGCGGGCCGTTGAAGCAGGCGTTAATTTTATTGATACGGCCGACTATTATGGCGAGGATGTTACCAACCGGCTGATATATGAAGCCCTATATCCCTACGGCGGTGACCTGGTGATTTGCACCAAGGTTGGCGCAACACGCAAACCCGACAAAAGCTGGATTCCCTTTAACACGCCGGAGAACCTGCGCAGCAGTATTGAAAATAATTTACGGACCCTGAAAATAGAACAGGTGAGCCTGGTGCACTTCAGGGTAATGCCGGGTGTTGGAGATTTTGAAGAATCAATGGAAGCCATGTTTCAAATGCAGCAGGAAGGAAAGATTTTGCACGTTGGCGTAAGCAACGTAAGCCGCGACCAGTTGGAAACTGCTATAAAAATGGGTCCGGTAGCCACTGTTGAAAATATGTATGGACACGCGCAACGCAATTCAATGAAAAGCCATTATGGCGATACCAACGGCGGCGCCGAAGTGCTTGACATTTGTGAAGCCAATGGCATACCACTGGTGCCCTATTTTTCACTATTTATGTCCATGCCTAAAAAGGATACGCGCATTGCAGAGATCGCCAAAAAATATGCCATCAGCGAAGTACAAGCTAATATAGCCTGGCTGTTGCACCGTTCGCCATGGATCCTGCCCATTCCGGGAACATCTGCGCTGAAACATTTCGAGGAAAATTTAAAAGCAGCCGAAATTGAGTTAACAAAAGAAGATATGGATTTTTTAGAATAAAAGGCGATGTTTGGTTGATTTTAAATTAAACATTTATGCTGATTGAAAATGAAATTCCGGAATATGCGGCCGAAGAAACTATAACTATGCTTGCCCCCGGCGATGATGACGATGCAGACGATGGGGATGGCGATTGGTCGGATATCGACGACGAAGATTTTGAAGATATGGCTGAAGACCGGGATGATCTGCATGAAATAGAGTTGGATAACAACATTTTTGATGTGGATGACGATGATCATTTGCCGGATGATGACGATTGATCTGGCTTTTTAATCTTTATCTTAATTATAATAACGGTTAGCCAGGCGTATATAAATTGTTGATGTATTCCGCAGATTTTACGGCAATAAATCAACTTATTAGCTAATTACACACACCACTTTCAGGATAACCATTTTGTTATTACCTTAGTGGCTGTGGATAATTTTATTGTTTCGGCACGCAAATACCGCCCTGTTACTTTCGAAAGCGTTGTAGGTCAGCAGCATATTACCAATACGCTCAAAAACGCCATCAAGAATAACCAGCTGGCGCAGGCCTTTTTGTTCTGCGGTCCGCGCGGTGTGGGCAAAACTACCTGTGCGCGTATCCTCGCTAAAACCATCAATTGCGAAAATTTGCAGCCCAACGGCGAAGCCTGCGGGGTTTGCGCCTCCTGCCTTTCGTTTCAAAATGGCAACTCCTTTAATGTGCACGAACTGGATGCCGCCTCCAATAACTCGGTTGACGATATCCGCAGTTTAATTGAGCAGGTACGTATCCCGCCCCAGGCTGTACGGTATAAGATCTACATCATCGACGAAGTGCACATGCTGTCGCAGGCAGCTTTCAATGCGTTTTTAAAAACGCTGGAAGAACCGCCGCACTATGCCATTTTTATATTGGCTACTACCGAAAAACATAAAATACTGCCTACTATCCTTTCCCGCTGCCAGATCTTTGATTTTAACCGCATCAGGGTAGAGGATATGGCCCATCACCTGGCAGCTATCGCTAAAAAGGAAAATATCAGTTATGAGAACGATGGTTTACACATCATCGCCCAAAAAGCTGATGGCGGGTTGCGGGATGCTTTGTCTATGTTCGACCAGATTGTCAGTTTTTCCGGTGGAAATGTTACTTACCGCTCGGTAATCGACAACCTTAACATCCTTGATTACGACTATTACTTTACCATAACAGATCGTTTGCTGAATGAGGATAATGCCAAATCGTTATTGTTGTTTGACGAGATTTTGGGTCGGGGTTTTGACGGAGCCCATTTTATTTCGGGGCTATCAGACCATTTTCGTAACCTGCTGGTAAGCAAGGATCAATCAACTTTAAAACTATTGGAGGTTAGCGAGGGGATTAAGGCTAAATACCTGCAGCAATCGCAGGCCTCATCAGTTTCTTTCCTGCTGTCAGCTTTGAACATAGCCAACCAATGCGATATTAACTATAAGCTGAGCAAAAACCAGCGCTTACAGGTGGAGCTGGCATTGCTGAAGATGTGTAACCTGCAATCCGTCTTTAATCTCGCGGCTAACCCGCTCGCAACAATGCCCGCGCCGGACGGGCAATTAAAAAAAAAACCTGATTCCGCAGTAATCAGGGAAGAAAGCCCCCAAAAAGTTGAAGAGAAAGTGGCATTAGCCAGCGATCCGCAGGTTGCTTATCAAGCCACAAAACCCCAATCTGCTCCGGCAACTCCGGTAACTACTGCTGTATCGGCACCTGCTGAAAAGCCCAAAATATTTATGCCTGCCGCAAGTGGTTTGTCAATTCCATCCTTAAAAGACGTGCGTAAAACCAGGGAAGAAGTGATGGAAGAGGAGGACCCCTATATAAAAGGGACTGCCAAAGACGATTATACCCCAGATCAGTTTTCAAAAGCCTGGAGCGATTTCGCGGCACAGCTAAAGGCCGATGGTAAAAAAAATGCGCTCACCATATTTATTTCTAATCCGCCAAAACTTACCGGTCCTCATATCTATGAAATTATTGTAGAAAATAAGGTTCAGGAAAGTACTTTCCGTGATGAGCGGCCCAACCTGTTGAATTTTTTGCGAACCACGTTAAGGAATTTTAACATTGAAGTTACCGCAAGGATAGATGAAAAAGAAGTGGTAAAACGCCCTTATACCGCTATCGAGAAATTCCAGTACATGGCCCAAAAAAATCCGGCGATGATGGATTTAAAGAATAAGTTTAATTTAGATTTTGATTAAGAGGAGTCGATAGACCATGGACCATAGTCCATAGCTGTTTTGGGATATATTCTGCCATGGAAATCGTTAATTTTGAAAGTGTTTTGCCATGGACTATGGACCATCGACCATGGACTTAATACTTATCGACCACGGACTTAAATCTATAAATATGGAGTTTTTAAAAGCAATCTGGGAAAATTTTACCGGCTTCTTCGGCTTCGGGAATTTAATTGATATTCTAAAATCGGGTAAGTACGACCGGTTACTTACCTACCAGGGGATTACTGCTGTTTTAGGGCCCTTGATTCCTTTTTTATTGATTGTTGAAATCATCCGTGCTGCATTTTACAAGCGTTTCAAGGTAATTGATTATAAGATCTCATTTTTCACTTATGTGCTGAATGCTTTTGTAGGCCGGGTAATATCATTTGCTATGGTGGGTATTTGTATCGGGCTTTTCGAAAAGTATGCTATCGTTAAAACTTCATTTACCTGGTATTGGTTTGTTTATGGTTATATAGTTTGGGAGTTTGCCCACTTTATTTATCATTACCTGGCCCATAAGGTGCGTTTGTTTTGGTGCCTGCATTCAACCCACCATGCCCCTGCATCCATGAATTTATCGGTTACCTACGCACACTTCTTTTTGGAGGGCCCTTATGCCGATATTATTCGTACCACCATTTGTATTTTGCTGGGCGTAAACCCCGCCATGTTGTTTGTGATCATGTTTATTGATGGTACCTGGGGCGCATTGATCCATATTGGCGAAAACCTGGTGAAAGATGCCCGCTTTGGGTTTTTAGGAAAAATAATCCTGACGCCCTCATTTCACCGGGTGCATCATGCCAAAAATCCACTTTATATGGATACCAATTTTTGCAACCTTTTAAATATATGGGACAGGGTATTTGGCACCTACCAGCCGGAAGACAGGGCAATCCCTATTGAGTACGGTATTACCCGCCCCATGAAACCACATAGTTTTCTGGATGCTTATTTTGGTGAGATCGTGGCCCTTGCAAAAGATGTGGCAAAAGCTCCCGGCGTTAAAAATAAGTTTCTATACATCTTTATGCCCCCGGGCTGGAGCCATACCGGCGATCATAAAATGTCAAGCATTGTGCGGAAGAAATATTTCGAGGAAGAACAAAATGCCAAACTTCAGCCTGAAATAATAAAAAACTGAGTTGACTTCACCAATTTTCTACCATGAACCATTAACTATTAACCACGAACTAACTCATACCACCTGGTTCAATACCAAAACCCCAAGCAATCCCACGACTGAAACAATGGTTTCCATAGCCGACCACGATTTAATAGTATCCTTTATCGAGAGATTGAAATACTCTTTAAATAACCAGAATCCCCCGTCGTTTACATGAGAAAAGGCCAGGCTGCCGGCGCCGATGGATAAAACCATCAGGTTTGGGTTGATGCTGTGATCGCGCAACACCATCGAAGATACTATCCCGGCGGCCGTAAGCCCTGCAACCGTGGCGGAGCCTAAACTGATGCGGATGATTGCAGCGATCAGCCAGCCTAAAACCAGCGGCTGCAAATTAAGGGTTTGCAGCGCGTTGGAAATTTGGGTGCTAACGCCGCTGTCGGTAAGTACCTGCTTAAATGCGCCCGACCCGGCGATAATGAGCAGAATGAGGGAAATATCCTTAACCGCGTCACCATAAATTTCGCCGAGTTGTTTCATTGTTTTGCCCTGGCTCAGGCCCAGGGTGTAGGTGCCCACCATAATGGAAATGAGCATAACAATAGGTGCATCGCCGATAAAGGCAATAAATTTATGCGTGCTGCCGGAGGATTTATCAATGTTGAGATATAAAGTCGTCGCCATCAGCAGGATTACCGGTAATAACGCAGTCAAAAAACTCTTCCCCGATCCGGGTAGCTGATCTGCCGGGATTTCTTTGGCGATAAATGTTTCCAGCGGGGTTGAAGGAATCTTTTTTAACGTTTGTGCGAACACAGGCCCTGCCAGTATCACTGCAGGTATAGCAACCAAAAGTCCATAAAACAAAGTTTTACCCATATCAGCATGGAAAATTAACACGAGCGCGGACGGCGAGGGGTGGGGTGGTAAAAAGCCATGGGTAACCGATAAAGCGGCCAGCATGGGCAGGCCGATATAAACCGCGGGCAATTTATATTTATAAGTAACCGAAAATATGAGCGGTACCACCAGTACAAAACCTGTATTATAAAATAAGGGTATGCCGATAATAAAACCTACTATTAATAGGGCCCACTGGATATGTTTAACCCCAAAAGCATTCACCAAAACATCAGCAATTTTTTGAGCCGCGCCGCTTTCAGCGACCAGTTTCCCCAGCATAGCGCCAAGGCAAATGATAATGGTGATTGATTTCAGCGTATCGCCCAAACCATTTTGAACTGAAGCAGTAACCTTACCCAACGGGATTCCAAGCAGTAAACCGACGGCTATTGAAACAATAAGGAATGCTAAAAAAGGGTTTACTTTTGCCCAGCTTACTAAAAGTACCAGCAGGATGATGCAAAAAAAGATGGTTAACAGGGCCATTGATTGGGTTATATATCGGGTTAGCCTGTAAATATAGAATCCTGGCGGTTATCCCAGAAAAATAAAATTAAAATTTCATTTTCGTGGATCTCGTAATAGAATGATGCCTGTTTGGAAATTAAGCCTTTTCGAACAGTTTCCTCAATTGATGGACTTTATACATGTACGGGTTTTCAGCCGTCAATTTAAGAACTTTATCAACACGCATTAAGAATTTATCGGCCTGCCTGGATCCCCATTCGCCTGCAATATAATTTTTGATTGATAAAAGGATTTCTAACGCATCATCAGTAAAAATAACGCTGCGGCTCATTGGGCAGCAAGAATTTCTTTCACCTCTTCATAGGTCTTGGTTTGGCCGTTCCTCGCTTGTTCCTGGCTTTTTTTAATGCCAGCTTTGACGTTTTCCGGTAAAGTCGTCCAAAAACCCGGTTCTTCTTCCACAATAGACGCATTTGCCGCTTTTACCACTTCGTAAAAAAGATTCTTGTATTTTTCATCAAGGTCAATTACCAATCGCATATTGAAGGATTTATAATAACAAATATAAGTTTTTAGGTAATATCATTATTTGCTTTGAAATTTTTTGAATGTAAAAACTTTGTACATTAGTATAAAAAACAACCTCAAATGAAACTAATCCCTTATTTAAACTTCGACGGTAATACCGAAGAAGTAATGAACACTTACGCAAGAATTTTTGAAGGAACAGTGCATGATGTCAGCCGTTTTGGTGATACCAACCCGGATATGCCCGAATCGCACAAAAACGGGATCATGCACGCGCGCTTAACTTTTGGCGATAATATGCTGATGTTTTCAGACGGAATGCCCGGCCACAAAGTGAACCATGGCGACGGGATCAGCTTAAGCATTGGCCTGAACGATGAAGCAAAGGCTGTGTCTGTTTTTGATCAGCTGAGTGAAGGTGGTATTGTTACCATGCCAATGGCCAAACAATTTTGGGGCGCCCTGTTTGGTATGGTTACAGATAAGTTTGGCATCCACTGGATGATCAATTGCGAAGCCGGTTCATAATTAACGATTGATGGTTCACAACACAAGCCGGTAAAATAATCGGGGTGGATGGCTTATTGTTTTGTTGCATTGACACTGTCCGGTACTGCACACTGCCTATTGCCTCACCGCCGTAACCTGTGATCCGTCATCCCCTCTCGTCTCAAAAATAATTTCCTTATCCGTTAATTCAGCTACCCAAAAAGGAAATTTGCGGGTGGTTCCGTCCGGCAGGCTTTCGGTATAGTTGATGTTATGCCCTTCGATGCTGAATTTGCCATGCGAGAGTAGTTTGCCGCCCCACATAATGATCAGTGTATTATTTGCTGAGAATTGAATATAAGGAACCGCGTAGGTAAGGTCATGCTTGCTTACTGTATCAGGCGGGTAGGCGTGCGGGTGTTCCACTTTGATGTATTTCCATTTGCCGTAAAGTTCATCGGCGCTGATAGTGGATTTGCAGGCGGAAAAGGACAGGATAAATAAAGGTGTTAGGTGAAATAAACGTCTGAGATAATTCACAATGACAAGATTAAACTAAATCCATTCATTTCTTACTTCTTTTTGGTAAGCGAGGCCGTCAATTCCTCTTTTTAATTTACCAAAGTGTTTCCGTAAACTCTTTTTCCCTGTTTCCTTATTCAGTAGCGCAATAGCCTGTTGAACTTTTTCCTTTGTAACAGGGTTTTTAATTTCTATTGTCATATTCAAATATAGCAAATTATTTTTTTATGGATACATTCAACAAAACATCTGCCAATAAAAATAATCGCACAAAATGCTAGGATTTGAAAATTCTTTATACATTTAACAATTGTTATTTTAACACTTATTAACCAGTTATGATCTTCAAAAAACAACTCAGCATTTTACTGTTCCTGGCCGGGTCTGCCTTGGCCGCAAATGCACAGACAACGGCTAATCTTAGCATCAGCAACGATTCAAAACTCATCGTCAGCAAGTACATCTACGGCCAGTTTGCCGAACATTTGGGCCATGGTATTTACGGTGGTTTTTGGGTAGATAAATCTATGCCGGTTGAAAAGCAGGATAGGATACGGCTTGATATTGTTAAAGCACTCGTAAAAATAAAGATTCCCAGCCTGCGCTGGCCCGGCGGTTGTTTTGCCGACGAATACCACTGGCGCGATGGCATAGGCCCGGCCGAACAAAGGCCGAAAATGGTAAACACCAATTGGGGTGGCACTACCGAAGATAACAGCTTTGGTACGCATGAGTTTCTGGAGCTTTGCAGCCTGCTGCACTGCGAACCTTATATGGCCGCCAATGTTGGCAGCGGAACAGTGGAAGAAATGTCCAAATGGATTGAATATGTAAATAGTAACAGTACCAGTACCGTTGCCGAAATGCGCAAACAAAACGGACACCCTGACCCATACAAAGTAACTTTTTGGGGTATCGGTAACGAGAGCTGGGGCTGCGGCGGCAACATGACGCCTGAGTTTTATAGCGACCAGTTTAAGCGCTACGCGTCTTTCGCCAAAAACTATCCCGGCGCCCCGTTGAAAAAGATTGCGAGCGGACCCAATTCAGATGATTATAACTGGACCGAAGTGATCATGAAAAACATCCCTGATTACTTTATGTGGGGTATTTCATTGCATTATTACACCGTACCAACCGGCAACTGGGGGCATAAAGGATCAGCTACCAGTTTTAGCGAGAGCGAATATTTTGCTACTATGCAGCGCTGCCTTAAAATGGATACGCTGGTTACAAAACATTCGGCCATAATGGATAAATATGATCCCGAAAAACATGTAGCACTGGTAGTTGACGAATGGGGTGTTTGGACCGATGTAGAACCCGGCACCAACCCAGGCTTTTTATACCAGCAAAACAGCCTGCGCGATGCTTTGATAGCCGGTACTAACCTTAATATCTTTAACAACCACTGCGACAGGGTGCGCGGCGCGGCACTGGCGCAAACCATCAATGTGCTGCAATCGCTTATCCTAACCGATAAAGAAAAAATGCTGCTGACCCCAACTTATCATATTTTTGATATGTACAAAGTGCACCAGGATGCCAAATATTTGCCGATTCAACTAATCTCTCCTGATTATGTGGTTGACGGTAAAAAAATGGCCGCGGTAAATGTTTCTGCTTCGCAGGATTCATCAGGCAGGGTGCATATCTCGCTGGTAAACCTTGATCTGCATAACAATATTACGATCAGCACTGCATTGAAAAATATCCAGTGGAAAACAGTTAACGGCCAGATCCTGACCTCGGCTAATATCACCGATATCAATACTTTTGACCAACCAGATAAAATCCACCTTGAAAATTTTAAAGGCGCCAAAAAAGACGGGGATAATTTAGTAGTGGTACTGCCTGCAAAATCAGTGGTTACGCTGGAATTGCAATAATAGTTTAGCCCGGTTGCTATGGCAACCGGCGGAAATAAGATACGTTGCTTTCGCGCCAGGGATAGTAGCGGATACAGGCCTTTGTGGCTAAGGCCTTGTGCAGTATGAGCGGATAGCCCGCCCGGGCGCCCACATTATTAGCGGCGGCAGTTAGCAGTTTATGAATGAAATACGTTAATACGTTCACACCATAAACGATGAATATCTGTTAAAATGAACGATGTAGAGACGCGATGCTTCGCGTCTCAATGCCTGCGACCCTGTGAAACGCCATTCAGACAAAAGACGCGATGCATCGCGTCTCAATACCTGCGACCTTATAAAAGCGCCATTCTGCCAAGAGACGCGAAGCATCGCGTCTCTACAATTTTCCATTAATTTAATCTTACCCGTTTCTATCAAATAATCAACAACATACCACCAAATCCTCATTAACAAACCCCAGCAAACACAACTGGATATTTTTTCACAAAAAGCACACACTTTTTCACAAAAACTTCTTACATTTGCAGCCCCGTAATAGCGGGTAATTTATTAAAAATCAAAGTATAACAATGCAACAGTACGAAATCGTGATCGTTCTAACCCCGTTGTTGTCAGTTGAAGCTGCTGCCGAAGGCATTGCCAAGTTCAGCAAAATTCTTACTGATAACGGAGCCGAAATTGTCCAGGAGGATAATTGGGGTTTGAGAAAACTTGCGTACCCTATCCAAAAAAAGACGACAGGGTACTATCACTTAACTGAATTCAGGGCTCCGGGTGATTTAATTAACAAACTGGAGATCGAATTAAGGCGCGACGAGCGTGTTTTGCGTTTCCTCACCATCGCTTTGGACAAACATGCCATCGCTTACAATGAGAAAAAACGCAGCGGCGCTTTCAACCAAAAGAAATCAGTTAAAACAGAGGAGGCTGCAAACTAATGGCAAACGAACAAATTAAATACGTTACCGCTCCAAAAGTGGAGGATACACGTAAAAAATACTGCCGTTTTAAAAAGAACGGGATCAAGTATATTGATTACAAAGACGCTAACTTTTTATTAAAGTTTGTTAATGAGCAGGGTAAAGTATTACCACGCCGTTTAACCGGTACTTCATTAAAATTCCAGCGTAAAGTGGCACAGGCTGTTAAGCGTGCACGCCACATCGGTTTATTACCTTACGTTACAGATTCACTTAAATAATCAGGAGGTAAAAAAATGGAAGTTATTTTAAAACAAGACGTAAAACACCTCGGTGATAAAGACGACGTAGTAAAAGTAAAACCAGGTTATGGCCGTAACTACCTTATCCCTAAGGGTTATGCTATCCAGGCTACTGAATCTGCACGCAAAGTTTTGGCTGAAAACCTTAAACAGGCCCAGTTTAAACAAGAGAAGATCCGCAAGGATGCTGATGCTATTGCTGCCCGTTTAGAAGGCGTGAAATTAACCATCGGCGCTAAAGCAGGCGAAACCGGCAAAATTTTCGGTGCTATCAATACAATTCAAATTGCTGACGCTTTGAAAAAAGAAGGCTTTGAAGTTGACCGCCGCCGCATCACTTTTGACCAGGAGCCAAAATTTGTTGGTGAATATATTGCCAACGTTAACCTGCATAAAGAAGTAAAAGTTCAGGTGCCGTTTGAAGTGGTAGCTGAGTAAGTTGATTTCGGAATTTCGATTTCGGAATTGGATATTAGAATATTTAAAGGTGTTTTGCGTCGCAAAGCACCTTTTTTATTATTTGCTTCTTAAAGTCTCCCCCCCCACCGGGGGAGATTTAGAGGGGGCTCTTTTTTCATTGCTACGTAAATATTCTGATACGGAGTGCCGCAGGAAACGGGATTCCGGATAAATTCATCTACTTTTCATAAAAATATTCCATCTTCATCAGCATGAAAAAATTATCACTAATAATAGCAATTCTATTTGGCGCTGTTTATTGCGCCTCTGCTCAATATTATAATAACGCGCCAACCGCAAAATTCGGTATCGGCGTAAGCTCCGGGTTTGCAACCGGCGCTGCCTCAGGGGTATTTCCCGAAGCAGGGGGCATATCCCTGAACCTTGACCTCCCCATTGATAAATCACCTTTAAGCTTTTTGGTAAGCACTGGTTACACTTTCTATGTATCAGGCGGCGGTTATTCTTTTGATTATTATGGCTACGGATATGGTGCATCAACGTACGTGAGCGGCGATGTAGCCTCGTTTATTCCCGTTGAAGCCGGTCTTAAACTACGGTTTGCGCACAGGCTTTTTGTTGAAGGCCTTGCCGGTGTATCATTCAATGTTAATGCCTACCCTTCGGATTATACTGGCAAAGCTACTGCACTCATTTACTCACCAGGCATGGGATATAGTTTCCCGCTGGACTATAACGGCAGATCAAATTTGGATTTGAGCCTGAACTACGAAAACCGCCAAGAACCCGGTGGCGGTTATAGCCAGGTGGCTTTAAAGGCTGTATGGAACTTTAAGTTATAATTGGTTAAAATGTAAACGGCATGGCAAATAAATTGCCATGCCGTTTTTTCATTCATCAAAGGCCGTGGTTTTTTGTATTTTTAACCGATGAAAACTTCCAGGGCTAAAGTTGCTCCAAATAGAAAATCAGGCGTCTCCAATTCAAAAGGGATCTTTAAAGGCGGAATCTTCAGGCTTATTTTTCGGATACTGAAATTGGTGATCATCGTTTTTGTGGTAGGCAGTGTGTTTTTTGTGGTGCTTTTCCGTTTTGTTAACCCGCCTGTTACTTACCTGATGATTGAGCGCGGTTTTGAGCGCAAAAGCGCAGGCAAGGAATGGAAGATTGACAAGAAATGGATCAACTTTGATGAAATTGCGGATCCCATGAAACGCGCCGCCGTAGCCGCGGAAGATCAAAAGTTCCTGGACCATTTTGGCTTCGACTTTAAAGCCATGGAAGCGGCTATTGATAAAAACGCGCATAGTCATAAGTTGCAGGGCGGCAGTACCATCTCACAGCAAACTGCCAAAAACATTTTCCTTTGGCAGGGCCGCTCCTATTTACGGAAAGGGCTCGAAGCATGGTTTACGATATTAATAGAGACCTTTTGGAGCAAAAAGCGCATTATGGAGGTTTATTTGAACGAAATTGAAATGGGTGACGGCATTTACGGTGTTGAAGCCGCCTCGCAGGCCTATTTCCATAAATCGGCACACGATCTTAATAATTACCAGGCCGCTGCCATTGCTTCCATCTGGCCCGATCCGCTAAAATGGTCAGCCACCGATCCGAGCGATTATGTGCGCCATCGGCAATACCTCATCAGGAAGAATATGCGAAGACTAGGGCCGCTGGATTTTTAGCCCCGGCCCCCTGGCCCCCTAAAGGGGGAGTTTAATTCTGATAGTTCGGAGCCTTCCCGGCTGTTGCCTCTAATGCTATTGATTTAAGGGAAAAGAACAAAATCAATATCGAATAATGAATATTGAATTTCGAAGTTTTTTATTTCATTATTCAATATTGGGCATTCGGTGTTCGATATTAAAACACTCCATTTAATAGCTTTCATATTCCCCCTTTAGGGGGCCAGGGGGCTATTTATACTTCCAATTCCTTGTCTTCCCTTCCCCTATCCATTCCACGGCTGTTTCCATCCGTTTCAGGCGGGTAGCTTCCGCTTTGGCGTCTACAATCCATTCCAGGTACTCACGTTTGGCTGATGGACTGAAATCATAATAAACTTCCAGCGCTTTTGGGTTGGCACCTAACAGCTCGGCAAAATCAGCGGGCATTTCAATCGGCGCTTTGGGAGCTGTTTCTTTTTTTACCGCAGGCTTTTTGTTCTCAGCTTTATTCAATTCCATAGCCTGCCGTATAAAATCAATTAAAATTTCGTCGGAAGGCAGTTCATTTAAGCTGGTGATCTTTCCAAAACTCCCCGCGGTACCATCCTCCTCTTTTATTAACTTACCCGGATCATTTAATTGTTTTTGTTTCCAGAATCCAAAACCCATATGTTGCTTAAAGGCGGCCATCTGGCAAACCGGGCCGTTATAATCAAAAAAAGGGAAGCCCCATTTCATAGTTTCAGTTAATAAAGGAGATACCGAGTGTACCAGTTGCCGTAAGTGTTTTAAAATTGGTTGTGCAAACGGGGCGGCTTTTTCTATGTAAGCATCTACCCGGCTATCGTATTGTTCCATACGCTAATTTAATTACAAAAATTAACTTAGCAAATCTTTAAGCGCAGGGTGATATTGAGAGGTTAAAAATTCGGTGACGGTAAACTCCGCCAGTTTATGCTTATGAAAGGGATCCTCTGAAATTATTTTTTCTACCTCTTCAACCGACCCGGCTAATGCCAATATAACGCCGCCTGTACGCGGAACTTTCCTGCCTGAAGCCACGAACACATTTTTGTCGTAATATTTACGAAGGTATTTCACATGATCGGCCATGTGTTGGTCTAACTCTTCCAGCGGAACAATATAGTTGAGATTTATAATGAACATGCTATTAACACTAAGGCTATTAATTAATTATTAGAAGAGTTCTTCTACCAGTTTGCCATTAGATATCTTTAAGACTCAACGGCTTCATTTTCCCCACCTGCAATTGTTTAACTTCTCTTAAAGCTTCCGCAATTTCCAGCGTAATTTTACTCACTTTTGGTTCTTTAATAACTTTTGCCTTAAATTTTTTCAAAATAGTTAACACCGCTTCGGCATCGCTATCTTTTATTTGCACGGTGAAAGTTGTCATACACAAAGCTAACTATAATCAAACATTTATCAAATCGCGGAATAACTGGATGTGCCAGCTATCCTTAAACGGCACTTCCCATTTGGTTTGCAGTTCGCTTAAGTTTTGCACCATGTTATTAAATACTATGGTGTCGGTATTGATACTGCCTTGTTTGATGAGGTTTTCAAAAACATGCCGCGGCGCCGAAAGCACTTCGCTGCCTTCGCGGTAAGCCAGGTTGAACCGATCCAGCAGGCTGATGTTAAATTGTTGTTGCATATCCTTGATAAAACGGACGGACTTATCAATGGAGCAGCCACTGGCGCCTGCCTGGCTTTCGTCAACGGTTAAAATTAAAAAGCGGTTGTACCTTACTTCGCCTTTCGCTTTTAGCTGGTTATTGTGTGCCGTCCAGCCGGTGGCAAAGCTGTCGAGTTCGTTTTGTATCAGCTGTACTTCCCTTTCCGACAGTTCCCTGTCAGCCTGGTAAACCCAAACCCTTGAATTTTCTGAAAATTGCATGTACAAAGCTATGCATTTTATTAATTAAGGGATTAACTTTGTTGTCATGCTAATATCAGATACCCAATATCCACGTTATTAACAGGATAAGCCGATTTTTACTATGAATGTTAAAAAAGTACTTATAACCACTGCATTTATTATTGCTTTATCAACCAGTTATGGGTTTAAATATCGTTTTGATGAACAGGACTGGCTCAGCTATACCAACCGCTGCCTTGCACAATCCTACGACGCATCGGGCGACAGTAAACTGAAAAAAGTAGAGTTTTTTTTAACACCTGATTCTTTTATCCGGCTGCGTAAAACCTATGCGAAAGGCAAACAGGAATATTACTCCTTTAACCTGCACCAACTGAATGATTTTGATTACCTGGGCAGCAGCACAACGGGTATTTTAGAATTTAAAACCCTGGCGGATGATATCATTGTACAGACCTACAACGACCGCCACGGCGATGTGGATTCCATGACCACCGTATTGGACATCCCTGTAAAGAACATGGAACCTGAACGTTTGGACAGCCTGCACGAAGCTTTGAATTATTTTAAAGCGAAGAGATTATAATTCCGGACACTATCCATTTAAAGAGAGAAACAGAATTTATTACTGAACACCGAATATCGAAGGCTGAATATTGAAGTTAAAAACTTCGAAATTCGATATTCAAAATTCGGTGTTCGTTATTACTTGCCGGCTTATAACCCGTTTGCTCTTACAGTGATCTCCGCAATATCCAGCACCTGGATTTCCTGTTCTTTATTTTCATTTTTAACGCCGTCGCTTAACATCGTCATGCAAAACGGGCATGCAGCCGCAACCACGCTGGCTTTTGATTCCAGCACATCGGTCATCCGTTCAATATTGATATCTTTCTTGCCTTTTTCGGGTTCTTTAAACATTTGTGCACCGCCGGCGCCGCAGCATAAGCCGTTGGATTTGCAACGTTTCATTTCTACCAGTTCGGCATCCAAAACTTCCAGCGCCGCACGCGGGGCCTCATAAACATTGTTTCCACGGCCCAGATAGCAGGGATCATGATAGGTGATCTTTTTGCCTTTAAAGCTTTCGCCGCCTTCGGCCTTTAATTTGCCTTCGTCAATCAATTGCTGGATCAGTTGCGAATGGTGGATCACTTCGTAATTGCCACCTAAACCAGGGTATTCGTTTTTAATCGTATTAAAACAATGCGGGCAGCCTGTTACTATTTTTTTGATCTCATACGCATCCAGCACCTGTATGTTAGCCATCGCCTGCATCTGGAACAGGAATTCATTACCCGCGCGTTTCGCAGGGTCGCCGGTACAGCTTTCTTCGGTACCCAGCACCGCAAAACCGATGCCCACATGATTCAATATCTTGCAGATATCGCGCGTGATTTTTTGCGCACGCTCATCAAAACTACCGGCACAGCCCACCCAAAACAGTATTTCGGGCTTTTTGCCTTCGGCAGCCATTTCGGCAACAGTTGGAACGGTTAATGGTTCATGGTTCATAGTTCATTGTATTTGTCCATAGTCGATGGACCATAGACCATGGAATATTTTCTCTAACTTCTAAATTTTTG
Organism: Mucilaginibacter gotjawali; assembly: GCF_002355435.1. Lineage (NCBI taxonomy): Bacteria > Pseudomonadati > Bacteroidota > Sphingobacteriia > Sphingobacteriales > Sphingobacteriaceae > Mucilaginibacter > Mucilaginibacter gotjawali. Next base: position 4,096,432 of record NZ_AP017313.1, read on the forward strand.
CCATGGACTATCGACCATGGACTATGGTCTTAAATATTTTCCTTCCAATTCAACCTATCCGCACTGCTGTACTTCCAGGGTGCGCCGTTGTTTTCAACGTTGCTGAACATATTGTTTAAACTAGCCGGGGCCTGCGACTCTTCCATCACCACATAGCGGCGCATTTCGATAATAATTTCCAACGGGTTAATATTTACCGGGCAGGCATCGGTACAGGCATTGCAGGTGGTACAGGCCCATAATTCTTCGCGGGTGATATAATTATCCAGAAGTGATTTATCGTCCTTAAAATCCTTGCCGTGTTTATCTATGTTGTTGCCCACTTCAGTGATCCTGTCGCGGGTATCCATCATGATCTTGCGGGGCGACAGTAACTTCCCCGTTATATTCGCCGGGCAAACCGAGGTACACCTGCCGCATTCCGTACAGGTATAAGCCTCCATCAGGTTTTTCCAGGTAAGGTCTGTTACATCTTTGGCGCCGAATCTTCCTGGCTCGCCGGCTGTTTCGGGCACAAATGAAGGATCAAGCATGGCTTTTACCTCATTGGTAACCGAGGCCATATTGGTCAACTGTCCTTTCGGATGCAGGTTTGAATAATACGTATTCGGGAAAGCCAGCAGGATATGAAAATGCTTGGAATACGGCAAATAATTTAAAAACGCGAGGATCCCGACGATGTGGAACCACCAGCAACCACGTTCTATCATCTCAAGCGAACTTGCGCCATCAGGCAGCATAGGTGCAATAAACGAACTAACAGGAAAACTACCCGCTTTGATATAATGACCAAAATTTAGCAGCTGCAACTTGTGGTCGGCAGCGTTCATCGTTAAAAATGCGGTCATTAACAGTATTTCGATGATGAGGATATAGTTGGCGTCGGATCGTGGCCATTCGGTCATCTCAACGCCGCTAAAGCGCTTTAAACGGGCAATGTTACGCCGTGACAGGAAAGTAATACAGGCAACAAGTACCAACAGCGCCAAAAATTCAAAACCGCCGATAAGTAAATCATAAAGGCTGCCCAGGGGCTTTGAAAAGATGCGGTGCGACCCAAATACGCCGTCGATCATGATCTCCAACACCTCAAGGTTGATAATAATAAAGCCTGCGTAGATGAAAAAGTGCATTACGGCAGCAAGCGGCCGTTTCACCATTTTGGTTTGACCAAGGGCTATTTTAGCCATCGTTTTCCAGCGCAGCGCGGGGTTGTCCGAGCGGTCGGTGTCTTTACCCAAAAGAATATTGCGCCTTATTTTACCGGCATTTTTGCTGAACAGGTAAATGGCGGCGGCAAGGATGATGATAAAAAGAATCTGTGCAATCATTATGCGTGCATAGTATTTTTCAAATATAGTTGAAAAGTTTTAAGGTTGAAAAGTTTTAAGGTTGAAAAGTTGTATAGCGACATAATCGATTACAAACGAACCAATTACAGATAAATAGTCTTTTTATAATGATCGGATATTTTAACCTTACAACATTCCAACCTTACAACATTTCAACGTCTTGAATCTTTTTTCAAAAAAAATTAAGGTAAAATAAAAAAAACGCTACATTTGCAATCCCGAAACGGACGGTATCATAGCTCAGTCGGTAGAGCAAAGGACTGAAAATCCTTGTGTCGCTGGTTCGATCCCAGCTGATACCACAAAAATTCAAAAGGTCATTTTCAAGCGAAAATGACCTTTTTTGCGTAAAAAGGCATATTTCTGTCTCACTCTTTTATAATAGGTCTATTGCGCGACTTAACAGTTTAAAAGATTGAATTGACCGAATATTTATAGTGAAGCCTATAACGCTTAAACCGCAAATGGATGGCGATCATCTTGGATGACAAATTCAAAATATAACCTGCCGTTTGTACAAAGCTGGCGTAGTTCCCTTAATTTCTTTAAATACTCTTGAGAAATGATGCCGGTCTGAAAAACCACATTCACCTGAGATTTGCGCAATACCGGCATCGGTGTGCTGCAATAATATAACAGACTTATCAATCCTTTTCCGTTTAATATACTGCTGAATCGAAAACCCTGTAAATTCTTTAAAGAGGCGGGCAAACGAGTTTTCGACCATGTTGGCCTTATCCGCAAATAGCTTGTTGGGTAATCGTTCTCCCAGGTGCTGTTCGATAAAAGCTAATGCATTTGATACCCTTTTGTCAACAATTTGCACTTGCCACCGGTTTCTGGGAATTTCGTCGAGTAAGCATAAGATAAGGCCGTTGATGGCGGCACACACCGTAAAATCAAATGTATCGTCACCTTTAATGCAGTATTCCTTTATTTCGTCCAATAATTTATTTTCTCTTTCCCTCACCTTGAATGTATAGATAGCCGGTTGAAGCAAATCATAAGGTAGCCCAAGATTAAAGTGTATAAACAAGTGATCAGACATGATTCCGTTCGGCAATTCGGCCCGGCTGACTATTTTTCGCCGGTAATGCCTTTCATTTATTCCGTTTTCAATATTGCCTTTCAACCTTGTCGAGAATGGTGTATTTGGTGGAATTATCAGAATTTGCTCTTTATGGAGAACTGTGTTAACTCCATTATAGCTAACTGCAGCATCACCCATGGTATTGTAATAGAGTCGCCAGAAAGGAGAAGCCAGATTAGTACATTCCCACTCCATGATCATCCAATAATGACAGCAATGCAGCCTGAGGTTAATATCAGGAAAAATCTGTCTCACATTTGACGGGTCGTATTTCAGCCGGTCCGAAATATCTTCTTTCATTTTGATATGTTTAAATCATTCACAACACCGTGTGTTTATAACTACGTGAAAGTTTCCACTTTAACATAACTTTGACAGCTGCGAATGTGCAAAATATCCAATCATAATTTAATACCAAAGGATAAGAAGATATAAAATATCACATTAATTATAACCTGAAAAGAATGAAAATAGCTAAAGCCAATTGTTTTGCTTATTCTCTTTTTGCGTGCAAATGAAAGGCTGAAATCAAAATAAATTAAAAACTATTTACCGTGTGATTGAATGAAAAGAAGAACAGTTATTAAGGGGCTGGCGACAGGATTGTCATCATTATACCTTTCCAGGGTATATGCGGGTAATTATTTTAGTTCAACATCCAATCCCGGTTTGGCGCCGGGCCCGTTTCAGCCAAATTGGGAGTCGTTATCAAAGTACAAGGTGCCGGATTGGTTCAGGGATGCCAAATTTGGTATCTGGGCTCATTGGGGCCCCCAATGCCAGCCTGAGCGGGGCGACTGGTATGGGCGCGGTATGTACCAGGAAGGCAGCGATCAGTACAAATTTCACTGCGAAAAATACGGGCATCCTTCAAAATTTGGCTTTAAAGACGTGATCCATGAATGGAAAGCCGAAAACTGGGACCCTGAAGGATTGGTTGAGCTTTATAAAAAAGCGGGTGCGCAATATTTTGTTGCTTTAGCCAATCATCACGACAATTTTGACCTTTACGATAGTAAATATCAGAAATGGAACTCAACCCGGATCGGGCCCGGAAAAGACCTGATTGGCGGCTGGGCAAAAGCGGCTAAAAAAAATGGCCTGCCTTTTGGTGTCAGTGTTCATGCGAGTCACGCCTGGCGATGGTATGAAACGGCACAGCGGTCGGATAAAACCGGGACTTACGCCGGCATTCCTTACGATGGCAAGATGACGGCAGCAGATGGCAAGGGTAAATGGTGGGATGGTTATGATCCGCAGGAATTATATGAACAAAACCATCCTTTGAGCCTGAACAGCCTGGATGACAACTCAATTGGCGAACAATGGGACTGGAGCCACGGTGCAAATCAACCTTCAAAAGCTTATTGCGAAAAATTTTATAAACGCACCATCGATCTTATTGAAAAATACGAGCCCGAACTTTTGTATTTTGATGATACCGCATTGCCACTGTGGCCTGTAAGTGATGCTGGCTTGCGCATTGCCTCGCATTTCTATAACTCCAGCATTAAAAGGCATGGAGATCTTCGGGCGGTGCTTACCGGGAAGATCCTGGATGAAAAACAGCGCAAGTGCATGGTTTGGGACATTGAGCGGGGACAAAGCAACCAGATTGAGCCTTTACCCTGGCAAACTGATACCTGTATTGGCGGCTGGCATTACGACCGCAGGATTTTTGAACAGCATGGGTATAAAAGCGGTAAAACAGTTGTTCATACCCTTGCCGATGTGGTGAGCAAAAACGGCAACCTGCTTTTAAATATCCCCGTTAGGGGCGATGGCACCATTGATGCCGATGAACGTGCTGTTGTTGACGAAATTACCGGTTGGATACAGGTGAATAAGGAATGTATTTTTGGCAGCCGCCCATGGAAGGTATTTGGTGAAGGCCCCGCTATGGAATCAAGTGCACAATTAAGTGCGCAAGGCTTTAACGAGGGAAAGGGTAAACCATTTGGTGCAGAGGATGTCCGTTTTACTATAAACGGAAATACCTTGTACGCAATTGTATTGGGCTGGCCAGGCGAAAAGGATGCAGTTATTAAATCCCTGGCCACCCAATCAGCGCAGCTGAGCGGCCGTAAAATAGATGGTGTAACCTTACTTGGTTATAATGGAAAATTGGAATGGTCGCAAACACAGGAAGGGCTAAAAGTAAAAATGCCCGCAGAGCAACCGTGCAAACATGCTATTGTACTTAAAATCAATGGCGCTATTAGTTAATCGCTGAATAAAACGCCGGTAAGGGGTGGTGCTCTTTTGCGGGCGCGGCCATCATCATTACCCATAAATTAAAGCAGATAAATGAAAACATTGGTATGCGTTGAACCCGGAAGGTTTGAATTTGAGGAACGGGACGCGCCGGTTTTGAAAGAAGACCATGCGATTATAAAGATCAGGAGAATAGGGATCTGTGGAACTGATTTGCATGCATTTGAAGGCACACAGCCTTATTTTGAATACCCCCGTGTTTTAGGCCATGAGTTGGCTGGTGATTTGGTAGCTTTTAATAATGCACCAGGTTTTACACTGGGTGAAAAGGTAACATTTATACCTTATTTTAATTGCGGCAATTGTATTGCCTGCCGCTCGGGCGGCCCTAATTTTTGTGTAAATATTAAAGTTTGTGGTGTACACATTGATGGGGGTATGGCTGAATACCTGATGGTACCATCACCATCGCTGATACATGGAGACGGGCTTGGTGTTGATGAACTGGCATTGATTGAACCATTGGCTATTGGTGCCCATGGAATAAAACGCGCCAATATTAAGCCGGGCGAGTTTGTATTGGTAATTGGCGCCGGCCCGATAGGTTTAGGCACGATGGAGTTTGCCCGTATTGCCGGGGCAAAAGTAATTGCATTAGATATTAATGAGGCACGCCTTAAGTTTTGTAAAGAAAAAATCAAGGTCGATCATGCCATAAATGCGCTTTCAAATACCGTATTACAGCAGTTAATGGAAATTACGAATGGCGACATGCCAACTGTAGTGATTGATGCAACGGGGAACCTTAAAGCAATTAATAATGCGTTTCAATATATGGCCCATGGCGCCAGGTATGTTTTGATAGGGTTGCAGAAAGGCGATATCAGCTTCAGCCATCCTGAATTCCACAAACGGGAAGGAACATTAATGAGCAGCAGGAATGCACTGCGCCCGGATTTTGAACATGTTATTGATTGTTTGAAGAAAGGAATGGTTGACCCGTCAACCTATATTACCCACCGTGCTGATTTTGACCAGGTAAAAGATGAATTTGAAAGCTGGCTGAGACCGGAAAATGGCGTGATAAAAGCGATGGTTTCAATGTGACCATTTACCATACGGGTTTCCTGCCGTGCTCTGCGCGCCACTTTTGTTTTATTATTATGTGCTCGCACACGCATTTTTTTTATATTTGATTTCAAATCGTCAAATACCTGCAAATGGAAAGAAAACTGTTAATAATCATCTTATTTTTATTTCTGTATAATACCACATTTTCACAAAGTTCAAATTATAAGCCTAAACGAATTATAAAAATCAACAAGGGCGAAAAGTGGTTTGGCGGAACTGTTGATGATGGTTTTGTAATGCCATTTACTGACGGGTATAAATTAAATCTTTACGGCAATAATAAAGGCAACCAGGCGGCGCCTTTATTATTATCCACCAATGGCCGTTTTATCTGGAGTGATCAGCCGTTTGAATTCAGCTTCAGTAATGGACAGCTGATCATTGACAAAGCCCTAGATAGCGTGGTGGTTGTAAACGCTGGGACATCCCTTTCGGATGCATTTAAGCTGGCAAGTAAGAAAAACTTTGCACCGGGCGGTAAAATGCCCGACAGCCTGTTATTTAGCCGCCCGCAATATAATACCTGGATTGAATTAGCCTATAATCAAAATCAAACCGATATATTAAAGTACGCTCACCAGGTGATCGATAATGGTTTCCCTGCAGGTGTTTTGATGATTGATGATCACTGGGCCGATTATTATGGTAAATTCAGCTTTAGAAAGGATAGGTTTCCTGATCCGGCATCCATGATAGATCAGCTTCATCTTTTAGGGTTTAAAGTAATGCTATGGGTATCGCCGTTTATTTCCTCCGACTCCGAAATCTTTCAAACATTGAATGATAAAAAGCTTTTATTAATGGATAATAAAGGCGATAAAACCCTTACATGGGATAAAGCAGACCAGGCTGCAATCATACACTGGTGGAATGGCTACAGCGCTTTATTGGACTTTACCAATCCTAAAGCAGTGGAATGGTATAGTGATCAGTTGCATAACATGGTTACAAACTATAAACTGGATGGCTTTAAATTCGATGCGGGCGACATGGAATTTTACTCCGGAAATATGGTATCCTTTAAAGCTGCGTCACCCAACGAACAAACATCCCTTTGGGGTGATTTTGGATTATCCTATCCGCTGAATGAGTACCGCGCTATGTGGAAAAAAGGCGGGCAGCCCTTAGCTGAACGATTGCGCGATAAAAAGCACTCATGGGAAGATTTGCAAAAACTGATACCGGATATTACTGTAGCCGGGCTGCTTGGTTACCAGTTTACCTGCCCGGATATGATTGGCGGCGGTGAATATGGTTCATTTATCGGGCTGGCTAAAATCGACCAGGATCTGGTCGTCAGATCCGCCCAGTGCAGCGCCTTAATGCCCATGATGCAATTTTCTGTAGCGCCATGGAGGATATTGGATTCCGTTCATCTTAAAGCCGTAAAAAAAGCAGTGGATATAAGGATGGCTTATACGCCATATATTATGAAAACTGTAAGACGATCAGCCTTAAGCGGCGAACCCGTCATTCGAAACCTGGCGTATCAATTTCCTGGACAGGGCCTGGATACCGTCAGGGACCAGTTTATGTTAGGTGACGCACTGATGATCGCCCCCCTGGTAAACAAAGGCAACAGCAGAAAGATCATTTTCCCGGCAGGGAAGTGGAAATATTCCAATGGGAAAGTATTTGAAGGGCCGGCAACAAAAACCCTCGGGGTAGCGTTGGATCAAATCCCCGTTTTCGAAAAAATACAGTGATCATTTACCGCTGTATATAACCCTCCTACCCACAGTGTTATAAATCGTTCAACACCATGGCATCGAAGTTTTTTCAGCAATTGTAAACGCATTGTCCCCGCTGAACTGACTAAAGGATATTTTTTCGTTAATTTGTGTGTGATATCCATCATCTTGTAGTAATGAAAAAAAAACTTGTTCCATCGAATTTGCCCGTACGAATTAAAGATATAGCACTAAAAGCAAACGTGTCAACAGGTACAGTAGATAGGGTTATCCATAACCGTGGCCGGGTAGCAGACGATGTAAAAGAGCGTGTATTAAAAATAGTTAAAGAACTTAACTACGAGCCGAATATGATGGCCCGTATGCTCGGTTCTAAAAGACAGTATTACTTTGCCGCACTCCTCCCCGATCATCACTATGATAATTTTTGGCTTGCACCTAAATTGGGGATCGAAAAAGCTGAACAGGACTTAAAGCAGTATGGTGTAACGGTTGAACAATTTGTTTTTGACCCCCAGGACGTAAACTCCTACGTTGCCAAAGCCAATGAGATAACCCAAAAAATGCCTGACGGGATTTTGCTTTCACCCATATATTATAAGGAAACGTTAATGTTTTTTGAAAAGTGGAAAGAACAAGCAATTCCTTTCGTCCTGTTTAATACCCAGATAGCGGATTATGACCCTTTAAGTTACATAGGGCAGGATTCATACCAAAGTGGCCAGGTGGCCGCAAAATTAGTGCATTACGGACAGCCCTCCCCTTGCTCTATCTTAATAGCCCATATTGATGAAGAATTAAGTAATGCGCAGCACCTGGTGAAAAAGGAACAGGGCTTTAAGAATTATTTTGTACAAAACAACCTGGAGCATCAGTATAATATTTTAAGAGTTGAACTTAAAAGATCCAGCCAATCCAGCTTTATAAAAAAGTTGGACGAGATTTTTGAGAAAACCATTGATCTTAAACAAATATTTGTAACCACCTCGCAGGCATATGACGTAGCGAAATATTTGGAACAAAAGTATATTACACACATCAAGCTTATAGGTTACGACTTGATTCCACCAAATTTACACTACCTGGAGAAAGGTAATATCAGTTTTCTGATTAACCAAAACCCAAAAGGGCAAGGTTATTGGGGTATTTACCAGCTGGCAGAACACCTGGTTTTCAAAAAAGAAGTACCTATACTTAAATACCTTCCTTTAGATATTGTAACCAAAGAAAATCTGAATTATTTTTTGGATGAGAAGGACCCGTTTATTGCTAATTTCTAAGCATAAGGGTTTATTTGTTAATTAAAACATCTTAGGCGGCACTTTATTTTTGCCGTTATAATTACAAAATGAAGTATCTCCGTGTTCCCTTTGTTTCAACAATTACAGCCGCTACTGCAATTACAGATGTCTCTTTTTTTTTAAACGGAGCAACAAGACATAGCATTGACAACTTATTGTGGAGTAATAGTGGCTATAAACCAAATGTTTCGTTTGCTATTGCATATACAAGCGAAAGCATTTTATTGAAATACTTTGTAACTGAAAAATATACCACAGCAGTATATCACGAAATTAATGATCCTGTTTTTGAAGATACCTGTGTTGAATTTTTTATTGCCTTTGGTGATGATAAGAATTACTATAATTTAGAATTTAACCGGCTGGGCACCCCCCTTGTCGGTTACGGCCCGGGCAAGCAGGATCGAACCCTCCTGCAAAATGCCTCTATTTCTCAAATAAAAAGTCTGGGTAAAATGGCATCAGAACCTGATGCAGAGGGCCATATAGAATGGGAGCTAGCTTTATGCATACCTTTATCGTTGTTTGTTCACCATCATATTAACCCGTTAACTGACAGCATTGGACGGGTAAATTTCTTTAAATGCGGCGACAATCTCCCTGAGCCGCACTTTTTAAGCTGGAGCAGCGTTGACAGCCCTCTGCCTGATTTCCATTTGCCGGAATTTTTTGGCACCATTCAGTTCATTTAAAAGACATTAACTGATTCTTTGACTGATTTATTGATCCTAAAGATAAATGACAGTTAAAACATTACCAATTTGTCAATAAATATCACAATTTTATTGAGTTTTTTACCTTTTTAACATCAATTTAATATTAAAATAATAAAAATGCATTTTTTACGAAAAAAATAATTTTCTATGTGTGCGAACACGCAATTAAATTACATATATTTGTTTTAGCGATCAAATACACTTAATAATGAACGTATATGGAGATATATACACAATTAAATTTTGCGTATTCGGCGACACCTATTTTTTTTTGCAATTAACATTAAACAAACTAAAATGCACTTATCCGTTAACATTCTTTTAAAAAAACAACTATGTTCAATTTGAAAAAACTTTTACTCTTTCTTTTGTTGGTAGTGAGCTGTTGTAACCTTTTTGCCCAGGGCCGGGTGTTAAAAGGAAAGGTTACTGAAAAAGATGGCTCAGCATTACCCGGAGTTGTTATTGAAATAAAAGGCAACACTAAAAGCGCAGTCGCTTCGGGCCCGGATGGTTTCTTTTCCATAAACATTAGTGGCGCCGCTACTTTAGTGGCACACTCCATTGGTTACACGGCTCAAACCATTAATGTAACCGCATCGCAAAACAACTTAACCATCGTAATGCAGGTGGACAACCAGCAATTAGGCGAGATTGTAATTACAGGTTATGCCAAACAAAAGAAAGGCAACCTTACAAGCGCTATTTCTGTAGTATCAGCAGATAAATTAAAAGATGTAACCAGCGACGATATTGGCGCTATGTTACAAGGCAAAGTTGCGGGTTTGCAGGTAGTCAATTCATCAGGTGCCCCCGGCAGCGCATCTGAAATCCGACTCAGGGGGGTATCCTCTGTAAATGCCTCGCAAAGCCCTTTATTTGTGGTTGATGGCATAATTGGAGGCAATTATGACCCTAATGACGTGGAAAGCGTAACAGTTTTAAAAGATGCCGGTGCTACTGCCATTTATGGTTCACAGGCAAATGGCGGCGTTATCATCGTAACTACCAAAAAAGCTAAGGGCGATAAAACGCAATATGAATTTAGTGCCACAACAGGTTTTAAAACCCCTGATTTTGGCACCATGGTTATGATGAATAGCAGCGAGTTGTATCAAAACCAAAAGCAGTTGTTTCGTGATTACATTCCGGGCGCTGCCAATAACAGCTATGTAATTGATTTGGTTCAGTTTCAATCGCAGCGGCCGGCATCAATACTAAATACCAATACTAATTGGTTAACTACCTTATTTAAAAGCGCCCCTATTCAAAATTACCATTTTTCTACATCAGGTAAAACGGCAAAGAACGAATATTACTTCGGCGCCACTTTTTATAACGAAGGCGGAACCTTTATGAACACTGATTTTAAACGTGTTAATTTAAGGACAAACGATGTTTATCACTTTACCGACAAGATCACGATGACCAACAGCATTAATGTTAGCGGTACGCTGGGGAAAAGCTATGATTATAATGACATTTATTACGCTTACTTAAATTTGCCATGGGATAACCCGTATGATGCTAATCATAATGCGATTTATGTTGATGGCAACTCTACTTTCAAATGGTGGTCAAGGGATAAAACAAACCCTATAAATACCATCCAAAACTCAAACCATCCTTATAAAAATTTTGATGTGAATTATGACCTCGGGCTGGATTTGCCTATAACCCCCTGGTTATCATTTAATACATCAAACCGTTTAAGTGCATATTACGGGTACAGTTCAACTTATTACAGCCCCGCGGTCGAAGGATTTTATCATGGCACCGGGTATTTAAATAACCAAAGTTCGTTCAGCTATGGTGGCATTTCCACCAACTTACTGAAATTTAATTTTCAGTTTGGCAAAAGTGCATTGAACGGAATAGCCGGTGTTGAGTTTGAGGGTAGTGAAAATGATTATATGGGTGCAAGCGGTAAGGGATTGCCGCTCGGACTGGCTGTATTGGATGTAGTGTCTAATACGCAGACGGTAAACGGCTATTATAATACGCCATCAATCGTATCTTATCTTTCACAGGTAAATTACAGCTACCTTGGTCGCTACTTTTTAAGCGGATCCTTCCGGACAGACGGATCTTCAGCATTTCCTCCATCTAACCGTTATGCCTCTTTCCCATCTATATCTGCAGGATGGTTAGCAAGTAATGAGGATTTTTTAAAGGATAGCCACACCATTGACAATCTGAAATTGCGGGTAAGTTATGGTATTACCGGCACACAGGATATTGGTGCAGGCAGATACCTGGGTTTGTACTCGTTAAATACACAATATAACTCATCTGTAGGCGCCACGCCTTACCAATTGGAAAGCCCGAATTTAACATGGGAAAGTAAACACCAGCTGGATGCAGGTTTCGATATAGGCTTATTCCACCGCATTAACATTACGGTTGATGCCTATCACAATATTACAAAAAACCTGTTATTGCAGGTTGCCCAGCCCTTATCTGTTGGCTTTGAAACCAAATGGGAAAATAAAGGACAGGTACTTAATAATGGGTTGGAGTTTGCTATCAATAGCGTAAATATAAAAAGCGCTAATTTTCAGTGGACAACCGATTTTAACATCAGCTTTAACAACAACAAACTACAGGGTTTCCCTTCAACAGTTGTTTCAACAGGCGCCAGTTCAGTTTCGCAAATTTACCGTAATGATGGTAACCTGTACGAGTTCTATATGCCAAAATGGGAAGGGGTAAACCCGCAAACAGGCGCTCCCCAATGGGAAGTTGAAACTAAAGATAGCAAAGGCAATGTAACCTCTAAATCAGTTACTTCCAATTATGCTTTGGCAACTTTGGAGGAACAAGGTTCGGCCCTACCAAAATACCAGGGAGGTTTTAACAACGAGTTTAAATACAAGAAGTTTTTCTTGCGTGTAAATACTTACTTTGTATACGGTAACAAAATTTATAACGCAAATCTGAGCGAAGTACAAAATGACGGCAGCGAACCGTATCTGAACCAGATCGTTGCGCCAAAAGGCACTATCGTATGGACACATCCGGGTCAAATAGCGACAGATCCAAGCCCTCAGAATAACACTAACTCTACCTCACCGTCAACCAGGTATTTGAAAGACGGCAGTTACCTGAGTATAAGAAATATTGCATTGGGCTACAGCTTGCCCAAATCTTTCGTGCAGCGGCTGAAATTATCCGATGTAAACGTATCTGTAAGCGCCGACAATGTATACACCTTTACCCATTACCTGGGCCAGGATCCGGCAACAACTATTACACCAGGTAATTTTATTACCCCTGGCGTTGCCGATTTTAAATACCCGGACAATCGTCAATTTTTATTGAACATAAATATCAAATTTTAAAAGATCAGGTGATGAAAAATAAATTATTTTATATAACAGCGCTATCTCTGCTGATATGCACAGGCTGTAAACAAAATGACCTGCCTACCAATGCTGTAACTACGGCATCATTAACAACTACACCCGATGGCTTATTAAATGCCGTAAATGGCGCTTATGCGTTATTTAAGGATCATGTTTCTTTTGAGGGCACTACAGATGATAATAATATGTATCTGCGGCAGTATTTCCAGATGTCGGACTTCGCGTCAGACGATGTGGTATGCGCCCAGATCACTACCGACCCGTTATTTCTTGCTTTTTCGTTGGGTTTTACCCCTACACAAACCAATGCAAGTTATTTCTGGTACATTTCCTACAAAATCATCAGTGATGCAAATACTGTAATAGAGGCCGGAAGCAAAATAAGCAGCCCAACGGCCGCGCAGCAGCAATTGATTGGCGAATGCTATTTTTTAAGAGCTTTCTGCCACTTTAACCTGGTTCGCTTTTTTGCTGAGCCTTATACCATAAACCCCGATGCTCCCGGCATTATATTAAGAACATCAACCACTGATCCGTCATCAAAAGCGCGTTCAAGTGTTAAAGAAGTTTATGCACAAATAATTGCTGATGGAATTAAAGCTGCATCGCTGATGAACGCGCCGCGCGGAAAAACCTATGCGAGTAAGGAAGCTGCAGAGGCCTTATTATCAAGGGTTTCATTATACGAAGGTGATAATACAAGCACCATCACCTATAGCAACGCGGTTATTAATTCAGGGAACTTTACTGAATCAACTGCAGATGCCTATAAAACACTCTTTTCAAATGCACCGGCGAATCCTGAAACAATATTTTGCATAGCGTTTACCACTTTGGATGATTACGGAAAATTTGGTTCAATAGCTTCTCAATATTATTCAAACGGCAACTCCGGCTGGGGTGAAGAATATGCTTCGCAGCCTTTACGTACGTTATATGCCCAAAATCCATCGGACGTCCGCTCCTCCTATATAGTCGACCTGGTAGATTCAACAGGTACACAGCAGTACAAAAATGGCATTCCAATTTATTATGTAACCAAATTCTCCTTCCAGGGAGGCAGTCCTACGCTCAGCTCCCCGGTAATGTTCCGCCTGTCAGAAATGTACCTGAACAAGGCAGAGGCAGAAGCTAAACTTGGCCAAACAGCAGCCGCGCTTGCCGATGTGGATATGATCAGGAAAAACAGGGGATTATCCGGTGCGCTTTACAACGGCACCGTACCTTCAAATACGACTTTGTTGGATGTTGTATTAAAGGAAAGAAGGTTAGAACTGGCTTTTGAAGCCGACCGTACTTTCACAGTTTACCGCAACAAAATGAATATGGATAAAACTTATTGGGGATACCATTTGCAGGGCTTACAAGCCAGCGACATTAATTTAAGTGTTGCACCTGCCAACTACCCTAATATGATCATCCCGTACACCAGTACCAAAATCATTTATTATATACCACAAGCCGAGATATTATCTAATCCACTGGCAACTCAAAATCCATAATTAACAGTAAAATAATTCAATTGCTATTAATGAAAATGATATGAAAAAATTTAAGTTTATATTAAGCTGTTTCTTGCTGACAGGATTTATTACCGGATTTGAAGCCTGTAAAAAGAACCCGGAGCAACCCGTAAAAGATGTGGTTTTTACAGACGTTGTAAAAAGCTACGTAGTTACCTTTTCCAACAAAACTACTGATGCAAAAGCATTCAGATGGGATTTTGGAGACAGCACCAGCTCAACCGATGCCAATCCGGTACATACCTATACAAAAAAAGGGAAATTTGTAGCCACTTTGTATGCGACGTTAAATAACGGCCAGGTTATAAATGGTTCAACCATCATCAACGTATCAAAAAGCTCACCCATATTATTGAATGATAATTCATTAAAGGATTGGGATACCATATCAAACGTGGTTATACCAACCGGGGCCCTGGGCGGAATTGTTCAGAAAGCTAAATTCGATTATGATAGCCAGAATGTTTATATCTACATGGAGATGAAAGGAACGGTAGCTGCAGGAAACATTTTTGACTTCTATATGGATACTGACAATGATGCCACCACTGGTTTACTTACAGGCGAGATACCGGGCGGGGGTTACGATTACCTGCTGGAAGGCCCGATGCTTAGCGCCCCGGATGCATTGGTTCAATATCAACATACAGGGGCACAAAACGCGTTTAGTTTTAACGCACTAAGTATCGCTGAATTTTATACTGTAGGTACGGTTCAGGACGCAGAGGGAGTTGTAAAATTCGAGATGTCACTTAGCCGCAGTAAAATTGGCGGGTTAAGCGGCAAAGCGTTGACCTTCGGTATAATTGTTAGTGATTCGGGTTGGAGTGAAGTGGGTTGGATGCCTGGACAGGGCCAAACTGCTTTAACACTTGACATCAGCCAATAATAAGTTTTATACCTGATAAATGGAAAGCATTATTCCGAAATCGGCTAACAGGCTCATCTCCTTAGATGTGATGCGCGGGCTTATTATGATATTGCTGGCCGGCGAAAGCTGCCTGGTATATGAGCATTTACACGCACTGCATTTAGGAGGTGCCGCCGACGGCTTGATCAACCAGTTTTTTCATGACCCGTGGCATGGCCTCCACTTTTGGGACTGCGTACAGCCGGCCTTTATGCTAATGGCGGGGGCGGCCATGTATATTTCCTATAACTCAAAACGGGCGAAAGGCATAACCTGGCAGCAAAACTTTAAACACATTGCGCTGCGGTCGGTAAAATTATTTTTACTGGGTACAGGCTTACACTGTGTTTATGCAGGCAAACTTGTTTTTGAACTTTGGAATGTGCTTACCCAGTTATCGTTTACTACCATTATCGCTTATCTGATCATCAACAGATCGTTTTGGTTCCAGTTAAGTTTCTCAATAGCCCTGCTGGTGATAACTGATGTTTTGTACCGCAATATATTAATGCCCGGGTTTGATCGGCCTTATACAGAGTTTCACAACTTTGGGGCTTATATGGATACCGTGCTGATGGGGAAAATCAATACCGACGGGTGGGTTGCCATCAATATTATCCCAACGGCGGCACACACCATTTGGGGGGTATTGGCGGGCAAACTATTGATATCAAAAGAACCGGCCACGAAAAAGATCCAATACCTGGTAATTGCCGGCCTGGTTGGGCTGGCCTTGGGTTTTGGGCTGGATATTGCAAATATAACCCCGATCATAAAGCGGATAAGCACCAGCTCCTTTGTGCTGGCATCAGGCGGATGGGTATTGCTGCTCCTGGCTTTTCTGTATTGGTTAATCGATATAAAACACGTAAACAAATATGCATGGATTTGTATAGTGGTGGGGGTAAACTCCATCTTTATTTACCTGTTTTTTGAAACCGCAGGCGCACAATGGTTCAACAACGCCATAGGCATATTTGTTAAGGGATTGCTGGGCTTTACAGGCTTGCAGGCAAACCTGATTGCCGTATTTTCTGCACTGGTAACCTTATTTGCTGAATGGTACCTGTGTTATTTCCTGAGTAAGCATAAAGTGTTCATAAAAATATAACGAACAAGGCTTACCCGCGAATTTTAACCAACAAAAAATCAAAATGAAAAACTCAATCATAGTTGCTGCGCTATTATTTGCGCTGTCGTCATGCAGTAAAAAGGAAACAGTAGTTAAAACCCCTGTTGATACGTCGGCAATTGTAACGTATACCGAAAGCAGCCAGGATATAGTAAATCCCGAAAGAGGCTTTTTTCAATATGCCGAAATACACGCAAGTAATTATATTCCGCTGAGCGCAAGCCTGCTTGCGGGTTACCGCGGCAATCAAAGTATCCCGGGGGCAACTTATACAGTAGCCTGCAGTTTGGTTTATGTGGAATATGTGCTGGATAGCTTTGTTACCTCGCCGATCTCGGCCGACTTCTTAACCAAATTCGATCAGGACTGCGCCACGGCGCGAAGCGCCGGTGTAAAACTGATCCCGCGTTTTATCTATACCAACACTACGCACGGTGGCACTTGCCCCGAGCAATCAATCTGCACCCCATATGGTGATGCGACAAAGGCGGTGATATTGAATCATATCAGCCAGTTAAAGCCCTACCTGCAAAAGGATGCAGATGTAATTGCTTGTATGCAGCTTGGTTTTATAGGCATTTGGGGAGAAAATTACTACACCGATAATTTCGGTGATGCCTCAAGCAACGGACAGGGCAAACTATTGGACAATAACTGGCAGGACCGCATTGATGTGTTAAAGGCGCTTTTGGCGGCGTTGCCTGCTGACCGGATGGTGCAGGTCCGTATTCCGCAGCTCAAGGAAAGATATGTATATGGTATCAACGCTAATGTAAATTCTGCAGCGATGACTGATGCGGAAGCCTTTACTGAAACGGATAAAGCCCGCATTGGCTTTCATAACGATTGCTTTTTATCGGGTACTAATGACGAGGGCACTTATTTTGACTATGGCAACTCATCAACCCCGGAAGCCGATGCTACAACAGCTTTAAGGAATTTCGAGAAGTATGATACCAAATATGTTGCGGTTGGTGGCGAAACCTGCACCAATGGCTACACCCCGCAAAATGAATGCGAGCCCACGGGCATAGCCAAATCAGAGTTTGAAAGATTTCATTACAGTTTCCTGAACGCTGTTTACAACCTCGATCTGAATAATAACTGGGTAACCGGCGGTTGTATGGACAGCATCAAACAAAAATTAGGCTACCGGTTTGTATTGCGAAAAGCAGAATTCCCAACCTCTGCCAGCGCATCGGGCAACATCAGTGTAAATTTAACCATTGCCAATATTGGTTACGCATCGCCATACAACCCAAGGCCGGTACAATTGATCCTCCGTAATCAAACATCAGGCAATGTGTTCGTGGCTGCTTTTAAAACTGATATCCGGAAATGGTATACCGGCACTATAAATTTACAACAGACCCTGGCATTGCCGGCGGGCATTACTGCGGGCAATTATGATGTCCTGCTAAATATGCCGGATAACGCCCCTACCCTGAATACAAACCCAAATTTCAGCATTCAATTGGCCAATAATAATACCTGGGAATCAAACACCGGCTACAATAAATTACAAGGTGTTATCGCGATAAAATAGCAATGGGAAAAAAGATATTGGTTACAGGAGGCACAGGTTACATAGGTGCGCACACAGTTGTTGAATTACAAAATAATGATTACGAGGTTATTATCGTTGATAATTTAGCAAACTCGGATATAAAGATACTCGGGCAGATAGCGTCCATCACCGGGGAAAAACCGGAATTTTTTAGATTGGATCTCCGCGATAAAAATGCAATAGCTGAAATATTAAAAATCCATCCGGATATAAAAGGCGTTATACATTTCGCTGCCTCCAAATCGGTAAGTGAATCTGTAAAAAAGCCACTGCTATATTACGATAACAATATTTTAGCGCTGGTAAACCTGCTTAACGCTTTGGCCGGTAAGCCTGTGAATTTAGTCTTCTCTTCATCATGTACCGTTTACGGTGAACCCGATACATTACCGGTAACAGAACTTGCTGACATAAAAAAAGCGGAATCTCCGTATGGAAATACGAAACAAATCGGTGAGGAAATATTAAAAGAAACCGCCAACGCAGTAAAAGATTTAAGCGTTATTGCGCTCAGGTATTTTAACCCTGTGGGGGCCCATCCATCGGCTTTAATCGGGGAGTTGCCGAATGGGGTACCGCAGAACCTGGTACCCTATATCACGCAAACGGCTATCGGCAAACGCGAGCAGCTAACGGTCTTCGGCGACCAGTTTGATACGCCGGATGGCAGCTGTATCAGGGATTTTATTCATGTTGTTGATTTGGCCAGGGCACATGTTGCTGCAATCAGGCGGATGGAAGCCGGGCAGGCTCATGCTGCTTTCGAGGTTTTTAATATTGGCACAGGTCAGGGTTATTCCGTGCTGGAGCTTATCCGCACTTTTGAAAAAGTGACCGGAACACAATTGAACTATCGTATTGGCCCACCTCGCGACGGCGACATTGTAAAAATTTGGGGGGATGTGAGCCTGGCCGAAAAAGAATTGGGATGGAGAGCCGAAAATGATTTAACCAGCATGTTGTCTTCAGCATGGGCCTGGGAAAATTATATCAATAACAATCCTTTTAATTAATAAGATGCATAAAAAACTTTATTTGGTTTTAATTTGGTTGATTGCCGGGTTTAATTTTTCTTTTGCCCAGGTTGGTTACCTGGGCAAAAAACCCGGCCTTGCTGCTATCAAAAACACAAACGGCACCATCGTTTTTGAAAACAATGTACTCGCTTTGAGTTTTGCTACCAACGGTCGTAAATTAGTTATTACCGGCTTTAAGGATAAACAAACCAACCAACTACTGTCAATTCCAAACAGCCCACTATTTTCTTTATTGCTGGGCAACAACACCGTCAATTCAAATGAATTTACGTTAGTTGGCCAAGCATCATTATCAGAAATAACCGGTGATAAAAACGCACTAAAATTTGCGGGCAAATTGTCCGGCAAAAAATTAAGTGCGGATCTGGAAGATTCAAAAACAGGACTAAAAGTTCATTGGGAAGCAACTTTGTTAAACGGGGCCAACTACCTTCGCCAGGAATTTACATTCAGCGTTGCCGATTCCGTAAAAATATCAAAGATTACGTTGCTAAAATTCCCATCGTCGTTAAGTGTTAAAAAGAAGGCACCGTGGATGGATCCCCGCTGGTTCATAACAACATGTTCTTCGCAATTGAGCACCCGATGAGCCAAACTATGGCTGATAAATTTAGTACTTCTATTTACCTGCCGCGTTTAAATGCTGTTTATAAATCGGCTCCGCTTACCATTTCATCAGTATGGGGCATTACGCCGCCCAATCAAATGCGTCGTGGCTTTTTACGCTATATTGAGCTTGAAAGGGCAGTGCCCTATCGCCAGATGTTGCATTACAACTCATGGTTTGACATTTCGTGGGATGACCGTAAACTCAGCGACTCGGTTTGTCTTGACCGTATAAAAGGGTTTAAAGATAGCCTGGTAGATAAACGCAAAGTAAAACTTACCGCATTTTTATTTGATGATGGCTGGGACGACAATAAAACTTTATGGCAATTTAATACAGGTTTTCCTCGTGGCTTCAGCAAAATAGCAGCAGCAACTAAAGATGCCAGTTCAACACTGGGAGTTTGGATCTCACCATGGGGAGGTTACGATGAGCCGAAAATACAGCGTATAAATTACGGAAAGGCACAAAACCCGCCTTTTGAAACCAATGAAAATGGATTTTCATTAACGGGGCCTAATTATTATAAACGATTCAGGGCTGTAACCACCTCATTTATTAAAGACTACAATATCAGCATGTTTAAGTTTGATGGTGTTGGGGCGGGTAACGGTGCAAGTGGCGCCAGCATAACTTATCAAAAAGATATCGAAGCTTTTTTAAAGCTGATTACTGGGTTGCGTGATGAGAAGCCTGACCTCTACCTGAGTTTAACCGTTGGCACATGGCCATCTGTTTACTGGTTAAAATATGGCGATGCGATCTGGCGGGCCGGTGAAGATACAGGGCTTGGCGGCGAAGGCCCGAAGCGCCAGCAATGGATCACTTATAAAGACGGGCAGGCTTATACCAATATTGTTAAAAGAGCGCCCTTATTTCCGTTAAATTCCATTATGTATCACGGCGTTTGCATTGCGGATAATGGATTGCCCGGAACATTGGAAATGGACGACAAGAATATCAGTGATGAGATCTGGGCTTTTTTTGGCACAGGTACCGGCTTGCAGGAGTTGTATGTTAATCCGCATAAATTAAATTCAGCCAATTGGGATTGCATACGTAATGCTGCAAATTGGTCGCGGGCTCATGCTGAACAAATGGCAGATATCCATTGGGTAGGTGGCGACCCGTTAAAGGGCGAAGTTTATGGTTATGCAGGCTGGGCCGATAAAAAAGCTGTACTTACGCTGAGAAACCCCACATCTCATTCAAAAACATTTATTTTAGACGTTAAAAAAGTGTTTGACTTACCTGGTGGATACACTGCGGGGTACAGTTTTTCTGACGCAAAGTCAGGCTCAGGGTCGACTATGTATCGCGGAAAAAGGTTTACAGTAAAATTGGCCCCTTTTGAAGTTAAAACAATGAATGCAAGCCAGTTATAAATACAATACAGATTAATAATATTAGTGTGTGTGTTAATTTTCAACCAATGTGTACGGACACGCAAAAATTATATTATATTTGTATCATCATATTTTTATAAAACAAAAACAAGCGTAAACCAGGTTTAAAAAACATATATGAATAGCAGCGCAATGCTTTATGATTTTGCAGGCATCATTGCACAATTTAATACTGAAGAGGGCGATTTCGAAATATCAGGTTTTGGATCAGGACACATAAATGATACTTACCTGGTAAAAAATCCCGGAAGTGAACATCCGGGCTATTTGCTTCAAAAGATAAATAGTTTTGTATTCAAAAATATCGGCGGTTTAATGAACAACATGCTCTATGTTGTAAACCATTTAAAACAAAAAATAAGCGAAACAGGCGGCAATCCTGATAAAGAAGTATTAACACTTATCCCTACAAAAAAAGGCAAGTATTATTACAAAGATCAACAGGACAATTACTGGCGGATGACTTGCTTTTTAGCCGACACCAAAAGCTATGACCTGGTTACTACCAAACAACAAGCCTACCAGGGCGGCGTGGCTTTCGGCAGGTTCCAATATCTTTTATCCGATCTGGACCCGGCATTGCTGATCGATACTATTCCAGACTTTCTGAATATTGAAAAACGCTTGTTTGATTTCAGGAAAGCTATAGAAGGTGATACCGCCGGCAGGTTAAAGGAGGTTAAAGAAGAAGTTGATTTTCTGAACAGCCGGGCTACGGCCATGAATGAGATCCCGAAATTAGGGCGAGCGAATATTTTACCCCTGCGCATTACCCATAACGACACTAAATTTAACAATATACTGCTTGATAAGGAGGGTAATATTCAGTGTGTAATTGATTTAGATACGGTAATGCCCGGCTACATAGCTTTTGATTTTGGTGATGCCATCCGCACCATCATCAATACCGCTGCTGAAGACGAGGCTGATTTAAATACTATACAATTAAATATCCCGCTGTTTACAGAGTTTACCAAAGGTTATTTGAGTGAAACAAGGTCATTCCTTACCGAAGCTGAATTAAAATCGCTGATGATGGGTGTGTTATTGTTACCCTACATGCAGGCAGTGAGGTTCCTGACGGATTACCTGGAGGGCGACGTTTATTATAAAACGCACTTTGCCGGCCATAATTTACAGCGCACCCACGCACAGATACAACTGTTTAAAATACTTGAGCTGAACAAGACGGAGCTGGAGAATATTCTTCAAACCGAGTGGAACAATTTAAAACCCGGGGCTATACTAAATGCACCGGTAATAAAACAAGATGCCTTATAAAAATCATCATTTACCTATCCTACTTACCTATGGCACGCTTAAATCTTTTAGAAGAAACAAGATTTGAAAAACTACCGGTTACGGTGTACCCCGATAAACTTACTGCATCAAAAACAGTTGCAAAACGCATTGCCGATATCATCATCCGGAAAGCCGCCAAAGGCGAAAACGCTGTACTTGGCCTGGCAACAGGTGTAACGCCTATAGGTGTATACGCCGAATTGGTGCGGCTGCACAAGGAAGATGGGCTCAGCTTTAAAAATGTAATTACCTTCAACCTGGATGAATATTTTCCAATGTTGCCTTCATCATCACAAAGCTATGATGCTTTTATGAAGGAGCATTTGTTTAACCATATTGATATTGATTTAACCAACGTACACATCCCTGATGGTACATTAAAACAAGAGGAAGTAGCTGCCTTTTGTTTGGCCTATGAACAAAAGATCACCGCATTGGGCGGTCTGGATCTGCAAATATTAGGTATTGGGCGTACTGGTCATATCGGCTTCAATGAGCCCGGCTCTGCACCCAATTCGGGAACACGGCTGGTATCACTGGATGACTTAACGCGAAGCGATGCAGCGCATGATTTTGGTGCAAAATCAAAAGTGCCCACCAAAGCCATTACCATGGGGATAGGCACAATATTTAAGGCCCGCGAAATCATCCTGATGGCATGGAGCGCCAAAAAAGCGCCAATACTAAAAAAAGCCGTCGAGGGTGATCTATCCGCAGATGTGCCAGCTACCTACCTGCAACTATCTGATCATGTTGAATTTATAGTTGATAAAGAAGCAGCATCCGAATTAACCCGCTTTAATACCCCATGGCTGGTAAAAGATTGTGTATGGACCGACCTTTTAATTAAAAAAGCGGTGATCTGGCTTGCCAAAACATTAAACAAGCCGATTTTAAAGTTGACGGATGACGATTACAACAACCACGGTATGGCCCAGCTGGCGACCGAAAAAGGGCCTGTTTATAACATCAATATCCAAATATTTAATAAACTGCAGCATACTATAACCGGCTGGCCCGGAGGGAAACCCAATGCAGATGACAGCCAAAGACCTGAAAGGGCAATACCGGCCCAAAAACGGATCGTTGTGTTTTCGCCGCATCCGGATGATGACGTAATTTCAATGGGTGGCACCTTTATCCGCCTTGCCGACCAGGGGCATGATGTGCACGTAGCCTACCAAACATCGGGTAATACCGCAGTTTGGGACGACGACGCATTACGATATATCGAGTTCTCGCTTGATTTTTCAAAATCGCAAAACATCAAAGCTGATGCTATAGAAAAATTATATGGCGATACCCGCGGGTTCATCAACACAAAACAATCCAACCAGGCTGACCCTGCGGAACTCCAAGCAATAAAAGGGTTGATACGCAAAGGCGAAGCTATTGCCGGTGCGCGGTTTGTAGGTTTGGATGATGACCATATTCATTTTCAAAACCTGCCTTTTTACGATAAGCGGAAAACGAACAAAAATGTATCCTACGAAGATGACATTCAACAAACGGTAGCTTTATTGCAGCAGGTGAAACCGCACCAGGTTTTTGCAGCAGGCGATTTTGCAGATCCGCATGGCACCCATGAAACCTGTTTCAATATCATTTTAGAAGCCTTAAAACGTCTCAGTAAAACGGAAGCCTGGGTTAACGATTGCTGGCTATGGCTGTACCGTGGCGCATGGTTTGAGTTTGAAACCTACGAGATTGAAATGTGCGTGCCCTTATCGCCGGACGAAGTAGAGCGAAAGCGTTTGGCCATTTTCAAGCACCAGTCGCAAAAAGACAGGCCGGTATTCCCCGGCGATGATGCAAGGGAATTTTGGGTACGCGCAGAAGACCGTACCAGCGAGACGGCTAAAATATACAACGAACTTGGGTTAGCGGAGTACGAAGCCATGGAGGCATTTGTAAAATGGAAGTTCTGATAAAAAATTAAAATGACTTTAATTAAATCAATCTCCGGCATCAGGGGAACTATTGGCGGCAAGCCTGGTGAAGGCCTCACCCCTTTTGATATTGTTAAATACACGGCAGCTTATGGCCGTTGGGTGAAACAGACCACAGGTATCCCCAAAATCGTGATCGGGCGGGATGCCCGCATTTCGGGTGAAATGGTAAAAAACCTTGTTATTGGCACCCTGATGAGTATTGGTATTGACGTTATAGACATCGGGCTTTCAACCACCCCTACCGTTGAAATTGCTGTTCCCGGCGAAAAAGCAGGTGGCGGTATCATTATCACCGCCAGCCATAACCCCAAACAATGGAACGCATTAAAATTATTAAATGCGCTTGGCGAATTTATTAATGATGAGGAGGGTAAGGACGTTTTGGCAATTGCAGAAGATAGCGAGCTTACCTTTAGTAGCGTAGATAAAATAGGTAAAGTAACTGCCGACGATTCCTATCTCCAAAAACACATCGACAAAATTTTAGCGCTGCCTTACGTTGATGCTGAGGCGATAAGAAGTGCAGACTTCAGGGTGGTTATTGACTGCGTGAATTCAACAGGTGGCATCTTCTTACCGCCTTTATTGAATGCGTTGGGAGTTACACAAATAGAGGAACTATTTTGTGTGCCAAACGGGCAATTCCCGCATGACCCGGAGCCTTTGCCCGAAAACCTGGTAGCATTATCGGGCAAAGTAATTGAAACCAGGGCAAACCTCGGCATTGCCGTCGACCCTGATGTCGACCGGCTTTGTTTTGCAGACGAGAACGGCGCTATGTTTGGTGAAGAATATACGCTGGTTGCTGTTGCCGACTATATCATGCAGCGCAATCCCGGGAACACTGTGTCCAACCTGTCTTCGACACGCGCTTTGCGCGATATTACTGAACTGAACGGAGGCACCTATTATGCATCGGCAGTTGGTGAAGTTAACGTAGTAACAAAAATGAAGGAGACCAACGCGGTTATCGGCGGCGAAGGTAATGGAGGTATCATTTATCCTGAATTGCATTACGGCAGAGATGCGTTGGTTGGTATCGCTTTATTTTTAACGCACCTGGCAAAAACCGGTAAAACAGTGTCTGAATTACGCGCAACCTACCCTGCCTACTACATCTCGAAAAACAAGATCATCCTCACTGAAGGTATGGACATTGATGGTTTGTTAAAAAAGATGGAGCTGAAATACCGGCATCAGCCTTACAGCACAATTGATGGCTTAAAAATTGAATTCGATAAACAGTGGGTGCACCTGCGCAAATCAAATACTGAACCTGTGATCCGGATCTATGCGGAAGCAGGAACAATGGAGCGCGCTGCGCAATTAGCCGAACAAATCATTACCGACATCCATAAGCTTATTAAAAATCAGTAAAACAAATAGCTTGTGAGACTTTGGACAACATGCTGAATAAAGTAAAAACAAGGCTGCGGGTTTGTCAATTAATCTGACTTGATTTTTCAATCAATTCAACTTTACATCCCCTCCTGTTTTATCAGCCTCAGGTAAAACAGGACCAACATTTTTATACCCCGCATCCTTAAACTTTTTAAAGCATCCCCTGATATACACCTCCATGTCATAGTCTGTTGATTTTTTTACAAAATCATAAGTTGGGCGATATTGCAGTAAAAAGGCTGCAAGGGTATCGCCTTTCAGATCGGTGATGCCCGATACGATGCCCCGGTTAAAATGTTCATCCACATATTGCTCATGTTCATCGCGGATGAGCAGCTTATTGAATTTATATTCAGGTGTGCTTTTTTTGGTGAGGGCCTCAACTAAAGTAAGCAGATTAACCGAAAAAAACTCCCCCGGCGAAAAATTCATGCCATTGGTAAACGCATCAATTACCCTTGGGCCTTTATAATTAAACTGCCGGGCAAAGTCGGCCCGGTTGGCGAGGGAATCCTTTTTAAAGTTCCTGTCACCATAAATAGTCACCTCGTTAAGGTTATTTACTGTTGATGTAAGCTCGATGGTGAGCAGCACGTTTGGCTTGCCTGCAGCAACAAAACGCGTTTGATAGCCCGGGTGTATTATTTTCAGGCTGTCATCAGGATGAGAAATTGTGATCTCAAATTGACCAAGCTGGTTGCTGCGGGTGGTAACTAACGCGGCTTTTATAACCACACCACTGATGCATTGCCTGGTGGCTTTATCAATTACCAAACCCGTAACTTTTTGGGCATAAGAAGTAAGCCCCGATAAAAGGAAAAACAAAACCAATAAATATTTAGCCGGCTTTACCAATTCAAAAAAAGATTCTATCAAAAATAGCAATCTTTAATCGCGTGAGGATTCGTTTAACATCATTTAACAAACCGGAACTTAAAAGATTTCAACACTATCCGGGTTTTATTTTACTTTCTTTGTGTATAATATTACTGAACAATGAAATCCATTCCATTCCTGTTCCTTATCTTCTCAATAATAATTACCTCATGCAATTATGACGCAAAAAAATCAGCGCTGGTAAAAAGGCACAAGCAGCCGACCCGCCCGGATGCGGTTGACACGAACAAAATTTTGCTGAGTAGGACATACCTGCATGCTTTTTCAGATCAATCAAAACTTGACACTTTTAAACTGATTATACGGGGTTCTTCGATCAACACCGGAAGTCTCAAATTCGAGATCATTTCATATAAAAATGAGAAAATTTACAATGAAAATTATAGTGCTGTTGATTTGTTAGGTGATCTCGATGATTTATCAGCTAAAGAAAGTGAGGACACTATAAAAAGCCGGTTTAGTCATTTTTTTAACCCTGATGACTTTTATACCCCGGCGTTAGATCGAAAGTTAGATCTAACTGACACTGATTATGTGGATATAAATACGCAAAAGGACATAAGTGCTGATCCAACAGCAGTAGGGTTTATCTATAGCATTGGTTATGAAACCAGCTTAGAAATAGCTTACTCAAAAAAACAGAAGAAAACGCTAGTTTGCTATGCAAGTGATTAATCCTTTGTAAGGGGAACGGCTAGTTCCATCCAAACAAAAATTAAAATCAATTTAATAGATTTATGGCATGATATCATTGCAAGATTACAACCCTCCTCAAAATAAAGTACTTGGAGCAATCATTTTCATTTTGTTATGGGTTGGCATGGGTTTAATGTTTGCCAACATGATGTTGTTTGATGTTGTTGTTATGCCACTATACCTGGCGCTGTTGCTATGGATTGTGCCCGGTGCAATCCTTACGCCCTATTTAAATAATGCGAACCCAAGCAAAAAACTAAAAGGTCTGGCAAAAATTATCATCATGTTCGTTATAAGTATAATAGCGTTTGGCAGTATTACTTTATTTGCCGTTTTAGCACTTGATTATTACCCGGCTAACGGTACACCGCTTACGGTCCAAAACTTTCCGGTAGTTAAATATGGCTACACCCAGAGCCGTTCCGGCGACAAGACACTTTGCGCTGATATCAGCTATCAAAATCATTACAAGCGTTTTGATTTCCCCGAATATAAGCTGACCGACTCAAGTTTGTACCATTATGTTCAACTGCAAACCACGCCGGGATACATTGGTTTTGATGTGATCAGAAGCAAAAAGCTGGTTAAATAACATTTGGATTTCACCACATTCCTGCCATAATAGCCTCAAACTTTTTCACTTTCGGACTTTCGGACTTTTCCGACTTTCGGACTTTCCCAAAAATCCTATCTTTGCGCTATTATGAGCAAATCAACCGACGAACTTTTTAAAAACGTTATATCGCACGCAAAAGAATATGGCTTTGTTTTTCCTTCCAGTGAAATTTACGACGGACTAAGCGCCGTTTATGATTACGGGCAAAATGGTGTGGAATTAAAGAACAACATTAAAACCTACTGGTGGAAAGCCATGGTGCAGATGCACGAGAATATCGTAGGGCTTGATTCTGCCATATTTATGCACCCTACCATCTGGAAAGCCAGCGGACACGTAGATGGTTTCAGCGACCCGATGATCGATAACAAGGATTCGCAAAAACGCTACCGTGCTGATCAATTGCTGGAGGACAAAATTGCCCGTTATGATAAAGACGGCAAAACCGACAAGGCCGAACAGCTGCAAATTGAAATGGATAACGCCCTTAAGGCCGAGAATTTGCCGCGCTTAAGGGAATTGATTATAGAACATGAAATTGCCGACCCCGTTAGCGGTACCCGCAACTGGACAGAGGTGCGTCAGTTTAACCTGATGTTCAGCACGCAGATGGGCGCTGTTGCCGATGATGCCGACCTGATCTATCTCCGCCCCGAAACGGCCCAGGGCATCTTTGTAAATTACCTGAACGTGCAAAAATCGGGCAGGATGAAAATTCCTTTCGGGATCGCGCAAATTGGCAAGGCCTTCCGTAACGAAGTGATCGCCCGCCAGTTTATTATCCGCATGCGCGAATTTGAGCAGATGGAAATGCAATACTTTGTACGCCCCGGCACGCAAAAGGAATGGTTTAACAAATGGAAAGAAACCCGGTTAAAATGGCACCTTGCCTTAGGTACCGAACCCGAAAAATACCGTTACCACGAGCATACCAAGCTGGCGCATTACGCCGACGCTGCATATGATATTGAGTTTGAATTCCCGTTTGGCTTTAAAGAGGTAGAAGGCATCCATAGCCGTACCGATTTCGACCTGAGCCAGCACCAGAAGTTCTCGACCAAAAAAATGCAATATTTCGATCCGGAAGTTGACCCTGAAACCGGGAAACCTTTTGGTAACTATATCCCTTATGTAATTGAAACCTCCATCGGTTTGGACAGGATGTTTTTATTGACGATGATCAACGCCTTTGAGGAAGAAGACCTGAGCACCGAAGAAAAACAAGACAGCCGCACTGTATTAAGGCTTCACCCCTGCCTGGCGCCGGTTAAAGCCGCTATTTTCCCATTGATTAAAAAAGACGGTTTGCCCGAAAAGGCCCGTGAAATAATGGACAGGCTTAAGGTTGACTTTAACCTGCAATACGAAGAGAAAGACGCCATCGGCAAACGTTACCGCCGCCAGGATGCCATAGGTACCCCATTCTGTATCACCGTTGACCACCAGACATTAGAAGACGATACCGTAACCATCCGCTACCGCGACACCATGCAACAGGAACGCGTTAATTCAGCTGAACTGCAAAAGATCATTGGCGATAAGGTGAGCTGGAGGAATTTGCTGGCATAAGATGTGTGAACCAGGATTCGTAGGATTAGAGGATTAAAGGATTTTGATTTTTTTCAATCCTAAAATCCTTTAATCTTATAAATCTTAGTTCAGACAAATAACCATCATCTATAAACCCTTCCCCTTCGTCGATTGCTTTTTATATTGCCGGGATTCCTTCGTATTATTGTGAGTATAAATCACCAATTTATCCTTACTTAAAATGAAAAAACTTATCCTCTCCCTTGTGGTAGTTTCCGCATTTGCTATATCCGCTGTTACTGCTCAAACCTATCGAGTTGCCAAAACCTACCATATTAAAAGCAGCGGTGGTTACGATTATATAACGGTTGATTCGCTATCAAACAACCTCTACGTTTCGCATGGCAACCAGGTAAACGTTTTAAACAAAACTACCGGCGACTCCATCGGCGTTATCAAAACGGATAAAGATGTACATGGCATTGCATTGGTGCATGCAATGGGCAAAGGCTATATCACCAACGGTGGCGCCAACAGCGTAGCAGTTTTCGACCTGAAAACTAATAAAATATTGGGCCATGTGCCTGCCGGCGAATTTGCCGATGGTATATTTTACGATACTTTCTCCAAAAAAGTGATCAGCTGCAATGGCAAAAGCAAAAACATGACGGTGATTGACCCTTCAACAGACAAAGCCGTAGCCACTATCCAGCTTACCGGTTGGCCCGAAACAGCTACCAGCGATGGCAAAGGCAGGATCTATGTAAACAATGCCGAAAAAAGCGAGATTGATGTAATTGACGCTAAAACCTATAAAATTATTCATACATGGGCTTTAGCACCAGGCAAAGGCCCGTCAGGTTTGGCAATGGACCGCAAGACCATGCGCCTGTTTGCAGGTTGCGATGGTAATTTATTAGTGGTGATGGATGCCACCAATGGAAAAATAGTTACTACCCTCCCTATCGACGATGAATGCGATGCCGTTGGTTTTGATGTAAAGCTAAAAACAGTTTATTCATCCAACGGCGAAGGCACCTTAACCGTCATCAAAGAAATTACCCCGGATAAGTTTACCGTAGCCCAGGTGTTAAAAACCGAAAAAGGCGCACGCACAAACGCAGTCGACCAAATCACCCACAAAATTTATTTACCTACGGCAGATTTTAAACCGAAGGATCCAAAATCTTTCAGGCCAGCTGCGATACCAGGTACCTTCAGGGTTTTGGTGGTGAGCCAGTAAACCAAACATCGATTTATTGTAGAGACGCAATATTTTGCGTCTCTGGGGTGCCTCTCATAATGCAGACGCAATATTTTGCGTCTCCGGGCTATAAAAGAATAAACTTTTTATAAATTGTGATCTATTAGGAAACATCCAAAATGCATCTTTCAGAGACGCAAAATATTGCGTCTCTAAAAAAGTTTATTCTAATGGCAGGTTACGAAAACAAGATAGGTATCAAATCATGGGCGGAAGAAGATCGCCCCCGCGAAAAACTGGCGGGCCAGGGCAGGCGCGCTTTAACGGATGCAGAATTGATCGCCATCCTTATCGGCTCGGGCAGCAGGGATGAAACAGCGGTTGAGTTAAGCAAACGCATCCTGCATCATTATGATAACGACCTCAACAAACTGGGCAAAGCCTCCATTAACGAGCTATCCAACTTTAAAGGCATCGGCGAAGCCAAAGCTATCTCCATCATCGCCGCACTGGAGATAGGCCGCCGCAGGAACGATTTTGAAACCAAAGCGCCCGACATTATCAGCAGCAGCAAAGATGCCTACAACCTGATGCGCCGCCACCTGGTTGACCTGAACCACGAAGAGTTCTGGATCATATTAACAGGTCGGTCGCAAAAGGTTTTGGCAAAAGAACTGATCAGCAAAGGCGGTTTATCCAATACTGTTATCGACCCGAAAGTAATCTTCGGCGTAGCATTGCAGCACCAGGCAAGCAATATCATCCTGATCCATAACCATCCTTCGGGCAGTTTAAAACCGAGCCAGAATGATATTGTATTAACCAAACAACTGGTAAGCGCAGGCAATATCCTCGATATAAAAATACTCGACCACCTCATTATCTCCGACCAGGGGTATTTTAGCTTTGCGGATGAAGGGTTGTTTTGAGGAAGTCCGAAAGTCGGAAAAGTCAGGAAAGTCCGAAAGAAAGAGTTTTAAAAATATTCCCGAAACATCCATCTGGAAATATCGTTATCTTTATATCACTAAATACTAAAACCATGATAAACCCGGAAGACGAATTATTACCCGACGATTCAGACAGTTCAGATACCGCCGACCAGCAAAGCCAGCAGGATATCCATTCCAACGGGCTGGATGAAACCCCGGTGGATGAAAATACAACGGACACCGATATTTTAAAGCAATCGTATGATGCGGCAGAATCTGCCTACACCTTAAAGTTAGGCGGAGAAGGCAAACCTAAAAAAGAATAAACTTTGTAAACCGCCTACGCTATCAGAGTCGCAGGATAACAGCTTTTAAATATTAAAAGTTTAAGGTGACCTTGTGTTATGCTGAATAAAAATTCACAGGCTATTCATGCTCCGCCAATTGGCGGACTACCTGTTTGTAGAAAACAAATACAAGAAAATATTACCCCTTCAGGGGTTACCCATTCGCAAAGGGTATCCCCTGACGGGCATTCGATCAGATTTGCCTCATCAGCCGCAGCTTATTTTGCTTCATTCAGATTCGGCAGATCGTAATTACTTTTTAAATAGCGCTCCAGGTATTGAAAACTTACATTTTCAATCAGCAGGTAGCTTTGCCAGTTGTATGCCGCACCATGGGCACCGGGAGGATAGATCCTCAAGTCCACATCCTTACCTGCATTGGTTAATGCGGTTAACAATTGCATCGTATT
Source organism: Mucilaginibacter gotjawali (assembly GCF_002355435.1). Lineage (NCBI taxonomy): Bacteria > Pseudomonadati > Bacteroidota > Sphingobacteriia > Sphingobacteriales > Sphingobacteriaceae > Mucilaginibacter > Mucilaginibacter gotjawali. The sequence goes on from NZ_AP017313.1 coordinate 4,128,761, forward strand.
AGCCGGGTGAACGTTATCATCGCTCATGGAATGAATGAGTAATAAATGATCTTTCAGGTTAGCAGCATAGGTCATATCCGCACTTTTGATGTAACCTGCTTTGTTTTCATTCAGCGGGGCCATATAACGCTCGGTATAAACATCATCATATAAACGCCAGTCGGTAACCGGGCTGTTCGCTATACCCACCTTAAACACGCCTGGATGGGTTAACAGTGTGTAGGTAGTGCTGTAACCGCCATAGCTGGTTCCCATAATGGCCATTTTGGTGCTATCAACCGACATGTTTTTTGCCAGGTAGCGTGCCAGGTCAACAAAATCGCTGCTTTCCAGTTTGCCCAATTGCTTGTAAACCGATTTCATAAAACCGCTGCCATAATTAGCCGAGCCCCGGTTATTTACATTGGCAACCATATAACCATTCTGGGCCAGCCATTGCGCCCAGGTATCGGTACCAAACTGGTCGAAGATCTCGTGCGATTCGGGCCCGCCGTAAACCAGTAATACCAAAGGGTATTTTTGTTTGGGTCGAAGTTTGCGGGTTTAATGTAAAAACCATCCAATGCAGCGCCATCGCTTGCGGTAAACTTAAATTGCGTTTCGGGCGCATATTCATGCGCTTTTAAATAATCGCTCACTTCGTGATTATCCACCAGCGTTTTCAGCACTTTGCCTTTATTATCATTCAAAGTAACCTGTGTTGGCGTGGTGTGGTTGCTATAGGTATCCAAAAAGTATTTGGTATTTGGCGACATGTTTACGTCGTGAAAACCGCTTATAGTAAATAGCCTCGTCTCCCCGCTCCCATCAAAATTAATGCTGTAGGGTTCCTGGTAAAGGCCGCCGCTTTCTGCCGACAAGTAGTAGATCTTTTTCGCTTCCGCGTCTATCCCGGTAACCTTTATCATATCCCAGTTACCTTTTGTAACCTGGTTGATCAGTTTGCCATCATAGCCATAACGGTAAATATGGTAATAACCTGAACGGTCGGATACCCAGAAAAACTCTTTTGATTTCTCGGGGAAATAAACCATATCGTTCACATTGGTATAAAAATTAAAAATAGCTACCCAGGTGCTGTTCTTTTCTTCCAATACCACATGATGCTCTCCTGTTTTTACATTAAAAAAGTACAGCTTCATATGGTTTTGGGCACGGTTAAGGGTCATCAATGCCAAAACATCGGGGTTGCTGGTCCAGTAAATGCGGGGGATATAAAAATCGCCGGTTTCATCAGGCGTCATCCAAACTTTTTTGCCGGTAGCCACATCAATAACGCCAATTTTTACGGATGGGTTTGGATCGCCCACCTGCGGGATCGAGATATGCACCTGTTCGGGATGATTACCTTCAAAGTTAGTCATCTGGAAATCGGGAACCGGCCGTTCATTAAACTGCCAGAAAGCCATATACCTGCTATCCGGCGACCAGTTCCAGGCTTGTGCCTGACCAAATTCTTCTTCGTACACCCAATCATAATGACCGTTAAAGGTGCCGTTTTCGCTGGTTTTATCGGCAGTTAATTGCTTTTCTTTCGCGGCAGCAAAATCATAAACAAACATGTTGCCGTCGCGTTCCATGCCTACTTTTTTACCATCAGGAGATAACTCGGCAGTACGGGCATCCTTTGCCGCCCGTTTGAGCTGTTTACTTTCCAAATCGTAGATATAATAATCCGCTACACCCGAGCGCCGGTAGATCGGCCTGAAATTGGCTTTAAAAACCAGGTGTTTCGAGTCATGCGACCACTGGAACGACTCGTAGTTGAATGGCTTAGTGCTTCCAGGAAAAGTAAATCCTTTATTACTGAAGATCAGTTCATCCTTTAAGGTTTGCGGGTCCATGGAGCGGATCTCGTCGTTATCGATGAAAGAATATTTATTCCCGCCGTTTGTCCAGTTAACGCTTTGCGGGCCAGCATTGCCAGCCAAACTGCCTGCAGACCGTATAGCATCCTCTAAACTGGTGTAGGCTTGTTTGGTTTGCGCCTTAAGCCCCATGGGTAAAATAACACATAATGAAAGCAAGCCTGTTAAACTAACCCGCACAAATTGAATCTTCATATAAAGAGTGTATAATTTTATAAACTGGGATAAAGCTAATAGAAAAAGGTGAAAGGTAAAAGGTGAAAGGCGAAAGGTAAATTATACTATAATTTTCAAATTAGCGATCAAATTTCATTGAACAGTTCAAAAACCTTTTACCTTTAGCCTTTTACCTTTCGCCTCATTAAGTATCTTTGCACAAACAACATATCTATGAAAGGAAAAACGCCCAAAGAATCACATACCATCATGAATGAACTGGTATTACCCAATGATACCAATACACTGCATAACTTAATGGGGGGGCGTTTACTGCACTGGATGGATATTGCTGCAGCCATATCAGCACAAAAACATTGTAACCGGATAGTAGTTACGGCATCGGTTGACAACGTATCCTTTAAACAACCCATTAAATTGGGGGATGTAATCACTATCGAGGCACAGGTTTCAAGGGCTTTTAACACTTCCCTCGAGGTAAGGCTGGATGTTTGGGCCGAAAATATCCCTTCGGGCACGCGGATAAAAAGCAACGAGGCTTTTTACACCTTTGTGGCCCTTGACCAGAACGGCCGGACTACTCAGGTACCGGAAGTAATCCCCGACACGATTGAGGACATGGTATTATACGAAGGCGCCCTGCGCAGAAGGCAATTACGGTTAATTTTAGCCGGTAAGATGAAACCCAACGATGCCACCGAGCTAAAAGCGCTTTTTTTTGGCGAAGAGTAATAATAAACGTGCTCTTATTTAAACATTAACGGCATACATCAAAACCGATTTTTTTCTTAAAGATTCAGTACCTTTATGCACCTGAATTTATTTTATGAGAAAGATAACCTTATTGCTGTTGATGATTTGCGCATTGGGCATTTCATGTTCAACAACTAAAAAAACGGTACAAAGCGGCGCTGCCTCCGTTTCCCGCACTGAAAATGACGGATCATCCTTCGAAAAAGCTATTGTTATACAGGAAACACATGAAACACCCGGCATTGATGCTGAATATGCCTGGATCAGGAATAAATACCCCGGTTCACACACCAATAGCCAGGCCTTAGTCTATAATAAAAATAAACCTTTCGATATCCTCCATATCACTACGGCGGATAATAACAAGGTGGACGTTTACTTCGATATTTCGAACTTTTACGGGAAGTTTTAGGGCTCAAACCAGGCTTCCGAAGTTTCGAAAACTTCGGAAATCTCTTATCATCCCTGGCTCTATCCCAACGTTTCCTGCTTTAAAATATCCAAAACAGACGGGGTAACATTGCCAAAAAAAGACACGCCGGAAGCGCCGTTTTTTAACGCAATTTGTATCCCCTGCCTTATTTCGTCATCGTTTTTAAAGTCCGAAAGATAAAGCCCTGCATAAAGCGGGAATGAGCCTGATAAAAAATGGATGCCTTCGGCAACCGCATCCCCTATCCAGGCCACCTTTTCTTTGTAAAACCCATGGTAGATCATCGGGCAAACGCCGTCCAGTTTAAAGTTGGTCCAGTCCTGCCTTACGTTACGGCGGGCAACTTCGGGTGTCGGGAAAACAGCCGCGGTAATTAATTTTTTATGCTGACGGGCAATAGCTGATAAGCTATTCACTACCCTGGCAATATTGTTATACCTGAACAGGCGCCATGACAGGCTTGCTTCAGGATATTGAATCTCAGAAAGGTCTGTACCATATTGTTCCTTAAATTTCGAGCGGCAAACATCGCAGTAGCAATAATCATAATCGGGCAGTTCCTTTGTTTGTTCAATATGGTAATTGCCCCAAAGATTTACAGGTAAAACCACATCGCAATAGCGCACATAATCCAGGTGGATGCCGTCAACGTAATCCTTATCCAAAATATCATTTACCTGTTGCTCCAGGTATTGCTGCACTTCCGGCCTCGAGGGGCAAAGCCAGCGGTAATAATTTACATAGGGAGGCTTGTCTGCACATGAATCGCCGTTGCGGTTTCTGCTGTACCAATCGTCATGAACGCCCAGTAATTCGGCACGGTTAAAGGTCCAGATCCAGCGGTGCGCTTCCAAACCCGCTGATTTGGCGGCACGAAAATGTTTTTCGCTGTCGGCTTCAAAAAACACACCGGTTATTCCACCTGCTTTAAAACCAGTATAACGTATTTTTAATTGATCCTCAGTATCTTTTGGATCAGGGCCTATCCAGACCCAGTTTTTGTGTTTCTTCTTTTTGGAATTTACATTAGTTGCCGCCGCTTCGCTTTTTAAACCGATAGCTGACGCCGCAGTAACCAATAGACCTGTTTTTAAAAATTCACGTTTATTCATATACCTGTAAAAATTAAATGACTGCGCCGCACACGTTCAGTCATACCGCTTCCAAAAATTACGTTTATCCCCCCGAAAGCTATTTATAGCTGTGAACAAGCCCTTCCTGGTTAATTGCCCAGGTAATATGATCCTTTTCATCCCTGATAAAAGCCATAAACTGGTGCGGGGTAGCTTCTACGCTAAGGGCATTCCTGTTTTTATTTATCACTACCTGCTTACCCAGGCCAAACGCTTTTAACGAAGCCGTATAACCTTGATGCTGCTGGTACCAAAGCTGCTCATGGTAGTAAATAAGCCATAAATATCGCTTTTGCTGTTCAAAATATGGCAAACTAAAGCCTGTATTATTTATGTTACTTTTTGTGAACGACAAGTATCCCCAGCGTTCCGGGCAATGCATATCCACTACGCCCTGCGGCGACCAAACCCAGTTGTGTTCCGGCAGGTTATGGCCGCCATTGTTTTTCAATTTTACATAGCTGCCATTTTCGGGCCTGGTGTCCCACTCCACCCGCGAAAAGTTAATACGCCACAAGGTACCCTCTGATGGCACCTGTACATTGTTGGCAAGGCTAATGGCTTTAAATGGAATAGCAATTTCAATGGTCCAGCCTTTGTCGGCAGCCGAGGGGTCGTTAACCGTTCCCTGTACCTTAACAGCCGAGTGCATCCCCTCCGCATCCCAGCTAAACATAGGCGTCCCGCCATTTCGGTAAGGCTTGTTTAAAAAAAGGTCGAACACCGTATTTAGCGCATTGTATTCCAGTTCAAAATATTGGTGGGTAGTGTTATTGGGATTGATAAAAACCTCGAAATCATTGTCATGGAAAACGATCTCATCATGCTGTTTGACGTACGCCCACACATTCGGATCGTGTATCTGCGCAGCAATATACAGGCAGCTGTCATCCCAAAGCATTTTTACATTGGTTTGCAGCCGCGGATCAGGTTTTAAATCACCCTCAATATCGCGGAAATCATCGGTCCATTTGGCCTGTTGCCAGGCGGTATCGTTAAGATCACCGTCAATTACCGGCGGGGCTTTGGCGTAGGCAACGACGTAGCTTTTTGGCATGGTAAACATATTGGCGAAAGCACTGAAAGGCGATTGCGCATTGGACGCCAGGGGGAAAAATGAGATGCAGAAAGACGTGAACAGGAAAATATTTTTTTTCAAATGGAGCGAATTGCTTTTTGTTAAGGATAAGACTTAATTTAAATTCAGCGGCTCATTTCCAATATCTTATCAAACTCTTCAGGCTTTACTGCACTTACAGATAATCGGCCCTGCCGCACCAGCTGGATCTCGCTTAACATGGGTTCAGCTTTTATCTGCGCAAGGGTAACCGGTTTTTTAAGTGATTCAACCGGTGAAAATTCAACCACTACCCAATTGGTGTCGTCGGTGGTAGGGTCCTGGTAGGCCTCTTTTACAACCTTTGCAATACCAACAATTTCTTTGCCTTCGTTACTGTGGTAAAAAAAAGCCAGGTCGCCTTCCTTCATGGCGCGCATGTTGTTACGTGCAGTGTAATTACGTACGCCGTCCCAAAAGGTGCGTCCATCCTTATTAAATTTTTCCCAGCTGTATTTTCGGGTTCTGATTTGATGAGCCAATAATTCATTTAGTTGATTTATGTTGCCCGTAAAATTGGGAAAAAGGATGCAGATTAGGAAATGGTAAAACTCCCGCGCGTGTAAAATTGAACAGCAGTATCTGTATAGGCTTTTATCAACATTAATTTCAGTCTCCATACAACATCCAACGAGCAGGTATCAGCAAAAAACAGCGCATAAAAAGAGTTGAATAAGTATTTGCCATCAAATTACCATTGCAATTTATTAATCCTGTTTTAACACTAAAAGGCTAAATTCGGTGCGGCATTTTAGCCTTTAATCAAAATACCCCATGCAAGATAACAGGCTGAAAGAGATCGCCCGCGTATTTCTAAAATTAGGCGTTATAGGTTTTGGCGGTCCGGCGGTACATATTGCCATGATGGAAGAAGAGGTCGTGAGGAAACGGCAGTGGTTTACCCATGAGCATTTCATTGACCTGATTGGGGCCACCAACCTTATCCCCGGCCCAAACTCAACCGAAATGGCTTTGCATTGTGGTAAAGAAAGGGGCGGCTGGAAGGGGTTGCTGGTAGCAGGCGCCTGTTTTATTTTACCGGCGGTGATTATAACAGCAGCATTCGCCTGGGCCTACCAGCAATATGGGCGTTTGCCGCAGGTTCAGCCGTTTATATATGGCATAAAACCAGCCATCATCGGCGTTATACTTTCGCTGATGATCACGCTCGGAAAAAAGACATTTAAGAATATAGAACTAGGGTTCATTGGCCTTTCGTGTGCCATTTTAGCCATTGCGGGTATTAATGAGGTGCTTATCCTTTTTGGAGCGGGGTTTACTGGCATACTGATTTACAATGTCAGAAATAAATTTAGCGCTTTAAATTCTATTAGCCCTTTTGCGATGCTGCCAGCATTAGTTGTTTCCGGAGACGGTTCAGATTGGAAGATTTTCTGGATCTTTCTTAAAGTAGGGGCAATTTTATACGGCAGCGGCTATGTCCTGTTTGCTTTCCTCGATTCGGAGTTAGTAAAAACAGGAATGCTCTCGCGGCAAACGCTGATTGATGCCATAGCCGTCGGGCAGTTTACTCCCGGACCGGTGTTTTCGTCGGCTACGTTTATTGGCTGGCAAATGGGTGGCTTAGCAGGCGCTGCAAAGGCTACCATCGGCATATTCCTGCCCTCATTTTTGTTTGTTGGATTGTTAAACCCGTTGGTTTCATGGCTCCGAAAATCAAAAGCTATGTCGGCGTTTTTGGATGCAGTAAATGCATCCGCTATCGCTTTGATCCTGGCGGTTTGCGTTGAGATGGGCAAAGAGTCCGTAAATAATTGGAAAACCGTTTTGATCCTGGTTGCGGGGATTGCAGTTAGCCTGTTCAATAAAAAGTTAAACAGCGCCTTTATAATTATTGGCGGCGCCGCGGCAGGTTACCTGCTTTGGTTAATATAACGGGCTGTAAAAATAGCTTAACTACTGCTTAACTACTGCAGATTTACCGCATCATCTATATTGCCAACGATATGCCTTATGGTGATGTCCAAAGATTGAACGGCTTGTTCAAGCAGTTGAAGGTATTCTTTTGGCGCCTTATAATCGTGTTCTTTTATCAGCCCCATCAACCCCATGATTGAAGTAAGGGGCGCCCGGAACTCGTGGGCTTGTATGTGCGCAATTTTCAACAGCGACGCATTTTGAGCGATAATCTTTTGTTCTTTAATTTTTCGTTCGGTTACATTCCGGATAAGGTAAGATACTCCAATAATATCATCCTGGTGATTCCTCGCGGTTTCAAAAGTAGCTTCCCACCATATTAAACCCAACTCTTCATAGTCGGTTGATCCTTCAACAAAAGCCCGCTGGCCATCTAAAGCCTGGTTGTACAGCCTGATAAACGTGGAAACAAATGCAGGTTCCAAATATTTAACGAGCTGATCTCCGCGCAATGGCTTCACCTTATGCACCATTCTTATAAAATTGTACGCAGTTCTGTTAAAGTCGATTATTTCGCCATGTTTGCCCAAAAGTACCTGGAAATTGGTTGAGCTTTCAAAAAAAGAACGAAGCCTGATATTAGCCTCGTCATTAATTTTCTTTTGCTCCATTAATTCATTTTGCTTTTTTTCAAGCATTTTTGTGATAACCTTAAACTCAAGTACTTTTACTACCTGGTTTCCAAGTAACTCGAGTGCCATTTGCTGATGTGAGTTCAAAAATCCCGGTTTAAGCCCCATAACACAAAGCGCACCAATGCCTTCACCTTTTGGGGTAATCAATGGTACGCCTGCAAAAAATCGTATGCCGGGATCCCCGCATACCATCGTACTACCGGCAAAACGTTCGTCAAGCAGGGTATCATTTATAGTAAGCGCACCATTATGCAAAGTGATATGAACACAAAAGCTCAAATGTCCTGAAATCGATTTTTCAATAGGCCCATATTTTATTCGTAAATAAACAACATCCCCGCCTGAGAATGCAATAAAAGCATAGGGCATACCGGTTATGGCAAACGCCTGCTCAACAATAGGCTGTAATTCTTTATTTATTTCCGGGGTAAAGTCAATAATGCCCTGGCCTTCCTGTAAACGTAAGTCTTCAATAATCATTTAAATGTTTGGAGTTTAGCCTTATTACATTTACCGGTAGGTACCCTGCGATAAAAATGTCAAATCAACAAATAATGCCGTTGTACGGATGAATTGCAGCTTTAGTTATCCTAAAACCACTGTTTTTGGTAAATAATTTAATTATCACAACATTTTTTTATCAGATGAATACATTTAGCAATAGATCTTAGGTAAAAGATAAATCTTCATAAATTTTATTTTACTGAATATCAATATCTTAACTTAATTAAATTAATTTTTATAGTTCTATGTATTGCATATTACTATCCTAAACATATATCTTTACATAACAATTAACAACTTAAAGGTTTTAAAAGCCTTTTGTAATAAAACATAAAAAAAGACATGAAAACAGGTGTATTTTTTGCTGTATTCAGCATCCTTTCATTGAGCATCTTCCTGGTTTGGTCGAGGTTTGAGGATTTCAACCATAATATCTCCATCACCGTGAGCGAGGAGACAGACACCTATGAATTTTCGGCCCGTTATGATAGATTAAATACGCGCCAGGTTCAGGCTTATATCAATGAGTGCATTAAACCTAACCAGATGGGTAACTCGGAAAATGATTACGTTGATGCTACCACTACATTACCGGATAATACCCGGTTTTATATAAAAGAATCGCCCGGAAGGGTAAAAATACGGCTGGATAAAACACAAAATTCACCGGCATCCTGTTTTCGCATAAAAAAGATGTGCGAAGGGCTAAAACAATTATTAGCAGGGAAATAGGCTTTACAACAACCAATATCAAAAAAATCAGTTAACAAATTCAAACAATGAAAACAATAGCCCTTATCCTTTCACTGCTGTTAGCAGGTGCTACCGGCAGTTTTGCCCAATGCGGCAAAAAATTTACCATTACAACATCAAAAACCGAACACATGGACAGCAGCGGCAATATTACCCGCACCGATGACGAAAAAGCTGTAGTGGTAATTGGTAAAACAGACATCAATATTTCGGTAAACGACGACCACAAAATGAGCGGAACCATCAAAGCCGACACCTGTAACTGGCCTGTAGCGTATAAAGAAGGAAAAACCGTTGTTAAGGCCGTTATCACTACGCAAAATGGAGAAGATAAAAATGTTACGATCACTATTACGGGCAAGGATGGAAAAGTTAGCCTGTTGTTTGAGGTAGAAGGCGAACCCGATGACAGGATCAGGGTTGCCGCAGATAAATTTGAAGAAACGCTCTGATATCCTTCTTAAAGCTTTGCCTATTTTAAAAGTTGGCAAAGCTTTAATTTTAACAGGCTATACCGCAAAAAGCATGACAAACTCGGTACCCTCGCCGAGTTTACTTTTTACTTTAATTGTTCCGCCGATAGCTTCAACCTGGGTTTTCACCATAAACAGGCCCATCCCTTTGCCTTCGGTTGTGGTATCAAAGCGCTTATACAAGCCAAATAACTCCGATGCATTTTTAAGAAGATCTATCCCTTTACCATTGTCTTTAAAACGCAATTCTATCTTGTTTTTAAGTTGATGGCTTTCAATGGTAATTACCGGCGAAACGCCGGCTTTACAGTATTTAATACTATTTGAGGAAAGGTTATAAAGAATACTATAAAGATAGCTCCTGATACTAAAAATAGAATCGACATCAAATTGACAGTTGAACTGAATTTTTTTGCCAACTACCGTGTTATTTATACTTGTTTTAATAGCATTGACAAGATCCAAAAAATAAATTTTTTCCTTTTTTTCATTCGTCAGCTCCCGTGCCTGTAAAATCTGATTCAGGTCCTGGATCACGGTGTCCATGTTTTTGATCGAGAGAGAGATTCTTTCCACCACTTCCTGTTTTTCGGCCTGGTCAAGGTCTTCTTCCATTAACATTTCGGACAAACCAATAATATTTGCCACAGGTGCGCGCAGGTTATGCGAAATGATATAGGTAAATTGTTCAAGATCCTTTATATGCTGTATCAGATCAGCTGTTATTCTTTCGCGTTCAAGGGCAGCGGTTTTAGTTTCTGTAATATCTTTATTGGCTAATATAAAGCCCCAATTTTGGTTGTTTTTGTCCTTTACGGCCAACCACCGTACGTTATTCCATTGCGTCGTCCGGTCGCCGCGCTGGTAGCTTACTTCATAGCTAACTGTTTCACCTTTAGCCACTCTATCCAGCATTTCTTTGATCAGTGACCATCGTTCTGCGGTAAAATAGTCACGTGCATGCGTACCTACTTCAAGCTGTTTACCGTTTTGCTGGATGGAATATCTATCTGCCAAAGCATTAAACGACAATATCTTCATATCAGCATCAAACAAGATGTATGACGAGTCTGTATTGTCAAAAATGGTTCGCAGGTTGGCTTCCGATTTTTTTATTGCTTCTTCATCCAGTTTGCGTTGTGTTATATCGGTCACCATGGCCAACGCTCCTTTATATTTGCCGGTTTCGTCAATTATCGGGTTTGCAGAGATATTGGCCCATACATCTTCCCCTGCCTTGGTTTTGTACCGGATATCCAGGTTTTCCTTTGATCCCCGCCTCCGCCTTTCCATACAGGCAATGGCATAGGCTTTGCCCTCCTCATCCATAAAATCATAGAGTTCTTTACCCATCATTTCATCGGCGCTATAGCCTAAAATATCGGCCATTTTTTTGTTTACAAAATTGGTCTTTTCATTTTCGTCAATCGTCCATATCCCTTCCTGGGCCGATTCAACAATCTGGCGGTACCATGCATCACTTTGCATGTGTTTTTCTTCTGCTTCTTTGCTTTCGGTGATATCGCGTGTTATGCCGTCGACCCTGATCAGCCTGCCTGTTTCATCAAGGCAGGGTAACACTTTATTTTCTACCCAGCGTACCGATTTATCTTTACGGATGATGCGATATTGCTTGCTAACCTTTTCGCCACGTTGTAACACTTCCTCTTCACCATCCAACAAATGTTTGTCATCCGGGTGGATCAGCTCAAACCACAGCCTGTTATTTTTCAGAAATTCGGATGCTTTATGCCCGTAAAGTTTTTCGCAGCCGCTGGAAATTTGGATAACCTTAAAGTTGATCATATCAACGGAGAAAAAAACCTCATCCATCGCGTTAAAAAACAAAGTGAGCTCCTGATGCGAGGCGACCAGTTCATTTATATTGTTGGGGATCTGAACATGCTCTGACATTGAGTTCGGCTTAATTTTTACGTTAATATTTAAGCCCATTGCCAATAGCGGCGGCTATATTATTGTTAAATTAAAACTATTTTATAAGCCATTAACTTACTGTAATACAAACAAAAAGGACTTAACAACTTATTATTAACCTAAATTAAATATAAAAGTTTGTTTTAATAAAAATTAAAATATTTTTAGGGTATATCATTTAACTATTTTTCATTTTTTAACCATTAGCCAAAAAATCTTCATAATATACCTAATTAAGTATTGTATATTAGTTATAAGAGGGGGCCATTTGGAACTAGCCCAAAAGTACATGCTTGACACGTACATGCAGCACAATCCCGATGTACCAACCGGCAGGCAGGGCTTCATTGATTTTTTTCAGCAAATTTGCCAAAGCGCAACCCATAGCCGATACCATTAAAGCACCCCTTATTCAATCGTCGCCGAAGGCGATTTAGTGGTGCTTAGTTTTAAGGAAATGAACCCTGACCCAAAAGACCGGTCAAAAAAATATACTACCACATGGTTTGATAGGTTGCTTATTGAAAACGGGGAGGTTGCAGAACGTTGGGAATCGCTTACGTTATAACCAAGCAATTCCTCCGGAGTCATAGACAGAAGGCCGTAATAGTTCCGGCGGAACTACCTGTTTATAGCACGTACAATTGGGTTTGAATTTCCCCGGTGGAGCTCCTCTCTCTTAAAAGAGAGGGCTGGTAAAAACTCACTTTATCTGATGCTATTCAATGCAATATCTTAAAAATCAGTTCCTTCATCAACCCACCATGGCCGGTAGTTGAATCAACGCCTTTGCTTTTCACATCGTACTCACGCAGGTAACTGATAATCTGCATTGTTTTGCCATAGCTGTAACTCCTGCCAGCCTGTTCATAATCCTTGATAAAATAGGGGCTTACGCCTAATTCGCGCGCCAGGTTTTGGGGCGACTTGTCTTTCACATAATGATAAACCAGCACCTTGCTGAAAAAATTATTCAGATTTCCCAATACCAGCACAATCGGGTTGGCTTTGGGATTTGCCTCGAAATAATTAATGATCTGGTTAGCTTTGAAAGCATCTTTTTTTCCAAGAGCTGCCTGCAGCTCAAATACATTATACTCTTTACTGATGCCGATATTATCCTGTATCAGTTTAAGGTTGATCTCCTGCCCTGCCGATATGTTCAGCATGAGTTTTTCAAGCTCGTTGGCAATCTTTGAAAGATCATTTCCTAAATATTCGGCCAGCATCAATGAGGCCTGCTGGTTTATTTTGTAGCCCTTCCCGGCAATAAAATCCTCTATCCAGGCTGGCACTTTACTGTCATAAAGGGCTGCGGATTCAAATATTAAACCGCTTTTTTCAATAGCCTTATAGGTTTTCTTTCTTTTGTCGAATTTGCCGTATTTATAGCAAAACACGAGGATAGTGCTTGATAAGGGGCTTTCGAGATAGCTTAATAATGGATTAATGCCTTTTTTATCCCCATCATCATTTCCCCATTTCATATCCTGGGCCTCTTTTACCAAAACTACCTGGTAATCAGCCATCATCGGGTAACGTTTGGATGCATTTAACACAGACATGATATCCGTATCCTTACCATAAAATACCGTTTGATTAAAGCCTTTTTCCGCGTCAGAAAGCAGTTTGTGTTCTATAAAATCGCTTACCAGGTCGATATAATAAGGCTCTTCACCATGCAACAGGTAAATAGGTTTGTATTTGCGGTTTTTTAAGTCTTTCAGTAATTCGGTGGCCGTCATTTCACCGGCAAATTACGGAAATTTATTATGAAAAGTCGTTGGGTATCGGTCATTAGTCATTGGTGAAAAATTGTTACTAATCGATTTGCTGCCCTCTGCCCATTATTAGGATTCTAGCGTTAAATTGATCATTTTCGCACCATGGATTTGTTGATTCCGCTTCAGTTGCCCCCTTACCCTTTTAAAATTACCGACCAAAACGGGCAATTGATAATGTTTGATCCCATCAGAAAAAAGAACATCGTCATTACCCCGGAGGAATGGGTGCGGCAGCATTTTGTGCAATACCTTATCAACCAAAAAAAATACCCAAAAACCCTCATTAAACTGGAAGGCGGGCATAAGCTGCACGGGATGGCCAAACGATCGGACATTGTGGTTTATAACCCTGCGGGCGAGAAAATATTACTGGTTGAATGCAAAGCCCCCTCGGTAAATATTGATCAAAAAGTTTTCGACCAGGTAGCGCGTTATAATATGGTGCACAAGGTAAAGGTAATTGCCGTTACCAACGGATTGCAGCATTACTTTTGCCTGATAGATTTTGAGGCTGTGAATTATAAATTTATAGAGGAATTGCCCACCTACGCCCAGATGTGATTAATGCACTGCTGCAACCAGGTTTTGGATCTTTTCAAGCAATTCTTCAGGCTTAAACGGTTTCGAAACATAATCATTCATACCGGCCTTTAATACCTGTGCCCTGATATCATATAACGCGGCGGCTGTAAGGGCGATAATGGGCGTAAGCGCTTTCCTTGGATCCTGCAGCCTGCGGATCTCCATCGCAGCATCGAACCCATTCATCACCGGCATTTGCAGATCCATCAAAATAATATCAAAATCGCTTTCTTTGGCTAGTTCTATTACATGCTGCCCGTTGTTGGCAATAACAGGTTTTATTCTCCATTTAGAAAGCAGCTTCTTCATCAGCAACACGTTAACCGGGTTATCTTCGGCAATCAGCATCCTCAAATTCTCAAAAGATTCGGCGTAGTTAAGCAATGTATTTTTGTCATCGGCATCATCAATAGCAGCAGCAACCGGAAAATCCATACTGAACGAAAACTCTGAACCGCGGCCTACTTTACTGGTTACATACATCTGCAGCCCCTGCAATTCAAGCAGTCGCTTTACAATGGCAAGGCCCATGCCGGTGCCGCCGTATTGCCGGGTTGTGGTTATTGATTCCTGCGTAAATGGTTCAAAAATACTTTCAAGGTTTCGTTGATCTATACCTATCCCCGTATCCTTAACCACAAAATTCACCGTAATATTATTACCCTGGCTTTCGTGAAAAGATGCTTTGATCCATATGTTACCGGCCTGGGTAAATTTGATGGCGTTGCTAACCAAATTAAATAATATTTGTCCAAGGCGGGTAGGGTCGCCAATCAACGTTTTCTCGTTTAGCAAAGGGTCTATTTTCACCATAAACTCCAGCCCTTTTTGTTCGGCTTTAATTTTTTCGGAACCGCAAATATTTTCAACCACTTCAACAAGATTAAACCTTGTTTTTTCAAAAATCACTTTCCCTGCCTCTATCTTGTTAAAATCAAGCACATCATTTACGATTGCCATCAGGTTATTGGCCGAAAACTTCAAAACATCAAGGTTTTCCACCTGGTCGGGCCTGGGCTTTGCCATTAACATTACATTGCTCATACCGATAATGGCATTAAGCGGCGTCCTGATCTCATGCGACATAGTGGCCAGGAATTCGGATTTTATCCTGGATGATTTTTCCGCCTTCTCAATAGCCAGCTCAAGTTCGGCATTCAGTTCCACCTGTTTTTCCCCGTTTTCTTTTAACTCACGGATATTATTTAAAAATGCCCCGTAAAAATGGCTGTGGATGTAAATGATCAATATAAAATTAGCAAAAATGCTGATAATGATCGTCGACTGGTCAACCGACTCGGGACGAAGTGCTATGGAATAGTTGCCCTTATAGGAAATCAGCAAAAATACCATTACGGGCACCAGGTTCAACAACGAGTAGAACAAACCCCAGCGCTGCCCGATCATATAATAACTAAACAGTATAACTAATAAAATTACCTGTACCGTAATAATATCAACCTTCTGCATGGCAATAAAAACATTATTAAGGTTAATGATGGTAGCAATAATTAGCACAGCGTGCGAAATTTGCTTCCAGTTGGCCCGGTAGGTCAGGTATTTAAACAATACCAATAACGACACGAGCAAAATACCTGCAGTAATGGTGAGTAAGGCCTGGCGTTGAAAATAAACACTTATAAAAAGGCCGAACACAGCTACCCCCACTATCCAGAAGCCATAATAAAGTAAACGTATCCGTGCCTGGTCAAGAAGAGATTGGTCCTTTGAAAGAATATTATTAAGTGAAAAGTTAAAAAAACTTACTTTCCTGTTCATTAAGAAATGGCCTAAATTGTTAAGTTTAAAATCTGCAATAAAAATTCAGCAATACAAGGCCAGGCCCATTGGGCGCCCTGCTTCATCTATAATTTATCACAGTTTCAAATGCAATTAACAAGCCAAAGCTTCTAAATTCTCTTCAATGATCTTCAACTTAGCTTCGGCATCCGCTTTTTTCCGTAACTCACCCTCTATGATCTCGGGTTTCGCGTTGCTCATAAACCTTTCGTTCCCTAACTTTGAGTTAACTGAACGAAGGAACCCTATATAATACTCCTGTTCTTTTTTAAGCTTTGCACACTCGGCAACCGGGTCTAAAGTTTCATTTAAAGGAACATAAAACTCGTCGGTTGACACCATAAAGCTCACTGCACCAACTATTTTATCAGTAACGATATTGAAGTCGTTTATATTGGCAGATTTGCAAATCACCTCCTCATAAATTTTATAAAGTATACCGGAATTTGCTTTAACGGAAAGTGCAAGTTTCTCTTTTGGAGCGATCTGTTTTTGGTTGCGAATATTTCTAACCTGGGTGACAATTTGCTTCACAATTTCTATATCCGACAGCAGCTGGGTATTAATTTTCCCATTGCTTGGTAATTGGGCAACGATGCAGCAATCATATACCGAACGTGTGCCGAACAACTCCTCATCATGCCATAATTCCTCAGATATAAATGGCATAAATGGGTGCAGGACCTTTAAAATATTTTCAAAAAATCCAATAGTTCTATTAAGCGTTTCTCTGTCAATCGGTTGCTGATATTCGGGCTTCACCATTTCCAGGTACCAGGCGCAAAAATCGTCCCATACCAATTTATAGGTTGCCATTAAAGCATCCGAAATCCGGTATTGTTCAAAATAATCTTCAATTTCGGCCAGTGCCTGGTTAAACCTGCTTTCAAACCATTCAATGGCTAAATCATTATTATTTTCAAGGGTTTCGTTAACTTCCCAGCCTTTTACCAGCCTGAAGGCATTCCAGATCTTATTGGCAAATTTACTTCCCTGCTCACAATAGCTTTCATCAAACATCAGGTCGTTTCCTGCCGGCGAACAAAGCAGCATCCCTACCCTTACGCCATCGGCGCCATACTTTTCAATCAAGCCGAGCGGGTCAGGCGAGTTGCCCAATGATTTTGACATTTTACGCCCAAGCTTGTCACGAACTATCCCGGTGAGGTAAACATTTTTAAACGGCACCTCGCCCCTGAATTCATGCCCCGCCATGATCATCCTGGCTACCCAGAAAAATAAGATCTCCGGCGCGGTTACCAGGTCGTTGGTTGGATAATAGTAGTTAATATCGGCATTATTGGGATCCTTAAAACCATCAAAAACGGATATAGGCCAAAGCCATGATGAGAACCAGGTATCCAATACGTCTTCATCCTGTTTTAAATCCTCAGATGTGAGCTGTGAGATGTGAGATGTGAGATTTTTGGCCAATTCAAAAGCTTCTTCGCGTGTTTTGGCAATTACAAACTGCCCGTTTGGTAAATACCAGGCAGGGATCTGCTGGCCCCACCATAGCTGGCGGCTAATGCACCAATCGCGCACGTTTTCCATCCAGTTGCGGTAGGTATTGATAAACTTTTCAGGGATCAGCTTAATATCGCCTTTCAACACATAGTCAAGCGCAGGTTTGGCCATTTCGTCCATCCTGCAAAACCATTGCATGGATAGTTTTGGCTCAATAACTGCATCGGTCCGTTCTGAAAAGCCAATCTGCGATTTGTACTCTTCTACTTTCTCAAGGCTGCCATCTGTTTCCAATAAAACGGCTATTTTTTTTCGGGCAATAAAACGATCCTCTCCAACTAAAATTTGGGCTTTTTCGTTCAATGTACCGTCGTCATTTAAAATATCAATAACCGGCAGATGGTGTTTTTGCCCAAGCTCATAATCGTTCAAGTCATGCGCAGGGGTAACTTTTAAACAGCCGGTACCAAAATCCATGGTAACATATTCGTCCAGGATCACCGGGATCTCCCGGTTGATTAACGGAATTAAAACGGTTTTGCCATGCAAATGAAAATACCGTTCGTCATTCGGGTTAATACAGATCGCTGCGTCAGCCATGATCGTTTCGGGCCGGGTGGTGGCAATAGTCAGGTAATCCAGAGCAGACTCCTGACTCAAGACTTCAGACTGAGGACTTACGACTTTATACCTGATATAATAAAGCTTTTGGTTAACTTCTTTACGGATCACCTCTTCATCACTCACCGCAGTTTTCCCTTGCGGGTCCCAGTTCACCATACGTACGCCGCGGTAAATCTGACCCTTTTTATACAAATGAATAAAGGTGTCTATAACCGCATCGGATAATTCATCCTCCATGGTAAAACGTGTCCGTTCCCAATCGCAGGAAGCACCGAGTTTTTTTAGTTGTTCAAGGATGATACCGCCGTATTTCTCTTTCCATTCCCAGGCGTGAGCCATAAATTCCGGACGGGTAAGATCTTTTTTTGCGATGCCCTTTTCCTTTAGCATGGCAACTACTTTGGCTTCGGTAGCAATACTGGCGTGGTCGGTTCCCGGTACCCAGCAGGCATTTTTGCCTTTCATACGGGCACGGCGGATCAAAACATCCTGTATGGTATTATTAAGCATATGGCCCATGTGCAGCACACCTGTGACGTTTGGCGGCGGAATTACGATGGTGTAAGGTTCGCGTTCATCAGGCACCGACCTAAAAAACTCATGCTGTAACCAGTAACTGTACCACTTCTCTTCGGTTGCTTTCGGCTCGTATGTTTTAGAAATACTCATAGGGTGCAAAAATAGGGTTTTGCTTTTATGGTTCATAGTTTTTTGTCCATAGACCATAGTCCATGGTCCATAGAAAGAATTTCTCAACATTAACAGCGAATGAGCTATGGTCCATCGACCATCGTCTATGGACTCTTCACCCCATCACAATATTTTTACAATACAGCGTTATCTTACTAAACTAAGCTCCCGTCCATGAAATCAGTGCCTGTTCAGCGTTTTTTACTGGATATTTTAAAAAAAATGCGCTCATCATTTTTAATCAAATGGTTTAACCGTTAGGTTATATCGCCATCTGTTGGCGGCAATATTCTTTATTTACTACCTTTAATTTTTCGGGCATGAAATTAATGCCTTAAAAAAAACTGACTGACCCTCATTATTAAAGAATTAACTAAATGAAAGTAAAATTTACCCATTTTATGCTGATCGGCCTTGTTGGCCTTTCGGTAAGCGCGTTTAAGGTTATAGGCGATAAAAAACCGGGGCACAAAAAACCGCCGATGAAGTATATTGATCCGGCAAACATGGATCTTTCTGTTAAGCCCGGTGATGATTTTTATGAGTATGCCAATGGCAACTGGATAAAGAACAACCCGATACCCGGCAAAGAAACCCGTTGGGGCAGTTTCGGCATATTGAGCCAGGGAAACACCAACAAACTGCTTGAATTATTAAAAACCGTTAGTAAAACACAGCATCCCAAAGGCAGTTTGGAGCAACGCGTGGGCGACTTGTATGCCAGCGCGATGGATACAGTTGCCATTGAAAAACTTGGTTATGACCCGATAAAACCGATCCTGGAAAGAATTGATAAAATATCCGACCTTAACGGGGTGATCAGCGAAGTGGTGTTTGAGCGTACGCATGGCGAGGCCGACCCATTATTCCGTTTTGGGGTTGGCCCCGATGATAAACACCCGAATAAAAATATCGCCAACCTTAACCAGGGCGGCACCAGCCTGCCCGACCGCGACAATTACCTGAAAAGCGATGCACGCAGTGTAAAGATCCAGGATGCCTACAAACAATACATTGTTAATTTATTTACATTAACCGGCTTAAACCATGATGACGGTGTAAAAAATGCGGAAACGATTTTTAATATCGAAAAAACGCTGGCCAAAGCACAGCTCAGCCGGGTAGCTATGCGCGATCCGAATGTTACCTACAATAAATTCTCGGTAGCTGATTTCAGCAAAACTACGCCACATTTAAACTGGGTTGAATTGATGCCCGAAATGAAAGTTGGCGGCCAGGATACGCTTTTAGTTGGCCAGCCCGGCTTTTTTAAGGCAGAAGACGCTTTATTGACTGAAACCCCTGTAAGCGATTGGAAAGTTTATTTGAAGTGGAATATCTTAAAAGGTTCAGCAGGATCTCTAAGTTCACCTTTTGTAAAGGCTAATTTTGATTTTAGTGCTGCTTTAAGCGGGCAAAAGGTGCAGACACCACGCAACGAGCGCATGGCCCGCCTGGTTGACGGCAGCGAAGGTGAATTGCTTGGCCAGTTATACGTAGCTAAATACTTTACCCCTGCAGCTAAACAATACATGGTTAACCTGGTAAACAACCTTAAAGTTACCCTTGGTGAACGCATTAAAAACCTGGCATGGATGAGTGAGGCAACCAAAACCCGGGCCCTTAAAAAACTGGCTGCCTTTACCGTAAAGATAGGTTACCCTGATAAATGGCAAACGTACAGCGGGCTGGAGATTGACAGGAACGATTATTTCGGTAACCTGAAACGCGTATCCGAATGGAGGTATAATTACGGCGTGAGCCAGATCAGTAAGCCGGTGGATAAAAAGCGCTGGGGAATGTCGCCGCCTACCGTAAATGCCTATTACAACCCGGTAAATAACGAGATCGTTTTCCCGGCAGGAATCCTGCAATTCCCTTTCTTTGATTTTGGAGCAGATGATGCCGTAAACTATGGCGGCATTGGCGCCGTAATAGGCCACGAAATGACCCATGGTTTTGATGACCAGGGCCGCCAGTATGATGCCGATGGTACACTGCGCGACTGGTGGACAAAGGATGATGCCGATAAATTTAAAACCCGCGCCGACCAGGTGGTTACCCAATACAATGGCTTTACTGTGCTGGATACCCTTCATGTAAATGGCAAACTTACACTTGGCGAAAACCTTGCCGACCTTGGCGGCCTAAATGTAGCGTATGCTGCATTTAAAAAGACCAAAGAAGGCCATTCGCATAAAAAGATCAATGGGTTTACGCCCGATCAGCGGTTCTTCCTGTCGTGGGCACAGGTATGGAGAAGCTCGCAACGCCCCGAAGCTGCCGCCCAGCGTATTTTGACCGACCCGCATTCACCTGAGCAGTTCCGGGCCAATGCGCCTATTACCAATATTGATGCGTGGTATGCCGCATTCAATGTAAAACCGGGTGATAAGATGTATCAAAAACCAGAAGACAGAATTAAGGTTTGGTAAAACTCGGTAAATTGAATAATATTAATCAATTAGCCTGTTTTACGTTTTTAACTGCAGGGAAATCGCTTTTAAGATTTCTGAACTTGGTTTCGTCTTTTTGGATGTGTCGTAGGCACATTTCGTTGGTAGAATATCAATTCGTAAGTTCACCAAGCGTTCCTATTGGAACGCCTCGTGCTTATTTATGCAAATCTACCAACCAAATGTCCCGCTGGGACATAGAAAACTAAGGTTTTTATCTTCTGTCACCATGAAATATTTTAAAACCGACTTCCCTGTTTTTAACTGTTAGGGCTAACAAAAATGCCTCCCAAAATTTGGAAGGCATTTTTGCTTTGTTGCACCAAAAGTAAAGTGCAGCCCCAAATTAAGCGCAATAAAGGAATGATCCATGTCCGGCGCCGGCACAGTAAGCCGGCTGACATCCGATTTTCATGCTTCCTGCCACCGGAAACGGTGTGCCAGGCGTTCCAGAACAATAAGTTTGACTGCCGCTTAGGCCGCCAACCACTTGTTTCATTTCGCTTTTTGTTAATTCTTTTGAAAGGCTGAATTTGCCATTTGGTTTTACCTGCTTTTTCATAGCATTTTTGATTTAGGTTTATTAATTGATATTTAAATCTAAATGTTTTATTGGTTAATCGCAAATAAATCTAAAAAATAATTTCTATTGCCCCGGCGTACAATAATTGCTTAACAATGCCAACAATCAATTTCCTGAAAGATAAATAATCCGCCTTAATTTCCTCCTCATCAAAATATTGTTCCATTTTGCTTATCAGCTCTTCAATCGTGATTATATTCGTAATATAATTGAAAATAAGCAGGTCAAGCTCATCTATATAGTATTCCCTTATATTTAATGGTAATATATCCGGCATTATTAAAGCCGTATAAGCCGACTTTTCAAGGTTAAAATTCTGTTCGGTTACGGCATCGATATTTTCGTTAAAGTCATATTTCCAGTTCCACCCCGTTTCAATAAGCCGGCACTCTTTTTTAACTGTTAGTTTAACACTTAAGTAATTCTGCTCGACCATACAAAACGTAGTTTGAATCCGTTTGTAAGCAATTGCATCCTCGTTATATAAGCGTTGCACTGAACCTGGTTCATTAACTAATTCCTTAAACAATGAGTTTTCTTGTGATTCTACTGCTAACAGGTCCCAAAAGCATTCTCTGTCATTTTCTTCTGTTATTAGTGCCAGAAAGCTTTGTACAAGATCATTGGCTAAATCATCGGCTGCATTAAAATGAAAATCAAGTCCATATTTGCGATTTAAGTAGTCCATCGCTGCTTTAGTGCGTCGCCGTACAGTTTCACTCACCGGCTTAACTAAACTACCGTCGCTTTCAGGAAGCATCGATCCTTCATATTTAAAGTACGGCATCTGGTACACCCGGCTGCTTATTTCAATACCCGCCTTTTTTACAACCTCAACTATCCTGTAATAATATTCGGGATAATCGGCTCTTAACTTTTTTGCAACGTGGTTACACACATGCCGGTATTTTTTAAAGTTGCCAACCGGGTGGATCATTTGCACATCCGGAAAATCGTCAAATTTTATATAATCCAAAAAGACGGGATTATCCACCTCATCTTTTAAATAAGCTATCGGTATGTTCTCCCTTTTTGCAAGCTGACAAAACAGGTATTGTTCAAAAATAAAGTTCAGACTTCCCAGTCTTAACTTATCAAAACCATCCCTGTTTTGGTCAATAAAATCAAAAGCTTCGCGGCTATATTTTTTAAAGAATTCGGGATGATTGCCTCCCAATATGCCGGCATTGCTGGCGTAAAGATCCTGGTGTTGATAATTCTCCCTTGAAAAAACAGGAGGGATATAGTTGAAGTTGCTATTTATCTCATTTAAAGCATGATAATATAGGGGTAGATTTTTATCCAGGTTTTGCGCGATAAGACTATTGTCAAAAAAAGCTTTCACGGGTTTTTGGAAAAAGTACACGTCGCTATCCAAATGGAGAAAAGGTTGTTCCTGAATACTGTAGCTATATATTTTGGCAAGCGCAAATAAATCCGCGGGGTATTGGTCGAGCCTTTTTTCCAAATCAGTAGACACTGTTGCATAGGGCAACTGCAGCTGATCAATAAGTATCTCCTTCCCTTTCAGATCTGTAATAAGGTGTACTTCGCCTAAATTATTTTTTGCATTCAAGCAGCTTAATGCCCAACTCATCCAATGAAATTCGCTGGATTGCCAGCCCGCTTTAAGACTTACAGGATTTACATCAGAAGATCCGGAGGGCCCCGTCCACAATGATTGAAGAAATTTCATAGGTTATGATCAGGTTTTGGTTATAATTACAAATATGGCTTTTATGTTCCATTATTCATATAAATTCCCTCTGACAGTCAGTCAAATTAAAGCAATCTACTTTGTTTGAATATTTAAATGTCCCTAACAGCATTTGTTCTAACAACAAACCAACAAATACTAAATCCAAAATTTCTTATTGGTTTACATCTAATTCGGTTAATAAACTTAATTTGTACATTTACACAAAATAAAAATTAAATGGATAGAGTTGATTATCAGTCTTTAGTAATTCAGGACATAATAAATTTAGCAAACAAGGGGGAACTTAATCTGACTCCGTGGTATCAAAGGCGCTCGGTTTGGAACAAACCGCAGCAATCATATCTTGTGAACACACTTTTCGAAAAGAAGCCATTGCCTTCTATCTATATAAGGCATTCTTTGGATTTACAAAAAGGTATAAGCATTAAGGAAGTTGTAGACGGTCAACAAAGAACAAATGCAATAATAGCCTATTGTAATAATGAATATTCTGCTAGACATCCCAACCATAAAAAACTGATCAAATTCTCCGAGTTAACTAAAACAGAAAAACAGGATTTACTTTTAACGTCTATTCCCGTTGGATATCTTTTGGGAGCAACTGATTCTGATGTGATCGATATTTTTGCTAGAATAAACTCAGTATCGAAAACATTAAATGTACAGGAAAAACGAAACGCAGTCTATAGTGGAGAATTTAAGCAATTCTGCGTTAAAGAATCAGTACTTAGAACAGACTTGTGGAAAGAATATAAAATATTTTCTGGCAACGATGTTGCCAGAATGAATGAAGTACAATTTATATCTGATTTAATCATTAATTTAATAGAGGGGCTCACAGATTTTAGCCAACCGAAGATAGATAAGTATTATAAAGACAATGATGAAAATTTTGCGGAGATGGAAAATGTTGACAAGAGACTTACAAATATTTTTGACACTATCGTTTCCCTCAACCCAGACGCAATTAAACAGACAATTTTCAGCAGGCAACCAATATTCTTTTCATTAATTATTGCGATTGATAAGTTGCCCAAAATTTCGATATCAAAAATCGAGAAAGGAATAATGGAAATCGACAATAGGTACAATTCCGATAAACCATTAACAGAACGGACTAAAGAAGATGCGAATTTTTATAATGCCTGTTCAGCAAGTACCCAGCGGTTAAACAACAGAACCATAAGAGATAACTATATTTACAACTATATTTCCTAGTGCCCAATTTAAGTATAAATAAATCATATAATAAAAGTATTAGCGATATAACTGTACTGGAGAATTATATAAATAATTGTACTGGATTAGATGTAAAACATCAATACATGATTAGCGAAATAATCATGTTGCGACTATTTTCTATAGTAGAAATATCAATAGAAGAAGTAGCGTTAAAACTAGCCTGCGGAGCGAAATATAAAAACGGCACTCCCCCAATTGTGTTGTTAAGATGCCGAAGCATGCAAGATGCACATGTCAATATGTTGACTCATAATAGGAGAAGAGCCAGCCGGTATTTGAAATGGACAAAAGCTTCTTATATACGGGACAGTATTCAATTTGTATTGAACATTACAGACTGTTTTTATTCTAACATTCAAATACATGGAAATATTATTAATGAAATGCGAATAGTGAGAAATCACGTTGCACATCGTTCGACCAGTACCAAAAATGAATATTTGAATCTACTACGTTCAAGATATGGAGGCAATCCAAATCTTACATTGGGGGCTTTTTTAATTTCGAAAACCAGGAATCCCATATCTAACATCGAATATTATATTCGTGCTGCTAAAATAGTATTAAACGATATCACAAAAGGTTAAAATATCGCTTCCGCAATTCTTTTTGTTGGCCCTGCGTTACTCATAGTATAAAAATGCAATACCGGCACACCAAAAGCCATCAATTCTTTACACTGGTTGATCATCCACTCAATACCCACGTCCCTAACATCTTTCTCGGATTTACAGGCGTTTATGGCGTCGCAAAGGTCTTCGGGCATATCAATATGAAAGGTTTTGGATAGGTTAACCAATTGTTTGGAGCCTGTAACCGGTTTTAACCCCGGGATAATGGGCACAGTGATGCCATTTGCCCGGCAATTATTTACAAAATCAAAATACTTCTGGTTATCGAAAAACATTTGGGTTACAATGAAATTTGCACCCATGTCTATCTTTTGTTTCAGGTATTTAAAATCAGTCTTCAGATTGGGGGCCTCAAAATGTTTTTCGGGATAACCTGCTACGCCGATACAGAAATCGGTTTTCAGGTTTTCTTCGTTATTTTCGTGCAGGTAAACACCGTTATTCATATTTACCACCTGCTCCAAAAGATCGGTTGCATAATTGTGTCCGTTGGGAGTCGGGATAAATGAGGCATCAGCTTTGCGGGCATCGCCGCGCAGAACCAAAACATTTTCGATGCCTAAAAACTGCAGGTCGATCAGTCCATTTTCGGTTTCGTCTTTAGTAAACCCTCCACACAATAAATGCGGAACAGTATCCACTTTGTATTTATTCATGATGGCCGCACAAATAGCGATAGTTCCCGGGCGCTTGCGGTAGCTCAGTTTCTCCAGTAAACCATTGGGATGCTGTTTGTAGATGAAGTCCTCACGCAGCGAGGTAACGTCAATAAAAGGCGGTTTAAATTCCATTAGAGGGTCAATAGCATCATACAAACCCTGTATGCTATGCCCTTTTAATGGCGGTATCAGTTCAAAAGAAAAAAGTGTTTTGCCTTTGGCGTTGTTAATATGTTCGGTTATCTTCATGCCCCCTGACCCCCTAAAGGGGGAATTTTTATTTAATTTTTTATGATTCTTGTTGTAAGCTCCCGCAGTTGCTCCCCCTTTAGGGGGCCGGGGGCTAATAATTCAAATTCGGCCCCAGCCAGCGCTCTACGGTTTCTAAATCCATATTCTTGCGCTTTGCATAATCTTCTACCTGGTCTTTACTAATCTTACCTAAACCAAAATAACGCGCTTGCGGATGTGCAAAATAAAAGCCGCTTACGGATGCTGCCGGCGTCATGGCGAGGCTTTCTGTCAGGTGCATTTTTGCGTTGTCTTCGGCCTTTAATATTTCAAATAAGGTTGTTTTTTCGGTATGATCCGGGCAGGCAGGATATCCCGGCGCCGGGCGGATGCCCTGGTATTCTTCTTTGATCAGCTCATCGGCCCCCAGGTTCTCCCCTTTCGAATACCCCCAATATTCCTTGCGTACCAACTCGTGCATTTTTTCTGCAAATGCCTCTGCTAACCTATCGGCAAGGGCTTTGGCCATGATACTATTATAATCGTCGTAATCTGCCTCAAATTTAGCCACCAGTTCATCGCAACCAATCCCGCTGGTTACGGCAAAGCCGCCAAAATAATCGGGCACGCCGCTTTCCTTTGGTGCGATAAAATCAGATAACGCGTAATATGGCTCGCCTTTCACTTTTTCGCTTTGCTGGCGCAGGGTGTGGATAGTGGTTAATAATGTTTT
The DNA here is from genome assembly GCF_002355435.1 of Mucilaginibacter gotjawali. Lineage (NCBI taxonomy): Bacteria > Pseudomonadati > Bacteroidota > Sphingobacteriia > Sphingobacteriales > Sphingobacteriaceae > Mucilaginibacter > Mucilaginibacter gotjawali. Next base: position 4,155,683 of record NZ_AP017313.1, read on the forward strand.
GCGGGTTTCATCTGTATATAATTCAATATCATCCCCTACGCTGTTTGCCGGCCAGAAACCGATGACACCGTTTGCCTGAAGCAGTTTTTCTTTAACTATTTTCTTTAATAATACCTGTGCATCATCATAAAGCTTCTTCGCTTCCACCCCAACATATTTGTCATCAAATATCTTAGGATAGCTGCCCCTTAGCTCCCAGGTATGGAAAAATGGCGTCCAGTCGATATAGGGCACCAGTTCTTCCAGCGGGAATGCTTCAATAACTTTCGTCCCGGTAAATGTTGGTTTATTGGCGATAGCGCCATTCAGATTGATCTGTAATTTTGAATTACGGGCATCCGCAATACTGATAAAGCGTTTGTCCGACCGTTTATTTAAATGGGCCTCACGCGCTTTTGCGTATTCTTCCTTTATATTTTTTACATACGGTCCGCGCTGGTCTTTATTCATCAAACTACTGCAAACCGTAACGCTGCGTGATGCATCCAGCACGTGGATAGCCGGGCCGGAGTAATGCGGGTCAACCTTAACCGCCGCATGGATGCGCGAGGTGGTTGCGCCGCCGATAATCAAAGGAATAGTAAACCCTTCGCGCTCCATTTCTTTGGCAAAATGCACCATTTCATCCAGCGAGGGGGTAATCAACCCACTCAGGCCGATAATATCTACATTTTGCTTTTTAGCTTCCTCGATAATCCTTTGCGCCGGAACCATCACCCCAAGGTCAATCACCTCGAAATTATTGCAGGCCAAAACTACGCCTACTATATTTTTGCCAATGTCGTGCACGTCGCCCTTAACGGTAGCCATTAGTACTTTACCGGCATTGGCGCGGCTTCCGCTGCTATCTTCACCCGCGTCAATCACCCTTTGTTTTTCCAGTTCAATAAAGGGCAGTAAATAGGCAACCGCCTTTTTCATTACCCTGGCCGATTTTACCACCTGCGGTAAAAACATCTTGCCTGAACCAAAAAGATCACCCACTACGTTCATCCCGTCCATTAACGGGCCTTCTATTACTTCCAAAGGTTTGGCATAAGCTTGCCTTGCCTCTTCCACATCTTCATCCAGGTATTCAATAATGCCTTTTACCAAAGCGTGCGATAAACGTTCAGCAACGGGCGCTTTACGCCATTCTTCATCTCTTACAATTTCTTTACCTTTTGATTTTATCGTATCAGCAAACTCTACCAGGCGTTCAGTTGCATCCTCACGGCGATTCAAAAGCACATCTTCGACCAGCACCAGCAGGTCTTTCGGTATTTCTTCGTAAACCTCCAGCATGCCGGCGTTTACAATGCCCATATCAAGGCCCGCTTTAATGGCATGATACAAAAATGCGGAGTGCATGGCCTCACGCACCACGTTATTCCCCCTGAAGGAGAACGAGATATTACTTACCCCGCCGCTTACTTTGGCATAAGGCAAATTTCCCTTTATCCAGCGGGTAGCTTCAATAAAATCAACCGCGTAATTGTTATGCTCTTCAAGCCCGGTGGCAACTGTCAGGATGTTTGGGTCGAAGATAATATCCTGCGGTGGAAAGCCAATTTCATTGACGAGTATGTTGTATGATCGCTGGCAAATTTCTTTACGGCGCTCCAATGAATCGGCCTGGCCGGTTTCATCAAAAGCCATCACTACTGTAGCGGCGCCGTAGCTTAATATCTTGCGGGCATATTCTTTAAATTTCTCTTCTCCTTCTTTCAGCGAGATAGAATTGACGATGCCTTTACCCTGTAAACATTTTAAACCAGCTTCAATCACCGTCCATTTGGAGGAGTCGATCATGATGGGCAGTTTGGCAATATCAGGTTCCGAAGCCACCAGGTTAAGGAACTTTACCATCACCGCTTCCGAATCGATCATCCCTTCATCCATGTTGATATCGATCACCTGGGCACCGCCTTCTACCTGCTGGCGGGCAACAGTTAATGCCGCTTCATAATCCTCGGCCAAAATCAATTTGGAGAACTTTGGCGAACCTGTGATGTTTGTCCGTTCGCCAATATTTACAAAATTAGTTTCGGGTGTAAGGGTAACTGCTTCCAGGCCGCTTAGGCGCAGGTAGGGCTCAATTTCAGGCCTCACCCTGGGCGGGTATTTTGCTGCCTTTTCGGCAATACATTTGATATGCTCAGGTGTGGTACCACAGCAGCCGCCAACAATATTTACCAGCCCGGCCTTCATAAACTCGTCTACCTGGTGGGCTGTTTCGTGGGCTGTTTCATCGTACTGGCCGAATTCATTTGGAAGGCCTGCATTTGGATATGCAGAGATAAATACATCCGCTTTTTGCGAAAGTTCTTCAATATGCGGCCGCATTTCTTTTGCTCCCAGAGCGCAATTTAAACCCACTGACAATAAATTGGCATGGCGCACCGAATTCCAGAAGGCTTCCACCGTTTGCCCTGAAAGGGTACGCCCGGAAGCATCAGTAATGGTGCCGGAGATCATGATGGGCAACCCGTCCGGCCCCCCTCTAAATCTCCCCCCGGTTGGGGGAGACTTTTTTATTTCATTAAAGTACCTGTTGATAGCAAACAGGGCTGCTTTTGCATTTAGGGTATCAAATATGGTTTCGATGATCAACAGATCAGCGCCACCATCTACAAGGCCGCGCACCTGGTCGTAATAGGCTTCTGCCAAATCGTCAAAACTAACCGCGCGATAGCCCGGGTCGTTTACGTCCGGTGAAAGTGAAGCCGTACGGTTGGTTGGCCCGACAGCGCCAGCCACAAAACGCGGTTTGGACGGGTCTTTTTTATTATATTCATCAGCAACCTCGCGGGCAATGCGGGCGCCTTCATAGCTCAATTCGTAGGCCAATTCTTCCAGGTGATAATCAGCCAGTGAAATGCGCTGGGTGCTGAAGGTATTCGTTTCGATGATATCGGCACCTGCCTCCAGGTATTCAGCATGTATGGCTTTGATCACATCGGGGCGTGTGATGTTCAGCAGGTCGTTATTTCCTTTAAGATCAGAGCCATGATTGCGAAACCGTTCGCCACGAAAATCCTCTTCGGATAATTCGTACCGCTGGATCATGGTACCCATTGCCCCGTCAATTACAAGAATGCGTTTTTGTAGTTCTTTTCTGATATCCATTTTTAAGATGTGAGACGTGAGATATGAGATATGAGATAATAAAAACCGACAAAACAGTCTCTTATCTCAAGTCTCATATCTCACATCTAATAAAAAAAGCTTATATCGAGAAGTCGTCTGATCACTGACCTTCGCTTATCTTTCCCGGGAGCCAGTTGGCTCTCAAGTAGAATGTGGCACCTTGTAAGCACAGGTTGCCAAGACTTCGCAGGGTCTAATCCCTCCGTCTTTCTCTATAAGCATTGCAAAGATGCGTAATAAAGTAATCATATGCAAGAGGCGTAAATGAGCCAGGTCAAATGATATCATTTTTTACTTTGTCTATACAAAAAAAGCTGCCTCCAATAATTGGAGGCAGCTTTTTTAAAAGATTATTTTTCTGTTACCTTCTTCTGCCAAAAATACGCAGCAACATCAGGAACAGGTTGATAAAATCCAGGTAAAGGGTTAAACCACCCATTAGAGCCATTTTTGAGGCAGTGGCATCGCCATAGGCTAAACCGGCACCAATGTTTTTCAATTTCTGTACGTCATAAGCGGTTAATCCTACAAACACCGCCACACCAATATAGCTGATCAGCATTTGAAGACCTGAGCTATGCAAAAATAGGTTTACCAGACTGGCAACAACAATACCAACAAGAAACATAATTAAAATAGAGCCAAATTTGGTGAGGTCAGTTTTAGTGGTGTAACCGGCAATAGCCATAATTCCAAATACTATTGATGAAGTTAAGAATACGCCAGTTACCGAAGAAGCGGTGTAAATCAATAGTATAAAGCTTAAACTGATACCTGTTAAAGTTGCATAGGCAACAAACAGTAAAGCCAAAACGGGATAGGAAATGCGATTAAGGCCAAATCTCATTAGCAGCACAAATGCTAGCGGCGAAAACATTGCAATGTATGCAAACCCTGTTAACTGCCCGGTAGTAACGTCGACAAGAGTCATCAGTAGCGACGGCGTATTCGCAAAAACATATGCGGACAGCGCAGATACACCCAATGCCACAAACATCCACATGAATACATTAGCTAAAAACCTACGCGATGCGTCGGTATCATTTATTTGGACTATGTTATCATAAACATAGTCAGGTTTATTTATTTCCATTTTTCTTTTAAAATTTATTTATACAAATTTAATTATTAGAGTTGAGATTTTAGACGCCCAAAATGAGAAAAAGTTTAGTTTGAGTCCGGAAGTCGGAAAAGACCGAAAGTCCGGAAGATTAAAATCCTGTTCTTAAACAAAGTTTCGGGTTTACTCCAGTTCGTCTTTCGGACTTTACTGACTTTCCGGACTTTCGGACTCTTACCTACCCCAGTCTTCTTACCAATTGCTCTTCTACTTTTTTAAATACCTGGATAGGTTTTAATGCACGCCAGCCCAGGTCGTCCAATACCCCACCGAAATTGATATAGTAGTCGATATTGTTTCGTTTAAACTCATCAATTACGTGTTCGCGGAAATTGATGCCGGCTATCCAGCCGTCCTCCACATCCTGGAACCATTCTTCGTAGTAACAATCGTCGGATGAGTGAAAATTCAATACGTTTTCGCCAATCAGGATGAAATAATGGATACCACTATCCGTCATCAGGTCAAGGATCTCGCGTTTCAGCATCATGATATCGTTATTGATCGCGTCGTTCCACTCGCCTATAAATTCTATGATGGTGTAACCACGTTCGTAATCAACAAAAAGTACTTTTAAATACAGCGTATTTGAACCAAAGGCATCCCATTGCGGATGCAGCAGGTAATTGTAAACCTGCTTATCAAATTCAAACTCACTGTATTCAGTTGCATAAAACGGCGAATATTCGTCTTCCGCAGCAATATAATCGTCGCGCCATTTATAATATGGTTCTATTTCGTGCATTCTTTAATTTTAAATGTGCGGATGAAAAATATTTCAAATGTGCGGATGTGCAAATGTGCAGATTATAAAAACCTAAACCTTTGCATCCGCAGTTTATCAACTCACATCCATTTTTTTAATTAACTAATTTGCTTCTTCACTATTTGCACATCTGCACATACGCACATTACCCCTTATAAGCTTCTACTGCTTTTCTAACGCTGCCATGTTCCTTCAATAAACCAACAGCGGTATGCTCATCCAGGCCTGTTTCCCTCATTACCATTTTTGTGCCACGGTCAATCAATTTATCGTTTGAGAGCTGCATGTCCACCATTTTATTGCCTTTTACCCTGCCTAATTGGATCATTACACAGGTGCTCAGCATATTTAACACCAGTTTTTGCGCGGTACCCGCTTTCATCCGGGTGGAGCCTGTCAAAAATTCAGGTCCGGTGACAACTTCAACAGGATACTTTGCCGCTGCTGCCACCGGGCTGCCGCTGTTACAAACAATACAACCGGTTACCATATGGTGTTTGTTGGCCATTTTTAATCCACCCACCACATACGGCGTAGTACCCGATGCCGCTATGCCAACCAGCACATCCTTTTCATTAATTCCGTATGCCAAAAGGTCTTCCCAGGCCTGCCTGTCGTCGTCTTCGGCAAATTCAACCGCTTTACGGATAGCGCCATCGCCTCCGGCTATAATGCCCACCACCCGATCAAACGGAACGCCGAATGTAGGCGGGCATTCAGAAGCATCAACAACACCCAGGCGCCCACTGGTGCCTGCACCGATATAAAAAAGCCTTCCCCCTGCTTTCATTCTTTCAGCAGTGATTTTCGCGAGTGCCTCAATTTGTGGCAATGCTTTTTCAACCGCCAGTGGAACGGTACGGTCCTCTTCGTTAATATGCTGAAGGATCTCCTTAACTGTCATTTTTTCAAGGTCGTTAAACCTCGAGTCCCTTTCTGTAGTCCTATCCATGGAGGAATAAATAAATTTCAGGCAAAATTCGGTAAAAATGTTGACAAATAAAGCCTGGGCTTACCCGCTGAATTTTTCACAGGATTGGAAAAATTTGCCACAGGATTGAAATTTTATTTAAAACAGTATCCAACACGCCACTACCTTAACAACAATTATTAACTTTGTAGTAAGTATACTAGTATGAAGAATGCGGGGGCTATAATATTCAGGTCGATGATATTGCTGTTGATAGGAACAGTTATTGGCTTTTATTTAGCTGATAATAACCTGTCGGGCAATGGCCTCAATTTTTCACTCAAAAGCAATAACAAAATCAACAGTGTTTTAAGGCTTGTAAAAGACAACTATGTCGATTCTGTAAACGAAGACAGCCTTGAGGGTGTAGCCGTAAATAACGTATTGCAAACGCTTGACCCGCATTCCCTTTACCTGCAGCCGCAAAGAGCGCAATCAATTAACGAAAATTTAGATGGGGGTTTTAACGGTGTGGGCCTTGAATACCAGATCCTGCGCGACACGCTGGTTGTAACCCAGGTATACAACGGCGGACCGGCAGCAACTGCAGGGCTTTTACCCGGTGACAAAATCCTCCGTATTAACGAAAAAACTTTTTCGGGCACAAAACTTACGGCTAAAAAGGTTGACCAATCGCTAAAAGGCGATTCTCTTACCCAAATATCGATGTCGGTACTCACTGCCAACAATTCCATGTTAAAAACTTATCATATCCAACGGGGGCATGTTGATTTGAGCAGCCTTGATGCCGCGTATATGATCAACCCCGAAACCGGTTATATCAAAATAAGCAAATTTGCCTCAACAACGGATGCTGATTTCAGGGACGCGTTAACTAAATTAAAGGCCCGGGGCTTAAAAAAACTGGTGCTTGATATCAGGGAAAACGGCGGCGGATATCTTAGTGCAGCTACGTCGCTTGCTGATGAGTTTTTATCCAAAGGCAAGCTCATCGTTTATACAAAGGGCGCCCACGAAGAACGAAAAGATTATTTTTCTACTGATTCAGGCATGTTTAAGGAAGGTAAACTTGCAGTCCTGATAGACGAATATTCGGCTTCTGCAAGTGAAATACTGGCGGGCGCATTGCAGGATCTTGACCGGGCCCTGATCGTTGGACGCCGCTCTTTCGGAAAAGGGCTGGTACAGCAACAATTTCCTTTTGGTGATGGCTCTGCCGTAAATTTAACCGTTGCCAGGTATTACACTCCCTCTGGCCGTTCAATCCAAAAATCATACAAATACGGTACTGAAATATATCACAACGAAATAGCAGAACGGATGCGGAAGGGTGAGCTTTTTTCGGAACAAAGCACTTTAAACGATAGCATTTTTAAAAAACCATCGCCTTACCATACTTCATCCGGCAAAAAGGTATACAGCGGCGGCGGTATTATGCCGGATATTTTTGTGCCTGCTGATACCACTATCAATACAGCGCTTGTGCAGGAATTGAGCGAACAACAATTATTCACGGCCTATACTATCGACCAGCTAGGGCCGGTGTTAAATAAGTTCCATACTTCCGATGCTTTTGTAAGCCAGTACAATGTTAGCGATGATGCATTCAACAGGTTCATCCTTTATGCTTCAAAAACAATAAAGGAAATGGATTCAAAGGAATTACTTGTATCAAAGCCAACCATAAAAACCCTGTTAAAAGCCTCAGCCGCCCGCTTTAAATGGGGTGATAATGCCTATTTTGAAGTGATGAACAGCGATGATATTGCGTTAAAAAAAGCGGTGGAGTCAATTAATTAATTTGAAAATTTGTTGATTTGAAGATTTGAAAATGGCTCATTATTTTGCATTTTCAAATTAACACATCTTCAAATTTTCAAATCCGAAATTACTTCTGCCTGAACCAAACCTGGATCGGCGCACCCTGAAACTCAAAATTCTCTCTCAGTTTATTTTCAATAAAGCGGTAATAAGGCTCCTTAACGTATTGCGGTAAGTTGCAAAAGAAGGCGAACATCGGTGATGTACCGGCAATCTGGGTGATGTATTTGATCTTTACGTATTTGCCTTTGATAGATGGCGGAGGATAATTTTCAATGATCGGCAACATTACCTCGTTCAACTTTGAGGTAGGTATTTTGCGGACCTTATTTTGGTAAACCTGATTCGCAGTTTCAATTACTTTCAACACCCTTTGTTTTTCCGTTACCGAAGTAAATACTATAGGCACATCGGTAAACGGCGCTATTTTGTCGCGGATCTGTTCTTCAAAAACCTTAACTGTTTTGTTATTTTTTTCGATGAGGTCCCACTTGTTGACGACGATCACGACGCCTTTTTTATTTTTCTCGGCCAGGTGGAAGATATTGATATCCTGCGATTCGATCCCTTCCACAGCATCGATCATTAAAATCACCACATCGGCTTCTTCCAAAGCCTTGATGGTACGCATAACCGAGTAAAACTCGATATTCTCTTTAACCTTTGTTTTTTTACGCAGCCCGGCGGTGTCTACCAACATAAAATCGTGGCCGTACTGGTTATAGTGGATATGGATGGAATCGCGGGTGGTGCCTGCAATAGGCGTTACAATATTACGCTCCTTGCCGATAAGCGAATTAATGATGGATGATTTACCCACATTCGGGCGGCCTACAATGGCGTACTTTGGTAAAGTATTTTCTTCCAGCTGCTCATCGTCAAAATGTTTTACCACTTCGTCCAGTAATTCGCCTGTGCCTGAACCTGTCATTGATGAAATATTATATAATTCGCCAAGTCCCAAACTATAAAACACCATGGAATCAGCCAACAGCGAAGTGTTGTCCAATTTATTAACTACTACAAACACAGGTTTTTTACCCTTACGCAGCAGCGTGGCAATTTCATCATCAAGATCGGTGATACCGGTAGTAACGTCGACCATAAACAGGATAACGGTCGCTTCCTCAATGGCGATGATCACCTGTTCGCGGATAGCGGCCTCAAATACATCTGCCGAATTGGCTACATAGCCGCCGGTATCGATAACAGTGAACGAATGGCCCGTCCACTCAGAGACACCATAGTGCCTGTCGCGGGTTACACCGCTCACGTCGTCCACAATGGCCTTGCGGGTTTCGGTTAAACGGTTATATAAAGTTGACTTGCCTACGTTAGGGCGACCTACTATGGCTACTATGTTACTCATTTTTAATTTTAGATTTTAGAATTACGATTTACGATTTGGTATAATTTAAATCGCGGCTCATAATTTAATGCTAATTTACAAATCCGATCAGCCTAAATCTAAAATCGTAATTCGTAAATCGTAAATATTCTTTACTCGTACCCAAATTGTTTAAGGTAATTTTTCTTACTGCGCCAGTCGGGTATAACTTTTACAAACATTTCAAGGAAAACCTTTTTCTGAAAAAACTCCTCCATATCACGGCGGGCATAAGTGCCAACAATTTTTAGCATTTCGCCGTTTTTGCCGATGATTATATTTTTTTGCGAATCGCGTTCAACTATGATCTCGGCGCTGATGCGGTGCAATTTTTCGCCTTCCACAAAAGCGGTGATAATTACTTCCGTACTATAAGGTATTTCCTTTTTGTATTGTTTAAAAACCTGCGCCCTGATCATTTCGGATGCAAAAAAACGATCATTACGATCTGTCAAAGCGTCCTTCTCATAATAAGCCGGGTGTTCGGGCAAATGCTCGATCACAAAATTCATAACCGCCAGCACATTATAATCTTTTAACGCAGAGATAGCAAACACCGCCTTGGGATTCAGTTTTTCCTGCCAGTATTCAATCTTCGCTTTAACCGTTTCCTCGTCAGACTGATCGACCTTATTTACCAAAACAGCCAGGGGCGCCTGCGAGCCTTCCAGTTTCTTTAAAACATCACCCTCATCATATTCCTCGTAAATATCGGTAACCAGCAATATCAGGTCGGCATCCACAATCGAACCATCTACCTGGTGCATCATACTTTCGTGCAAAGCGTAATGCGGTTTGATGATGCCCGGTGTGTCAGAAAAGACGATCTGGTAGTCCTCATCGTTTACAATACCCAAAATTCTATGCCGGGTTGTTTGTGCTTTTGGGGTGATGATGGACATTTTTTCGCCCACGAGCGCGTTCATCAGCGTTGATTTACCCGCGTTGGGTTTACCAATTATACTTACAAAACCTGCCCTGTGCGCCATATAAAAATAAATAAAATTTAATTTGGACTGCAAAGAAACGAATTATATCTTTGCAGTCCAATTAAAACGGAGTGCAAATTGCATTTTTGACAATTGGAAGGAACTTTCCGGAGTTATGAACGGATCGCAACATATCAAAAAACAGTGCGGGATGGAGCAGTTGGTAGCTCGTCGGGCTCATAACCCGAAGGTCGTAGGTTCGAGTCCTGCTCCCGCTACCGAACAGGACAACTTAGAAAAATCTAAGTTTGTCCTGTTTTTTTTTGAGTATAACTCACTGTTAATCAGAAAAATAAGTCGTGCAGCCTCGTTCACGCGGGTGGTTCGATAAGTAAAGCCGTCAAAAACCAATTTTTCAGGGTAAATCGAACCAATTATTTCACGCTTTAAAGCGGTATTTCCTTCTAAATAAAGATTATCAAGTCTCGATAACATATCGATAGTCTGATTCAATAAGCTCTCGATATTCTGCGTGCTTTTACCAAAGCCCGTCAGTTTGGCTTCAAGGCTCAATAGCTTAGTTTCGCATTCTCCTTTAATAGATTTGTAGTCGGCACTATCAATAGTCTCATCAAGCAATAGCTTTCTGGCCTTCGCAAGCCTGTCATTTTCCGCCTGAATCCGGTTAAGCAAATCCTTCCTGCAATCCATTTGAGAGCCGCTTTGCTGACTATAGACGTCGTTGACTATATATTTAAACAATTCCGACATCCCTGGCTTTGGGATAAATTTTTTAAGATCATCTAAGAAAGTGCCATTTGCAGATTCGGCCTTATACCTGACGCCGCATGCAGCGATACAATGATAATAGTAATAATAATCTTTCCGCCCTTTAGACGCACTTCCTGTCAATTGTTTCCCGCATTTTGGGCATACCAAATAACCCCGCAGCGGCAAATTATCCAATGAAGAATATTTAACCAGTTGCGTACGTTTTCTGCCGTTTAGCACATCCTGAACTTCGTAAAACAATTCTTCCGACACGATTGGTTCATGGAGGCCCTGTACCAATTGCCTCGGCTCGTCGCGATACTCTGGAACGACAATCTTTCCGTAATATACCGGATTTTGCACCAATGTATAAAAATGGCTTTTGCTGCACTTAAGCCCTCTTTTGTTCAATTCCTTCCGAACCTGGTCAATTGCAAATTCTCCCTTCGCAATTTGTTCGAATGCCCATTTTACTAAACTGGCTTTCGGCTCAATTGGTACAATCGTTTTTGCCCCAAATTCTGTTGTTCGATTAACATAACCATAGGGGCCTGTTGTTAAGTATCTTCCCTCCTTTCTGGCCCTTCGCATTCCGTAAAAGGTATTTAATGCCCGTCGATCATTCTCGACTTCCGGCGCTGCCAGATAGAAAGCCAGCATCATTTTATTTTCGGGAATAGAAAGATCAAGGGGCTGCTCCACTGCTTGTGGATCGATCCCGATCTTTCTGAGTATATTGATCATTTGGTAGGCATCGCCTGCATTTCTGCTAAACCTGTCCCATTTTGTAAATAGTAACAGATCTACTGCTTTGCCTTTTTCCCTGCGGAACTTGTTAAGCATTTCAGTCCACGCCGGCCGGTTAAATGTTTTCGCAGAGTAATCCTCGTTAACTACTTTTCGAACCTTAATATTTTGGAGGTTACAGTATTTTCGCAACACTTCTTCTTGACTACGAATGGAATAACCCTTATCTGCTTGTTCATCAGTACTAACTCTTACATATAAATCAGCTTGCAACATAATTCAATAATTTAAAATGAAATTCAATGAAAGTCTTAACATCTCTTAAAGTGTTGATTTACAGCTAATTTAGCTAAATTATACAAGAAATCCAAAATTATTTTCGCATCTTTTTCATCACATTCAATCCCATTTTTACGAAGTATCTTAATCGCCTGCTCTGGGGTGATATTTCTTTTTTCAAACTCATTTGTCTTCATCTAAAGCCATCTTAGGATACAATAATGGCCTTTATGCAGATTATTTTAAGGTTCTTTAAAGGGTCCGACCCTAATATTATTAAAGCCAACTCCGCGCAAAAATCAGGGAAACGCTAAAATTCCTGTTCAATTATTTTATTGCGTTTTCTTCATCCAGCCGCTTCAACAGTGCATCACGGATTTGATCCAAATACTTAGTCTGTGCAACTCTTTTCCTTTTCGAAATGGATGTCCATCTTCGATAGGCCCTCCCAATCCTTACCTGGAAATGTACTTCCAGCCATTGAATAATTTCAGTAATCCCGGCATTGCCATTATTGATTTGGCCCGTAAGCCAAATGCCATAAGCAAGCTCAACAAGGTTAATTGTTTCACCGGTCCATTTAAGCTCAATAAGACTTTCTTTTATGTCAACGTTTGCGAGCTTTACAGGGTTTTCAAGGCTCATCAGTTCGTCCGAAATATACAATTGCAAACGGTCAAAAGCCATAAATTTGGCAAACAAGTAATCACAACTTGTAGAAAACTGAGGATCCGGATCGAAAGTTTCAGACAACACGTTATCTGATATTTTAGCACCTCTGACAAAAAGGAACTGGTCTAACTCCTTCAACTCAAACTTATAATACTGGTGAAGAAACTGGTACTGGGTAAAGAAACGTTTGATGAATAGTAGTTCTTGTTCATAAAAGCCCTTAAGTTCAAGGCGATCCCCTATCGGCCTGTTCGTTTCTATGGTAAAGATTTCCAGGGCATATAACTTTTCGCTAACGACACGTGGCTTTTTATGCTTGAAAAAATCGATTTCTTCTACCTGGTCCTTAAACGGATGCTCTACCAGGTAATCTTTTAATTTGGCGAGGGCTTCCGATACGCAATTTAATGCCCCTGTTAGTCTTCTGACAGGCAGAGTCCCCATTTCCGAGAAAAGTGTTAATTCTTCTTCCAGTTGCATCTGCAACTTTTCATAATACGCTGCTAACATAGTAAATCATAAAATGAAGTGAACCCATGCTCTGACTGCCGCTCTCCATCAACAGTTACCGCAAGGCAAGGGTATGATCAATCTTTTTTATATATGATGTTTTATAAGGGCAAAGTCACTAATAAGCGCTTCATTAATCAAGTGTCTGACCAGGAGCCCGACCTAGACACCTAAAGGAAATATCCTGTCAGGTATAGGCGATAGGCCGGGTTTTAGGGTGTCTAAAAAAAGATTAATTTGTAATGATACCTAGCTTATTTATATTTGAAATACGAAACTTACAGATCAATAAAACTTATATATTATAAACCAAAAGCTTTTTAAAATTTTTACTTGTTGCCGGATTCTGCTAAACTTAGTCGATACTCAGAGATGAATAGGCTTGCTGCCATGGTACACGAGCGCCGATTTTAGCGGAGCCTTAGCAGCATATCGCTGACTACTGGCGTTATTTCTTTAGATATGGAATTAAAAAATGAAACCAAGGGCCTGCTCTATCTGGACATTTCCAATCTTCCGGTTTCAACCGGATTTATAGAGAACTGCCATAACATGGGGTTTAACACCCTAAAAGACATCACCGATAAGGGTTGGATTGCCCTGATGCAAAAAAAGGACTTCACCTATAGATGGTTTGGCGAACTGATGGCCCTTTTAGAAAGCAACCAACTGGTTTACCTGCTTCAGGCTAAGCCGGATACTGCTCATTGATTAACCTGATCACTTCTAATAGGGCAATTTTTATTTTTTGGGCGGCGGAATACTGTGGGTTATTATACTTGTTTTTGATACTTCCAAAAGAAAGGTTTTCTTTCCTTTCCGTCCCGATGTGTTTAGATATAAAATCAAATAGCACCACTTTTTTTTCAGTAATTACAATTCCGGCTTCAATAAGCAAGCGAAAAAAGAGCACCAAAACTTCCAGCGAAAAGGCGACATGAAAGTAGAAAGGTGTAAAAATCATTGAGGACCATTTCTTATAAGTGAGTTTAGCCTGAAGCCTTTGCAGTCTTTTAAGGCAGGAGATCTCTTCTTCATACACCTTGCAAAGGATTTCTTTCAGTGTCTCTGCCGATGGCTCATAGCCGTATCCAACTTTTGCAGGTATTTGCTGCAAGTTTCTCAGTTCTATGATGGTATTGATCAATTCCTCCTGGTAGAAATCTACCTGGTCATAATCCTTTTGTATCCGGTTAATATAAAACCAGATAACGGGAAGGCAATTGAAATTCAGATAGATCAGCTCACGAAATAATTTCAGGTTTAAATCCGGTCCCGTAATTTCAATAACCAATTTATGAATGGCCGAAATAAAGTTAACATGGTAGTCCAGGTCACCGTTTGTTTTAATCTCGTGGTACCCGGGCTTTGATAAGGTGTAAAGATAGTCTTGCATGAGCAGTATAAACTCCTTGTCTTCACCACTTGCAGCCAAAACCGACAGTATCTTTTTCGACAGCTTATTGATGAAAGGGATATAAGTTTCTTTAAATGCCTGATGTACGTTCAACTGGTCATTAAAAAAAGACTTGAAGTTTTCTTTGAGGTACCTGTAGAGCAAATTTAGTTCTGAAAGTAACTGACTAATCAAATCGGCTACGGGAGATCCTTTATTTTGAGACTGCAAAAACTGATAGTACTCATCTGAAAGACGCGTGATTTCAAGCTGTAAATGTTCTATGTACAACCTAATCTTATGAGGATCGCCCTGAAAACTATGTGAAGCGGCCCGGATTTTTTGAATGATGTTTTGTCGCTCCTTAATGATATAATGCTGCGCGTCATTAAACGCGGCAGTATCGTCTCCGGCGGGTGCTTTTTCAAAAAACGCTTTTAAAAAGATTTCCAGTTGTTCCAGTTCATTCATATCTCACCCTATCTGACGATTAAAATATAGCGCAGGCGGTCTTAATGCTCGCCATTTCTTCTAAAAACTATAATTCATTTCCCTTTTGTTTTATTTTACCGGCGGCGAATGACCATTTAATGATCTGGCGGATTGCTTTCAGTATTTCATTTCTGCCTTCTTCAGTATTGATGTCAATGCCGCACTGCGTGCTCTTATTTTTTCTTGCATGCAAAACCAGATAGTAGATGCCCGATACCAATAAAGCGGCAACAGCTTGAAAGTTCACCTCCGACCCTTTAAAATGCCTGTTGGTCAATTCAAAAAAATCCTCCCCCAAGCTTTCCCTTGCATTTCCAACACTATTCATCATGTCAGATTTTTCGGTGATTTCCCATAGGATTAGTTGCTGCATTTCTTCCTCATTAAAGAAATAATCAAATTGTTTTTGCAACACGAATACCAGTATTTCAATAAGGCAGCCTTTCGTATTTGCTTTTTCCAATAATCCTGTCATCTGACTTTTAGAAACCATCCAAAAATCCTTTTCAAGAATGTAAGTTTCAATAAGTTTATCCACCGAAGTAAAATAGGTGTAGATCAGCGATTTGCTTACATCCGCCTCTTTAGCGATGGCATTGACACCCAACCCTTTGTAGCCACGTTTCTCTATAATCGTGCCCACAGCATCTATTAACCGGCGCTCTGTCAGGGGGCGGTTATGTATATTTCCTGAAATCCGTTTATATCCTGTTCTCATCCATAGTGATTTTAAGTTTTTGAAATCCCGATTTTATGATCCACATATTCAAATGCGTTTAGTGTCTTATCCAATTGTGCTTTCGTGTGGGTTGCCATCAGGCTCATCCTGATCCTGGCGTTCTTTTTGGCTACTGCCGGATAGATAATCGGGTTGGTATAAATCCCCTGTTCCAAAAGGAGGCGGCCGGCTTCCCCGCTTTTTTTAGGGTCTCCAATTTTAACCGGAATGATGGCAGAAGCGGTATTTCCAACATCCATGCCGATATCGATCAGCCCCTGTTTAAAATAATTGACATTCTGCCATAGTTTATCCATCCAATGCGGTTCTTCGTCCACCAGTTCAATTGCCTTTATAATACCCGCAACAGCAGGAGTTGACGTAGCGGAAAAAAGATGCTGCCTTGATTGAAATTTCAAAAAGCGGATAAGTTCAGGTCTTGCAACCACGTACCCACCTGCACTGGCGAAAGTCTTGCTAAATGTCCCCGTAATCAAATCCACCTCCCCAAAGAGATCATATAATTCCAATACCCCTCTTCCTGTTTTACCGATAACGCCGGTACCATGCGCGTCATCAATTGCCAAATAAGCGCCGTAGTGTTTGGTGAGCTCGAGTATCTTATCCAAGGGTGCAAGATCACCGTCCTGCGAATAAACGCCATCTATAATGACCATCTTATTCCTGTATTTATCTTTAGCATCTCCAAGCGCCCGTTCCAGTAACTCCAGGTTATTATGCAGAAATGTTTTGATATTCGTTAGTTGACAGCCTTCATAGACACTCGCATGAACGGCCATATCCAGGATAGCGATGTCTTCCTTTTGTAAAAGGCTTTGAAAGGTCGCGCTGTTTGCGGTATATCCTGTGGTATATAGGATAGCATTATCGCGACGGAAAAATGAGGCGATTTTCTTTTCCAGTTTTTCATGATAGCTAAAATGGCCGCCTATAGCAGGTGAAGCTCCGGCACCCGTACCGTATTTCCGGATAGCGCCGACGACAGCTTCCTTTACTTTTGGATGCTGGGTAAAACCCAGGTAATCATTAGAAACCAGACCTACCAGCGTTTCATGTTTGGATTTACCAGGAATCAAAATGTCCATTTCCGGCCCGCATCCTGAAATGGATTCCATCCGGTAATTCAAATGTCCCTTGTTATCTAAAAAGTTTAAATATTTATTAAAAATTGCTGCCCTGGCGTACATATCGTAGTCTTTGATATTTTCAAAATCTTTAAAACTCGCCTTTTCAAAATCTATTTCCATGGAGTTTGTGTAAGTGTTTTTGGTCTTACACAATAAAAATAAACGTGAATATTTTCAAAAGTGGTAACATTTGAAAATTTATTTTAACTTATCGTTAATAATTAATTAACAATAAGTGCCTGAATTTAAACTAATGATTATTTCATAAATAGACAGAGATAAAAAACCAGCTATATCAATCAGATAGACATAAATGCCTTTATTCGAGCATGTTGCGATGACTTCTCAAATTAAGGTGCCTAAAACATCCAAAGTACGGACACTTGACAGAGAGCCTTTAAAACTTTCCTTTGCCTTCGATTTTCCACGGCAATTATTTATGGAAGCAGAGAAATTTTTTAAAAAAATCCGCGAAAAGGCTTTTTTGACGGACGAAATACAACAGGAATTAAAAAACAGCTTAACCGAAATGCACTTCGGGCCGAATGACGGACTGATCAGTCCCGGTTATATTCCTACCTCCATTTACTTTATTCAGAAAGGGTTGGCGATGGGTTATACCGGACGGCAAAAACCGCAGGCGGTCACATGGTTCATGAATGAAAATAATTTTTTGATCCCATCCTATTTTTTCCACCAGGAGCCGGGCACAGAATTTATAACATTCCTGGAAGAAACCACTTTGTTGGCTCTGTCAATTGATAAGGTAAAAGATATGATCAACCGTTATGAAGAAGCGTTTTTTATCTTTTTGCTGCTTACCGAAGATAGCATCAGGGCCGGCAAAGAGCGGGAGTACATGCTGCGTTTACTCCCCGAGGAAAGATATTTATATATCGCCAAAACAACTCCTTTCCTTTTCGCCAGGGGGCATTTTGATCAATTAGCTTCCTATCTCAATATATCGCGAAGGCATTTTGTACGAATCAGGAACAACTTTTCAAGACGCTAAGGGTACTTTTTAGCGCCGGATGGCATCCCCGCCGGTGTCAAAAGTCCGGAATCTTTGAGCCATCTGCCGGGAGGGAAATTTTGATTGCAACCTAACTTTACCCCAACAAGCGAAGCCAATGCCCGGCTGCCTGGATAACACAAAAAGAAAGGAGGAAGGTGACAAAAAATGCAAAAATAAAAATCGCAGGTTACGTACCCGCCGGTGGCAAACGTCACCATATATAGAAATGGCATTTACCAATAGGACAAATAATGGAAGCATCTATTCTCCCAAAATCAAAATTTCAGATTTCAAATAAAATAAGGGAAAGCCTGATATGCTTCATTTGTTTAAGCTGCATGTTTTTATTTTTATACACAGCCCATAGCAAGTGGACAGACCATGCCCGATTTTTGAAAGGCTTATCAAGAGTCTCATTTATAGCGGGCTTTGCCCTTTATATCTCATGGCTTGTTCCGGCTGCAGAAGTTTTGATTTCGATACTGCTAATCATACCACAAACTTACAAATGGGGCCTTTATGGATTTACAGGGTTGATGACCTTGTTCACAGGCTACATCATAAGTATGGTACTATGGGCGAAAAAGTTACCCTGTCATTGCGGTGGCGCTATTGAAAAATTAAGCTGGCCACAGCATATATGGTTTAACCTGGCTTTCATTGCCATAGCCGTATTTGCCCTGTGGCTCAGTAAGTCAAAAATTAATAATTAAAACAATAAACATGAAAAACGTTAAAAAAATCGCTTTAGGCCTGATCGCAGGCGCTATGGCCATTAGCTTCAGTGCTTTTACAAACGCACACAGTAATAATTTTATCCGGCCCAATAAAGCTGTAAAAGCCGGCATGATTACGGACAATTACATTGTTCAGCCATCATTAAATGATTTCGTGCAGTTGAGCAGCACACCGGTTTCCGCTGACTGCAGCGGCACTGCGACAAGGCAATGTGCCTATGATGTAACGAGTACAGGTAAGAGCAATATTCCTGACCTGGCTTCTTATACCGGTGCAGAAATTGACAACTACGTATCACACGGTTGGTTAACACCGGCGTCCGGTTCATCTGATGCATTGTATCAGCCATAATCAATTACGGCGAAATGGTAACCAGGGCTGTATGAAATTACAGCCCTGGTTTTTGTTTATAAATATTTATCGATAAGCGCTTTAAATGCCTCTTCATCGATTCTTGGATCCGGAGGAGCCGCAGATATGATCTTGCCTGTTTTAGAAATAACAATAAGTGTCGGGCACTCCTGTATATTATAATGTTTATAGATGGATGATTCCCTGTCCATGCCTGCCAGTAAGTTAATTTCATCCGTATTGCAGTATTTTTCTTCATGCAAACTCTTTAACCATAACTCCTTATTCCCGTCGATACTTATGCTTACAAATACAATATTGGGATTTGACTTATAATAAGAAACAATAGGTTTCAAACTCTCTGCCATAACAACGCAACCATGGCACCCGGTGAACCAGAAATCCATCACCACTACCTTGCCGCTGAAATCGCTTAACTTATATAATTTCCCGTTTTGACCGGGCAGCTCAAAAGGAAAAGCATCGGCTCCAATGGTATTGGCATCTCTGAATTGTATCAATGCGGTTTTATACGGATCATCTTTAGCTTTGTCTATGGCTTCATTGATATAGCTTGCAAAGTCGCCTTGCCTGCGCCTGTCGATATTATAAAAAGCCAACAGTTTTATTTTATCTTTTAAAATCCCATTTACATAATGCTGATCAATAGCCTTGTTAATGTCTGCAAACTTAAGTTTTGAATAATAGCTTATTCCGTTTAAACTATTTTGAATAATGGCAAAGACCTTTTCCTTTTCCGCCAGGAAATCGCTGTATTTGTAAGATTTAACCAGTAATGCGGTATCATTAAAATGACCTTCTTTATAATTGCCGAAGTGTTTACTGAACAGATTCCCTGCTGTTTGATATTCCTCTGATCGTTGTAAAAGAAAAGGGCTTAAATAAATGTCAGCTAAATGTTGGTTATAATTCCCCAGGCAATCTAGTTTGATTAAATTATAAACATCCGTATTCAATTTTGCCTTGAACGTTTCAAGGATATGGAGCTGTATGGCATAGATCGAATCCTGCTGAAATTTCCTGTAGGAATAAGCTCCTTCAAAATCCTTCAATTTCATATAAGCATTGTATTTGTCGACGGAATTTATTTCATCGCTGTTACTGATCCGGTAAATACAATTGTATTTGTCAGCGCTTTTCCCCGTAAAAAAAGCGCCTTTTTCATGGTTGGATAAATGCAGCACAACCGAGTCGCCTGGTTGAAAAACAAACAGGTCGTTATTTTGGTTAAGCGGCAATTGCGCGGCCTGTTGCCTGTTTAAATAATCTATCCGGCCATAAGTAACTGTACCTGTTAAAGGGATGACCAGCCTGGTTTTAGCTGTGACGATTTCCTGGCCAAAAGTATCCCGATCTGATGCAAAATTTGAATTGATCCCGTTTTTGCTCATATTAATATGGATGGACCCATCATGCAGCATGGCCGTATCTTCAACAACGATATCCACTACGGCAAATAGTTTTTTTTCAGTCGTTTGAGCCAAAGCGACTGATGTCCCGGCGATCATTAAAGTGATGATGAAAACCAGGAGCATATTTTTATGTAGGTGAATTGATTTCATGGGTTTGACATTTTTTTTAAAATGATTTGATTTTTTGTAAGAATCATCGGTTGGTCACCTAGGGTTCTGCTGAATGCCACTTAATGCGATTTCATCATTTGGAATGGGCAAGACCCAGCGGGGATCATTCGGGGGCAATGTATAACTAACGCCATTCAGTACCCTTGTCAGGGTTAGGCCCTCCCCTTCCATGTTCAACCGTTTCAGGTCATACCAGCGCAAACCGCGCCACATCAGTTCTTTTCGCCGTTCGAGTAAAATGGCAGCTAATGCATCGGCAGCAGAAGTCGCGGTTACCGGCACATAATTACCGGCATTATTGTAGCGTTTCACCAGTAATTGGTTTAACTCATCCATCGCCGCCGCCGTTTGTTCGCGGCGGGCCAGGCATTCGGCTTTGATCAGGTATACTTCATCGGTCGCCAGCCCAGTAAAAGGGTAATTGCCCTGTCCGTAGTAGCCCCGCTTTCTGTAATAAGAACCATCGGATAATTGAGAAAAATAAACAGATAAACGCAGATCATTTGAATTGTATAGATTAATGATATTTCCAGGCACCCTCCCTAATGATGATGAATTGGTCGGGGTAAAAAGACCGTAGGCGGTCACTTGTTTTGTATTATAAATCAATTCATCATTGGTGGTAGAAAAGGGGCTTCTGGCCGTGATGCTGATGGTATTGTAATCAATTAAGGTATTATATAAACCCAGACATTGATCCGCATAGCTTTCGGCTTGCGTATAATTCCGCATATCCAGGTTGATACGGGCAAACAAGGCATAAGCCGCTATTTTGGAGGGCCGGTTTAAATTGGCCGAAGGCCTTGCTGCGGGAAGCAGGATGGCAGCCGTTGTAAGGTCATTTAACACCTGGTCAAAGCTTTGCTGCAAGGTTGACCGTTTGGCAATATAATCTATGCCCGAAGTAAGGCGTAGTGGGATACCTAAATCGGTAGAAGCCGTACCTGCATTGTATGCTTTACAAAAAGTCCTTGTCAGATCGTAAAAGGCAAATGCACGGGTAAACAGCGCCCAGCCTTTTATATATTGTCCTTGGGCAGTTCCGGCACTGTCAGACTTCGATAAACCATCCAGTACACTATTGGCGTAAAAAACTTCCTGGTATAACTGGTTCCAGTCTGCAATACCAGTATCCCCTGCATAAATGTCTTTTGCCCAAACATAAGCATTGCGCTCCGTTGCGGAACCTGTTTGCCAGTCCGCATAGCTTACCGTGTATTCATCCGCTGAAAGCTGTGCCAGGCCGCCGGTGGCATTAAGGAAGGTGGTATTATCCAGTAGGTTCTGAAAGTCTGTCAGGGTGCTTGGCGTCAGAATATTGGTAGTTGGTTTTTTATCTAAAAAATCAGATTTTTTGCAAGCGCCCAGGATCGAAAACTGGCTTACTATCATAATCCATTGAATTGATTTTTTCATTTTTCTTTGTTTTGATTCGTTTTTATTCGTTTCAATTGCTGTGTTATTTACAGGCCGGCTTTTATTCCGAAAGCTATGGTGCGTACTGCGGGGATGTTTGCCGGGTAATCCGGGTCTATATGGTATTTGTTGGCCCTCCAGAGGATACCGATGTTATTGATATAGGTAAACAGGTTCAGGTTTCTGAATGGCAGATAGGGCGTTTGGGAATAGTATAACCCAAACGAAGATCCTGCAAGCGGATATGAGCTGCATTGACGACCAGTATATTGGAATAGGTATATAAGTCATCCCGGTAAATATTATCCGGGTACACCAGCGCAGGGACATTGGTATGCAGTTCATCCCCTGGTTTTTGCCAGCGGCTATCAAAATCGGCCATCTGGTAACTATTGGGACCGGCAGAATAAAGGGTGCCGTTATTTAAGGAGGCCCTTCTGAAGTAGTATCCCAATTTGTAGGTGATATTAAAAGAAAGATCAAAAGTTTTGTAATTAAAAGTGTTACGCAGACTACCGAATGAGGTGGGTGTCGCTGAACCATTGTATACCAGTTCCGTCCTGTTGGTGGCATTCATGATACTGGTATAATCGGTACTGATTTTCCCGTTTAAATAGCCTTGCGGGTCACCTGATTTGTTAAGTCCGGCATATTTGAAGCTAAAAATGGCATAATAAGGATAGCCTTGCAGCGGGTTGTTGTAGTTGGCGGAAACTACATTCAGATTGGTTCCGTTACTTACTTTATACTGTGTTACCTTGTTCTGGCAATAGTTATACAGGAAAGTGGTGGTCCATTTAAACTTGCCCTTCAGGTTGATGCTGTTGATCTGCAAATCAATCCCTTTGGTTATCGTATTGGCGGAGTTACCTGTATATAGGCTAATTCCGGTTTGCGGTGCAATGGGGCTGCTGCCGATCAGGTCCAGCCCTGCTTTCAGCCAGTAATCTATACTGCCGCTGATGCGGTTGTCTTTTGTTCCGAAATCCATGCCCAGGTCTGTATTACGGTCTACTTCCCAGCGGAGGGATGGGTTTGGCGGATTGACAATGGTGGAAGCATAAGCATTATAGGTTTGTGCGATATTTCCGCCGACTGCGGCCAGGTAGGCGGAAATGCTGGTGTTTACATTGCCCGTATAACCGTAAGTGGCCCTCAATTTGAGTTGCGGCAGCCAGTCAATGGCATAAAATGATTCTTTGTCTATGATCCAGGCCAGACCTGCGCTGCCTAATGGCACCCCTTTCTGATTGGCGGACACGCCAAATAAATTCGATTCATCTTTACGTGCGCTTAGTGATAAGATGTATTTATCATCATACGTATAGGAACCGTTAAAATACACCGAAAAAAAGCGGTTGGTGGTACCCGTCTCAGAGGTGTTTGCCGGTATTTGCGCTGTATTGTAGCCATAGAAATAAGGGTTGTAGGCGGTAAAATCAACCGCCTGGTTCTGGTCTGTGGCGGTTTCAGGATTATAACCATATAGCGTGTAGGCGTTGTTAAATGTGGTGTAATCTTTTACCTCGGTACCGGCAATAGCGCTTACGGCATTCTTACCCCAGTGATGATCATAGTTCAGCTGGAAGCGGCCATTATTGGAAGAAATATTGGTCAGGCTGGTATTCAGAATGGCCCCCATGGGTACCGGGTAGGTTACGGCCCCCGAAACAGGATCGATGTTGGTAAAAGTGTTAATGAGGTTTCTTGTATAATAGGATTGCAGCTCATTCAGGTTATTGACATCGTTAATTCCTTTTTCATAGTTATATAGCCCGGAAGCTTTTAGCCCTTTTATGATCTGATAACTTAATGATACGTTTATGCGATAATCTGTCAAACTGCTGGTGGTACCGCTGTAACCATTTTCCAGTTCCTGCAAGGGTTTATACAGCCAGTTAAGCAAAGCGCCATTCCCGGCTGTACTGCCATAGGGAATACTCAAGGTGTTGGCGATAGCTAAAGGGTTGCCATTGGCATCTGCAATCTGGTCATAAGGATAGTCCGTGGAAGCTAATGCAGGGCCGGATTTTGTGGTGCTGCCGGTATAGACAATGTTTGTAAACAGTTCCAGTTTGTTTTTCAAAAAGTACCAGGTATTGGCGGCATTTAAAGTGATGCGGTCATAACTGCTGTTTACCGTATTGTTAAGGTTTTTATCGTAGCCAGCGGAGAAAAAATATTTCTGGGTGGCGCTGCCGCCGCTTACGCTGGCCTGGTATTGCTGATTGACGCTTGGCCTGTAAAAATATTTCAGTAATTGCGCACGGGAATCGTAGCTTTTCAGGGTATTGATCTCTGAAAGAGAGTCCGATTTGGAGATCGTGCCATTTCTTGCTGCTGAAAAGATTTCAACTGCGGGTGACAATGCCTGGTAGCCGGTGCTTATGGCATTATCGTAAGCCCCCTGGTTGAACAGGTATTGTTCTACGCCGATGTACTGTGCTGACGTCAGCTGCGGCAGGTAATATAAATCAGGTCTTGCGCCTACGGTGGTATTGGCATTAAAGCTTACCTGCGGGGCTGAATTGAGGTGCCCCTTTTTTGTGGTGATGACAATTACGCCGTTACCGCTGCGGGATCCCCATGCAGAGGCTGCTGCGGCATCTTTTAAAATGGTGATACTTTCTATATCGTTTGGATTGATGTTCCCCGGGTCGCCGTCATATGGAAAGTTGTCGATAATAATTAAAGGGCTGGGGTTTGAAAACAAGGTCGCGCGTCCGCGGATTTCAATTGCACTTTGTCCAAACTGGAGGTTACTGCTATTATTAAAAAGAACGCCGCTGGTGACGCTATTCAACCGGTCGAGAATATTCGTACTTACACTCCGGTTTAAAAGTGCGCTGTCCGCCAGTACAAAGCTTCCGGTCGCCCTTTCTTTTGGGATATTCTGGTAGCCGGTGGAAACAACGCTGACTTCTTTTAAAAGGTTCTTATCTTCAGCAAGGCGGATCGCAAATGGGTCTTTATCAGTTGGGTTAAAACTGATTTCGGTGGTTTTATAGCCGAGATAGCTGATGGTTAATTTGCCGCTGGATTCTTTTGTATATAGGGTAAAGTCTCCTTTTTCGTTTGTGGAGGTTGTTGTGCCTGTTGATTTGATTTTAATGGTTGCGCCGTGAAGGGGGGTATTTTGGGCAGAGTCAATGACCCTCCCGGTGAGTTTGGTAACGGCCTGTGCTTTGGCCCGGAAATTCAGGCAAAGCGCGGCCAGTACTATATATAGTATGGTTTTTTTCATGGAAGTTTAGTTAGGTTAGCTGATTGAATTGTTACTAAATCAGTCGATGAAGGAAAAACGGCAACCGGGAAAAACTATTAACTATTTGGCTGATCGGAGGTTGCCGTTTGTCCTGAAACTCAATCAGGGGATTTGATGATGTTTTTAAAGCGGTTTTTGAATAAATGTGAAGAAACTGCCTGATTGAATAAAAAGCACACGATTTGCCCATTGCTATAAAAAGCAACCCCTATATAGTCGTAATGATTTTGCTTCACGCTCATTATTCATTTTAATAACGAGCCCCGACGTGGTAAGTAAAATAGGCTGGGCCTTAAAAACCAACACTCTTAGTTGACAGCCAAGACTTGGAATTACAGTAAGGCCCATACCTATTCTTAAGTGCAAAGATATACACTAAAGACGATATGGGCATTATTCTTACTGTCTCGTGTCTGGCTGTCATTTTTCGAGTAACGAGACTCTTTAATTAATACCCTCTTTTTTGGAAAGACGAGATTTAAACACTATTTCAATTCATATTAATCCTATTTCAAATTCAAATATATAAAATAAATCATTTATTGAAAATTAAATTTAAATAAATGACTGTTTTTATAAAGTAATTGTCTTTAACGCCTTCCTTCTATACATTTAATGAAATTGTAACTTTGAAAGTAGAAGCGCCAGATAATTTATTAGGCCCTTATTTGACAAATAAGGGGAAAGACAGTGTTGATATACATGGAAAAACTGGAATACCAATTGGCAGCATCAGAAAAATGCGAAGTGGGGAAACAAAAGCAATTCCAGCTATCGAACTCTATAAAATCTCATTGGTTACTAAAGATGCGATTGGTGTAGTGTTGAAGGAAATCTATCCAAGTCTAAAATTAGTTCAGACGGATAAGGTCATTCTAACTAATATAAAATCCGATACAACTGATCTCGGAAAAGTAATTATGCATCTCGAGGACTACAATTTGGATAATTTAGCGTATAGAACAGGAATAAAGCGAGGGCGTTTACAGCGCCTGACTAAATTAGATTCTACAAAAATTCTATCACATGAACTTTACCTTATTGAGATGGCATCTAATAAGGAACCGGGAGAACTTTTTATTAGTCTATTTGCGGACATTAAACTTCATATCCAAGGAGAAGAAAAGTAATATCGATAAGGGATGAATAACCTATCATTTTTAGCATTAACACCCAAAAAGGTTGAGACAAAAATAAAAGCATCCTCACACTCGCTGCTTGAGGGCTTTAACCTAAACATACAAGACCTTCCTGAAGAACAATAACTTTCAAAGCAGGTAAAAGCAGAATGGATGCAGAAGCGATCTAAAGGATATCTGGGTTTGATTGGCGTTTCAATTGGACAAATTAAATGCCTGTAATGCTACTGCAAATACCATACGAGAATTTTATCAATTACTTGAACGGCTGAAAACAAGTATAACTAACGTTAACTTGATTAATAGGATTAAATATTTCGACCATTTGAGCTAACCGCAACACCCAAAATAGACTGTTGCGAAAAATCGAAATTCCGACTTCCTAAATAATTCTAAATCATTTTTTATCAACAATTTTAAAAAAGCTCCGGGTAATCCTTTGTATAATGGTGGCATCCTGGGTTATTATTTCAGCATCGGCCATCATTCCCTGTTTTAAGTGAATAGGCCTTCTCATGTCTGAACTGCTCCCGACTTTAAAATCAACTTTTGAAATAAATACACTGTCTCTATAAGGCACTTCCGAAATGTATTTTATCCTGCCTTTTATCATTCCGTATTCTTCAAAAGGATAGCTCCTGAGTTTAACCAGCACCTGCTGCCCTTCTTTTACTTTACCCATATTACTTTGGGTGATGGTCATTTCGCCAAAAAAACCTTCATTGCCCGGATCTATATAAAAAACCTCCTGATTGGGGGTTAACACCTGGTTCTCCTGGATTATCCCGGCAAATATTAATTTACCCGACTGGGCCGCCGTCAATATGTATTTGCTTTTCCAGTCTTCCGCGATACTTATCAGGCTGTTTAGCGCTTGTAAAAACTTTGCTTTTTCCTCTTGTACCTGGTTATCCAGTTCGGTTAATTCGCTTTGTTTGGCAATATAATTATTGTCGCCTGTTATAATGGACGATTCTGTTTGGAGCAAGGCGGATTTTTTTGCAAGGTATTTACTTTCTTCCTGCCGCAATTCGGCGGGCGTTTCGACTCTTTCCTGTTCCAGTTTTTTGTGCATATTATATTCATCGCCAGCAAGATCATAATCCTTTTGCTGGATCATTTTTTCTGCACTCGATTGCTGTTGTTGTTTGTTTAAAAAAACCAGGTCTTTTTGCAGGTAGGCTTTCTTTTTAACAAGGAAGCCATTATTAATGGACGACCGGTAAGCTAAATACTCCTCGTAAAAAATTTGATAAGCAGATTGCAATTCGCCAAACTGGATATTATCTGCTTCATTAAAATGCCCGTCATTTATGGGTTTACCCGCGAGCATTTGCAATTGCAGTTCTTTAAGGTTGATTAACAGTGTTAATACCTTTTGGTGGTTTGCGGTACTTTCCAAATAAGCCAATGGTTGACCTTGCGCAACTATTTCATTCTCTATTACCAGTATTTTTACCAGTTTACCTGAAATTTTTGACACAATGGGTTTCGGAGAATTCGGCGAATCTATTTTTAACGTAGCGTTTACAATATCCGGATATCTTACCAATGCGGCCAACCCGACGATTAAAACCAGGATGCCAAAAAAAACGGTAATCCCCCAGCGTAAAAGCCAGGAAGGAACAGCTGTAATAATATCCTGCATATCATCCGTATGCCTTACTTGTAAATCTGCATCTGTATGAATTGATGGCATATTTCTAATTTTTATTTGATCTAATACATATCACATTCCCAGTTCAAGCTGATTTTTCACCAACTTATAATAATCACCTCGGAGATCGGTTAATTCATGGTGAGTGCCCTGTTCTATAATGCGCCCTCTGTCTACTACGATAATGTTATCGGCGTTGCTGACGGTGCTTAACCGGTGGGCGACAATAACTACAGTGCGCCCGTTAAAAAACTCCTGTAGGTTATTCATGATCACCTGCTCATTATTGGCATCAAGCGCGTTGGTAGCCTCGTCGAAAAACAGATATTCCGGATCTTTGTAAACAGCCCTTGCTATCAGGATCCGCTGGCGTTGACCCTGGCTTATTCCATTTCCTTCGGCGCCAATTTTTGTAGTGAGTCCCAATGGCAGGCTATCGATAAAGTCCTGTATGTTGGCTACCTTTATGGCGTGTTTTAGTTTTGCCTTATCGGGGTATATATCACCAACGACAATATTCTGTTCAATGCTTTCTGAGAAGATGAAACCGTCCTGCATTACAACGCCGCACTGGCTCCGCCAGGTTTTAAAACCAATATTATTAATCTGCTGGTCACCCACTTTAATTTCACCTTTTTGCGGCTCATAAAAACGTAACAGTAGTTTAAGAATAGTGGTTTTACCGCTGCCGCTCATGCCAACGATTGCGGTAGTTTTTCCTTGGGGAATTTGAAGGTTAATGTTTTCAAGCACGGGAACATTCCCAGCACCCGGGTATCGAAAGGTAAGATCGGTAAGTGATAAACTTTTATTTTCAGGAAGTAAATAACTCAATTCCTTATCAATCGGTTCCTCATCCTGCATTTGGTGAATTTCATTTAGCCGCTCAAGGCTGATCTTTGCATCCTGAAACCCCTGTATAAAAGTCAGCATTTGTTCAATCGGGCTACTCAATTGACCAACAATATATTGTACCGCTACCATGGCACCTAAGGTAAGGTTACCGTTGATAACGGCTTCGGCACTCAAAAAAGTGATCAATATATTTTTACCTTCGTTAATAAACGTAGCGCCGCCCTGCTGGTATTGGCTAAGTGCTAGTGATTTTACGTTAAGTTTAAATAGGCGGGCTTGTATGTGTTCCCATTCCCATCGTTTTTGCAGCTCGCAGTTGTTTAGTTTTATTTCCTGCATGCCGCCTATTAATTGAACAATGCTGCTTTGGTTTTTTGCCGATACTTCGAAAGCTTTATAATTTAATGTCCGCCGCTGTTTTAAAAAAATCACTATCCATGCTGTGTACAAGGAACTACTCAAGATGAATACAAAAAAGATGGGAATATTGTAATAAGCCAGCACCACTGAAAAAACCAGCAAATTAAACATAGAAAATATGGTGGTTAATGTTGAACCTGTTAAAAAGGTTTGGATATTTTTTTGATCGTTGATCCGCTGCATAATATCGCCCGTAATTTTAGTATCAAAAAACTCATGGGCAGTTTCATCAGCTTAATCAAAAAATCCGTCAGGATGCTGACATTTATTCGGGTACTTATGTGTAGCAATATCCAGCTTCTTATAAACTCGACACTTACACGCCCTATAATCAATGCTACTTGTGCAATTAGGATGACGTAAATAAAATTAAGGTTTCGAGTATTGATGCCAATATCAACGATGGACTGTGTTAAAAAAGGGCTAATGAGCTGTAGCAAGCTGCCAATGCCCATGCCAAACAACATCTGTACAACTAATTTGCGGTGAGTGATTAAATATCGAAGCAAAAAACTCCATCGAACCTCGCCTTCTTGCTCATCTTCCCGTTCATAAAATTGGGATGTTGGTGACAACAATAAAGCGATGCCTTCACCGCTTTCCTTATCGACTTGCCAGTTACGGTTGAACTCGTCTTCATTCAGTATAATCAGTCCAGTGGTAGGGTCGGCTAAGTAATATTTGTGGTTTTTGATTTTGTACAATACCACAAAATGAAAGTTTCGCCAATGCAAAATGCAAGGTAACTCGCATGTTTTTAATTGCGATTTATTCAATTTCGCGCCCATCGTTCGAAATCCCAATTTTTCAGCCGCGCGACTTATTCCCAATAATGAAACACCGTCCCTATTAATTTCACAAAGTTTGCTTATGGTTTGCTGTTTACTATTACGCCCATAATATTTGGCCACCATTCGTAAACAAGTTGGTCCACAGTCCATCACATCAAATTGCTTATAAAACTTGAAGCCCATAATTATCTATTGGGGGGGGTTATATTGGGTTTGAGATATATTTTAATGAAGTGGTAAAAAAGTACTTTAGAGTTGTTTTAATTGACATTGTGACTGATTAATCTCTTTGTGGATATAGAATATTAAAAATGCTTTTTGGTGATAGTCAATTTAAAAAAGTCATTTCAATATTTTGGGGAAACTGTTAATTATTCAAAAACGAAAATCGGCGCTAGGTATTTTTGAATATCCATTCCGCCTATTTAACATTCTTAAACACACGAAATGGAATGCCTTTTAATAACTGTTTTTTTGAAATTAAATGTCAAACTCTTCATAATATTATTAGTCTATTTCATAATTTTCAATCCGCAATTTTACCCATCTTTAATTATTTAATATTATTTCCTTTGCTTTATCCAAAAGTTCATCTTTCCCCAACGAAATCCCTTTAATGGTTGGTTTGACTATATAATCAATTTTTACTCCATTGCGCTGTGTTTCAGTCCCATCTGGATACAATATATCTAATCCAGATATCATGGTACTGATTCCTCCAGGCAGTGAAATATTCGAGACATTTCCGTCTGCCCCTGCTGTTCTACTTCCAATTACAATAACATTTGGAGAGCTTTGGAAAGCCATTGTGGTATACTCCGCTTGGCTTTGTGTCATTTCATTAACAATCACAACAACTCTGCCGTTATAATCTCCAGTCCCGACAATATTAAGTGGATTCTTTAACTCAAAGTATCCAGGGTTTTTAAGACTAGCTGTTCTGTACATAACAAAATCGGAATTCCCTCTTTTAATGAATGGAACAAAGGTAAACGGCATGAAATCTGACGGATAACATCGCATATCTACAATAATGCCTTTTGTCGATCTGAACTTTTGCTCAATTAGTGGTAAATCAACGTTTTTGTACTTACCAGGAAATATATATCCAATTTGAGAATTTAGATTAGCATAATACGGTTGAGATGGATGTGGGTCATAATCTATAGATTTATTTAGTTTTTTTCGTTCGATCGCAATAATTTTCATAGTCCTTTTATTTCTATTATGTACGATCTCAAGAGAAACTACCTTTTTGTTGAATCTTAATAAAAAATTGTTTGGCATCTCTCGAAGCTGGGTTGTATAATTGGATGCTGCCGTTATTGGTAAATATTTTTTTATAAGATCTTCAATTTTTACTCCATTTATACTAATTATTACATCGCCAATATTTGCCTTTTTTTTTATGTCTAAAGTATCTAAGTAAAACCCAGTAACCGTGAGATGGTTCTCTATAAATTTTGCTTGTAAAGGGATCTCGTATTTGCCCTTGTAGGCGTCGAGAGTTGGATTATTTGACCAAATGTTTGCATGCGTATCATGAATACTACTTATTAAGGCTAAAGTCGTGATTACATAACCGGTACTATCTTTTGCCTTTACAAATCGAGGGATAAAATCTTTAAGAACATTATCCCAGTTACTGCCTATCAAATGTTTATATGGGTAGTAGTATTGAATCATATTCCAATACCTAAACAAACATAAAAGTCTAAATCCTACATCTGGCTTGGTTACCGTGTTATATGGAAGTTCATGCGTAAATAAGGGGTTTCCAATGTTAGGATCCAATTCGACATAATAATT
Organism: Mucilaginibacter gotjawali; assembly: GCF_002355435.1. Taxonomy (NCBI): domain Bacteria; kingdom Pseudomonadati; phylum Bacteroidota; class Sphingobacteriia; order Sphingobacteriales; family Sphingobacteriaceae; genus Mucilaginibacter; species Mucilaginibacter gotjawali. The sequence goes on from NZ_AP017313.1 coordinate 4,187,559, forward strand.
TTCATTAAAATCATGATTCCGTAATATATAACGAAGTTTATTGATTAATGATTTTTTTAAAATATTATCATTGAAAATATCCCCATAATCTGGTTCACATTTAATGTCTCCGGATAAAGGGAGCTGGCAAGAATTACATAAACCCGGTTTTTCAAATTTATCGATCCAATGCTCAAGAGCATCACTTAATTCTGAATTATTACTAGCTTTAATAATTAGCGGCATTGCTTTAAAGAGCTCCGCATCAAAATTATAATCACCCTTAGCCACTGAAGGGTTATGGTATTTTAAAAAACCCCAAACTTGTCCAAATAGGGTGAGGTTTATTATTTTTTGTTTCGTTAATTTAATGGAGTCAATTCCTGAGTTCCTAGAAAAAGATGTATCTAATTGTGCTTTTTTAAAAATTATATTTTTTGATGTGGCATTTTCTATAGGTTTTCCATCTATAAATAATCTTAAATTATCTATCCATATTTTACCCTTGCCTACTAAAAGTCCTCCGATATTTATTGTGTTTGCGATTCCATCATCGTAAGGCAGTTTAATACTGTATTCATTCCAATCAGTTGTTCCTGTTATGGATTTATCCTGCATGTTATCAAAAGCCAACATGCCATCTTGTCCATCAACGCGCATCCATAATCCCGCGAAGCCTCCTGATACATTTTCAGTTTTTAAATACCCCTTGAGTTCAAGCTCTTTTCCTTTATAGGTACGAGGAATTATATATTTGCATACACCAAACGAAGGGGTAGCTCCTTTTTGAAATATATGTAAAGAGTATTTACCTTCTTCCTTAACTGTACTATCGACTGCGATTAAGTAATCATCAGATTGTTCTTTTTCATTAGCCCATTGCCAACCTACTGGGATCTTGTCTTCGTCTAATTTCTCGAAACCACCATTGTATTTGGAGCTTGGTTTACTGCAACTATGTAAGATTATAATTACGAAAGTGAATATTATGCTGGAGTATTTCAAAACTAAATATTTTAAGATTTGTCTTTAATTTTAACGTGTAAAATAGACCTTGTGAAGTAAGATATAAAAATAAAGCCATATACATGTTAAGAGTCGTAAGTTCTTGCCCGGGCTAAATTTGAACTGTAGAAACGTTCAAGAAACGAGTAAATTAATAATTCATATTTACGTTGTTTGGCTATAAAAAGTCTATTTATAAACATGTGAATATGGCTTGATAAAAACGATAAAAATTCTTGATCATTTTTATTTTGTTCAAATTCATCCATTATAATTCCAATATACTTTATATTCAATTTTGAACGGATATTTAACAATTCCGCAGGTTCATCAATGGCGTTTTGAACATCAAATGCTGAATCCATATGTAAGGAAATCTTTTTTTCTTGCATTTTATATTTTTGATTAAGTGATGATCTTACTTGGCTACTTGAAGAAAATTCTTTAGAAAAGGCCTCAACCTGAAGCTTAAAAAATTTATGCTTATCTAAAGAGCTAAAATTAAAATCATTAAGAAACATGTCTATGCCCCGCATGCCAAATATTATCCTATAGAATTCCGAGTTTTGATCATCTAATAGAGAAATAAATTTTAATACAGTAACGCTATCGTTATTAAAAAAAGTCTCTGAAATTTCCATCAAGTTATTTTTATAACGATTATTCTCTTGAATATAGGTGTCGATAACTAATTTGTCAGTATACATATTTTCATATAAATCTTTGACGATTGGGTTGAAATCTCTTTGTAATTTTTGTTGTTTTTCATCGTCAGAATTATAAAATCTTATCCTAATATGTGGCCGTCCATCATTATACCTAATAAAAAAAATTTCTCGAATAATTTTTCCTTTTCTCCATTTTCAATAAACGGCAAAATAAATTGCGTTAAAATCTTTTCTTGTGTTTTTACTCCAGCATAAATTTTGTAGTAAACCCATTCACTACCTGGAAGAAACTTTTTCGGATTTTTAATCGCTGCTGTATTTTCATTATATGATTTTACAATTTGGAAATCATTCTTAATAGGAATTATTATTTCACTTACAAATGGGTTCTGTTGTCCATCATGCAATATGCAGTTTTCTTCAGTCTGTAAAAACTCTTCAACTATAATAACTTTAAATTTCCTGATGGATCTTAGTAAAAATTTAATCGACTCCAAATAGTTCAAGTCTATCAACAATTTATTGTCACCTTCCACTAATAAAATACGATAAGGTAATTGTTGTCTATCCCTCAATCCATTAAAAAATGCAATATATTCGGTTTCATCCGTAGGCAACTCTTTTAAGTCGTCTGTGTCGAGATACCATTGCGCTTTTTTCAAAATAACGTTTTTATATACTACCCTTGGCAAATATTTATAGCGAGACAATATACCCCAATCCCAAGGTCTCAGATTTGAAAAACCTTGATTTTGAACATCCCCTAAAAAAGAATATACGGATAAACTATTAACCATATAATAATTATGCGCCGTTGTTAATCTCGGTATAACGCGTTTATTGAACTTAATACTTCTTAATATAACTTGATCATTTTGAACGCTAACCAATAAATCATTAATGGGAATTTGAAAATCCTCCTCGGCTCCGGATCTTCCTACATAAGGAATTTCGTACATTCTTAATATTGGGCGTAATAAGACATTGGTATCACGAACTTGCGAGGCATGTACAACTTCAGCGAATATAATATCGGGATAACTCTTCTCCTCGCCTTCTATTATTTGTTTGGTATAATTATGAAGAGTTTTATCACCGTGTGTAAATCGAGATAACAAATTACAGGCTGAGGAACCGCCAATTCCAACAAGGTCAAATTGAAAGTTTTCGACATCGAATACACCAAGCTTTGCTTGTATCTCCCCAATTATATACATCCCATTTGAGAAGCATAATTTTGAAGAGTTAGGTTTAAACTTTAAAACATCTTCTTCTGTAATTTCTATTTCATTTAAATTTCTTTTTAAAAAGTCAGTATATTTATCAATGATAAATCTTTGAAAAAAACTAATAGTAATATCACTACTTAACAAATTAACACTTTCTGCTAAACCATCAACCCATTTACTTCCACCAGTGTTTTTTTCAATCACAGAAGCATACCCAACTCCCAAATCCGCATCTAAAGCAATATTTAAAGGCACCTCTGTATCTTCGAACTTTTCTACAAACAACCGTTTGAAACTATTGATATTTTCGTTATGATAGGGTGAAGCAAAAGTTAATAATTCATTACACTGGTTTATTATTTCATTAATGACCTTTTCATTTATAGTGTTATTTTTCAAATTAAGGAGTAAGTCAACTTGAAATATATTCTTAAATTCAATATCTTGGGTAATTATCTTTTTCGTGGTTTGAATTATTTTTTGATAATAGTCAATTCCGGTCCTTTCACTTTCAATCGAATTAGTAATATCAGAAAATGCCATTTTTATATTATCAATGTCATCAAATTGACCTAATTTGCTGATTAACTGTGCCAACGGTTCTGTACCGGTAACAGATATTTCTAAATCTGAAACAAAAATCTGATCTTCGCATAGCTGCTCGATAAACGCAATCGATTCTTCGTAGGAAACGTCTTCTATTTTCAATAATTCTTGAGCAAGTTCTTCAATTGTCACACCTCTTTGAGCTCCTTTGATTAATTTGACTAAATAATCTGTCTTTTCAACAGAGGTAAGTTTATAGTTACGCTCATTCCCATTAATCGTATATTCTATATACCGCAGATCGTTCGGGCTCTCATATAAACTTTGGTTAACTTTAAATTTCAACTGCTTTCTCAAGAAAGGATCCTTTTCCAATTGAGTTACAATAGCCGAAATGAAATTCATATCAAACCTGACATTTCTAACATGATTATCAGATTCTGAAATCAAATCAGTAAATCCTCCTAATTCAAGTACACAAGTACCGGCGAAGATTCCAAATGGAGTAGATCTTGAACAACTCCTTAACCAATATTTCAACAAAGATTCCTCAATTTTTGCTTTTTTTTGAAGGTCACCTTTTTTAATATTTTCCCATAGGTCTATAGATGCAAGAAATAGTGCTTCATCGAATTCCGAGCTTATTTCAATTGGTTGAAAGGCTTTATTTAGACTTTGTAAAGGTGCTCTCAATAAAACAAAATTGTAACTTTTCATTTTTAATTTATATCCAATCAAAACCTAAATCTCTAACCAAGCCCCTAAAAAACTAGCAATTTAGGGGCTTAATAATCTTTAATTTGACTTGTTAACAAATAAATATTTTATGTTATAATTACTTGTTAGGCACAAGGGTAGGTTGGGTTTGGGCATTTAAAGCTCATGCAGATCGTAGTGGGCGTTATACTTCCACATGGGATAGAAACATTGACGCAGCCATAAGAAGTAGCACAGTAATCTGTAATACCCGTGCTGCCACCTAATACCTCTTTCATTTCCTGCTCTGATAATGAAGAAATGGTAGTCTTGCTTAATTTTAATTTTGAGGTGTCCAATTTTAACTTTTTCATTTTTTTAATTTGATTTTTAATAATGTATATAATTAATGTAATCTAGTTTAACATTAAACAATGGTCCCACGAGTAATCTTCTGTTATAAAACTTATTAAGGCCAGTCCAATACCAGCGCTTCCTTCCAATAAACTTAAATTCTTTTCATACCTATTGGAATAAGCATTAAATTTCATAAAACAATTCTCCCCTTGTAAATAGTTTTCCTTTTCTAAAGAATAGTCAATCCAGAATTCCGCAGCATTCCTATAAATTAGATTATTTGTTAGCCTCCATATTTTATTATAAATATGTGCTATTCCTATACTTCCATGACAAATACTAGCATCGCGCACATATGTTTCCTTTGGCAATCGCCTATAGGTTGTTTCTATAAGAACATTATTGGCATGCTGTAATAGTATGTAGTCATCGAATATTTCTGCAGCTTGATACAAAATATACCCTATGATTAAATCACCATAACACCAACCAAGTCGACTATCTTCAATTTTAGAATCATTGGAACAAAAAGAAGGGAAAATACTAACAGCCCCTTTTTGGTGCGTATTTTTAAGTATAAAATCGATGATCTTTTTTGCTACCAGCTTTGAGTCTTCTTCACAAATACCGGCTTGAGTACATTGAATGCACATTTTTAGGACTCCTATTACTCCATGGGCTAAACCAAGGTTAACGCGATAAATGTCCACATTTTGGCTCTTTAAATTAAAACTATTAGCAATTGAATCTTCAATAATGAACATCTTAAGTTTTTCAAAAACCTTAAAAAAAATGAATCGTTTAATTTATAGTTTGAAAACAGAAGATATTGTGCTAATCCAACGGCACCATTTAGAAATTCGTAATTCTTCGTTTCTAATAAACCCAGGGCGCTTTCAACAATTAATTCATCACCCAAGCATATGTTGTTATAATCACATTCTTCTATGATCTCCAGTTGATAGAGATAAGAAAAAAACCATTTAGTCCCGGAGTTCCCGTAACAAAAACTATTATCATTAGAGGATACTAAACTTTCAGCTAATGCTTGGATTGTAGAAATAGTTTTATCATCATACAGTGAATTTTCAAAATGTTTCAAATACAATATTCTAAATAATGCTACCCCTGAATCACCAATCATAAGAGAAGATGATGAAGTACCCGTATCAGATTCTATATATATTCTTTTTAAAATAGATTCAAGCTTTGACCTCAGAGTTTTCAAGAATTTGATGAATAATTTATTGTTAGAAGATTTAGATTATTTAAAAATGGAGTGTTAAGATGCTGCTTTGGAAACCTCTGTACCTAAATTGCCATCGCCAATAATACCTCACATCACTACCCGGTAAGTTCTTTGGATAAGGACCTAAAAATTGAAAGAACGCATTTTTAATTTCTTAGCTTGATACAGTAGTGACTACTATCAAAAATTCCCACAACCGGCAGAAACGAAGCGCTATCTATAACAATTTGATTTTACCACTGCAACACAGTCATTAAATAAACCAATACGGCAACGCGGCAGGGAATACTTATCGCCTTTCAGTTTAAGTACTGCAAAATATTAAAGCAGCGACTATCGTTAATCGTGAATTGAACCTTATAAACCCGTCGGTTCTAACTCTCGCTTACTGCTGCGCGGGTAAATGTTAATGAATAAATTTTTAAACAGTTGATAAGCTGTTGCAATGGTATTGGATTCTGGAGGAAATGAAAACATATGATTCGGTTTAGCGATTATTTATTGTTTTGCCAAATTTAATTAATTAGTCTTTGAATTCAAAAGGTATTCTATTTTATATTTATGCTCCATTTTTCGATGAATAATTATCCACCTATTAGAGCCTGTTTAAATTTTAATCGAAACTTTTTTATGAGCATTATTTTACTGACTGTGATTCAATAATTGCTAATAAGGCGCTTTTGTTAATTCGAAAGCGAATATGGAAAAATCCGAAGTAAACTATTTATCAGTTTCGACACAAAGGCGAAATGTGTCGACAGAAAATAGATATCGGCTGATAGGTATTAAGGGTGGAAATTATGGAGCTATTGAAAACAGTTCATATTTCAATTTTTAATATCATTTGAAATTATAAACCGATTTATTTGAGGGAATTTCTACAATAGTGAAAACCCGCTCAAGTATACTTTGAAGCCTGTAGGAGGCCGAAGTACATACAAGAGTGAGTCCACCGCTATCTTCAAAAAATAACGAATAGTTATCTTTCTCTTACAATTTTAAAAATTCCTATATTTTCAAAGCAAGATCCAAAATCCAAATGCCAGATAAAAAACAACAAATATCCTCTATCATCCAATATTCAACATCCGATTTTGGGTGTTTGATATTATAAGTAGAGATATGTTATTCAAATGTAGATAAATAAACATCTAAAATAATTGTTTAACACTAAATTAGTGTTTTTACAAACTGATGCAATGTTATTTCGTGCTATTAATTAGTATCCATCGGATTTTTGGCCAAACGATAAAATATATGGCAAAAAAACTCGTGTGAATCCGGCCAAATTGAAAAGCACCTTAATTTCTATTCAATCAAGATTTGAAACAGGTAAGATAAATAAGATGTCTGATATTGGTGAAATGTACGTGACAGGGCTTATTGCTGCATTTAGGAATAGGCAATAATGGCTATGTTACTAAATTCGATTCCCCGGAAAACTTTACAGTTAATGACATGCTTAAACTGGCTGACATAACCAATACCAATGTGGAGTTAATATGGCAAGTTGTTAAGAAAAAAGCGAAAAAACGAGATATCAGTAATTTGCTTGGAGAGGATACTAAGATAAATGAAAAATCTTAGTAGATATATCTGAATGAGTCAAGAATTATTATGACAGCTATTTAGATCAATAAATCACCGTCAGCGACCCGCTAAATTTTTGCGACCCATTTTTCGCCGTAACAATATAATAATAAGCTCCTGCTGGCAGCTTTTTGCCTTTGTATTCGCCGTTCCATGGCGTGCCGTAGCCGATGCTACTGAATACCTGCACACCGTTACGGGTAAATACTTTTACAGTTGATGTAGGGTCGCTATCCAGCCCTTCTATTACCCAGGTATCGTTAATGCCATCGCCGTTGGGGGTAAAGGTATTGGGGATATAGATATCAGGGCATCGGTCGGCTACTTTTATCTGCTGGGTGGCCTGGCAGCCGTTTGCATCCGTTACGGTTAAGCTAACCGTTTGCGGCTGGCTTACCTGGTAGGTTTGGCCGCCTGTTTGCCCGTTCCAGTCGTATTGGGCAAATCCGGCCGGTGCAGTAAGCGTCACCACCTGTTTTTTATAGGTACAGATAGTAGTATCGTTCACGCTAAAAACCGGGTTGGGCAAAAAGGCAATATCGGTGCTGGCTGCAGCCTGGCACCCTGCGGTTGAAGTGACGGTTGCGGTGTAGGTTCCTGCCTGGGTTATGGAGACCTGGTCGGTTGTTTCACCGGTGGACCATTGCACCGTTCCACCGTTATAATTTGCTTTCAGGTTTATTGTTTGCCCATCGCAAATGGTGGTATTTACAATTTTTTCGATACTTACCGTTGGCGGCGGATTAAAAGTAATAGCCTGTACCGCCGAGGATTGCGAACAGGTGCTGCCATCGGTATTTGGCGTACTGTAGGCAAGGGTTACGGTATAACTACCGGGCACATTGGTTACAATGGAACTTTGACCTGTACTGTTGGGTACGGGCACATTGTCTTTATACCATTGGATGGTGTAATCCGGATCGACTGTTTCCGCCAGGGACAAAGTAGCATTATCACCCACGCAATACGCCGGCTTATCGGTACTGATGGCTGGCACGGGTACAATTACAAATGCAACCTGCACTTCTTTTGATGCTACCCAGCTTCCGGCGCAACTGCTTACTTCCACTTTATAGGCGCCGTTTCGGGTTATGGGTAGTGATGTGGTTGTGATTCCGTTTAACGTACCATCCTTATACCAGCGGTACTGGTAATTGGCGCTGCCGGTAACCTGTAGGGTAAGCAGTGTGCCTATACAATATTGCAGCTGATTGGGGTAATTAAAGGTAAAAACAGGCGCAGGGGTAAAGGCAAGGGGTAAAGCCGACGAGGTTTGGGTACAGGTGGAAATGGTGCTGGCCAGCACCACCGTGTAGCTGCCGGCTGTGGTTTCATTGATGGTAGTTAAATTCTTATCTGCAGTCAGCAAAGTACCATCCCGGTACCAGTTGATGGTGTAGGATGGATCGGTTGGGGCACTCTCTGCCAGTACGGCAATATCTTCGGCGCAGTAAACGGCTTTATCTGAAGTTACCTGCGGAACGGGCAGGGTAACCAGGTCGACCTCCACTTCTTTTGAGGGCACCCAGCTATTGGTACAGGCGCTTACCTCAACTTTGTATTTGCCGGTTTGGGTAACGGTGTAAGATGAAGTGGTATTGCCGTTGAGCACGCCGTTGGTATACCAGCGGTAAGTATAGCCGGGATTATCGGTAGTTTGCAGGGTAAGCGGGGTATTATCGCATTGCTGGATCTTATCGGGGTAGTTGAAAGTGAAGACAGGGGCGGTGATTACTTGTACCGTAAGATGATTACTTTCAAGATGCGTATTTCCGCAGGGATCGTATAATACTGCGTAATAATCACCACTTGAATTGATCTCCAGCGAATTCTGCGATTTACCCGGCAGTTCCTTCCCGTTTGCATACCACTGAATGGCAATTGTCGGATCAAGAAGAAAGCTTGCAACTGCCGTTACAGAGCTACCAGCGCATAACTCGATCTTTGATACAGTATTTGCCTGATTTTCAAAACTTATCGTATATGACTGTTGACCGTTCCAGAACGGAGCATAATCGGGCTTGATCAGATAAAGCCCGTTGTCGCAGGCTAGCCAAACACCATCTTCACATATAGGCATTGTAGTGGACGAAGTATTAACGCAAATATCATTTACCCTGATATTGCCAAGTTCGCCATAATGAAATAAAGAAAATTGTCGTAAGAATGTAGCAAGCCAGGTATTTGACTCATAGTTGTTGTATACGGTACTGCTGAAATAGAGCCCGACATCCGTGCCGACTAACAGGTTTTCTTTTATATTTCCCGGATAGCCGGGTGACCCGTTATCACCCAAAGCAACAAGGCCATAAATACTTGTGATTTTGTTTACTGTAATATCGTTTAGATAATGACCATGAGCGGAACCGGATGAGTAACTTCGCTTTTCCGAATTTTGAAACATCCCCTTATTGTTTCCCCAAAATAAATTGGTCAAGTCAGTTACATCACCGAGTTCTTGTACATCTGAGGATATATAATATGCGGTATTGATATTGTACCCGAAAGATTTTCCACCTTCCCATAAGTATTCCCCATAAACACCTCCTGCCCAGTTTTCATGATCGACAGGGAGGTAATTAATCGTATCATTGCCAGCAAAAGGGTTGGTGCCGAAACTATCTTTGTACATTTCTTTTCGATACGTAGCCTCGTATATTTTACTTGATCCATTGTTTAAAAGTTGAGCAGCATTTTCGTTGTCCATGTTATATCGGCAAAATCCGCCACTGGTACCGATTATCAGGCAATGTCCAACGTAAGTTTCCTGATAGTACAAATTTTTATCGATCCCGATTGAATTTACCGTACCCAGTATGCCATCAGCAGGGCCAAGTAAGCGCACTGAGCCATTTTTATATTGTACAATATTAGCAGAATTAGCAGCGATAAATACAGTATCCTGGCTGCGGCCAGCTATATCAATAAACTGTAAACTGCTATAAGCAGCAAATTTATCACTGTAGTCATCAATCTTCTTGGTGAGACTATTAATGCGGTAAACCTCGTTATTCTTAGCAAGCACCCACAAATAAGGGTCATAGAAATCACGCTTTATTTTAAGTATTGTTTTACCATTCAAAAGTTCACTGCTTAAATGGAAAGCTACGTCCTGCTGCTGGCTGTAAGTTGTTGTAGATAGGAGCAATAGTATCAAAACTAGCAAATTGCGATTAGACCGCATAATTTGTGCAGTATTTATATTTATTATTAAAATTTCTTTACATCGCCGTCAACACCATGTGTCCAGATATTATTTAAAGAAAACTAAGACCCAATCGTGTATTTCGGTATTATTTTAATCAATACTCAAAAATGCACTTAGAGTGTTTTAGGCAATTAATCCTTTTGTCTCATATTCCTCTACTTTGTGAATAGGGGCTAACCCAGTAGAGTTTATGCCCATTAATTAAATATTAAAGATAGTGTTCCGTACTCAGTCCCGGTGTATTACATCACAAACTTTTCTCTGGGTCACAATCTCCGCCTCTTTTGACCTATTTACATCTGCATCATAGTGCAGGGTTAATTTTGTTATCTAATATTTCTTTGACGATACTTTCACAATCTTTAGGGAACACAACTTCTAAATAATGGTTTTCATCATCTTTCCAATCATAAACGGAATCATATAATATTTCAACATACGTGTATAAATTTTCATAATCAAGTATCGGTAGAGTATCGTGTACCAATACAATTCTTCTTTCTTTAATCCAGTCAAAATCTCTTAGTAGGTCATATAACGCATCCCAATTAAACCCAAAATAATTGGGAAATTTGAGTTCCTTGCATAATGTAGACAGTAGTGTTTCCTTATTTGTTACGCCTGACAAGTGTGCTACAAATGCTAAACTTGGATTGTACAATCTAGGTGTTTCTTCAAATCTAATCCTATTCATCTCCATAATCATTTTACTCGAATAAATGTTAAATAATGATCCGCTGTAAAATACATCTCACCATTTTGTCCAACAACAAAACGCATCGCCCCGGGACGATTAAGAAGGCCGGGGGTAGGGTGGACGTATTCAGTATAGTATCCTAATGGTTTTGCTGGCAAAAGTCCATCTCTGTTCATAAATATTGAGGCATCATTTCTGTGTGGGAAAGACCCTCCCGTTTCAATTCTGTTTATGGTTGGTCCTAAATCATTGACTACGCCATCTGCACTTACAATAAATCGTGTTGCTAATGGCACATCTTCAACAACAGAAAAATAAGCTTTAACTTTTGAGTATATAGCTCCGACTTCAGAAACGCCCGATACAGCACCATAGGTATCCACTGTGTTATTCACGATAGCCAAACTAGTAGATGGAAGACCAAAATCTTGGTAATTAACTTGTTCAGGAGGAGGCCATGCCTTAATAACACCTTGATTAGTTGGATTTAAAGGAACTCTATGCGGAGAGGATTTTTGAGGCCTAAACTTCGGAATTTTAGAAGCGGTTTTTGCGGCATCCGCTTTCGTAGTTGGCCTTGTTCCTGGAAGACCTCCACCCTTACTGACCTTTGCGGTTTCCGTATTTGTTAGATTATAACTTCCGCTAAAATTTGTACTACTCGCGTCAGTTTCGCTGTTTAAAGTTTGATAACCATTACTATATTCAAACATGCCATCAGGATCTATAACCCTTATCGGATTATCAAATCCATAACGGTAAGGTGTCCATCGCCGGGCATCGTCTGCCATCGGATCAATCACATTCCACCTCGCAATCACCGGGTCATAGAAACGTGCGCCATAATCGTATTCACCTAGCTCCTCCTGCAGCTCTTTTTTATTGTAAAGATATTCATTTTTCGAGCCAACTAATGTATCTCTTAAGATTTCGAATCCAAACGGATAGTAATCATCTTTTTGTATGGCCGCCGCCGAACCTGTTTTGGTGTCAAAAGTAACCCTAGTATTCCCAAGGTTGTCGCTCAAATAATAGATATAGTCATAACTATTTGAGCCGTATGATGCAGCTTTTCCTTCCTCCGTTTGGATAAAATCGAGCGTATCAGTAGTTGTCCCGTCGTACTCAATGCCATTGATGTAATCAGTGGTGCCTGTCGCTGGACTTACACGTCTCAATTTATTCCCAATAGCATCGTAGGTATAGGTAATCGACTTGCTCCCCGTTATATTTTGCGGCAAATTAACTAAATTATAACTTATACTTATACCTGTAAGGCCTTTACTTGGATCACTTACAAGATTACCATTGCCATCGTAACTATAGGTCCAGGTCCCGTGCTTTAACCCGACATCGTTGGTGGTTTTATCTGTGATTTTAAGTAGCTGGTTGTAATAATTACCAGACGCGTCAGTAAAAGTATAACTTAGAGAATCAATTTTAGTGCCATTTTGAAACCTGTTCATGCCGACAATATTGCCCATTTTGTCGTAAACTATGCTACTTTCATTATTCGAAACTGTTGAAACGCCCGAGGTAAGTCTGTTGAGTTTGTCGTAAGTATACGTGTAATGGTTGTTAACTGTGGGGTACCCCCAGTATTGATACATTATATTACCATTATATGCCTTGTTGGTTAGCGAGTCGTAATAAAGGTGCATCGCAAATAACGCAGAGCTGCTTGCAGTGAGCCACCCTCTGGCATTGTATTGATAACTGACGTTCTGCAGAAAATTCACACTATCAGTGCTATGCAAGTGTTTAATATAGGTTTGTCCTATTTCATTATAGTCTACTTTTGAAATCAAAATTTTCGTGGTAGGGGTGTTATTGAGCTTTTTTATTTGCTCCCACGTAGATCTCTTCCTACCTACCTGATCGTAATAGTAGGTATTCGTAATAGTAACTAGTGGAAATGAAGTATTGTTTATGTTCTTATGTTTTCTTGTAACGGAAGTTGGTTGGTTAACAAAGTTGTAAAGAGTACTATCTTTATCATAGTTGGCTAAATTCACTACTCCACCTAAATAATGCTGTGCATAATTTTGCGATGTCCTCCCCAAATCATCATAGTAGACCGCATTCCATAATTGGTCAGTTGGCGTATTCAATACCGCTGTTTTCTTTACAGTAAGCAGGCTACGAGTCAGTTGACTCACCCCTGAAGTAATATAATATCCTGTGGAGGAAAATCCCGGAATATTTGAATAGGTGTCATAATAACTAAGTGCCAATGTGGCCGTCACATTAGTCGTCGGCCAGGCAACATTGGTATAACCATTACCGCTGTTAACGACGGCTTCATACAGGTTGGTGGTGATCCCATTCAATATGCTTTGCAGACTTGAGCGACTAATACTGGTTCCGCCGTTATTCCAAATGCCCGACATGATCATCCTTTGCTGCGCATCATACTTGGTAAAAACCCATTGCTTATTAAACCTTTGCAAGCTATCCTGAGTAGCAACAGGCTGATCCATCCGATTATAGACTGTATATTCCCACCCCTTGCCAGGTATCTTTTTACCGACGAGTCTATTTTTACCATCGTACTGATACTGATAACCCAAGTTATTGAGTTTAGTTTGACTAATCGCTAATGCCGAATCGGCAGCAGTGATTACGGGAGGAAGTACAAATGACAATTTCCCCAGATCATCGTACACATAATAGGTGGAAAGCATTTCTACGCTATTATTTTTGTAATTATAGGCTCGCTTTAGAACGATCCGGCCATCAATATCCTTATATTCCTCCATAGTACCAGCTCTTCCGCTAACCCAATTCTCATCTTTGGAAATGGTAATAGTTAGAGTATTTGCTGCGTAATAGCCATTGTTATGTAGTGTTCTGCTGCTGTCACTTCCAATCGTCACATAATACAAGGACGCTTGTCGTCCATTCAATGAATCACCGGTAAAAGCCGTGCTATTATTCAGGGTATAAACCATCTTAATTGTATGGCTGCCCAGTTGCCAGAGTACACCGGGCGCACCTTGCTCCACCGGCCTATTCAGTGGTGAATTATCAAAGCCTGTTTGCGAATGCGGATCCGCAATAACTGTGATACCTGATCCCGACGGCGGAGATGAATAGAACACACTATCGGCACTTACTGCACTAGATCGAAAGCTACCTGCCGTGCCCGTTTGCGGAGTGTAGGGTAGATATTTATATACTTCTCGTCCATATTTGTCGTAGACTTGTGGCAGAATCATATCATATCCTAACTGAGAGGCTTGTTTTTGCACCGTTTGTATGACTCGGCCAAGCCCATCCACATATTGTATGGTAATCTGCACCTTGGTTTTGTCCGTATTATTGGCCACCATGGTACTATCATTATTTATGCCACTAATGCGGGGTGTCTGGGTAATGACGTAGTTATTGGTTTGGGTTTGTGCGTTTGCGGAAGATATAATAGCCGTAAACAATAATCCAAATACAACCGTTAATAGATTGGTGTAAGTAAACCGGATAGTGCGCTGGCTGGTTTGCTTAAAAATATTTTTCATGGCTTACTGAATTGATAAGGTTAGATTTGAACCAGAAGTCACTGCCACGCTACTAAAGCTTGCAGAATGTGCTACTACAGGTGTATATCCTGTCAGCGTAAACGTGTGGGTACCCGAACCGACTGCGTTAACTGAAATAGTCGCATACGTTCCCACAGGCACATTTATTACCGTACTTCCCGATGAGGGGAAATTATACGGCGTTGCTATTCCGGAAAATGTAGCCTGAAAGCCCGTCAAACCCGTAGAATTGCTCAAAGTAAAAGAAGTTGTAATCACCGGGCATCCGCAATACTGGTTCGCTTTTGCCTGCCCATTGACATTCATATCATAGGTAGCATCCGCATTTGCCGAAACTTGGGTGGAAGAATAATACCGGTTAATTGGTACGGTATACGTCAATGATCCTGGTGTGGTATTGGGTGGGCAGTTATTGCGCGTAAAAACCGCCGATTGCAGTTGATTGCCTATTGTCTGATCATAGGTATGGTAGCCATAGTTATTGACAATATATCCGTAAAAGTTTTTGATGTTTTTCAAGCGTTGCGCAAAGTCATATTCAAAGTAATTATTAAGTCCCTTAGTATCGGATATAGAACGCACACCTGACGGATCGTAGGCGTACGTGGTCATCTGGGCAGCCGATGGATAGAGTCGCAATTCATCTATTGATACACTTCCGCTGATGCTGACAGTTGTTACGCTGGTCGGTATCAGATATTCATAATAGGTCCAACCGTTAATACTCGTTAATGCTGTTCCAGTCAAATAACCGCCTGCGTATACAGTTGCAGCACCGCCGTTACTCCAGTAGGACAACGTATAGCCGACACCACTTGAAACTGATGCTGAAATT
This sequence comes from Mucilaginibacter gotjawali, assembly GCF_002355435.1. Classification (NCBI taxonomy): domain Bacteria; kingdom Pseudomonadati; phylum Bacteroidota; class Sphingobacteriia; order Sphingobacteriales; family Sphingobacteriaceae; genus Mucilaginibacter; species Mucilaginibacter gotjawali. Next base: position 4,203,154 of record NZ_AP017313.1, read on the forward strand.
GAACCCGAACTTAAAGGATAAACCAGGCTTCCAGTGGGCGCCGTTAGATCAGTGACAGGTGTGCCGCTATAATACCAATTATTGCTTGGACTTCCGCCAAACTCAAAACTTGTATAGGCTGCATTTGTACTTATGGCATCCTTTACTTGTGCTATCGGGCTCTCGCCGAGATAGCCCCAAAAAATACTGACCGGTGTTGTATTTCTCGGGGTGAACTGTGTAAGGTTATTATTGCTATCGTAATTGTCAAAGCTAATCACCTGTTCGTAATGGGTATCGTTAGTTAAGCTGCCAGAGGTTATTGTTGAAGGACTAAAACTCGTAAGGGGCAGTGCAACTCTTAATGTTTTGATAGTCGACAATACGGCAGCGTTATTCGTTCCAAACTTATAAGTCGTCAGTTCCCCTGAAGCCACCGCATTGACCCCAGTTGTCACATTTTTTAGCGTGTCATATTTTTCGATAGCTTCAGCCTGCATATTGCGGCTTACCATGGTGTCAATAACGGCGTTGCCCGATGGATAATCGGCCGGATATTTACTGACCGAAACAAGCGTGTTTCCCTTACTATCTGTATGATAGCTGCGGGTGACTTGCTGATGAATGAGATTATCGTATTTGTAGGTTGTGGTTGATGTCGTGTAATTAGCTGGATTATTCGTATCGTAATAGTTAACCGTAGTGCCGGTTAAATAATTGTCGTCTGAAGTGATATAGTAATTCGGATAAAGGAAAGAATTAGTATCATCCGGACTTTGTGTACCCGGAGAGATCGGGTTTGGTGCACCTTCGTTATAAAATAACTTTCTTACAGCCAGGCCGACATAACTATACGATGTATAGGGAAAGGCGGTATAACTATTGCTTGTCGATTTGACGATTTGATAGCCACCACCGGAGAGATGGATATATTCATTTTTCGTCAAAAGATGGCCTCTTACATAAAATGCGCTGATGTAAATAAGATTTCCGGACATTGAGGCACTAGTATAAGCGTCCTGCTGATCAGTAAAGGTGTAGTCAGTTCGACCAACATTTGTTCCTGGCGTACCGATATATTCAGTAACTGACGGGTACACAACGGTTGCGCCATCATAACCCTCAAGATCGCAGTGAGGATTATTTGAATATGTACGTACAATTTCAGTACTTATGGGACTCGATCCATATAACCGGTGGGTTTGCTGGGTGCTGAAATAACCATAGTCCAGTAAGAAATTCGCTCGTGCGCTGTTATAAATATACGTTTTAACAATAGGTGTCGGATTGATTCCATCGTAACTGCTTATCGTCTTAACACGTAACCCTCCTGCCAGCATTAGCGTACTGCCACTATAATATTGGTTGGTTTGGTAAGTAAACGTAGAATAGCCACCGGTGGGGTAGCGTATCGTATCTAACACGAACGCCTGCATATAATTAGAATCGCAGTTGCGTCCATTTGCAACACTACTGCCGATAGTCACATAAGAAGTGCTTCCGCCAGACACTGGCTGATAACTGATTGTTTGCTGCGGTGTCAGCATACTGTTAGCTTTTCCGTTATAAAATCCCCAGTAATCCTGCTGGTACGAGGTATATGCCGGCAAACTGATACTGGTGTTATAACCGAAACGATAATGCTGAACGATGCTGCCCGCTTTATCGAGTATTTGTATGGAATCGAGTCTTAGTCGTTGATTACCGCCGGAGTTAAAATAACTTTTATAAAACACAATGGTTTTCTGTAACTCCATCGCTTTCGTGCCGAAGTTGTATTTATATACCTTAATATCCTTTAGTCCGTACGCATACGACCCCGAGCCAACGTTGATATCTTGTCTGGAGGAAGCGTCCAGATCAAAGACCACCTTGCCGTTTTTGAATGTAATCTGGCTTACTAACTTCTCGGATGTACTATTGTAGTTTCCGGGAGTCGTAGGTGTCGAGCTGTACGATGCATTATGATAGCCAGTACCAACGATCTGATCAATAACAGAATAAATTTCTCCATCCGCTGAAGGATAAATTATTGCGTCATTCTGGTAAGAGAAAGAAACCGTATCTCTCCTGTTTTGGCTGATCATATTCTCCAGTTTCCATGCGGATGCCGAAGTGCTGCCTGTGTGCCCAGATGTTGAGGAATAGGTGGTTTCGGTGGAGGCATCGCCAAACGTGTAGTTATTGCCGTGCTCATCTGCAATGGTAAATCGGGTAAGTCCAGTATTGGGCGGTGGGTTACTATAGGAATAAGCAACCAGATTGTAATTTATTTTTAAAGGAGCATAAGGTAACATTTTGACCTTATAGGTGCCTACAGAATCATATATAAAAAATTTACCTCCGTGACCTGGAAAATCGTAGGAGAAAATATCCGGCTTTGTGTCATAAGTCCCGTCGGATGCCTTTTCAAGATAGTAAACACCCGCATATGTTGAGGTATTGATAGCGCTATTCTGCCAAACATAGCCATTTAAACAACCATAAGGCATGTCATCAGGAAGCCCGTAGGTACGCCTGGTAATTTGTCCTGCGCCCGAAACAGACCAACCTAGTCCGGCCCAACTTGCCACATCAGTGACCTTATTACCTGACGCATGATACGACAACGTAATTGGTACTTGAAAACCGCCCGCTTCAATCGTGTATAGCGGTATCGATATATCAGGTATTCCGGTAAATTCATTTACCTGGTACGTGCCATATTTCTCAATCGCGGTAGCTGTGGGCGAGCGCGGAAAAGGCTGCGGAACAAAATAATTGATCTGTGTACCTGACTGCGCTTTTAAATGAGATGGCAAAAAGCATGAGGCAACTGTCAGAAAAGACAAAAGAAATGGTTTAAGTTTAATAAGTTTCATTCGAAAAGGCGTTTTAGGTAACAAAAAATAATTGGCATCAATATCATGCCCAAGGGGAATTGGGTTGAGCCAATCAGGTTCGAGGTATACTGGATGGTTTCATTGCAAATTAGGTTTATAGGTTTTTGGATAAAATTTAATAGTCTAATGTAAAATATAAATTTTAGAAATCCAAAGAAAATACATGCGGCTTTGAAATATTTATTTTGAGCTCAATTCCTTCAACGTAGAGGTAATCCTTTAACAGTTTTATGCGTTTTACCGTTGATTAAGTCAAAAGAGAAAAGTATTTATCATATTTGTAGTTTGATGGTTATTTAAATATTAACCAAAAGCTATAATTACGATGGCCGACCTAACACCACCTTATCAAAATAAATCATTAGCTGACATTCCGGGGAGGTATGGAAGGATATTCCAGGTTTCGAAAGCACCTACCAGGCCTCTACACTGGGCAGAATAAAATCATTGGACCGTATTATCCCGCATCCCCGGCTCTACCAGCAGTTTGTAAAAGGACAGATCCTAAGTCAGAAAGTCAATCAAAACCAAAACCTTAAAACGGGTGACCCTTCGATCTATTTGTCAGTAACACTAACCGTTGAAAGCGAGCCAAAATGTTTCAACACCCGCAGGCTCATTTACAAGACATTTATTGACCCGCACCTAGATTACGAAAAAGACGGTTTGTATGTCATCAATCTCGATGGCGACGGTTATAACAACCAGCCTGAGAATTTACGGTTGATGACTAAAAGCGAAAAATCATTACGCGCCTTTGCACGGGACAGGGTTCCTCCATCCATCCTCAAAACAGGTGATCGTACCCACTGGCGCAAAAACTATTCCACCAGCAAGCCGGTGGAGCAATATGATTTAAAGGGGAACTTTATAAAAGAATACCGGAGTATAAAAGAAGCCGCAAGGCAAACTCGTATTGAGGACAAAGTGATCATCCAGGTGGCCAAGGGGATGTACAAGCAATGGAACGGGTTTGTTTGGAAGTATAGGGAGAAATAAACGGTCAGTTTGCATAGCCGTTAAAGTGCAAAATAAAAGCTACTCCAAACATGTTACCATCAATAGGACTAAGTTATTATTTTCGATATCACATGCTAAACCAATTGAAAGAGGCTGTAAGTGGCGTTGAATGGGGGCATACGAATCAGATTTTTACAATAATCCTGTCGTAAAAGCCTGTAGGGATGAATATTTAAGTAATAAAACAATCGACATGAAAACTACTAATACTTTTGACGGTGCTGTAGATGAATTTGCAAAAAAAATATAATACATTTTTAAGTTTCTAGGAAGCCGAAGGTTAAAATCCTTCGAGTGACATTGTTAATAATTTTAACTCTTTTTTTCCATTAGACTATTTTTATAAATTACTTGCTCCAAAAGTGCAGCAACCGTAACAGTTGCCTCTAAAAATTAATATCATGAAAAATAAATTTCTTGTAGCCGGAATTATCGTTTTAGGTATTTGCTTCTCATCGTGTAAAACCAAAAATAAACCTTCCGATAACATCGATTTAGGTATATCAAATAATAGCTTAAATAATGAACAAATTGATGTTGAAATATTTACAAACGGCAAACAGTTTTTTAAAAAAAAGCTCATAAAGAGTTTCTATTTTGAGAAACATCGGTTACGACCTGGGAATTACCTATTGAAAATAAGTATAAAAATAGAAATTTATCCAACACGTACAATGTTGCAGTTGAAGAAGATCAATCATATCTAATGACATTGGACTACACTTATACCCCCCATTTGATTCGGCAAAATTTTTATTGTAAAACATGCCATAAAAAACAGAGTGATCAAGCAACAGGATTCTTCTTTATTTTTAAAGGACGTAGAAAACAACAAAGCGTCATACAAAGAATCACCAAGAAAAATAAGATTTGAATTTATAAACAGAAAAAATATAGGTATTAATTAGCGATATCGAATATCAATAATGTCTTTCTATATAGCTTTTAAAGTTAAATAATTTACTGAAAATTATCGATTTGACTACTATGGATTTTGGTACAACTCACACAACAAAGTGCAGTATTGGAACGGCGAATACAATGGAAAAAACTACCGGCGGGTGTCTATTATATATTGTTACCGCGAAAAACGGCATGAAAAAGTCCACGGACCGCTGACGATTTAAAGGTGAAAATTTTACCAGTTCTCTAAAAAATTAAACATTTTAAATGTTGACTAGTTAGTTAAATCATTTTTTTTTCTAACGCAGTATTTTTACACAAGTTTTGCGATACCATTACTCAATCGTTTTGCACCACGCTCCATTGAAGGTCCTAATTACCCTGTGATCATTTAATAGTTCATAGAATCCTTTCGGTTAATTATTCATTGTCAACTACTGTGAAAATTAAATGATTTTCACCTGTCAAACCTGTTATCAAAATTATTTGAGGGTCCGACCCTCGAAGGAACCCATTATCGATTTCGAGCTTTCCAACCTTTGTCCCAATGCCAATGGCAGACTGTTTAAGGTCTTTGACATCCGGGAACGAAGCATTATCCTGTTAGCACCAGGAAATATTGTGAAGCTGAGATTGTATCAAGATAGCGAAAGCGCAATGGCAGACGAGAGTCCGGTTTGTAGAAACCGAGGTGAGTAGTTCCGAAAATATATTTTATAGGAGGGAGCCCTGTTGCTCCCTTTTTTTATGCCATCAATTTTATGAATGCAAACATTAACGCCCGCGACATTAAAGATCATGTTTCATTGGTTGACCTGCTTTCACGGCTGGGTTACCAGCCTCACAGAAAATCAGGACAGGAACATATTTATTGGAGTATGCTCCGGGATTCCGATACCACCCCCTCCTTTTCTGTCAACGACAAATTAGGCTGCTGGTACGATCACGGTGAAGGCAAAGGCGGTAACATCATCGATTTTGGCTTGCTGTATTGGAAAGGTTCCTCTTTTCAGGAAGTGCTGGAAAAAATCAGCAATATTATGGGCGCTGCCCTTCCGGTCCAATCAAATACGGACAAGGCAAAGCGTAAACGCTCTGCGATCAAAGAACCGCATTACAAGGTTTTAGAAGTAAAAGACCTAGGCCTTAACACGGCTATAACCAATTACCTGCAGAGCCGGGGTATCTGGCTCAAAGCACAGGGCAGACTCAAAGAAGTCTATTATTATGTGGAGGATGACAAAAGGAACCGTAAGCATTTCTTTGGAGCGGGCTGGCAAAACGAATTGGGCGCCTGGGAAGTCCGGAGTGTCAACTTCAAGGGCTGCCTTGGCCACAAAGCCATCAGTTTTATTCCGGGCAATCCTGACAAGCTTGCCGTCTTTGAAGGTTTTATCAATTACCTGAGCTGGCTATCAGAGAACACGTTCGCTGATGAAAGTGTACTGGTTTTAAATTCAATAGCCCTTATTCAGTCAGGCATCAGGAAAGCAAAGGATTTCAATGACATATCCTTGTATTTTGATAATGATACAACCGGACGGAAAGCTACTGTTACTTTTCAGCAAGCACTCAGACAATCTGTGGATTGTTCACCGGTATATGAAGGGCATAATGATTATAACGACAAGCTCATCGCCGGATTGAATGGCAATCATTTTTCAAGGTGAGATTCCTTTCAAATCACGCGTAAGGTAACTGGTTATCTTTTGGTTTTTATCCTTGCAAGATGTGCTCTTGTCCGACAAAAACTCCTTCGTCGTAATTTGTCAGCCAATCGCAATCTTGCCCCGGACGTCCCGCTCCGTTCAATCGTCGTTACGCCGGTCCCCGGCTATACTCCTCATTCACTCCGCAGGACAACCGGGGAATATCGGGAACTCGCAACTCGTTCCCTCTTTTTCAGATAGATGTATGCAAACAGGCAGGCCCAAAAAGACAGCCGATAAACGGACAAAGAAGGTAGACGCAAGGTTTACAGAGGACGAATTTAAACTGGTAATTGAGTTAGAAAAGACGCTGGGTGTCCGCAGGACTGATCTGGTACGGAACCGGTTGTTGCAGGATGCCTCGCTCACCATTGTCAACGCGAAGGAATTGATTGGCCTGCTTGACGGAATTGGTTCAGAAATGGGAAGGTGTGGCAATAACATCAACCAACTGGCGCGATACGCCAATATCCTGAATAAAAACGGCAGGCTATCGCCGGTAGTAATGGAGCGGTTTAACCTGCTGTTTGATATATATATTCAAAACCAGAAGGCTTTGGAAATAGCGCTGAGAAAGATCATTCGCTTATTGGGAAGGTAAATGGTTTAGAACCCGGAACTGGTTCGCAGGGAACTGGTTAATCATTAATCCGTTCGCAGCGAACTGGATAAAATTAAGCAGGTTCTGAAAGAACGGGTTAAAAAATAACCTGATTGGTTTTCGCAGAGAACGGGTTCGCTGGGAGCGCGTTCTTCAGGAGCAGAAGGTTAGCGAACTGGTTTTTTAGCAGCGCGTTCGGAATGAACGAGTTTTTAATGAACACGTTCGTTTATAACAGGTTCGTTGTGAGCTGGATTTTTAGAACCAGTTCCCGTTGAGCCTGCTCCTCATTAACCTTTTCTTATTTCACTGCCTATGATTGTTCGTATAATGCCGTCTGCAAAAGAATTTAAAGCAGTCAGCTATAACACCAACAAAATTGACAAGGATAAAGGCGAGTTGATGAAGGTGGCGAACTTCGGGCCCTTACAGGGTTTGCAGCAGTTGCGCCCGGAAGATTACCGGAATTACCTGAAAATGGTTTCCGCAACCAACAAGCATGTAAAGCTGCCGCAGTTTCACGCAGCGATTTCAGCCAAAGGAAAGGAATATACCAAAGATGAGTTAACCGCTATTGCCGTACAATGGCTTGGAAAAATGGGTTATGGCGAACAGCCATATCTGCTCGTTTACCATAAGGATACGAAGAATAACCATATCCACATGGTGACCACGAGAGTCGGCAAGGATGGCAAAAAGATCAGTGACAGTTTTGAAAAGGTCAGGGCAGTTAAGCAACTAAATGTTGTATTAGGCATCGATGAAAAGCATGATGCCAAATCTGATATAGCAAAAGCGCTGACCTACCAAGTCGGCACCAAAGCACAATTTATGATGGTGCTGGAAAGCCTGGGCTATACACTGAAGCAGCAGGACGGAAAATTAGCCGTTATCAAATTTGGCAAGCAACAGGATGAAATTGACCAGCCCCTTATCGAAGAAAGGTTAAAAAATTACACCCCGGACACGGACAGGAAGGTTCAGTTAAAGGCCTTATTCCATAAATATGCAGCCGGTTATGATACTACCCTGATCAAAAAATATGGCAAGTACACTTCCGGATTTGCGGCCTTTCTGAAGGAAAAACTTGGTATCGATCTCATTTTTCATGCTTCAGGCGATAAACCGCCATACGGTTATACGGTCGTTGATCATGCAGGAAAAACCGTATTCAAGGGTGGCGAAATTATGTCCCTGAAAGAATTATTAGCACTGCAAAAAGATGATCGCTTTGAAGCGGAGACTGTGGTTGCTGCACACCGAAAACAAGCAGACAGTGCGCACGGGGAGGAACAACGTGATTATTATGCGGCAATATTAAAAGCCGCCTTGTATAATTATCCCGATTTCATTCAGGGGCTTTACCACCAGGGCCTGACGCTTACCCGGCAAGGCGAAGATTTCTATTTAGGTGATCCGGGAACCGGCGTGTATATGGATACAGCGGATCTACTGGAGGAAAAAGATTTCGGTCACATGGCCGAGCAGTTCAGCCAATACACTGAAATGCAGGAAGAGATCAACCGTCAGCATATTTATATCCCCGAACCCTATATCGCCCCCGACATTGACGACGAGGCCATCCATGGCAGGAACCGCAGAAGAAAGAAAAAAGCAAGAACTAACCACCGCTAACATTAATTTTTTAAATCATGGTCATTATTGTAGGCAACCAGAAAGGCGGGGCCGGAAAAAGCACGCTCACACTTTTGCTGGCCAATTATCTAACCCGGTCGAAGGACTGTAAGGTTACCGTTTTAGACATGGATTACCAGCAGTCCATTTCACAGAAGTTTGAAAAAGCCAAGATCCTTGAAAACGCCGAACCCTATGAGGTGCTGGCTTATAGCCTCGCTGACTTTCCCGAAATGGAGGATACCATCAAAAGCAGTCCGAAGGATATCGTACTGATCGACCTGCCGGGCAAACTGGATGACGACGGCCTGATCCGGGTGTTTAAAGCAGCCGATATAGCGGTGTGCCCATTTTCTTATGACGAGTTCAGCTTTGAGTCCACGGTGCCTTTTGCACTGGTGCTGAAAAAGATCAACCCGGATGTACAGGTGCTGTTCGTACCGAACCGTATCAAAGCAAATGTCAAATATGAGATCAAAACGGAAGTGAACGAACAGCTTAACCAGATCGGGATTGTTACTGCGGTCATTCCTGACCGGATCGATTTCCAGCGGGCCAACACTTTCCAGACACCCCTGGCGGTGCATGCGGCCATTGTGCCGGTATTCAGCCACATCTTTCAAGATTATATCGAACCCCATTTATGAATGAAATCAAAACCCTGGCGGACCAGCTAAGAAGCAGGATGGCCAAACCGGACACCCCGGAAAAGCCAGCGGCGGCACCAAAGAAAAAGCAACAAAACCCCATACGATTCCGGCCATCATCGACCAGCTTCGCGCCTATGATATTACCGGTCATAAAACACTGGTGCATGGACGCTTCGATGTACAGACTGCACAATTGCTGCACCACCTGAAAATGGCGACGGGCATCGAGGTGACGCGGGTGCTTTGCTATGCAGTGAAGCAGCTGTTGGAAAAACACCCGGAAATTAAAACAGTGATTAAAGAACACTTAGACAAATTCGAGCTATGAACTGGAAACTTTTTAACGACAAAAATGCCACTGAACGCCAGGCAATATTGGAAAAGATTATGGCCTTCGATGAAAAAGAACAAAAGGCTACGGTGCATGCGCGACTGGACAAGAAAACAGCCATGTTGCTGAAACAGCTGAAACTGGCCACAGGCGTCGACATCCAGCAGGTGATCGCCTACGCAGTTAGCGAACTGATCCGGCAGCACCCGGAACTGAAAATCATCATCAAAAACTTCCTCAAAAAATTGAACGAATGAACTGGATACACTTTTTACTATGGGTGGCCGGGATATACTCCGTGTATTACCTGTCCGTAATTCTGATTGACCTTGCCGGGAGCAGGCGCATCCCGGCAGAGCAGCAGCATAACCAGGAGCTGACGTTTTCAGAAACCGTCACCCCAACAAAACTACAGCATGATCCTGTTGCAGGAGACAGGACAAACAGTAAGCCCCGGCCGGAAGCACCTGCCAAACGGAAAACCGGGCCGGAAGTGATTGGTTCCGGCGGTGTCGGCTTTAACGAGCTATTCCGCCTGGCCAAACAGGAGGCTATCATCTACACACAATCCGTAAGCTTTTAACGATGAGGAGATTTCTAATATCCGGTTGCTGTTGCCTGCTGGCATTGAGGGCAAGCGCCCAACCCGGAATAGATGAAATGCAGCAAGCGCAGCAGCAACTGGCTTCGTCATTCTTTTCAGCAATGGATTTTGCTTTGGTTCTGGCGGGCCTTTTCGGCATTATCGGCGCGGTGCGCATTTACCATAACTGGCAGTTGGGCCATCCGCGTATTGACGAAGCGGTTGCCGCATGGTTTTTTGCTGCTGTGTTCATGGTGATGGCAGGCGCTTTCCTGCGGGCAGTATTCGGCATCTGATCCGCTATTTAATACCCAAATAACCCTGGCGGTTTTCCCGATAAAAACCGGGAGGCCGCCTTTTTATTTCAAAACAAATTAATACCTCTTTAAATGAATAAATTAAAAACAATGTGGGCCACAGCCGTTGTGCTGGCCCTGGGCACGGCATCCGCCTTTGCCCAAAACGGTGTCACCGGCATCAATTCGGCCACCACCTCCCTGAAAACCTATGTGGGCCCGGTAACAAATGTCGTACTGGTCATCGGCGGTATTGTGGGCATCGTCGGTGCGATTCGGGTGTACTCCAAGTGGAATTCCGGAGACCAGGATATCAATAAGGAATTGATGGGCTGGGGAGGCTCTTGCGTATTCCTGGTGGTTTCCGCAGTCGTGATCAAGGCATTTTTCGGATTGACCTGATGGCAAGGCGCTATGCAATATACAAGGGGCTTCAAAAACCCCTTGTTTACCGCGGCTTCAAAGGGAAATTTATCTTTTGGGGCGTAGGCGCACTGCTCGCCGGGCTGGTCCTGGGAGGCCTGACGATTGCGCTGATCAATATGTGGCTCGGCGCTTTAGTGCTGGTCGGCTGCATTGTAGGGGGGCTGCTGTATATCGCGAACAAACAAAAAAATGGCCTGCATAGCAAATCAGGCGACAAAGCCATCTATATCCATCCATCCAGCTTAAAAAAAATCAATCGTCATGGCAAAACAAGTATTTAAATTACCCTATGCAGGCATTGACGACGGGCTACTGATTGGCTCCGGCGGCGAATTTTCCATCGTTATTCAAATGGTGAATCCGGTCATCCGTTATTCGGCTTCCGCTCCGGCGTATGATGAGTTTCACCAACTGATGATCAATATTGTCAAGATATTGGGCGACGGCTACCTATTACAAAAGCAGGACGTGATCAGCAGGGGTATTTACCCTGCAAAACAGGCGGATGAATACCTGCAGCAAAAATACAATGATCACTTTGCCGGCCGCAGGTTCCTGAAGGTGGACACCTATCTTACGATCACCAGGCAGGTAAAAAAGGGCGCGTTTTATGTCTATGAGGCTAAAGCCCTGCGGGATTTCCGGCAGGCTGTCGGCAAGGTCATGGATGTGCTCACCGCTGGCAAAACTTCACCGAAACTGCTGGATGAGAAAGGCATCAACCTGTTGGTCATGCAGATCCTCGCAATGGAGTTCGGCGGACCCGTTTCATTAAACAATATCAACCCCACAGAAACAGAACTGAAGATGGGCCCGCGTTCGGTACGCAATATCAGCCTGATCAATATCGATAATATCGACCTCCCCCTGGAAGTGAGCAGCCATATCGAGCTGAACGAAAAAGATACGCTGCGGGGATTCCCGGTGGACTTTCTTTCTTTTCTGTTCAGGGTGCCCGAATTTGAGACGATCCTTTTCAACCAGGTCATTGAAATACCCAGCCAGACGATGACACTGCGCAAGCTGGAGCAAAAGAAAAAACGGCATTCCGGCATTCCCGACCCGGCCAATCAGATCTGCGTTTCAGATATTGATCTGTTATTGAATGACGTGGCCAGGGAAAACCAACTGCTGGTCAACTGCCATTTCAATATCGTCGTCGCAGCCGCGAATGAGCATTTGCAGAAATCCTGCAATTTTATTGAAAGCACCCTTTTTTCGTTGGGAATCATTCCTAGCAAGAACGCCTATAACCAGCTGGAACTTTTCCGGACGGCTTTGCCGGGCAATGGCGTAGAGCTCAAAAATTATGACTGGTTCCTCACTACCTGCGACGCCGCCGTCTGTTTCTTTTTCAAGGAGGCCATGCAGCAGGACGAGCCTTCTGACTTCCTGATCCGCTTCACGGATCGCCAGGGTGTCCCGGTAGGCATCGACCCGGCTGACCTCCCGATGCGGACGAACCGGATCAATAACCGGAATAAGTTCGTCCTTGGACCGAGCGGCTCCGGCAAGAGCTTTTTTATGAATGCGCTCATTGAACAGTATATGGCCTACAATATGGATATGGTCATTGTCGACACAGGTCATTCCTATTCAGGTTTATGCAGCTATTACAAGGGCAAGTACATTACCTATACAGATCAGAAGCCGATCACGATGAACCCCTTCCAGATCAGGGAGGATGAATACAATATTGAAAAGAAAGATTTCCTGAGCACTTTGATCGGCCTGCTATGGAAAGGCGCGGACGGCACTTTCAGCCAGGTGGAACGGGATGTGATTTCCCATGTGATCAGTGCCTATTACCACCAATACTTTAATCAAAAGAAATTACCGCCATTGACCAAAAAGGAGCTGCTCGGGTTGCGAAAAAAAGTGCTGGAAGAAATGAAAGGTGGCTCGGGTATCTTTCCTTTTGAGGAACCTGACCTGGAAATCATCGCAGACGAATTACAGGAACAGGAACTGAGCAGCAATGATGAACAATTATTGGACGGATTGACACATCGGAAAGATGAGGCGCCACCTGAACAGCTAAGCCCGTTTAAAGCCGCTTTTGAGCAGAAATACGCGGAGGCTATCATAGAAGAACGGGCGGTCCGGTTAATAACCAAATTTGCTAACCCCATTCCTGAGCTGAATTTTAACAGCTTTTATGAGTTCGCCCTCTGGAAAATACCGGAGATCAGGAAGGAAGAACATATTCCTTTTGACGTGGATGAGTTTCGCTATGTGCTGAAGAAGTTTTACGGGGGCGGGGAATACGCAGCGATATTGAACGAGCCGGCAGACCAGTCATTGTTTACCGAAAAGTTTATCGTTTTCGAAATCGACTCCATTAAGGAATCGCGGATACTATTTCCCATCGTAACGCTCATTATCATGGATGTATTCATCCAAAAGATGCGTTTCCGTTCCGACCGTCGTAAGTGTTTATGCGTAGAAGAAGCGTGGGTACGACTTGATGCTGCATAAGTGATTGTCTGACACTTAGATCAGACCTGCTGTTTCGTCGGCAGTAACCTACTGGCACATGCATTACTGGTAACGGTTTTGTATGAAGTTGCCGGGATAAAGTGCCCTTTCGCGATGAAGGAGCAAAAGCCGTGAGGCTAAGCAACAATCTTTAGTACTATAAGATTAGGGTACAAGGTTGAATGGTATGGCTAACATAAGTGAACTGTCGTTTGAACCATCGTAACTTCGAACGAGCCAAAGGTACTGAAAGGCTCGAACCCAAAATGGGAAGCAGTTGGATAACCCAGTCCAAGCATGAGTTACACGAACAACAAAACTGCCGGTGGATAGACAGAGCCTAACCCATTCATTTGTCATTTATGCAGAACAAGGTAAGCCCGTATCACTCCTGCTGGCGCAGGAAAGCGAGCCGCAAGGTGAGCCGATAGTGGTGCGGGTAGAGGAATGTAGAAAAAGCGAACGCCATCCTGTAATCGGATGGATAAGGGTTTAAACGTCACCCTACGCGAAAGCGGGCAGACTTCTACGAGGTAACTTTTTACAATTAACTAATAGAACTTTCAAAGGAGGAAAGCAAATGAACGTCATTAAAACAACGTGTGCCCCTGCCGACCAACAACACAATTGGGACAGCATCGACTGGAACAAATGTGAGCAGGAGGTTAGAAAGCTACAAGTTAGACTTGTAAAGGCTCAGAAAGAAGGCAGGTATAATAAGGTGAAAGCCTTACAATGGCTGCTAACACATTCGTTTCACGCCAAAGCATTGGCTGTAAAACGGGTAACTTCAAACAAAGGTAAAAGGACATCGGGAGTTGACCATGTTTTATGGTCATCTTCAGAAGCCAAGTATCAGGCCGTAAGCGACCTGAAAAGAAGGGACTACACCCCTCAACCGTTAAAACGGGTTCATATTAAGAAGAGTAACGGGAAGCAACGTCCGTTAGGAATACCCACCATGAAGGACAGGGCCATGCAGGCACTGTATCTGTTGGCCTTAGAGCCAATCGCTGAAACCACAGCGGATAGCCATTCTTATGGCTTTCGCAAGGAACGCAGCACAGCAGATGCACGCCAAATGTGCTTTACAGCACTTGCAAAAAGAGTCTCTGCCGAATGGGTACTGGAAGCTGACATAAAAGGATGCTTTGACCACATTAGCCACGACTGGCTGCTTACTCACATCCCAATGGATAGAGTGGTGCTGAAGAAATGGCTCAAGAGTGGCTTCATCTTTAATAAAGAGCTGTTCCTGACAGACGAAGGTACACCGCAAGGTGGCATCATTTCCCCTACGCTTGCAAATATGGCTTTAGATGGGCTGCAAGATTTGCTTGCAGAAAAGATTAAAAGGAAACGGGTCAGTAAAACGACCTGTATTAATCCCAAAGTACATTTGGTGCGCTATGCGGATGATTTTATCATCACTGGCAAAAGCAAGGATCAGTTAGAAACTATCGTCTTACCGTTAGTCAGGGATTTTCTTACCGAGAGAGGCTTAACCCTTTCCGAAGAAAAGACCAGGATAACTCATATAGAAGATGGGTTCGATTTCTTGGGCTTCACTATCCGAAAGTACGAGGGCAAATTCCTCATCAAACCATCTAAGGAAAAGTTGAAGAAGTTTTCTGAAAAGGTAGCAGGCATTATTGATGCCAACAAAACCAGCAAACAGGACTCTTTAATCAGACTTTTAAACCCTGTAATAACAGGTTGGGCGAACTATTACAAAGGGTGTAATGCTTCCGACACTTTCAGGAAAGCGGACTACCTGATATTCCAGAAACTATGGGCATGGGCGCTAAGGCGTCATCCTAAAAAGGGTAAATATTGGATTGCGAATAAGTATTTCCGCACGATCAAAAATCAAAACTGGCGTTTTGCCGTGGATACTGCCTACAAGGGTAAAGACGATGTTTTTGTCCTAAAGAAGCTGTATGATACCAAAATTGTCAGGTATGTGATGATTAAGCAGGATGCTAATCCGTTCGACCCTGAATGGAACGCTTACTTTAAAAGGAGAGAGACTTATAAAATGCTCGAAACTTTTCAAGGTAAAAAGCCTGTACTATACATCTGGAAAAGGCAGAAAGGTGTTTGTCCAATCTGCGGCGAAATCATTGGCAGGGAACTTCCATGGGGCACTACCGATTATTTGGTAAATGGTCTTATCCAAAGAACTCTCGTCCATGATACGTGCCGCAGAAGAAACGACCAATTAAAATTGAAGTTATCATGAGCCGGCTTCTATATAGAAGCTTAAAGTTACTTGAGCCGTATGAGGGGAAACTCTCACGTACGGTTCTTAGGGGGAAAGCGGGAGTAATCCTGCCGACCTACCCGACAAAGCGATAGCCAGTCCGATGATGGCGGGATATATATTGTACCTCTATAAAACGGTCAGGAAATTTTGGGGAGAAGCAATCGTAGTTACACAGGAACTGGGCGACATCATCGGCAATGCGGTAGTCAAAGACAGCATCCTGAATAATTCGGATACTGTATGCCTGCTCGATCAGACCAGGTTCAAGGACAATTATAAGGACATCGCGGCTTTGCTCTCCATCAATGAAACCGAAAGGCGAAAGATATTTACGATCAATCAACTCGATAATACCGACGGGCGCAGCCGCTTTAAGGAAGTGTATATCCGGCGCGGTTCTGTCGGCGAGATCTACGGGGTCGAAGTGGCGCTCGAACAATACCTCACATACACGACTGAAAAACCAGAAAAACAGGCGGTGGAAGTGTATGTGGAATATTTCGGCACCTATCCCAGGGCGCTCGACCTTTTTGTTACCGATTTCAAAGAAAGCAAACTGGCGTTGGGCGAATTCGTCAGCCGGGTCAATAAATCCGGGAAGCCAATCAATTTATTATCCTATAAACCCATTATTTTTTAGTCCAATGATGAAAACAACATTTTTAATGCTGCTCCCGCTTTGCTTTTTTGTAAGGCAGGGAATGGCTCAGGTACTCGTCGTAGATCCGACAACCTCCGCCGCTGTCGCTGTGAACAGCGCCGTGATCAACGGCCAGCTGAATACCACCAACAATAACCTGAGCCTGATTCAGAAAGGCCAACTGGCGGTCACAGGGCAACTGGTCATCGTCAACAACCTTCAAAATAAAATTTACCAGGGACTCAGCCAGGTCGCGTCGGTAATTAGCAATCTGACCACCATCAAAGAAATCGCGGATTGCGGCACTGATATCGTCAGCGATGTGGAGCAGGCGATGATATTGGCCAAATCCGATCCGGTACTGCTTTTATTCGCTGAACGGGGTGCAAGGGATTTTGAGGCGAGGGCCATTACCCTGGCTACCGACGTCAGCGCCTTTGTATTGAAAGGCGGCGGGCAAAATTTGATGGATGCGGGCGAAAGAGGCAAACTGCTCAACCATATTGAAACGGAGATGCAAATATTACGGGGCATCGCTTATGGTATGCAAAGGGCCATGTATTGGGCGAAGATACGCGGGATATGGGCCTCACTAAACCCCTGGGAGACCTGGAAAAATATGGATGTGCAGATAGCCAACGATGTTGTTAATAATGCTAAATACTTAAAACAATGAAAAGAAAGTTAGTTTTATTCCTTTTACCGTTCGCCTTTTACCTTTCCCCTTGTTTTGCACAGCAAAGCACCATCGATATTGCCGGGATGCACCAGCTGATCGACCAGTCCAAAAACGAGCACACCCAACAGGTAAATGCCAGGAACAACCAGGCCGCAGTGAACGCCAATGAACAGGCCAACCTCACGCTACTGGAGAAGCTGAAAAATATGTACCGCACTTTGCAGCAGCGGTACAATACCCTGGGGACTGCCATCAATATTGCGGACATCGGCATTTATGCCACCCCAATGGTCGAACAGATCATCAGTTACCAGGGCCAGGTCGTTAAGCTGGTACAAAAGAACCCGGCCATCGCCTTTTTAGGTGTACAGTCGGAAATTGAATTTGTCGAAAAGGCCGAAGGGCTGTTGGGCTACGTAGCCGGACTAACATTATCTTTCGGCGATGTGAACCAGATGAAGGCGTCCGACCGGAAGCTGCTTTTCGATTACGTCATCCAGCAGCTAAGCGAGATACAGGAACTATCCGGCAACCTGGTTAATACTTTAAGTTATTCCAATCTGTCAACGCTGCTCAGATCGCTGAACCCTTTTCAAAACTTTGTCGATATGGACAAAAACATGGCTGAAGACATTATACAAAACGCAAAATATCTTAAACAATGAAAAAACCTTTTGCATTTCGTATTTTACTTTTCACCTCCAGCCTGTTTTTTGCTTTCTGCTTTTCGCTTTCAGCTCAAGCCCAGGAATACGTTTTTGACCAGCAATATTTCGTATCCGTAGAGGCTAACCAGGCGGTGCGCAGCAGCGCAGAATCGACCCACGATCAGTATTTGGGCAAAATTAATAACAACATCCAGGATGTAAATATTAACGTAGGTTCGGTCGTGCTGGCGGAAACGATCATATACAATGATCATTGCCGCCATGGAAATGAAACGGCTGGGTATTGTGCAGAAGCCAATGATCGCAGCGATGAAAGCCAATGTTCAGCAAATCGCTGAAACATTCCGCATCGCTTACCCGAATGCGAAACTTCTTGCGCCGGGTGAAAATGATTTTACACCTGCTAAACGTCGGCAGATCTTTCACCAGATCAAAAACAATAACTGGGATTGTATTATCCTGACCCATGAACAGTTCGGGATGATTCCGCAGTCCAAAGAAGTTCAACGCCTCATTTTCGAAACGGAACTGGAGGGCGTGCAAAAAGACCTGGATACCTTAAAAAATTCAGGGACAGAATTATCAAGGAGAATGCTGAAGGGCATGGAAATCCGCAGGAATAACCTGCAAAGTAAGCTGAACAGCGTGATCTACGCCATTGAACAAAGGAAAGACACAGGCATTGATTTTGAACAAATGAATGTTGACCATCTATTTATCGATGAATCTCACCGCTTTAAAAACCTGACGTTTACGACCCGGCATGACCGCGTGGCCGGTTTGGGAAATATAGAAGGCAGTCAGAAAGCGCTGAATATGCTTTTTGCAGTGCGTACGCTCCAGGCCAAATTTGATGCCGATTTGTGTGCGACTTTTCTGTCCGGCACGCCCATATCCAACAGCCTGACAGAAATGTACCTGATCTTCAAATACCTCCGGCCAAAAGAACTGGCGAGGCAACGAATCGAAAACTTTGATGCCTGGGCAGCGGTTTATGCACGGAAGACCGTCGACTTTGAATTCTCCGTTACCAATGAGATCATCCCGAAAGAACGGTTCCGGTATTTTATCAAAGTGCCGGAGCTGGCGCTTTTCTATAACGAAATCACCGATTATAAGACGGCCAAACATATCAGGCTTGACCGGCCCGAACTGGATGAGGTCCTGGTCAACATCAAGCCCACTGCCGATCAGCAGGAGTTTATCCAAAAGCTGATGCAATTTGCGAAGACGGGGAACGGCAGCCTGATCGGCAGAGGGCAACTCACCAGGCAGGAAGACATTGCCCGGATGCTGATCGCTACCAATTACGCCAAAAAGATGTCCGCAGACATGCGGCTGATTAACCCCGATTATGATGACCACCCGGATAACAAAGTAAATATTTGTGCCCGGAAGGTTGCGGAGATCTATCATGAAAGTGCTCCCCATAAAGGCACACAAATCATTTTCAGCGATACAGGCACCCCGAAAACAGGTGCCTTTAATATTTATGATGCCCTGAAGAACAAGCTCGTTAACGACCTGGGTGTACCTGCCGATGAAATAACTTTTATCCATGACTGGTCAGAAAAACAAAGGCCGGAACTGTTTCGCAAGATGAATAATGGGATTATCCGGATTCTGTTAGGCAGTACCGACAAGGCAGGCACGGGTTTGAATGTCCAGGAAAAGATGGTTGCCATACACGATTTTGACATACCCTGGACGCCAAAGGATTTGGAACAGCGGGGCGGCCGGGGTGCCAGGCAGGGCAACGTTGTGGCCAAAGCATTTTATGACAATAAAGTCCGGCGGTTTATCTATGCTATTGAACGTTCACTGGATAATTATAAGTTCAGCCTGTTACAAAATAAACAGCGGTTCATTAATCAAATGAAAAATAATGAGTTGCAATTACGGATAATCGACGAGGGTGCGATGGATGAACAAAGCGGGATGAATTTTTCTGAATACATCGCCATTCTTTCCGGGGACACTTCCTTACTGGAAAAGTCTAAACTGGAAAAGAAAATAGCCGTCATGGAAAGCCTGAAAGCGGCGCACTATAAGGAAATCGCCAGAACACGGTATAGCCTGGAAGATTTTGAAAGGCAAAAAGAAAATACTGAAAAAATGGTCAGCCGCTTGAGCAGCGATGAGCAGGTTTATAAAAAGCATTTGAAGTATGATAAGGATGGCGCTAAAGCCAACCTGATACGCCTCGATGATTTTCATTCAGGCAACCCGGAAGAGATCGGAAACCACCTCGTCAAACTTCATAAGTCCTGGAGGCCTGAAGAAGGACAGACAGGAACCGGAAAAATCGGCCATCTTTATGGTTTTGAACTTATGGTTCAACGCCAGACGGAGTGGCTGGAAGAAAAAGGCAGAAGCCTGCACAGGGAATATAATACTTTTTACGCGATCAGGCCCGAGACGGGCATCCGGTATACTTATTCATCCGGCGTTCCAAATCCGGATAACGCCAAACTGGCGGCCCGTTATTTCCTGAATGCTATCGATAAAGTGGAAGATTTGCTGTCCAGATACCAAAAAGAATTAGCCGAACTTAACGACAATATCGAAACAACTGCCGCCCTTGTTAGCAAACCTTTTGAAAAAGAAGAAGAACTGAAGCAAATGAAGGCGGAACATGCGAAATTGGAAAAAGAGATTTCGCAAAAAATCAGGGAGAACCAGCAGGTTCAGCCTGACCAGGAAGCTACAATAATAGCGCTCGCCCGTGACACGGAAGAGCCTTTGCTCCAATCCGGGATAAGCCGGTAATCATTTTCCAAATACTCCTGAAACATCATGGTTAGCTTCGGCCATTTTTCAATGTCCGCTTCACCGCTATATCCTTTTGGTCCATTAAAAATAATTTACTTATGGAGGAAACACACGCGCAGCAAAAGCTGCACGGCTTCATGCAATGCCTCATTTATATCTCCATTGCGCTCGAAGCCGCTATATTTGTATATAAGCAAGCCCCGTTCTGGGGCTTTTTTTATGGTGCGCTGGATAAGCTGAGCCATATCGCTATTTATCGGCAGCTGATCTATAGCAAGCTGGCCACCCTGTTGCTGATCTGTTTAGTGAGCATAGGCACGCTGGCCAAAAAGAAACAAGACCTCGATCCGAAAAAACACATTATCTACCCGCTATCGTTAGGGCTGTTCTTGTTTTTTGGGAGTATCCTGTACTGCAACCGGCCTTCGCCATTTGCCTTTGCATATACCACCTGGTTCAACATAGGGTATATGGCCTGCTCCCTGATCGGGGCAATACTAACCAGCCTATCAATGGATAACGTGTCAAAGATGATCCGCTCAGGATTGGGTAAGGATATCTGGAACGTGGAAGGTGAAAGTTTTATGCAGCCGGTCAAGCCGGATGTTACGCCTTATTCCGTGAATATTCCCATGCTCTTTTACTATAAAGGCAAAGTAAGGGATGGCTGGATCAATATCGTTAATCCCTTCAGGGGGACTATCCTGATCGGCACACCCGGTTCAGGTAAATCATTCGGGGTGGTCAATACTTTTATCCGGCAACTGATCGCCAAAGAGTTCTGCGCCTGTGTCTACGACTACAAATATCCGGACTTAGGGAAAATTGCCTATTACCATTATCTGTTGGCCAGGCAGCAGGGCAAATGCAAAAACTTCGGGTTCCATGTTATTAACTTAAATGATGTGGAGCGGAGCCGCCGGACCAATCCCTGGCGCAGTGATTACTTACGAACACTGGCAGACGCATCCGAAGGGGCCGAAGGCCTGGTGGAAGCCATGAAAAAAGGTGATAAGTCCGGCGGTAGCGACCAGTTTTTCACGCAGTCAGCGATCAATTTTTTGTCCGCTTGTATCTACTTTTTTAGTAAGTACAGCAATGGCAAATATTCCAGCTTTCCGCATGTATTGTCCTTTCTAAACCATTCCTATGAGGATATTTTCAATACGCTCTTTTCCGAGCCGGAGCTGGTTTCTTTATTATCGCCCTTTAAAAGCGCCTATGTGAGCAAAGCTTTTCCACAGCTGGAAGGACAGATCGGCACATTGAAAATATTCATCAGCCGCCTGGCGACAAAAGAAATGTTTTGGGTCTTTTCAGGCGACGATTTTAACCTGAAAATTTCGGATAAGGACACGCCGGGAATCGTAGTACTCGCCAACGACCCGAATACGCAGAACATCAATTCAGCCTGCTATTCAGTGGTGATGAACCGCCTGACCAAGCTGATCAACAGCAAAGGCAACCTCCCATCGGCATTGATCATCGACGAAATCCCAACCTTATATACCTATAAAATTGAAAACTTACTGGCTGTGGCACGGAGTAACAAGGTAGCCATTTTAATGGGGCTCCAGGAACTTCCTCAGTTCAATCAGCAATATGGGAAAGATACCGCTGCGACGATCACTTCGGTAGTGGGCAATATCCTGGCGGGTTCGGTCCGAAATAAAGAGACCCTCGAATGGCTGGAACGTCTGTTCGGCAAATCCAAACAAATCGGCGAAAGCCTGTCCATTGACCGCAACAAAACATCTACCTCTTTACAGGAAAAATTGGAGCCGCTCATCCCGGCAGGAAAAATGGCTTCGCTGAATACAGGGGAAATCGTCGGCCTGGTCGCCGCAGACGTCCAGGAAAAATTTACCGGGCGCTTTGATACCTCTGCGATCAATTGCAAGGTCAATCTTTCCAGAAGCGAGCTTGAAAAAGAGGAAGCGGGCTACCGTGACCTGCCTGTATACTACGACTTTGGAGACAAAAAGGAGGAAATCCTGCGCCAAAACTTTATGCGCATCAACAAAGAAGTGGAAGAAGTAGTCGCTGCTTTTCGCAAACCACCGGCCCAGGTACAGGTCATTCCGAAATCACGCGCGGGTAAGGCTAAAAAATAGTCCGTTTCATTTCAAAAAAACATGAATAAAATATTATGGTACTGCCTGGCGGCGCTGCCGCTTCACCACCTGCTACTGACCTCCGTCTACGGTTTCAGGGTTCACCCGATTACGGGTAAATACGCCTTTCACAGTGGCGTAGACCTACGGGCAAGACGCGATACGGTATATGCTGTACTCGATGGTGTGGTGACAGATGCCGGTTATGACCGTTTGTCGGGTATTTATATCCGGCTGGATCACGGTGATTTCCAGAGCAGCTATGGCCACCTTTCCCAAATCCTGGTCATTCCGGGGGACAGCGTTGCTGCGGGTGACGTCATCGCGATTTCCGGTTCAACAGGTAGGTCAACCGGGGAGCACCTCCACTTCAGCGTTGCTTTTCATCACATCAGTATCGATCCGCTCAAATTCCTGCTGGACATTCAAAAACTTAATCAACAACATAAGGAGATAAAACAATGAGTAACAATTTCAAATCATTAAATGAAAAGGTCAGTGAAAAAATGATCTCGGATTTAAAAAGGGGCATTTCGGTTTTTCAGAAACCCGACAACAGCCCGAACAGCATGCTGCCGTTCAATATCGAAAGCGGGAACCGCTATACAGGCGCAGCCGCGCTGACCCTGCTGATGCAACGACGGGATGATCCGCGTTGGGCGACCTTCAACCAGGCAAACCGGAACCGCACCGCCGTATTGGCAGGATCAACAGGTACTTTCATCAACTTTCATTCAAATTATGCCATCAAAATCGTATTTGAGAACGGCCAGCCGGTGCTGCGCGAGAACGGTTCACAGCGTACCGAAAAGATAAGGTTGAAAGAACCGGAACTCGTAGAGGCTAAAGTTTTCAATGGGGAGCAGTTACGCAAACTGCCTAAATGGGAAAAGGAGCCGCAGCAACTTACACCGGCAGAAAGAGCGCAGGTGATACTGGATAACAGCAAAGCAGTCATCGAACACGGCGGCGATGAAATGGTTTATGACGCCAAATCGGATACTATTGTCCTGCCGGAAATGGAGCAATTTGCAAAGCCGGAACAGTATTACGCCGAAGCACTGCACCAGCTCGCGCACCGAACAGCCGCACAGGAATTAGATCAATCACAGGAATCGGCTGTGGACGAGTCGTCGCACAGTAAAATAGAACTGCGCACCAATCTGGCTTCGCTGTTCTTAAGCAAAGAACTCAACCTGCCTTACGACCTCAATTACCACGTGGGCTATGTAAATAGCTGGGCGCAGGTAATGAAAGGCGACCCGGCTGAATTGTTTAATGCTGCCGGCGACGCGCAGAAAATTGTGGATCGTATTCTGGGCTTTGAACGGCAGATCGCGCAGCAACAGGAGGCGCATCAGGAACAGCAAAATGAACTACCGGCTCAACACCAGCCTGCGGCTGAAACTTCATTTAATCCCGACAAGCTGAATAAGGGCGAAGTCATTCCCTATGACGGCAAGGAGTTTAAAGTGGTGGCCGAATTGAAAAACAAAGTTTACCAGATGCAGGACCTGAGCGATAACCGCAAATTTAAAATGAGCTCAAAAGATGCCCTGTTTGCCAACTTACTGGAAGCACGCAATTATTCACAGGAAAATGTTCTGGACCGTAATGAGGCCCGCGAAACGGGACAGGATACTTCTGTCCAGGAAGAAGAAAACCAGGGTTACAGCATAAGTATTTAAAAAAAATAAAACATGATTAAGCAAGTATTTAACTGGCAGGATCTTCCGATGGAAGAACTGGAAAAAATTCATTTGGCAAAAGACGGCGAACTGCTCCTCGAGAAGGATGATCTGACACAGCTATTGTCCGGGAGGCGTACCAGTATGCTGCGGCTGGAAGATCTGGAATTGGATGGGCTGCGAATAGAAGTACTGGACGCGAAGCTGTCTTTAAAAGAAAATAAGGACGGCAGTATCGGTTTGCTATTGCACCCTATTTACCGTAAACCGGATATACCTTCGTTTCTGACCGCCGCACAGGCCGAAATGCTGGAGAAAGGCGATATCATCAGTCTTCAAAAGATGATCTTTGACGATGAGGGCCACGCCAAAGAAGTGCTGGTGGAGTTTGATAAAGATACCAACGAATTTATCATCACCGACACGGAAAAGATCCAGGCGCCGGATATGATCAATGGCATTCCTTTGACTGCTGAACAGAAGGACAGGTATAAAAAGGGCAGGGAAGTGGAAACACCGGACGGCACGACCATCCAATATTCCGGTACTGACAAGCAGGGTATCCGTTCGGATAAGCTTGCGCTGATCGCATCGATCATTGTAGACGGCGGCGTTTCCTATATGCTGTACAAAGGTTTACACGCTTTGTGGGGTAAGGAAGATAAAAAAAGAGGTGTTGGCAAAAATTACCATGAGGCCCTGAAAGAAATGCAGCAACGGGAGTCAAGGGATTTTGCGAAGCCGGTGCAGGATGACCTTGACAACGAACATAGCGAAACCATTTCCCGCTGATGCACCCTTTTTTAACCCGGCTGGGCATTGAGCCGGAAGTACAGGCATTCTTCGAACCTTTTTACCGGGCGGATGAATTGAGAAACCTGCTGTTTGACTACGGCGACGGCGTGGAACATTTCGGCTTTGCCTTTCACAAAGTACCGTTTTCCCAAAACTTCTGGATGGCGGGCAACCGTAATTTTCGGCAAGTCAGGCAGGTCGTCATCTGCGCCTCGGCTATGGAAGCGGTTTCCTGGCTGAAAAATAAGCAGGCTGCCTTTCCTTTTTTTGATGGCCTCTTATTCCTGTCTGCCGGTGTTTATCCCCTTCCCGTTCATTACCGCTGGATAGCAGACCATTTATCTGTTAAAGAATTCCGATTGGTCTTTGGCCGTGATTTGACCGGCAGGGTAGCCGACCTTAAACTGGCAGCAGGTATCAGGCAATGGCCGGTAGAGATTTACCATCACGACGACAAGATTGTGGTTAGCTTCCGTTCCGAGGTTTTTTTTTTCAGCCAGGAAACTTTCAGTCTGAATGCTTTTGAGAAAGCAGCAAAATATCGCTTTGGCATTCCTGCCGATAAACCAAAAGGTTTCGACAGCTATTTTGACCAATTAAAGGCAAACGCCTTTTTCGCCACTTAATTCTAAATTTATGGAACTTGAAAACTTGAATTCGCCGCAGGCGATCAGCCTGCGGCCTGCCGCTATTTTTGCGTTGATAAAAGTATTTCCGCTGATCATCCTTACGTTGGGCTTTTTGTTTTTAGCCTGGTGGATCTTCCCGGCTTTTATATGGCTGAGCCTGATTACGTTAGGGATGACCCTCTACCGTTTGACCTATATCCGCAAAATCAACTATTTGGTTACGCCTGAATTCGTCCGGATCAGCCGGGGTATTTTTTTTAGGCGGACAGACCAGGTGGAGCTTTTTCGCGTCAAAGACTACATTTTAACGCAGTCATTTTTATTGCAGGTATTCCGCTTAATGGACCTGGAATTGACAAGTACTGACCCGGTTAATCCGGTGATCTGGCTGCGGGGTATCCCGCATAGCAACCTCATAGACACCATCCGGGAGCATGTGCAGGAAACCCGGCAGCACAATAGAATTTACGAGATTAATTAAACTTTTTTGTAAAAAAACTTTCTAAAAACTAACATATTTAGTATATTTAAGGTATGAACCATCAGGCGTTGCCGCTAAAAATCAATGCATCTGATAGTTCATTGTCAATAAAAAAATAAAATACTCCTATGAAAACGGCACTCATCTTCCTGTTTACCACGTTTATTTCCATTGCCTGCCTCATGTCGGCGCTGGGTTCCCCGCATCCTGTACTGCTCTATCTCATCGGCTTTGGCGTATGGGGATTGTTCCTTTGGCATTGCTCCCTGCGGATGAAGAAAAAAGAGGAAAGACGTATGCACGAACAACAGTTCCAGGAGTTTATGCGCCAGCAGACACGCAAGCCGCAGCGTTGAGTCCAACTTCATTTTTACAAAGCATAAATAAATTTATTAGTACCTTTGTATTTCATATGGCAGGTACTCTACTTGCCTTTTGTGATAAGGTTTAGGTTAAAGCCCGCAAGCTGCGAGAGTAAGCGGGCTTTTATTTTCCGCCTTATTTTATGGAGGTTAGTATTAAGATGATGTTCTGTTGCCAACTGACCAGAGATCAGTCTGAAAAGTTTGAGGATATAAATGTTAAGCACAGCCATTAGCAAGTCTGAACAGGTTTACGCAAAATCATCTGCCGCTTGCAATCAAAATTTTGTCACATTAACCATCGGCTTGGCTGGTGTACTTGGCTATAAATTCTTTTTTCTTTACTGCCTGTAAATAAAGCAACGGTGAAGGTTCTTGAGTTCTTTGTTTGATCAGGTATAAAGATTCATCACCGAAGTCGAGGAAAACCGGCGCATTGGATTTAAGCCATCCGCTTACTTTGTTCTTCCAGCTAAAAAGCCAATATTGTTTTTCACTTTTATCAAATTCTTCAACTACTAACCGCAACTCCGGATCTTCAAGGGTGAAACTCCTGAGCAGCCCTTTTTGTCTATGCCAGTTGTATTCATCCTTTACATAGAAACGGGGAGACTTAGCTAAGCCGTTATGATCAACTACAAAGTAAAAGTCAACCAAAAAAAGAGATTTAGGATTTGGTGTGGCACTGGCAAATGTAAATTGTTCTTTGAAAGGCTGCGCGTTGACTACCCAGATCAGCTTTTTGTAAAATGTGTTCCGGCTTTCTAATTCTTTTGATGATAAGGGGGAGTGCTGAAATTCTATCGTCATGCCTTGTGGCGTATGAATATCAGCCCGGTGAAACTCTCCCGATTGCTCATCCCGAAAAATCACCTCGCGCCATGCCGGCGCAAAATTGTTTTGCCAGTCCAGATGCCATTGCGTCATTGGCTCCCACCAAGGGTCGCAGTCGATGCGTTGCGTATGCGCCCAATGATGAATTTTAATGGAGCCACATTTGGCAATTACATAGTTGCCGCAGCCCGGACAAATGCCTTTCAGGCCCGTGGTCGGCTCTCTCAATTGTCCGTCAACGTTTGCGTAGCGTATCATCAGATACAAAGGTAAGGTTCAAAGCTGAAAGCAACGGTGGTGTAACGAGTCGAAAATCTTTGTGTCACCGGTTCTAGCTCAGTTTTTACCGCAAAAAAGTGAAAAGCCTCAAGATTAAAGTGAAGAGGTTTTGCATTTAACCCAGCCAATGCTGGCAAAAAACCGTTTTGTAACCCTTTATGCTTATCCAACAAATTTTAAGCCTGATCCCTGGTCCGGGGATCAAAGTACATTCATTTTAAGGAGAGTCTCGAGCCGACCATCCTTTTCCCAGAATTTCCGTGTCTTTGACCAATAATGGAAAGCCTCTTGCTTGCTCCCTAAAGGAAAAACCCCTTCAAAAATATAAGACTGTTCAAACTCGTCAAATGGAAACTCATGTACTGCTTTAGCAAATTCTGCTGCTACATGGGGAAATGCGGATTTAGCAATGGCCAGTTGGGAGATCGCCTCCTCCGTTTTGTCGAGTTGCAATAATGCTAAGGCTTTTCCGTAAAGAAAATCAGCAGAATAATCCCCCTCATATTCCTCCTCCAGCTTAAGAATTTTTAAGTACTCTTCCCTCCATAGTAAACACTCCAGCATCAAGTAACGGATGCCCTGGTTGTCTGCCGGATTTACCCTTAACAAAAAATCCAAAGCGCCTTCAGCTCTTTCATAATCCTTTGCTTTAAACAATTCTACAGCATAAGCCTGAAACACGCGTAACAACGGCCGGTTATCCATATGGCTCCAAAGTATCTGGTCATAGCCTATAATGAAATCAGCCGGAAGGGCTTCTTTGGCAATGTGCCAGGCTTTAATGATCAGCGCATTGCCTTCGATGCTTTTGTTTCGGTCATTAAAAAGCAGCCCCAGGTGCAAAATGGCATCCATATGGGCATCTCCACATGCGCGGATTATTTTTTTGAATATCCTTTCTGCTTTAGCGGGGGCCTGGTCCATTAAGTCTACGGCGTCCCAAAACTGCTCTTCATAGGGCTCAATAACTTCCGGATTAACAGTCCGCCAATGCTCTCCTAAGTCTTTTTGTAAAAACGGTTGATTCATCCTTTCGTAATAATAGGGTGCAATAATAACGAAAATGGATCAGGCATTTTATTCTTGATTATATTATAGGTCCAGTCGTTATCTGATTAGGAGGCAATGGGTGCATATATAATCAGTGATTATATATGCCAACGAATTACTGCAGAGAATCAACAGGCCTGAGTTATTTACCAGGCCACTCAATTTGAGTTTGTACCTGGGAAAGGAGATGGGACAATCACCAACCTCATCCAAAACGCTTGTCTGTAAACTTCATTTTTCAGATTATGAAGTTTGTCAGTCTGTTAAATTCATCGATCAGATTAACTTTGAGATCATTTTCTACCCTTGAATTATTTATTAAATAAGAATAAAATTTTGTCGATATTTCGGGATCGAACCAATCATAACATATGCCTGAAACCACTCCTACAAACGATGTTAAGATCATTGCCATAAAGCCCTGCACAGGATGCCATAAAGATTACCTTCGGGTTCTGAAAAAAGACCATCTGTATTACCTCTGCAATGATTACGTTATTGATGAAAAAACAGATGCTATCACTTACACACCCTCGATCTCTGAAAACCTGTTTACGCAGGTCGCAGACGAAGAAAAGATAAAGGTCAGCATATCTGCCATAGCCGGACAAAACGGATCTGGAAAAAGCTCACTTATAGAATTGCTTTTCATGGCGGTAAATAATCTCGCTATTGATAAAGGTTTGAACAAAGATCTGGAGCCGGTTAGACAGATCAACGTGGAGTTATTCTGTCTGATTGGTTTTTACTACAAAATAAGGATCTTCAACCAAAAGATCAGCGTTTTTAAATATAAAGATGATTTTACGTTGAGAAGAACGACTGAAAAGGACTTTAAACTGGATGATTTCTTTTTTACCATAGCGATCAACTATTCTCTTTATGCCCATAACCTGAGCGATATCAGAACAGGTCAGAAAGACTGGCTCTCAGGGCTTTTTCATAAGAATGATGCTTACCAAACTCCGCTGGTCATAAACCCCAAGCGTGACAAGGGAATTATCGACATAAATTCGGAGAACAGCCTGGTCAAGATCCGCCTGATCGCCACGCTGCTTAGGCAGAACAATGATCCGGAATTTAGCTTTAGAAGAACCACGGATAATCTCGTAGCGACCAAACTACAGTTGAGGGTAAACAGGGGTAAGTCAAAGCATTCACTATATGATATTCCAGACCCCAACCGGAAAAACAGAAGATTGGATATCAAGTTAGCAGATCTTCCTAATGTCATTAAAGACAAAGAGGACATCATGAATAGGATCAACAAAAAGTATCCGTTCAATTACAAAGGCAATAAAACCGGCGTAGAATCAGCGGCAACAGATTATTTGATTGGCAAAATGGTCAGTATAGCTGTAACATATGATGAATATAAAGTTGAGAACTATTATTCAATCGAAGAGGGGTGCTTTGATCTAAGCAAGATCGATAAATACATTTCACAACTGCTTGATGATCCCAGCCATATCGTTTTTAAATTCCGGCAGACGCTTAACTTTATGCGCTATCCCAATTTAAAATGGGAAGCTGCCAATTTGGGGCTTAATGATCTGTCAGCACGATTAAATAAGATAATCAGCGAAGAAAAGGATATTAAGCTGCGGATTGAGGACCTTGTACCGCCACCGATATTCTTCATGGATATTCTGCTTGCCCCCATCGCCGATACAGATAAGATCCTTCCGGACGAGGAACTTATCGAGTTCCGGACGTTGAGCTCCGGGGAAAAGCAAATGGTATACTCGATCAGCTCAGTACTATATCACTTAATCAACCTGGATTCGGTCCGTAAAAAGGATGAAAGCTCAAAAGCCAAATACAAATTCGTTAACATCATTCTTGAGGAGGTAGAACTGTATTTCCACCCCGAAATGCAGCGCTGTTTTATCAGGAACCTACTTGATAGCATTCGAAATGTTCGCTTGAAAACAATCAAGGGCATCAATATCTGCTTTGTCACCCATTCACCATTCATTCTTTCTGATATACCCGATGCCAATGTTATGTTCCTTAAAGTGATCGACCAGGTATCTATACAGGTAAACCGCGAAGAGAAAACCTTTGGTGCTAACATCCATGACCTACTGGCGGACGGATTTTTCATGGAAAATGGATTTTGCGGAGCCTATGCTGTCAGGAAAATCACTGAAACAATCAACTTTCTGGAATACCACCAAACGCAGAAGGAGTTGCGGGATGACGACAGGCTGAGGGAGAGTGCAGTTGATAAGGCGCTACCGCAAGTATTACTCACCAGGGCAGAAAGAGAAAGGAAACAGCAACAGATGAATGAGCTGGAGAAGCTATTTACCGAGAATGACAAGATGGAACATCAGAAGCTGATTAAGTCTATCGGCGAGCCAGTGCTCTCCATTAAGCTGCTTGAAATGTATGATCAGGTATTCAATACCAGCCGTAAGGAATTTCTGGAAGACCAGATTGCCCGGCTGAACGAGGAACTTTCTAATATCAATAAGCATGCTGTTTCTTGACGATTCGACTACCGTTATTATAGCGGCTAAGGCCGCGCATGAGTCTGCTGTACGTTGTCTGCTCGGCAAAAAGCTTCGGGGAACTACTTGTGGGACTGCGGGATGTGCGGTCTGTGCAGAGAATATCCAGCAAGTTGTAACTCCTGCCGGAACAGCATTAGCCGCACTGATGACCGCCCCCAGGCTTTCGACCGTCATCTCCGGCGAGCCTAAAGATCTGTTCATCCTCAGTAACTATTTATGGGCACAGTTGGTGCCAGGATTCAGCTGGAAAGATTTCAAGGATTTCCGTAAGGCCGCAAGAAAAAAAGCGGGAACGCGTGATGCTGCGGAAATCCTGTTGGTCACAAGATTTGAAGGTGTATACAAGGCTTTCAAATCCGTGTTCGACTATACCGTTTGGTTCAGCAACAGTGCTGATAAGTTACGTTATGACGCCTATCAGCTCGCTGCCAACCTCGGGCGTAATACCTGCACTTATTGCAACCGGATATATACGCACACCATGAAGGGGAAGGGAAACAACAAGATCATGCGGCCGCAGTTCGATCATTGGTTCTCCAAAAGTAAGCACCCGGCGCTAGCTCTTTCATTCTATAATTTGATTCCCTGCTGCTCAGTTTGCAACAGTTCCATCAAGGGATCGCTTGATTTTGATCTGAGCACGCATGTACATCCCTATGTAGATAAGGATTGTCTGGACAGATTTGCTTACAGCTATCATTATACAAGATCTACTCAATCCTATGCGATTAATATTAATCCGGCATTTAATGACAAAAAGATTTTCCGGACTTACAGCGATTTTAAGCTAAAGGAAGTATTTAACTCTCATCATGCAGAACTGGCTGATCTCATCAGGATAAAGGAAGCTTATTCTAAAAAATATATTGAAAGACTTATGGGGGCCTTTCCCGGAGCAAAGCTAGCCTACAAGGAAGTTTACCGCCTGGCTTTTGGGGTAGAATATGATGAAAGTGACTTCTATAAAAAGCCGCTAAGCAAATTTAAAAAGGATATCTTAAGGGAGCTTAAGCTTATTAAATAAACACATTAAAAAGATAATTAAGTAGATGGAAGATTCTGAAAGCACTGAGATATTTATTGAAACAAACGGGCAGGGAAAATTTGTGCTGACCGGGGGGGCGGTCATCGTATGAGGAACTGATATCTGATTTCAGCAATGCTTCATTTATCAGGATCAGCCCAAAACGTTAATAATTAAATCAAAGTAGAGCTCAAATTAATTATCTGTCGTGAAGTATTTTTTTTATTCAAAAAACAATTTATATTTATATCTCAAACATCCTAAATTTATACACCAATGAATAATCAGACCCAAACCACTTTAAACAGCGAAATTGTCTCTGTTCAAAATGCATCAAATTCATCTTTGAAATCTGAAGTTGCCGGTAATCCAGTTATCGAAAGGGCGCTTCGGAGATTAAGGGAAAGCCAAACTAATGATAACCATATGAGTCATTATACTAAACATTCAAGCCATGCGGTAAAGCATAGCAGCTCTTGGTAGTATTTTCCCGACTATTTAATAACAGGGGATAGTATTAAGTTATTCCTTTAATTGTCTATGATGTATGCAGACTTCACTTCGATGGACACCTGATGATTATGATATTATATTGGCTTCAAAGTTTAAAAGACCAATTTATATGTTTATCATCAAAGTTGCTTCTCGATGTAATCTTGATTGTTCATACTGTTACGTTTATCAAAGCCCTGATAAATCCTGGCAAACAAAACCCAAGTTTCTTTCAATTGAAACTATTGAACAAATTGCTTATCGAATTCATGACCACGTATTTGAACACAATTTAGCTGATGTCAGCATTGTGTTTCATGGCGGAGAACCATTACTGGCCGGAGTGGAAAGGTTTAAAAATTATGTCCAAACTCTTACAGCAGTAATAAAATGCCCAATCCAATTCGGAATACAAACAAACGCAATTCTACTTGATATACCCATGATCGACTTTTTCTACGAGTATAATTTTCGTATCGGGATAAGTTTAGACGGCAATAAGGAATACAATGACCGGCACCGCATTTATCCTAATAAAAGCGGGTCTTATGATGATACGATTAATGGAATAAAGCTGTTACAATCCTATCCTGACTACAAAAAGATATTTGGAGGCGTTTTGATTGTCGTTCATGTTGAAAACGAGCCTTTGGAAATTTTAAAGACCTTAGAAGAATTGGGAATTGGCGGTGCGAACTTACTCCTTCCCGATTCTAATTATGAGTCTCCCCCGTTTAGAACAAATGACGATCCCTTAATTTATGGGAAATGGCTTTATAAATTTTTTAAACATTGGTTTGATAACTATTCACATATAGAAGTTCCTTATTTTGAAGAAATAATCAATTTAATGTTAGGCGGAGTATCTTCTTCGGAAGAAATAGGTGCGAAGTCTGTGGATTTTGTTGTTATTGACACAAACGGGGATATTGAGGCTGTCGATACGCTTAAAATGGTGGGCAGTGAAGCGACATCCTTAAATTTGAATGTTGGCCAAAATTCTCTTAACGAAGCCTTGGAGCACCCGGCTATTTATTCGAGAATGTCTGGCTATCATGCTCTATGCGAAAAATGCCGCAATTGCGAGTATCTCAATAATTGTGGCGGTGGATATATACCGCATAGATACAGCGAAGAGAAAGGATTTATTAACCCTTCTGTTTATTGCGACGATTTAAAATATCTATTTGCTAACATGTATTCTCATATTTTCCAATAGAGTTTAAGAAATGTTCAATCAAATTGAGAATATCGGTCAAAAATGGGTTAATGAACAATTATCGTTGTTGAATGACACTCAATTACTTCTTCAGGACATTGATATGAACCTTGGAAAGCACCTTCAAAATTTTATTGATTGCCTTTCTTCTTTAAATAAAAACGATAGGGACTCATTCTGTAAAGACCATGTTTTTCACAACTGGCTAAACAAGATAAAAACCGAGATATTGGGTGCTTATGAAATTCCAGATTTTCAAATAAATTCTGAACTGTTGTCGGATATTCTTAGCCTATTACATTTTGCCCTGGCAGTATTAACCGAGTCTGAATTGACCTTTAGTGTAAACAGATCGGTTACTACAAGGTTCTTACTTCCTGTTTCCGGTCTTTTTTTTGATTTTAATTCAATTAGTATCACACAAGAAAAACTTTTTTGTCTCTATTTTCCGAAATCAAAATCTATTTTGATTAACAATAAGGAGCATAAATTATCTAATTATCAAAGCTTTGAATCTATAAAAATTGCAGACAGCAATTTTGCCTTTTTTGCGGACCCAACAGAGGACGAATACACAATTGAATTTGACAACGAGATTGATTTGCCAAAGTGGATTTCCACCCTTAATAAGGCAATGGATATACTAAAAACCGACTACTCTTCCTATCAATTGGTAACGAACTTCACTTCTTACTTGGTTCCACTTAAACAAATGGAAATAGTCAAAAATTTAAGCTTTAGTGTGCGGAATTTACCAAATGTAATATTTAAGAACAACGAATTAACGCCCTATTTAATAGCTGAAACTTTAGTTCATGAATCAGACCATCAGCTTTTTTACTCTATAGAAAAGTTTGAAAGTTTTTGGTTGTCAGACGTCAAATTACAAAAGCCGATTTTTTTTTCCCCTTGGCGTGATGATCCGCGGCCTCTTGACGGGATATTAAGGGGGCTAAGTTCCTTTGCACGAGTTTCGAAATATTATTCAACAGTATTAAAGACATTTGATTTTATGCAGGAAGAAATTGAATTAGTCGGCGCAATGCTGTTAACAAGATTAAGGCAGTCTGAAACAGCTTTAAATACAATATTCCAGTCGTGTGAATTATCTTCTTTTGGGAAGCAATACTTATATGAAATTAAAGAGACATTAGATAATGTAAATGCGGTCACTAAAAATTTCCACCAATACAATCGTTGGAATGGTATCGCAGTAAATTCTATGGAAATCCATAGAAGAAATTGGGAGTTAATCAATACGCAGAAATGACGCACACATCTTTTAATAACGTACTTTTAGGTGACAAAGTTGAATTGTTTGACCAGCTATGTTGTATCAATAATAACACCCCACTAATAATTTCAGAAATTTTCGAAGAAATAAGAAACTATGATTCGTCAATGTTTTCTTTTTGGGAGGAGGCTGGTTTACAGTCTAAAATAATTACCTATTTATTGCACTATACAATTCCATTTTATGAACTATTAGAATCCGAAGGAAAAAACAATGTGGGTTTATTGACCACACAATTATTAAGCTGTTTAGCCTGGAGGACTTTTGATAATTGTATTGACGGGCATGAATCAAATAAAGTAGCTCATTTAAATTCCATTCAAACCTGTATGCATTTAATCGATTATGCTCAGTTTAAAAATTTGAATAGTACAATTAGCCAAGTCAAAGGCCACTACAATGTGATGTTAGAGCAAGCAATTCAGGAGGCAATTAATCCAATCGAACTTGACCACATATGGAAACGCTGTTCAATATTTCTATATGCGCCAGAAACGTTTGCCACGTTAAACGAAACTAATATTACTACCTATAAAAATTTTATAAATTATACGGGGTTGGCCCACGATTTAACTGATTTAGTCAGCGATATTTCAGGCGGTGCAATTTCACTGCCTATTTTTTGGATGCGTGAAGCAAATGAGTATAATTGGATTAATGTGAAAGTAATGAAATCAGTTTATCAGAAGGCAAGGGATTCCGTAAAACACGTTGAAGATTACTTTAGACAAAATGATATTGAACATAAATTCCCTATGTTAAATCATTTATTAAAACAGTCATCGTCAATTCTTAACAGTTAATAATTTTATCAAAAATGATAACTCTTGATGATTTTGATGCCAATTTCGAGGAATTCAGTAGTGTGTTGGAAGCCCATGCATCGTTTCTGAAGGATGTAAAAATACTTTAGAATTACTGTGTGATGCTAATCCTGAGATCTTTAGAAGGCCTCCAGATGCAAGGCCAAAAAAGGTTGGTAGTATTATTAGAAAACTAAATACAGATAACATTTCGAAAGATAGGCTTTTTGAAGGTTTATGCAATATCGAAGATATTGCTGGAGCAAGATTAACTATTGCAACCCAAGACCAATATTGTCTTGCGGAAGAATTGATAAAAAAATCACTCACTACAATAGGTGAGATAGAGCTAAAAAAAAGATGGCGTAAGGATGAACATGCAAATGGATACTGTGCCGATCATTATATTATTAAAAAACACAGCAATAGGGCAATTAAATGTGAGATACAAGTAAGGACCCTTACACACGATCTGTGGGCTGTTTTCACGCATTACGAATCTTATAAATCGAATGAAAGAGTGGAGAATAGTCGTGCAGACGAAATAAAAAATTATTCGAGATTAATGGATGTATCTGACTATTATGCGAAATTAATAAAAGATAGAAAAATCCAGGAAGCCAATGAATTTCATAAAAAAAATTCCCCCGTTGATTCACACAACAATATCTTAACGGTCGACGAGTTACAGGAAATTTTATTTGAGGAAGAGGCAACAATCAGCAAAAGTAAAATTGACGTAATAAAACTATGTGATCTACTTAGAGGGCTTTCTACTTATCAAATATTTACCTTAAATGATTTAAAAGAAACATTAGGAAATGCCCCTTTTAAATCGGCTTTGTTGGAGATAATTAGCGAGGTTAATAAAGAAAAAGGGACAGAGCATAAAATGGATATTTTAGATGCATTTCCTATTATTTTTAAATGCAGGAATACGAATAAAACAGAATTCAGAAATGGAGATATAACCCGAAGCATGAGAATTATAATTAAAGGGTACGTTTCGGCTTGGAAATTGGAAATGGAAATTAACGATAGAATTGATAATATAACTTTTGAAAGAGATGATAGCGAATAATGCACCATTCACAAAAAAAATATTTAGAAGTCCTTTCTGAATCGCATCCTTTAAATACATTCAGAGAGCTTTGTGATTGTATAGAGTCTAATAAATTGATGCGACTTGAACTATTCCTCGCTGATATTCCAAAGTTTTCTGAATTTACAAAGAAATTCGATTTGGACTTTGCTATTAGCGACAAAAGTTTCCAGGTTTTTGCTGATGAAGGTTTGGAGAACTGGTCCAGTTCTATTGCCTACTGTTCAGATGCTGAAAAAACAGCCATGCGTTTTGTGTATGTTCATAAAAGCAAAGCCGTTTGTGAAACTGCTAAAAAATTTGACGCGTCTGATAATGACGTAAATATTGGTTTATGTCTAAGTTATCCAAAATGTTGTATTGAAGCTTATAGAGATTGGCAAATAACCAACGAAGAAATTGATCCAATTTCCATTATTGTTGATTCATTTCCTTTCTTGGGCCAGGTGAACACATATGACTTTCCTAATCCATTCAGCCGCTATTTTAGTGCCGGTTTATTTAGCCATTTTCCATGTTCACTTGCATGTCTTGAAACAACGAAGATTGCAAAACAATCATTACAGAATTTACAGTTTCATTTTCCTTCTGTCGCTGAAAAAATATTAAAAATGGAAAACTCACTTGTCATTTTTCAAAAAGGAAGAGGTATTTGCCTCTGGCAGAAATTTGATTTAAATGACAACAGCATAAATTTAGATAAAGATAGCTTTCAAGGACAAGGGCAACTAAAACTAATTTTTGAAAATGTCGATAAATTTGAAATTTTCGGCAAACTATTGACGTTATTTCCAGAATCATTGGGCGTTTTTAAAGCAAATAGCTGTTTTGTAGGAATATTTAAATTGTGATTACTGATTTTTAAATGGCAAGACTATTCTCACCGTGGCATTAGGCCAACATCCCGCTCAATTACTATGCTTGTTATATTCTTCGATGGGTACTCTAAAAACCTTATCTTGGCGAAACTGGATATTCCGGAAGCTTTGACCAGCCTATTACGTAGGGGATAGACCATTGGGTTGTGTTTGTAATAACAGAAAACTAAATTGACGATCAAAGCATTAATATGGTCAAAGTGTCCCGGAATGAACTGAACTTAATTTCAGAATAGGGTGATCAATAGACCCGGAATTTCCACGTATACACCTAAAATGACAGCCTGGGGTTTCAGCATGTCGACACTGCAAATGCCGAATTGGGCGTAAAAGCAGAAAGTGCAAAAAAGTCCGGTTAGGTACAGGATGGCCCCGTTTTTAATGAGGGCAGCATCATCTGCAGGTAGTAAAAATATTTTGAGAAAATCGGGTTTCCATATTAAAACAAACTAATCAAAACTGCATTCATTATTGCAAGCGAATTAATACTGTATCCTCGCGCCATGATATTATTATCAGGCCCAAACCAAATCTCCTACTATTTACGGCTCACATTGAAGTTAATAAAAGGAATGTCTACCGCAATAAACAGGTTAAACCGACTATTGAATAAGCCCAGCACCGACTGCCCGTTTTGATCTACGCTTTTTAGTTTGGGTCCCCATTGATAATTTGCCCCAAATGACAACGGTATGTTATATTTTGCAATGATCGGAAAACCATAGATCACACCAATTGAAGGTGACAGAATTTGCCCGAGTTTTATTTCGGATTGAACGGTCTTATCGGAATTGACCTGGTAAGTAAAAATTGCGCCAATATCGATGATGCCGCCGTAGAGGGACATTGAGCCAATTTTGCCCGGCAAGGCGAAATTCGCGCTGATGCCAATTGGGGCGGTAACGATAGTTTCTTTCTCTGGTAAATTATTGGCTGCAAAATTGTGATTTCTCGCACTCGCGATGCCGACATACGAATTGATACCCCACGAAAAAATGTGTTCCTTTTTTATCCGGGAGCTTCCAACCGGCAGCGCGAATGCATCAATCGCTTTCTTGACATCACTACCCGATTGAGCTTCCGCTACAGTAGAAATGAATACCGCATATTTCAGGTACTCGTCACGGATACTGGTTAGGATAGCAAGTTCTTTGTTTAGTGCTTTCAATGCGGCAACAGAAGGAGCCGGATTAGCAGCAATTTTGGCTTTGACCGCATCAATTTCATTCTTGATTACTGTTCTGATCAATGTGTCAGCGGCAAAAATGGCCGATGTATATTCCTTTTGTTCGATATGATAAACAACGGAGTCCGCCTGAAAGAGGTATGGAATATAATCATCCTTGATTTTTTTAAGGATAGCCAGCTCTGGTTTGACTTTATCCGATGGTAAAATTTCTAAACATACGGTTGACAGGTCGACTATCTGTTTAAATATATCCGTTCCGATATTCAATTTTGTGGCCAGCGTCGTGTTTGCTGCCGTTAATTTGGCAACTTTTGTAGCAACTTGTTTATAGGTCGAGGAAAAGTTATAAATGACATATTGGGCACTATTGATGTCAGTCACATTAGCATTAAGCTGCGCGAAAATATCTGTGCCTCCGATATAGATTCCGTAAGTTTCTTGGGTAAGAAGGCCCATGAAAAGGTTAAAGATTTTTTTATTTTGGCCTAATGCGCTGATCTGTGAAACACCTACCCATTTATAGCTCGTTGGGGCCTGATCTCCAACCTTAATATCGATAAAGGAGTTGGATAAAATTGCAGCCAGTTTGATGGACGAGATATAATCATTGTCCTTAGGGTTGTTCACCTGTGGTAATTGAATATAAGGAGCGTTACCAAGCTGATACAGGATGTCTTCGACACTTTTAGACTGCCGGATCATTGAAACCACGTCACAGGTAACAAACAATAAAGCAAGTGCAGGTTTGTCATTAATCAGCTCTTGATATTTTTGTAGCGAAGCTAAGCCGCTGGCATTTGACATAACATTCTTGATATCGGTCTGATAAGCTGATTTGATAGCATTCAGAGACTGTTGATAACTGGTAACCTTGATTTTGTTAAGACTGGCGATGGTATTTGGGAAAAGAATTTTGAGTTCAGGATATTTATTGAGAAAATTCTGGAAGTGAACAAAAAATGCTTCATTGATCTCTTCATTTACGCGATCAATATAAAAACTGGCAAGTCCTTCAGCAATATTATTTAATGAAACGGGGCTGCCTCCCCCCACTGTCGGTGTCGTGGAAGCCCCTGTAACATCCGCAAGAGTTAAAGTAGCGGCGGGATAATCATAATCGCCGGCCGCCGAAAAAAGTGTAGGGAGGAAATTATTGTTCTTGTATATCGCGGCAACATCGGCATAATTAACAGCCGGTTTCGTAACGGCTAATTTGGCGAGTCCGGCTCTATCTGCCAATCCTACGTGTCTTGCCAGGATTTCGCTGATGAAAGTACTGTTCTCCGCTTGGTTAAACTTATGATTGTTAAGCGTAGCTATAAGGTTGTTAGCCGGGCACGCATCCATCAGGATTTTTCCCGTGGTCGATTCAATTACCGTGTATTGAACCGATCCATCGTCGCCTACTCCATTATTTATGGGGAATGCATTATAGTGATGTAATGCATAAAATAGTATCTCTGCATCGTAATACGTCGATTGCTGAAGATCTGCGGATTTTGCCGAAGGCTGCGCCATAGCCGATCCAAACAATAAAAAAAAAATAAAAGTGGCCGGTGAAAAACGGATCAGGTAAAGTGTTTTCATGATTGCTTAAATTATGGTATTGGTGAGTTTTGAGGTGGTTTTGTAAAATAGCTCCTTGTCCATATCCCTTCCCGGTATCCTTCGGCGAATACGCTGAAATCCTGCGAGCAAACACCGGCCTCTTTATCAGGGTCGCCAATTACTACCTTTGGACCTGTATAGCCAAAAATCGTAATGAAATGAGACCGCTCAAACGCTGGCCAGAAAATTTGACAGCACACCGGCCGGCCGGCATCAATTTCTTGACAGATAGTGTCAAATTTAAGCTTCCCTTCAAACGTATGCGACCAGTTCTTTGATCGCATCAGTGCTTTTTGCAGATCAAAGTCCTGATGGCATACAGCTGGTGCGGCATCAGGATCACTCGAAGCGACAATCGAACAGCTTTGGTCGATCAGCTGAGAAGCCAAAAAAGCCTGCGTGGGGCCACTTGACGGACTGTATTTTAGTGCTACGCTTGAAGCCACTGCTGCCCAGCACCACTCGTCCAGGATTTGTTTTTGCGTTTTATAATTGAGAATTACTGACATACTGCAAAGTTTATTTTTTTAGGATATGAGCCGGGATAGTAGTTGGCGGCGGAGCGTCAATCGTAGTTAAATCGTGTAACGGGATATCTTTGTTGCTATCGTTATTCGTGGTGGCTATATTTGATGAAGTACTGGTGATATTCCGATTTTCACTAAAAGACTGCACAGTTTTTGCCCCGAGTGCCGCTGCAATTACATATGCCCATGTGCTGTCGAGTTGGAAGTCTTTAAGCGAAGGACAAGTCCAGCTTATTTTAACAACAAGAAAAACAAATACAGCCACAATCATAAAGACGGCCATCCTCATGCTGGATGTTGTTCCGTCACGTTTCGATTTGAGTAAGTCCGGAAAGAAAAAAGCCATCCCAAGCATGGCGAGTAAAAATCCAATGGACATCACGGAGCTGACCGCCTTTTGATCAGCGCACCCATTTTCCCAGATTTCATAAATCCCGCAGCCGAGAATAGTAATGATCCCGAGAGCAACGATCACAGCTCCGAAAATTTGACCGATTGAAAAATCCTGTTGCTGATGTAATATCTTTCTGTTAGACATAATATTGTGATAAGTGTATTTTTATTGATTTAGGTACTTTTTAAATATTCTTACAGGTATTGTTGATACCTGAATGAAAACGTCGGCATTGAGCTGGAATAAGTTCAATTGCCGCCGTTCAATGCAGTTTTTTTGCTGCAATCCGTTTTCTTAAAGTAATCGTTCAGTATATGCTAATGCAACTTTTGAAAAGTTTTTCATGACGATACGGTTAGGTTATTATTCTGTCAATTATCAAAAATAAATAAAAGACCAACACATTGTATATATTTTTTTTATTTTTTATAATGCAATAAGTTTTTCCTTACAGGCAAAATTATATACTTTAACTACCAGTAACCCGCTCATTTTCTGTAAAATTGAATAACTAGATCGCGATCCCTTACCACATATTTGACTGTTTCGGTGTGGCATTTCATCTTTCCGTTTTTAGCCAAAAAACTAAATCCAGTTACCAACCTATAATAGACACCATTAATTCCGATTTCGTCTTACATTTTTAAAGACTTGATATGATTATACATCGTCTTTTAAAGTAATAAGGCAGCAGGAACGAACTTATTTCCAGCGCGGACTTTGATTTTTTCATTGAAATTGATGACCACTTAATGTTCAAAAAACGCTCCCGATCAGAGAAGAAACGTATATATGAAAGAAGATTAAATGCTAATCCTTCAAAAACAAAGTTGAACATACACAGATTCTATTATAACCTGCCGCCGATCATCCTCAGACAGTCCCAGCTCCTGCGCTATATCTTTATGGCTCATGTATTTTTTGCGGCTCATTTCAAACATCTCGCGCATGCCTTTAGGCATCAATGAGATCTCGTTATCAATAATTGACTGGACCTCTTTTTCACAAGTAACTCGAACGATCTGGTCGTCTTCCTTGCAAAAGGTTTAAGCGCTGAAAAATTGATAAGTGTCAATAGTCATTATTTAAGGATTTTATCTACGAAACGGTGCTAAAAAAATATGTGATCAGCATCCCCAAAATTAAACGCTATGCCCGGCGCGGGAATCAGTTGCAGAAAATTGAGGAATTACTAGTCCTTGCTGAAACGCACATTAATAAAAACCAATGATAGGTAAAGATTCATTCACATTAGCGTGGCTACAGCAACTAAGGACAAAGGTAGGCCGCCGCACCGACCCGAAATTACTCGAGAAAGTGAACCAGTTTTCCCGAAAATGTACAAGATATAAACAGGGGCAAGTGCCTACGGTACCTTACTGGTTGATCATTGTTTGTGGCGGTAAAGTGAGCGGTGGATTGAGGCAAAAGGCCAGATCTTATGGTTTATCCAACGGCATCAGCGGGGGTTCGTTATGGAGCGGCTCCGAACTGGAAGAAAAGATAAGGAAACAAGCCCCGGAAATCCTGCAACGTTTTTTTGAAGGCCAGCCATTCCCGGAGACCGGGAAGATATTTTAGCTTTGACTATATGTCGTTGTTCTGCGATCAACCGGACCTTTTTGCGAATAAATCCCCGAAACCAAAGTTACTTGAATTTCCAGCAAATAACTTCGGATAAAACTTGCACAACCCGCGTCCAATTATCTGTGTGCATACCGTCGTTTTTTGTAATTTAGGTTTTTTTTCCAAATGAACTCAGCTAAACCAGATTACCTTAAGCAGCTTAAAGATCTGCGCAACAAATTGGCCTCTGACCAAATGTCTTTATTGGTCGGTTCCGGGCTAAGTAAAAATGCAAGTACAAAATTCCTTACGTGGGACGAATTATTGATCGATCTGGCCTATGAGCTTAACGAACGCCATGTCAATTCAGCGTTTGACCGGTATACTGCAATGCATCCAGTCGTACCGCTTGAAGAAGCTGATTTTAGAAAACAAGAGTGCCTGCACTTGATCCGGGAGCAAGGATATCTGGAAATCGTTTCTGCCTATATGAAACGCAAGGCTATACCCGAAAGCATTACGACCTATATCGAGGAACGCATACCGGCAGTTTACCCTAACGGTGATGAATTTATCATGGATTGCAACGGCGTTACAGA
Source organism: Mucilaginibacter gotjawali (assembly GCF_002355435.1). Classification (NCBI taxonomy): domain Bacteria; kingdom Pseudomonadati; phylum Bacteroidota; class Sphingobacteriia; order Sphingobacteriales; family Sphingobacteriaceae; genus Mucilaginibacter; species Mucilaginibacter gotjawali. The sequence continues at coordinate 4,247,118 of NZ_AP017313.1, forward strand.
ACCGTTGGGAAGGGAAAAGCTGGCTTTACATAAAAGCCTGATAAATGATCTGCCGTGGAATAATATTTATACCACCAATTATGACGACCTGCTCGATATTTGCATCGACAATTCACGTTATGATCGTTTGCAGAGCGAGATCCACCAATTGGAGGAGGAGATCACACCGCTCGAACAGAATATTCGGAAGAAAGAAAAGACGGTTGAATCCCTCAATCAAACGCCGCTTAAGCCGGAGGTGGAAGAACGTGAGCCTATACCGATTGAAGGACTCGAACCAGTGACGCACGATGCCATGGTCAAAGCGGATCTGCAGACGCTGGCTTTTGAAATTCGTCAATTGCAGAGCAGCCTCCAACAAAAAGAGTTGCTATTGGCTGAGAAAAACCGCGAGGCCGAAGACTGTTATCAGGTGGTGAAAACAGCGGCTGGATTGCGCATAAAAAAAAGAAAGAACATCATCAAACTTCATGGCTCGCTACGTTCAGCAAGCGAGCGTGAGCGTTTCCATTTCGAATTTGATGGCGACCATAAAAAACAGTACGTCATATCTAAAGAGGACTACGAAAATTATCCCAAAGAACATGAAGCTTTTACCCAGCTGATGCGGATATCACTATTGCAGGAATCCTTTTGCCTGATCGGTTTTTCCGGCGTTGACCCCAATTTTCTGCAATGGATCAACTGGGTAAGGGACATTTTATTTAAAGCTGCCCGCTTGCACAGGAACGATAACCGGTACAAAATATATCTAATCGACACCGGGGAAGGCGATGTCCCTGCGGATAAACAACTTTTTTATGAGAACCATAATATTGTCCGTATCCCGCTGCGCGACCCCGACGTGATAAAAGTTTTCACGCAGGATCTGGGGGCCGACCCGATGATCACCGACAGGGCATCTGCCATCCAGGCCCTGATCAGTTTTTTGGGTAATGACGACCATATCAAACCGGATATACCGACAGCCGATATTTCAGTTCGGCGCGAACACCGGCAGCTTTGGGATGGCCTGCGCATTTTTGATCCAAACGAGTTGCCGGAAGAAGAGGCCATCGCCCCCATGCTCGGGCGTTTAACCGCACTCAATGAGCATATCTGGTTACCCGACCTGAGTTACGCCTCTACGCACAATCAACATTCCCTGCTGGGTTATATCAATTTCGAGAATTGGAACCGGCAGCTGCCGCAACGGCCACTTTTGCGCCAGTTGGTTATTTTAGCCTTAAAGGATATGGCGGTTCCTATCCGGAGCTTCCTGGAGATGCCAGTGATCGAACAGTTAGCAGCGCAACCGGAGAACAAAGATACGGTGGAACAGGCGATCAGCCGGAATGATGCCTTATCTGCCGTCGAAGAACGGCGGCTTTTATCCGAACAGGATACCCTGTTGCAACTGGCTTATACCTTCCAGTTTACGAAGTTAAAAACCTATTTGGAAGAATGGGCGCCTGGCGGACGGCAGCAAATCATCAAAGCGGGCTTCCTGGCCCTATATGACAGGCAGGCCGCGGGCGACGGTTTAGCACAGGCGCTGGCAAAGGATAGTATCAATAATGGCGAGGAAAAACTATATGCGCTGGAGCAGCTCCACCACATAACGCAGCCATTTCTGTTAAGTGATAAAAGGATCTCCCGGCAAATACTGGCTTACGAGCGTTCGGGCTACCACGGCCTGCAGAGCCGGATGGATGACCTGCAAAAACTGGTCGCGAAAAAAGCACAGGAAATTAAGCCTTACGGGGAAAACCGGATGAACAGGACGCGTTCGCTGAGGCTTTCCAAACACAGTGAAGCGGAAGCCGCCGTCCAAATCCTGATGTTACTTGCGGAATCCGGATTTCAAATGTCAATCCGTAATATCTACCTGCTGTCTTCAGAGGATTGGTACCCGGTGATGAAAGCCGGATTTGAGTTTTATCCGATGCCGTTTTTATTTTACAGCCTTCAATATTCCAAAAAGGAATTTCTAAAAAAGGCCGGACAGGATTATGCCTTCTCGACCGCGGCAAATGTCAGCGAACAGCTGCCCGCCATCTGCTGTGCCTTGTTCAAAAACCTTAAGAGCGCGCCTGTAAGTTATACGGACCACATCCAGGTGTTTCTTTCTACGCTAATTATCGGGGTCAGCCCTGGCATCTGGCAGCACGATTTCTTTAAATGGTGGCGGGCTTTGGTAAACGATGGTATTGCCTATCGCAAAGATCATGTAGATACGCACCCTGGTTTGGTGATCGCAGCGATTCAATATGTAGATGATCCGCATATTATTGAGCAATTGATCAGCGATTGGCTGAAAGCCGTTCTTGCGGGCGAGGTTGATCAGCCGATCAACTTTTTGTATCATTTAAACAAGAACTTGGGCTTTAAGGCTGTACAGGACGGAACTCAGCTATCGACGACGCTCGGCGGCCAGATCGATGCGGTTATTGCAGGCATTGACACCGCGAACATATCGAGGATATTTGTATTAGGGAACCTTTTCCGGCTACTGACGCCGGAACAGCAAACCGCGATCACTTCACGGTTGATGACCGTCGATTTTCAGGAGGTAAGTAATGCACGTATCTGGCGCATTCTGCTTCATTTTGCAAATGGGCAGCCGATACTCGACGGTTACATGCGAAAAGCGCTGCTCAATCACCGCAACCTTTGGTATACCGGCATCAATGGCAACCAGATCAGCGGCGGCCTCAACGATGAACCTATTCCTGTTTCCAGCCTGTCATTTAGTGAATGGCGTCCTAACGGACTGCAATGGGACGATAGTGAATTGGAACTGCTTTATAGCGGCTTGCAGGCAAGTCTGGCAAATATTGAAAGGTTGGCACCTGCACCTGATTTCTGGTTTACCTTTACGCCGGTGCTGGAAGAAATGGTCGATTTTTTAAAAGACTTCATATCCAGGATAGCGAGCTATGAAGGCTACGAGGACACACTTGCAAGGGCAATAGCGCAGTTAAACATTCACCGGAAGTATACGGAGCTGGAGGAAGGCCTGACGAGCCGCGATGAAAATGCGGTAGAAACAGCCTTGCATGAACTTGACCTTCGGGTCTATAAAGACGCTTTTGAAAACGATAACGTCGTCCTGGTCATGAATAAAATACTTTTGCAGGCAGAACCGGCAGTGGAAGCGTCGCTTGGATTTCTCACCAGCTGGCTTTTTTATAAACGATACCCTAATCGGTTCCGTGATCAGGAATCTTTATTAGTGCGCATACTTCGCAAGTATGAATTGCAGCCACCGGATGGCGGGGACGTCGCCTATATTGAAGAAAAACTGGTGCGCATTGCCTGGCGGCTTCATGCATGGCAATGTGCTGACCCGGTTGTTAACCGCTGGCTCGAAAAAGCAGCGGCTTCCAGGTTCAATAACGTGCGACAATTCTTAGCATCTGTGCGTGGCGGCGATGAAAATACGGGAATGGAATGATGTGGTTTGGTTATATCGATCCGCCAGCCTTTTCCTATCTTTAAATTTCTATTTATATGAAGATTGCAGCAATTTATATTCCGGGAGGTAATTTACCGATAATCTTTGGCGACGGGCATAAGGAAGTCACCATTAACCTGGGTGGCCGAAACTTGTACCAGTTCAACAACAAGGAACTGGTTTCGGTAGCCGAAAACCGTTATTATATTGACGACCTGCTGAGCAGCGATATTCCTCTGTTTTCTTGCATAGTGGGGAATAATGGTGGCGGCAAAACAACTTTGCTGCAATACATCGCCAACGCTTATTATTGCACCTATGTACTCGAGGAACAGGATGGTGCCTATGAGCTGACCCGGAATATCGAGAAAATACACCGCATTTATTTTACGCCATACCTTAATTACCATTCACTGGATGCGGCCCGTAACAACTACAAGGACCTGACTAAACTAACGCTGCTGAAACTGGATAACCACGGCGACAGCGGCCTGCTGGATGATTTTTTAGAGGCCCATAATTCTGAAAACACCAAGCGCTGGATCAAATTCAACCATTTTTATAAGAACCGCCAATTTACCAAGATCGCTTTGCCGGTTTTTAATGAGGTTACGCTAAGCCTGGCGTATTTTGATACGAGCACCCATAAGCCAGATAAATTTCATGACACTTCCTATCAGCTGCGGCCTGCTATTACCCTAATCTATGAAAAGATCAAGCAGGAAGCTTCTGAACGGGAAATACAGAAGGGCGAGCAATTCAAAGGTAATATCCGGGATGAAGAAGCCAAAATTTTAACATGGTTAATACGTTTTGAATATGACCTGTATGAAACGGCTTTAGGGAAATTGGTCTCGCTTTTTGAAAGGGCCGGTAACCATTACCTGGAGGAGGGCATCATTCCTGAAGATTTTGAAGAAATGATGGCCAACCTGACGGTTCGTGAAGCTTTTCAATGGTTCCTGGGAAATGCAGGGGTGTATGCGGATAGCGAACAATACCTGTTTGCCCAGCATTTAAATTTGCTGGCCCTTGTAGATTATGTGCACTCGCTCATAACTGCCGAAACGATGACTGAAAATTGGCGCAGTATTGTGATCAGCGAAGCTCAGGCTTTACGTGTGATTCAGTTGTACGACGCTTTCAACACTTCTTTTATCGGGGAGTGGTTTAATTTTGATACCCAACCGATGTTTAAGTTCAAGCCGCACATCAACGTCAGTTCCGGGGAGCAGTCGTTTTTAAATTTGTTCAGCACGCTTTACGATCATGCCGAAAACATCAAAACCGGTGTTGATATTGACAGGTATTCCACCAATTCGCTGGAGGGTATCGGAAAGGACATCCTGTTACTACTTGACGAGGGTGACAATGCCTTTCACCCGCAATGGAAAAAGGAGTATGTAAAATACCTCCGTGAGATCATACCCATCATTTTCGAGGGTTATCAAATACAGATCATCATCACTTCCCACGACCCACTGACTTTATCCGACCTACCCAAAAATAACGCGGTGTTTTTGGAGAAAATTGACCAGGTAACAAAGATCGGCAATTCCGGGTCTAAAAGAACGTTGGGTGCCAATATCGCGGATTTATTGAAGGATTCATTTTTTATGCAGGATGGACAGATCGGCGCTTATATTGCCGAAGTGATCGACTTCATTATTGAGGATATTGCCGCTGGTCGTCTTTCGGAGCAAAGGCAAATCGCCATAGAACGGATCATCTACTGTATCGACGAACCCATTATTAAATTTAAACTGGCGGAAATGTTATCCGAGGCATTAGGGGATAAAAATTTTGAAGCGCGCCTGATCGATGATGAGATCCGCAGGCTTCAGGAAAGAAGGAGGCAAATCTGATGTTTTATATCGATCAAACGACACCGTCATTTATAAACGCCAGGGATGAACATTATACCAATGTCCGGTATGTGATCAAAAAGAAATTGCTGGGTAAAAGGTTTACCGAGGCACATCCGAAAGGCCTGGATAAACGTATAGATGAGGTAACGGGCATCCATTCAACCGTGGCTGCTTTTCTTAATGATGAAACAAATCTAAAAGACCTGCTGATTGGTACGCCAGATGTGCTGAACCAGTTCAAGAAAAGGTTTATCAGTAAGAAAGCGATTGCCAGTATTAAGGCACTTATCCGTTATGATGCCTTTATTGATAAAAGCGCCGATAAAACTTTTGGATTTTATAATGGCTACCATCTGGCGGAAAATTTAGGGATGCAAACGTGTATCTATTGTAACCGGCTCTATACCCATACGATCATTACCGAAAACCGGGAATTTATAGCCCGGCCTACCTTTGACCACTGGTTCCCGCAAAGCAGCTACCCCCTATTAGCTTTGTCATTTTATAACCTGGTTCCCAGTTGCAATGTCTGTAACAGTAGTATTAAAGGCGCATCGCCCCTTGCATTAAAGGATATTTTTCATCCTTATTTGAGACATCCCGACACCGATAAATTGCTATCCTTTAAGTTTTCCTATACGCTGGAAGATCACCTGGCGGCTAAAAGCAAGATCATTTCCGGTAATGAATTTACGAACAATAGTATTAAAGCAATGAAGCTAAAGGAACTCTATTCAGGCCACCTGGATGAGATCAGGGAGTTGATCTACCTTAAAAAAGCCTATTCAGCCTCTTATATTAATTCCTTGAATTCCATTTTAAAACTAACCCTTTCCACAGATGAGATATACAGGCTGGCCTTTGGCGTTTTCCTTGATGATGAACATTTAAGCAAAAGGCCGCTAAGCAAACTGAAAAAGGACGTTTTAGCCGAATTGGGTATCATTCCTTAATTTTTCGTCATGAGGTTTCTAATAGGTGTCCCTTACTTCTTCTTTGCTTTTAAAAAACTCCTTCAGCTTTTTTGTTATTTGCTTATTGATCAGGCTGTAGGTTGGTGAGAGCTCAAACAGGAAATCCAGGGTTTGCACGCCTACCGACAGGATCTTATAGTGTACCCCATTGAGGTCACAATCCCATTTATCCATTTCAAACCTTTCTTTCCGGCTGACCGGGCAAGCCGGATCGCTTTGCTTAAAGAAATAATTTTGGGGTAGTACTTCCGTAGCCGCATTGAGCTTATAGACCTCCAGGAAAGGTTGGTTAGTCAGGTCGTCATCAAATACCAGCACGTAAAAGATCGTGTCGAAATGGTCGAAAAAGTTCAGTTCCTCCTGTAGATGCCGGAAATTGTGGTAAACATACTTTTGATATAGCCGGGTGAAGTTTTTGAAAAACAATTCCAGATTAGCGAAAATGGCGGGCCTGTTCCACGCGGCCCAATTGAATTTCATATTGATTTTTGGCCCCATTTCCGCATGGTAGACCCTTACCGCATTTTCTTCGCCGGATTGCAGCAACAGGTCCAGGTAATAATAGATCAGTTCGATATGGTACAGTTCCGAACTGATGGTCACTTTAACAACGGGTACAAAATCCGTTTTGAGCAGGCTAATTGCAGCCTCTTTACGTTTGGTCAAATTAGGGTGCAGCCTCGTGTTCTTGGTACCGTCAATGTTATAATTAAATTCTTTAACCCAATCAGCGAAGTTGTGACTTTGCGCGACCTCCACCGGCAATACCTCTCTCAGTATAAAATTTAACTGCTTCAAAGCATAGGTGTTTTGTTCTGGCTCGAAGCCCAAAGTCACCCAAAATGAATCGATGAAGCTGATTAGGTATTCATGCGCGATCACGGGGTCATTGATCGGGAAATTGTATTTTCCCATAATGCGGAAAAACTCTGATTTGAGTAGGGAGTAACTGAGCGCCAGGGGATTAGTCCGGATATTATTTTGGCTGATATAGGCTGCATAACTCAGTATGGTCCCATCAAATAAAGCTTCATGACGCTTGAAAAATGAGTCGGGCGCTAATTCCCGGATGATCGGATCGTTACGTCCAATATCCAGCGGGATCAATACAAAGGCACAGCGATCCATCGTATAGGATGCGATGCCGATGCCTATTTTCCAGTAACGGGTGTATAAGGTTTGCTTGAGTACAGCAAACTCTGTTTCCAGTATCGTATTATAATGATTTAAAAAGATGTGTATTTCCGCCAGGGCTTCCGGGCTTAAGGTGGATGGACGCAGACCTTCTTCCAATACTTCTAGTTTGGTTTCCAGTAATTCTTTATCTTGCAACAATCCATTATAGCCTTTCACCTTTGTCCGGGCCACCTGGATCAGTTTTTCCCACGCCGCTAAATAGGCGTGATTTTGCCCGTCGATACAATTTTCATAAGGAATTTTAATGTTTACCGTTTCGCCGTTAATCCTTTGGTCGGCATCTATGATTACATCCTCATCTACAGAAATCCAAAAAGCTTTTTTTTGTGCGTTATTGACCGCGACCAGGATAACCGGGAGTATACTGTCACTGCAATATTTCAGGAAATGTTTAGCACATTGATATTTTGGTGTAATCAGGTCATCATCCGCCAATGTTTTAAGCTGTACTTCGATTTTTCCGATAGGGTGCTGCTGTTGATCAGTTAGTTCTATATGCCCGTCTGTATTGGGGTATTTGTCCATTACACGAAGATCAGGCTTTACATAAACCGTACTGAGTAAAGATTCGAAGGTTATTTTAGACTGTAATTCCGTTGGCGAGGTTTTAGGGTAAGGCGCCGGGAAACTATCTATTATCGGTTGATCATCATTTTCCATCGTAATTATATGCAATAAAGATATGAAATCATTTTTAGTCCAGGTTTTTTTGGGCATTGCCTTTGGCCTGCGCTGTCCGCTGTATCTTTTTTTCCTAAAAAAGGATGCCGCTTTCATCGCTAATGCGGCCATGCCTGCCGGTCAGGTCTGCTCTCGCTGACCAAACCGCAGGCCGCACAGCAAGACCCAGCCTGCCGTATTCCAGCCGCACAACCCAAATCGGTCCGTACCGCTGCGCTATACTAGCCGATTTTACGCGCCCATCCGGAAGGCAGGGACTTGCTTTTTTGCCCTTATGTTTCGGTTGACTTTTGCTTCGATCAAACAGTCTTTCCAAACCATTTCAGTTTTTAACAGCAAAGGTAAAGCCCCCTGCGCCGCCGTCAAGGGTCTATGAAACCCCGCACAGGCCGGGCCCTTGACAACTGCGCACCGTGCTTTTATAACCCCTGCATTAAAAAACTAAAATGTAATGTTATGGAAGGCCTGGTATTAAATCTTCAATCAAAAAATCAAATCACCGATTACATCGCCAATAAGCATTTTATGCCTTATGCAACCGGTATTTTTAAAGAAATGCTGAATGCTATTGAAACCAGTGACCAGGCACAACTGGACTGGTTCCGCAGTTTCGGTGAATCGTTCATGGAAATTACAATGAATGTACATGCCTATCGTAAAGGGTTGGAATTCGGATTTACTGAAATCAGTTTTGACAAATACGGATGGTTTACGAGACCATCGTTTTTAGATACAAAAGAACTGACCTTTGGTGATACCAGCCGTTACGGAAACCATAGCCTGATCTATCTCGGCAGAGGTCAAAACCATATTTGGACCTACGGCATGAATTACAGCTTTGGCGTTGCAGGTGGCTGCTACGGCCTGTCCGTTCACGGCAAGCAATTCAAATGCGGTCAAGAAACTTTGAGCTATGCTCTAAATGAACTAATAACCATGATGACCAAAAAGATCGGCAGCACTGACACCACCAATGATAAACAACCGGTCATCCTTGCAACTTTGCGTGATATAGAAAAAGCCATGCTTGAGATGGTGCAACTGACGCTATTTTAGACAGCGTATTTTCCTTGCTGAAAAGAAATCTGTAGCATGGAAGTAAAAGGTCATTTCCAGGCAAATACTTTTACAACTTTATTAAACGATGATTATGAAAACGGTTTATTTTCCCAAATCCATGATGGAAGGTACGATAATAAATTGTTAGGGTCAAAGATAATCATCGTTTATGCCTGTATACCCAAATATCTTTTCTCTTAGAAAAATAGCCATCAAACCGGTTAGTGACTGACCATAACGTACTATCTTTTGAAGTCAGTAGTGAAACACGCTCACTATAATCAGGGGAAACCAGGTATAGGGTTTGGTCGTCAACAGATCTGACCAATAACACATCGGTTTCAAATTCCTTTCGAAGTCTGAGGTTATTAATTTTCTCCCTTCTACGCGGCTTATAATTTTGCGCTTCATTCGCGAAATTACTAAGCCATGCATGGGTCAATGGCTTTTTTGTTTCATCGATAAGGTTTTCCGTGTTTTGGAGCAGCAACTCGCGCAATTCATGGATTTTAATGTCATCCGATGTTTCTGATAACACGTCGGTGCTCTTAATCTCCATAGCGGCGCTACGCGAGCGGAGACCAGACAAATAGATTTTTGCGCTAACCAGATCAGGTAAGCCCATTTCGGCGGAAATGGCTAATTCCTCGAACACACTAGCTCGCACCTCGTCGTCACCGCTTTTGCATTTGTTAGCAAATGCGCCCATAACCCAGGTAATGGTATAAGCATAGTAATTGTTGCAGGCTTTTACCGCATCATCAATATCTTTTAAAAGCGAAAGGGATTTTCCGCCAATCCAAACGGAACGGATCAGGTCGTATTCAGCGGCTGTGAATTTAGGCGTCCCATTTGACTTTAGGATGGGCTGAAAAGGAGAGGATGGAAATCCGACAATGATCTGCTCTAATTCCTTTAGTAAATCAAGCTTGTCATCGATTTCCATATCCGACAACAGATACAGGTCGCACAATTCCAGTGCATCCTCGAATACCTCGTCCAGTTTTATAGCCGCCGCAAGTGGCAACCCGGAAGAAACCAGCCCCAATCTGCGCCCTTCCTCCGGCACCACAATTTCTTTTAGTGATTTCAAACGGGCCTTTAAAAAGTCAAAGACATTATCCTGGCTGATTCCTTTGAGATCATCAGCCTGGATATAAGCTAGCGTATTTCGCAAGTGATCATCAAAATCTTCCTGATCTCCTTCCAGGCGAATGTCAAGGGATAGCAAAGTGTCGTCCAGCCAATCCATGATTTCCAAAAACTCCTGGTCAAGCCTAACCCCGGTTGTAACCAGTTTTCTTTTCCGGAACCCACTGAATTTATTCTCAGCGATTAGCCCCAACAAAGTTTCAAAATCAACATCGGCCTGTTTCGCAAGGTCTTTAACCCTTTTGATTTGGATAAGTACACCACTAAGTGCGTCATGCGGTTCATTTTTTAGGTAAACCTCGGCTTGTTTTCGGTCGTCTACAGATCCCACAGCAAACAATATTTTACCCTCAACATCCTGGAACGCCCTACCCGCTCTTCCAATGACGTTCCAGACTTCGCTATTGGTAAGCTTTGTTTGCTTTTTTCGAACAGCATCATAATATTCGATGTCTGCCATGATAGCTGTACTGACGCCCAGGTTAACCCCTTGGCCCAAAGTCGTAGTAGCCACTATAATTCTGGGTTTGGCATTCCTCATAAGTTTTTCCAGTACCAATCGTAATTCCTTGTTCAGGTCGCCTTTGTGGCATAAAATACCATGTTTTGCAAATTCCAGAATCTGATTATTTTCGGCAGATTCATATTCTTTACAAACCAGTTGGAGCTCCAACCATTCCGGACAGTCCTGCCAATCGAAAAGCTCTTCATCGTCGATCAGTTTTAATCCTTTCAACAAAGCTTTTGCATAAGTATAAACGCTAACTGCCCTCGCTGTAAAAAGAAGCAAGGACTGCTTGTTATCACTTAACTTAAGGGCTGTCAGTGCTACCGCCAATGCCTTGTCATTTGGCAGCGTTAATCCTCCTTTCCGCTTTGAAGTAAAAGGCCGGATAAATCCTGGGTTAAAACTTTTTTCTTCACCAAGCCATTCGAGACTAACACTATGATTACGATAGATCATCAAACCCAGGCGCTGCCTCGCCAGCCGTTCTTTTCCCTCGGCACAGGCTTTTTCATCCCCGCAAAGCCACTTCGCTATAGTGCCGGCATTAGGTAATACTGCCGAGAGCAAAACTAACTTACCAGAGTTACGGGATAATAACAATCTGATTTCCTCGATGAAAAATTCATTAATAACGTTCCGTCGTTGTTTACCTAACAAATGGCCTTCATCAATAATGACCAATTTGACCGCATCAAAAATGTGCGCATTCCCTCTCAATATGACCTTGGCCTTTTCGGGTGTGGCAATAAGGATACTGGCCTCGTCCAACACCAACTGATCAATCTTGCTGAATTGGCCGGTGCCATATAACTGAGAAACCGAAAAATTCAACGGCTCAAAAAGGGATTTAAACGACACTTCCACTTCATAGGCCAAAGACCTGTACGGCGCAAGATAGAGAACCTTTGCAGCAGCATCTTGGGAAAGTATTTCCAGTGCAGCTATAGCTGCAATCTGGGTTTTTCCTGAGCTAGTCGGTAAGCTTACTACAGCTCCCTCAGGCGACAAAATTTTAGGCAATGCCGAGATCTGCGCGTTAAAAAGCTCTATAATGGGTTTTGCGGCAAACAGTAAATTATGTACGTAGCTTTTTTTCGTGCTGAAAATATCGTCAGTGATCTGCTCGTTGATAGTAGCCCACAAAGAACTGGTCTCAAAGCCTGTGGCAATGATCCGAAACAATCTGACCACCCACCAAAAGGATGGCTCCCGTTCAATACTTAGCAGCTCAAGTAAGTCCTTTAAAATATCTATGGCCTTTTCAAGGCTATCGGCTTGGCCGGAAAAAAGATAATCCATCAACATTGCTACAGACCTGGCAAAAAGAATAATGGGAATTGAGTTTTCACGTTCTTCTTCTTCGAAAGATTCTGCGTAAGTTCCGGAGTTAATCAGTATGCGGTTTAAAACAATGCCCACTTCATCAAATCTTTTCCGTAAAAACGCGCTAACAAGAACTGCGACATCGGTATCATACTTTTCAATACCCCTGAGAATAATGTAGGCCTTTGAATATTGGCTAGATGCATAATAGGCTAATCCGCAAGTTAATATATAATAAGGACTCAGTGAGGACCTGTTAGCTTCCGGTGAATGGTTATATTCCAAAAATTCCGCCCCTTTTTCTAGGCAACGGCCAATAATTTCGGATTGCATATTATTTTCATAAAGGGTACAGCCGATGTTTAAATAATAAAATGCCAGGCTGTCTGAACCAAGGTCCAGGTTGGTTTCCAATGTTCTGGGGAAGTTCTCGCGCGATTCATTAACCCCAAAAAGTATATAACGGGCATTTGCCCTTGCAAAGAGGTTTTGCGCGTCGCCATCTCTCTCCAAACGGTTAAAGTTTTCTATAGCTCTGTCCTTATTCATTTGACAGCGGCTTTAAGAAGTTTATAGGCCTCATCAAAAGTTTTGTCCACGATCTCGTCAGGGTCGTCTATTCCCAACGATAGTGCTACCAAGTTAGGATTGGTGGTCTTTAAATAATGGTCGAGTTGCTGCCCCGCGTCCTGGCCTCTGTTAGTGGATTTAGTGCTTATGATCAGGCCGACATTTATCACATTAACTTTTCCCGTGATGAGCTCATATAACAGGTCATCGATTTGTGCTGCCATATTCTCATCCCCTATGCTCGTAAAATGCTGTGAAATAAAAGGGAGAGAAATTGGTAATTTCTTGGCGCCTTCCAGATTTTTAATCATCTCCTTGATTGCTTTGTTATCCGGCGATCTACCACGAAATTTTGCTTCCCCCACAATTACCTTGCTGGTAAGATCTTTTACGTCAAATAGTAGGCAATCATCCCCCTTGATAGCTTGGTCTACATTTGGATTGTAAGTCAGTTTAAAAGCCAGCAAGGATAAGCCACTGGTAACCTGTAAGTAGTTCGATAGGATAACCTCCGCGGTGTTTCCGTTTCGAGTGTTTTTTGCTTTCGGAAAATAAGTTTGCGTGTCTAAATATTCTTCAAAAGACTTAAGCTTGTATTTTTTTAATATCTCCTCTTTTCTTTTTTTTGCCCTTTCAAGCTTTTTCGGGTCTACATGATGGTCTAATAGATACTTAGCGATACTCTTAATAGCTAGGCCTCGTTTCCCGGTAACTTCGCTAAGTTTACGATGTTTTTTGTTCAGATCGGCGGCAGGAACAGCTTCATCCACAAAGTCGAGCCACTCGGCAAAAAAGTTAGGCTTTGCGGGGTGCTTACCAATCAAAATTTCTTGTGGAGTAGGCATATAAGTAAGAGTCTTTAAAAAAATTAAATATAATAATTTATCCAATTCACATTTCTTGCGTAAAGGTGTTAATCTACGTTGAATTTATTGAAAATCCCAATAGTAACGGTCACCTGACACGCGCCTGCGGAGGTTTCTGGCAGCAGGATCATGTCCGTGCCTAGTCGCCGCGAAGATATCGTGGATCAAGGGTTTGCTCTCCGCAAAATAGCCATGCCCTAAGAAATCAGTCGTCTCCTGCGAAGCGTCAACCGTATCGATCCCAGGAAAAACGGCCAACTGCTTCCCGGCCGATCCTGCCCTTTGAATGTTCCCGTGAATACCGGTCGAAAGCTGGAGTGCTTTATCATGCGCGGACGTATAAAGGGTCACCTGCTTGCCGGCATGGGCGATCTTCGGCGCGATATGCTTGACAAACACCTCGGCGTCGATATCCGGCGCGGCCAGGATGATCTGGTTGAACTGGAACTGCTGCGTAAAACCCTGGTCGGCCAGCGATCTCAGCGCATCTGTTAGAAACCGGTTGCCCATACTGTGCGCGATCAAATGGACACGCTCGGCGCCCGTCTCGGTCCTGATGGCCTTGATCAGTTCAATTATGTTATCGATCGAATAGCCCGTGGACGTAGCTTCGTCGGCGGTATACTTGAAAACGCTTTTACGCGAGGGCCAGCTGTAAACGACCGGCGCCCCCCGGAACCCGATGTCCGCGGTGATCTGCGCGGTTCGCAGCACGCTCTCGGTAAATCCGACATTGAAGCCGTGGATGAATAGGAGGGCGTCCTTCTCCGGCGAGCCGCCGACCTTTTCGGTTATCTGCGCGAGAAAGTCATCGGGCTTGAGTTGGTCGGTACGCTTGACCGACATATGTAAAGTGTCATTCGTATACAGGCCGAAAAGATACCATGGCGGAAGCGGCAATTCGCCCTTTTTGCGGTTACCCGGCACGTTGACCTGGCATACCCCGAATTCAAGGTCACCCCGCTTGTTCGTATAGGCTATTTCACCGCTTTTATTTTGTTGCCTGGCGCGATCTGTAGCGTAAAATACATCTACCAGGGTGTTTTGCGGTTCATCGGCCCTTGCGGTCAGCAACTCATCTCGCGGCGGCTGGGCGAACGATTCATTGGCCGAATATTTCTGCTCGACGAACTGGATCTTCGCCCTGATCTCCCTGATCTCATTCCGGCTCGGCCGCCTGACCGGTACCATATTCGGCATTAACCGGCCGCTATCGGTTACCCGCTCGATCCGGCTCTCCAGCAGGTCGATCCGCAGGTCAGCGGCTTCGTCCGGTTGCGCCAGTGTTTGCCAGTCAGACAGGATATTCTGTCCGGCATCACTATGAACGGAAATGATCACCGTCACTGCTTCGGATAGGTTTTGGATGCGGAGCGCGATGGACCTTTCCTGGTAATTACGCAATTCATAGACATAGATGCGGTGACCTGCCACCACTTCGGTCTGCAAACCGACATTTTCCCCATTTAGCGACACGCCGATCAGCTGGCGCTCAACGGCCTTGAATTCGAAGTAAATGCGGTAGTTCATGCGTAACGGATTAGTTCATTAAAATTAGCAAATATCAGCTACTTACTAACATCCTATGATTTCAGGTTACCGAAGGTATTTTTAATCAGCGGAATAAATTAATTTTAATATTTATTTGTGCCGGCTGCCATTTTTGGTAACCTCAATGCATATAGATAAGTAACGCATGGAAGCAAAGTATCTTCAAGTCATCGCCAAGTACCAGGAAGACCTCAAAGGAGGCCTTTCGCTCCTGTATGAATTATACGGGCACTCCTTGTACCAGTATTCCTTAAAGAACTGGGCGCTGGATGAGGAGGAATGTTATGAGGTGCTTTATAAGACCCTGGAAACGGTCGGCAAAGTGATCCTCCGGAACGAGTTCGATTCCGAAAGGCATTTCCAGAACTGGCTTTTTAAGATCCACCGGAACAATACGCTGATGGCTGTCCGGGCGAAAATGGCCAAAGAGCAGATCGAATTCAAGCTGGTCGACTGGCAGGACGAATACGCTGCTACCGAAGAGGATAGTGAAGGGATCGGATTTGAGCGCCATCCCGTATTGAACATAAGCAGTACGGAGGTTTACGAAGAGGAAGCATCGCAAAACCCCTTGTTCACCGCGCTCGAAAAAGCCCTGCAGGAGATCAGTGAGACGGACCGGGATATTTTATTGCTGCGGATGAACAACTACAGTTATGATGACATCGCCACCATGCTGGGGATCGAGAACAATCAACTGAAAGTACGTTTCCTGCGGGCTAAAGCGAAAGTAGAAAAGAAAACATTGGGCATTATAAAAGAAAACATGTCATGAAAAAAGATAAGCATTTATTGCCGTTCGAGCATATCCTGACCGCTTACGCCAGCCGGACGGACCAGGCCTCGGCTGTTTCTCCGGAAGCAGAAGCTGCCTTTGTATTTCAGCAGGCGGTGGATGTACAGCTGCCCGACGAAAAGGCTACCCGGATGCTGGACGCCCTGACAGCAGAGCTCAGCAAAGCCTCATTGGGTAGCATGGTGACCCAAAGTGTTGCTGTTAAACAACTGACCAGCCCGGAACTGCAGGAAAAAACCGGTTTGACCCCATCGCTGATCGAAGCGATCCAGGCAGACCGGGTGTTTACCAACAGCGTGCCTGTCAAGTCGCTGGTCAAACTCCTTAAGCTGCTGGGCTTGGGCATCGACAGCGCGATGGAGGCGATCCAGGTCACCTTTGACCGCCTGCAGACGGAAGCCCGGAATATGGTCATGCCTTCCGGCAGCTTCCAGCCGTCTTACCGGAAAGGGATGATCCGCGGCGAACTGGGTAAAGACCTTTCGGGCATCAAATCTGACGAGAGCTTTTTATACCAGAACGAAGAGGCCCTGAAGAATTATACAGATCGTTTAACAGAACTTTATCATACTTTGTAATGGCGAACAGGGATTGGAATATCAGTAAATTGCAGGTGCTGCGGCAGTGCCACCGCAAGTTCTACTTCGCGTACGAGCTGGCATCACGCAGTTTTGCCGATCCCTTCCGGCGCAAAGCGCATGAGCTGTCCAAAATGAAGAACTTGAAGATGTGGCAGGGAACCATCGTCGATTGGATGATCACCAACGAGATCCTGCTCTATTACCAGGAACGCGAGGTCCCTGATTATGCCGCGGTCGCCAAAAAAGGGGTCGATATGGCTAAAAAGCAATTCGAGTTCTCTGCCAACAGGTTCTATCACGACCCGGAGATCTCCAAGACGGAATCCGGTACCGATTACGCGATCCTCGATGTCCATGAGTCCAATGCGCCGTACACGGAAGCGGAACTGCAGGGCGTCTACCAGACCATCGAAGAAATCCTGCTGGCCTTTCCGAATTTTCAAAGCCCGGTGCCGGGGAAAAATATGGAGCAGTATTTGCTTTCCGCCCGCTTTCTGCGGCCCGATGCCAAGACGCTGAAATACGAATATGAGGGTATCAAGATCCAGCCACAGATCGATTTGATCAGCTATATGGGGAAATCCATGCATGTTATCGACTGGAAAGTCGTGGAAAAAGCGGACGCCGACTACTCGCGCCAGCTGCTGCTGGGCGGTATCGTAGCGCTCCATTTTTCAAGGGAGCGTTATAAAAAAGAGCAGTGGAAGCCGCTGCCCGCCCTGGAGGATGTGCGCCTTTTCGAATTCAACCTGCTCAACGGCAAATTCAAAGAGCATGTGATCAACAAGGACTCAGCCGCCAACGCGCTGGACGGGGTGTTCCTACTCAGCGACGAACAGGAGGAACTTTCCCAATCCAGGCCCTGGGACGAGCTGGACATCGAAGATTATGAACGTACGGACAAAGCGGCAACCTGCGCGATATGCAATTTCAGGTTCCTGTGTAAACAAATTATCCTAAATGATTTAAATTATGACGAAGGACAATACACTCAATTGGTTCAGCATCAGCAATTGCAGCCAGTTACGGTTTAGCTACCGGCTAATGGCGGTCTCTGTAGAGGGCGGAAAGACCGAGGGTAAGGATTACAACACCTCGTTCAATAACGCGATCAAACACATGGCCTCTGTGACCCGTGGCGTGGTATCGGAAGCCTGGTACGACCATAAAAATATATCGCTGTCCGTTCGGACGCGGAGCTTTGCGCGATCACCCTGATCGGTACGCCGCTGGATGTTTACCTGGAACCAGTAGAGCAGGTCTTTCAGTTCGATCCCGAAGACCGTTCCTATGAGAATATGGCCCTGGCCGTGCGGTTCCTGGAGAATGCCATCGAATTTCAGCTGAAACGCAAAAAAGGTTTATGGAGCGGCGGGAATAATTCCTTCCTCAAAAAGAACCCGACCAGCAATTCGGAAGATATTCAAACGGATATCTACCAGGGCTTCAAATACCGCGTGCACCAGCAGAATGGGGAGTTCTTCGTCTGCGTTGACCTGGCCTACCGCTACGCCGATAAAAATACACTGACGGAGATCCTGAAAACCCTGCCTAAAGAGCAGTGGGCCAGTTATGTGCTCGGCCAATCTTTCCTTTACCTGAATGGCGACGAATGGTATGCCGTCAAAGGCAGCGCCATCGGCGGCAAGATCGGCGAGCAGCCTTTTATCAAGGACGATTTCGACGGTACGATCTACGATTATATTACGACCAAGGGTTTGTATGCCAATGCTGCGGAACCGCCGAAGCTGAGCAAGGATTCCCTGACCTTTTATCATACATATACCAAGGACGGCGATAAGAAAATGGAGGGCGCCGCGGACCTGGCCAAGCCGATCACGCTGGCCGAGGACGGCCTGCACCGCCTTTCGATCAATCAGCCGCACCGCCGCTTCGCCAGTGCCGAGTTCTTCGTTCAAAAGTATTTTCAGAACTTTAGCTTCGCCGGGATCAAATTAGCGATCACCACCGTGCCGTTCATCCAGCCATGCCGGATCATCGATTTCCCGGCCCTGAAATATGCGAACGGACATATTCTCGATCCCTATCAGTCGGCCTCCGGTGTTCGCGGTGCTGAACTGTACCTTTTTCCGAAAAGGCGCCGCAAGTTCACCTATAATTATGGCCTGCTGAACGACGACGAATACATGAGCCAGTACATCTTCGTACCTGATACGATGCCTTTCGCCATGCAAAAGAGCATCAAATATTACTTTAACCGGGCAATGATGCAACTGGATAAAACTTTCCGCGGCTTTGAGCTGATGACCTATTCGATGAAGCAGCGGCCCTTTGCCGAAAAGGTCTGCCGCGAATTCGAGGCCATGGTCAATACCAAGCAATTGAACGGCAGTTACGGATTGTTCGTCCTTCCGCAACTGGAAGGTAATAACTGGTTCAGCCAGAACTTGCATAAGCTGGTCAAGAAAGAGCTGTTCGATACGATCAACCTGAAGTGTATCAGCGAAAAAAGCCTGAAGCGTTATATGCGCTCGGCGATGGATACCCGCGGCGCCAAGATCTACGAAGTTCCGGACCATAAGATGCAGGATTTTAAATCATACCAGGTCAACACGCTTTTCAAATACCTGGTGGTGAACCGGAAGTGGCCGTATGCACTGGCGAAGGACCTGAACTACGACCTCTACATCGGTATCGACGCGCATGAGTTTTATGCAGGCTTCTGCTTTCTGTTCAAAAATGGAGAAAAGATCGTCTTCGATATTGAAAAGACCGCCAAAAAAGCCGGCAACACCTTCCGGACCGAAAAGGTCAATTCCGGCCTGATCCGGGATAAGATCGTAGAAGTGCTCACCCGCCACCTAGATGCAGGTGAGGATTTTCCGAAAAGTATCGTCGTACTGCGTGACGGGATCTCCTGGGGAGAAGAGCAAAAAGCCCTCAACGCCGCTATCGATAAATTGCGGGAGGACAGCAAGATCGATCAATCAGAGATCAAACTCGCTGTACTCGATGTCGCCAAGTCTTCGGCTATTCCTATCCGCGCCGCCGTGCCCGATCAGAACAATATGCTGGACAACGCGGATGCCGGTACGGTCGTGCCGATCCGTGAGGGAAAAGAATGTTATATCTTCAACACAGGTTTCCCTTATAAGATACCCGGCTCATCCAACCCGATCCGGGTCAGCCTGGCCTGGGGCGACATCGATTTCGATAAGGCCGTTGATGATGTTTTCGCGATGACGCAGCTCAATTTCACGGCGCCCGACCGGGCCAGCTCCTTGCCGTTGCCGCTGAAACTGATCGACCTGATCATCCGCGATGTGGCCCATGAGTACACCTATGCGAACGTCCAGGCCAAAGAATATAAACTGCTGCAGGATACAATGGAGGAATAAGCCATGAGTGATTTCACTTTATTATATAAAAAATACAGTTCGGTCTCCAACCTGACGAACGAGCTCAACGGCTCGGTGATCGTGCTGAAAAGGCGGAATATGGCCGCCAATAAAAAGATCCTGGAAACGCATCCCCGGCTCCAGGTTGCTGATGAGGAAGTCGCCAAAGCTAACCGGGAACTACTGAATATCCTCGCCACGCTGGAGGCTTTTTACGATAAGCAGGACTCATCCAATTCGCTATACCAGCTGTCGGAGAACCAGTTGTTCCGGAAATATATTCTGGAGAACGTGGAGTACCGCGAGCAGGTTAAGCAGGCTGCGGCCAAGCTGCGCAACCACCAGCACCTGTCGAATAAGGACCTGGGGGATATCGACCGCTTCATTTCGATACTAGATAATGAAGCCTCCGTGCTTTATCGCAAACTAAGATCATCGCGGGGATGAAGAACTTCGTCAAAGCCCTATATGCTGATCTGCTGCACCGTATCGACCTGGTGATCGCCGAGATCAACGGGATGGACCATCATGAGGATTACCGGACCCGCTTTATCGAAAGTACGCTGTTGAAGATCCGGGAGATCCGTAAACCCATCCAGCAGGCCCTAGAGATCGGCGGGCTGGAGTATGATAACCTTTCAGGGAATTACCTGTTCCAGTATAACCGGCTGAACCGGGAGTTCAACGCTTACCATACCTACCGCTTTCTGGCGATCAAGAACTACGGCGACCCGGAGATTTTTTTTTACCGGCTGATCAAGAAGATCTATAAGGAGCACCGCATTACTTCGGTGCCACCCATCGTTTCGACGATCAGCAACCATGACTATTATTACTGGGCCGTACCCATGCTGGAGATCATCGCGATCCCCTCAGGCGAGGAAAACAGTTTGCTGAACTTACCGGATATGTACCACGAGATCGGCCATTTGCTGTACTCGATGTACGAAGGCCGCAGCTGTGAACTTTCCGCCCCGGAGATCGAAAAGCACCTCAAACGGGAGATCGCGACCTTGCATGATAAAAAGCAGTACGCCCATTTTGGAGCGGAAGTGGAGCGCGCGAAATACCTTTGGCAGGTATCCTGGCTGGAGGAATTCTCGTGTGACCTGGCCGGTACCTATATGACCGGTGCGGCATACGCCTGGACGAACCTTAAACTGATCTCCGCCGATCACGGATCCTCCAAGATCTTTGAATATAACGATACCCACCCGGCCAATGAGGCCAGGATGCGGATCATCCTGCTGATGCTTGAAAAACTGGGCCTCGCCGAAGAAAAAAAACAGATCGAAGAAACCTGGCAGCGCTTTCTGAGCGAAGCTGAAATTTTCCGGCCATCAGCCTATAAACTGATCTACCCGGATAAGTTGTTCAACCTGATCATTAACGAGTTCATCGGGTTTTATGATAATGCCGACCTGGCACCTTGCACGGAACTCAAAGGAGCGCAAAATAAGTCTGTTTCGGAATTACTGTCGGCCGCCTGGCAAACTGCCCAGAACGACCCGCTGAATTTCTATCAGCATGAGACCGACGTGATCAACGGGTTGAAAGCACAGTTCGGCTTGAGCACCGGCGGATCAAAATAACGTATCGCCTTCCCCCAGGAATTCCCTGACCATCCGGAGCACCGCATCGCCATATTCCTGCGCGCGCTGTTCTCCGAAATTCTTAATGGCGGATAACTGGCTGAAGGTCTTGGGCAGCTTCTTCGCAATCTCCCGCAGGGTTTTCTCCGAGATCAGTGAATATTCAGGCGTGCCTTTTTGCTGCGCCGTTTCCGCGCGCCAGTCCAACAGCGCTTTATATAAGGCCGGGTTATCCACTTCAGCGTCCTTAGCCGTGGTCTTCGGCCGCCAGTTCTTAAAGACGGGTTTATAAGCGGCGAGCGCATTCTGCGCATATAGTAAGATCTCCGCACCGGTCGGGAAGTAGACGGCGCCGTGCAGCATCGCTAGCTTTTGCCGGATGCCGGACTGCAGATAATTATAGCGATTATAAAATTCGGACTCTAGCTCGCTGCCAGGCAATTGCAGCAGGATCTGCTCCAGCCGCGTTTGCAGGCCAGTCAGCTTCGGCTGGAAAAATGCGGCCGCCGCATTGATGCGTTCCTGGAGTACGGTCCGCGGCAGGTCCTCCCACAGTTCTTTTTGTATAAAACGCTCACCAACAATCTTAAGCTCGCTGGCGAAAATGTTGGTGATTCCGGCGGTATCAAACGCACTGATGGATCCTGGACTTTCGGCGTGCTTTTCGAGTTCTTCTTTAAAGCCCGCCCAGGCATCGGCCAGCACCTTGAAATTGAAGGCGTCGCTGATCACATTGAATTCTGATATTTTTTTGGCCTCGGCTAAGGTGGCCAGGTCCGGGGGGCCCTGGGTCGCAGCCGTCATGAAGGCCACGATGGTTGGGTCGGTCTTTACATTTTCGGGCCTGATCGGGGACTGCAATATGATCCCGTCCAAAGTTCGGCAGCGGCTGAGCGCGACATAGGTCTGGCCTGCTGCAAAAGCCGAGGCCACGTCAATGACTGCTTTATCGAAGGTAAGGCCCTGGCTTTTATGAATAGTAATCGCCCAGGCCAGCCGCAAGGGATACTGGGTAAATGAACCGGCGCTGGTCTCATCGATCTTCTTTTCTGAAGCCGACAAAGCAAATTTCACATTCTGCCAGGTTTCTTTGAGCACTTCGAACGTGCTGTGGTCGTCGAGAAAGGTCACCTGAATGCTTGTCTCCTGCAGCGCGGTGACCCGCGCCGTTCGCCCGTTAAAATATTGCTTTTTCCCCGAAAGGTCGTTCTTAACGAACATGACCTGCGCGCCCACCTTCAGGCTGAGCTCGGCTTCGGCCGGATAGGCGTCCGCGGAAAAATCGCCGGTGACATCCGCTTTATAGACGAAACCTGCACTATCCAGTCCTTCCAGGCGCTGCGTATTGATCCGGTCGACCGATTGCACGTGGGTCGATAGGATAACGTAGTCCTGGAGGGTTCCGATCTCCTTTTCCGTGCGGTACTGCGTGTTCAGCGGTTCCAACAGTTCAGCGCTCACCTGGCCATGCCGGATCTCGTTAAGAATAGAAATAAAGGCCTGGTCGGTTTGACGGTAGACCTCGTTAAGCTCTAAAGTAAAAAAAGCGTGCTTTTGAAGTACCAGGCTGTTAAAAAAGTAAGGGCCTTTGTAATAACGGCCTAGGATCGGCCAGTCGCGCTCCCATACCGGCGGCAACTGGAAAAGATCGCCGATCATCAACACCTGGACCCCGCCGAAGGGCTGCGCCGAGCCTTTTACCTGGCGAAGCAGTGTATCGATATGGTCGAGCGTATCTGCCCGGACCATACTGATCTCATCAATGATCAGTAGTTCGAGCTTGATGAGTACCAGCATTTTCTCCCTGCTCATCCGCAGCGCAAGCGGCTCGCCGCTGTTCGGCGGCAGCGGGCCGATAGGCATCTGGAAAAAAGAATGAATGGTCGTACCGCCGGCGTTAATCGCCGCCACCGCCGTTGGCGCGACAACGGCCAGGTTTTTAGTGATCGCCGTTTTGACCCGGTGAAGCAGCGTCGTTTTTCCTGTACCGGCCTTGCCCGTCAGGAATAACGGCACGTTACATTCTTCTAAAAATTTAATGACCAGATCCTGGACATTGATGCCTGTTTCCACGCATCTAAATTAAGGATATTATCAGGTTCTGCTCGGCAGGATGCTCTTTTGTTTGGGAATATTTTTGTTCTTCTATAGTATCGAAATGGAAACAGCAACTTAAAAATAATAAAATCTGATTTTGCAACCCAACAAACGATCAATGAAAATTATCATAAAATTTGTTTTAAGTATCGAATTTCCAGCTTTTCCTGGCTGAAAAAAAATAAATTTTCAGTGACATGTACATGGATTTAGACCAGGCAACTCGACGACCAAACCAACAACGAATTAAGAAAGAATTGCCAGCCGAGTCTATATTTTAAGGGCCTTTATAGCTTTTGTTTATAAAATAATTCGCATATTTAACGTTCTCATACAGCCTCAAATTGATCTAAAGAATTCGGTATACTTTGCGGTATACGTTTTAAATTTGACGCCATAACATATTGATAATAATAGCTTTATCTCATTTGGTTCGAATCCCAGCGGGGTCACCTTAATTAATCTTTGCTTGAACTCGTCAAATTAAGAAAACGTCTTTCTTTCGTGGCTGAAAAAATCATCTCCGCGAGCCCCGACAAGAAAAGTCGAACCGAAAAAGGGAATAAAGTTTTATCTTTGTTTTGGATAAAGATGGAAATTGGAATGTATTCTTCTTTAAAACAGCTCTTTACATCGTAAGACTTAATTTATTTAGGCTGAAATATTTGCCAAACGTTTCAAATCTTCGAAAAAGTGGTTCGAGATTTGTCCTGTTGGGGCTACCTGAAGCCTCTGATTAAAATCAGAGGCTTTTTTTATCCTCCGGGGAATCCGGAGGATGGTGACGGGATAATCCACTAATAAAGTCCCTTTTCGCGGTAATGAAGCGGATCGTAAAAATAAAATAGTGCGGGATGGAGCAGTTGGTAGCTCGTCGGGCTCATAACCCGAAGGTCATAGGTTCGAGTCCTGTTCCCGCTACCTTTTTCTAAGTCAAAAGTCTTTAGTCGTAAGTCTGAAGACTTTTTTCGTTTTGGAGATTCGGCTGCTCGCCGGGCTCATACCCGCCAAAAGGCGGGCATAGGTTCGAGTCCTGTTCCCGCTACCTTTTTCTAAGTCAAAAGTCTTTAGTCGTAAGTCTGAAGACTTTTTTCGTTTTGGAGATTCGGCTGCTCGCCGGGCTCATACCCGCCAAAAGGCGGGCATAGGTTCGAGTCCTGTTCCCGCTACCTTTTTCTAAGTCAAAAGTCTTTAGTCGTAAGTCTGAAGACTTTTTTCGTTTTGGAGATTTGGCTGCTCGCCGGGCTCATACCCGCCAAAAGGCGGGCATAGGTTCGAGTCCTGCTCCCGCTACCTTTTTCTAAGTCAAAAGTCTTTAGTCGTAAGTCTGAAGACTTTTTTCGTTCTGGAGATTTGGCTGCTCGCCGGGCTCATACCCGCCAAAAGGCGGGCATAGGTTCGAGTCCTGCTCCCGCTACCTTTTTCTAAGTCAAAAGTCTTTAGTCGTATTGCAAGATCGGGGGCTTCGGCGCGATGGCGCTGAAATCGGAATTCGTTAAAAAAAACCTGACGCCTTTATACTAAATTTGCGCATGCTGACGGTGAAGGATTATGAGGCGCTGAGAGAGGCGAAAAAAGCGCATGCAGCAACTGACGCCTTACCTTGCACATATCCGTTTTAATACCCATTCCTAAAATTGACCGGGCGGAAACCTTGCCGCCATCCATTTTACTTTTTTTAAAATCTTCAACCAGTTGAACTTTTTTGTGACCGGGCCGGGCGACCTTTGGGTTATGGAAAATATAAAAAGTATACAAGAAATCATACTCACCTAACATGAGAGTAGTAACGATCCCGGAAAACGTGCAAGGCACGGGCCCGGTACTGATGCTGAATATGCTTAAATTCGCGGACCGTCGCCTGTATATAGAGGAATACCTCCCGGCATTTAACCGGGTGATGGAACTGTTGGGGCTGGAAGCCAAAATGGAACTACTGAGCGACGTATTAGCCAGCGTGGTGGCTGATGAAGGCGAGGACTGGGACGCCATCCTCATCGTGGAATATGCCAGCGTCGAAGCATTTTTAACCGTGGCGCAAAGCGATGCTTACCGCGAGATAGCCGAACCGCTGCGCCTGGCTGCGCTCGCCGACCTGAAATTGTACATGACGCGCCGGGTTGCGTTGTAATACGTATCTTAGCACATGCACCAGCTGATCCTGAACAATTTTGCCCTGCATATAGCGCTTGCTCCTGCCGAACAGGAGCAGGCGCTTGCCTTCTTCCAGCTTAAGGAAGTAAAGAAGCGCAAGTGGCTGCTAAACGCGGGAGAAACCGAACGCTACGTTTATTTCGTCAAGCGCGGCTGCCTGCGCATGTTTTATACCGATAAGAGCGGGGAAGACCACATCATCGGTTTTTACCCCGAAAACTGGTGGGTTTGCGATATTGTGAGCTTTTTTAATGCAAAACCCTCCGCAAATGCCATCCAGGCGCTGGAAGACGGCGAGGTATATTACGTCTCGCTTCCCCGTCTAGAAGAATTGTTACAAACCATCCCTAAGTTCGAGCGCTTTTTCCGCATCCTTACCCAAAATGGCTTCGAACTTTTCCAGCGGCGCATCACCTCACAACTGTACAAAACCGCCGAAGAACGCTACCTCGAATTCCGTATGCGCCACCCCGGGCTGGAGCAGCGCATCGCCCAAAAACATATCGCCGGTTATTTAGGCATTACGCCGGCATTCTTAAGCATGATGCGAAAGGAAAAAGGTGTTTGACCGATCCCGGACTGAAATTCGCTTTTCATCAATAAGGTTTGATTTGCTTAACTTTGCCGGATGACAGAAGAAATTCCGGGCGTTAATATGGCCGAACTGCGGCTGCAAGGTTTTAAGGTGCATGAACTACCCGCGCTCGTGGACGTACCGGCCGTGCACGGCCGCCGGGATTTTTATAAAATGGGCCTGGTAACCGGTGAAATGACCATGGTTTATGGCGACCGGGTGGTAGAACTAAAGGATACCGTGTTGTTTTTTGTCAATCCCAGGGTACCGCGCTCGGTGCTGCGCCGCTCTACGTCGACCACGGGCTACGCGTGCATTTTTACCGAAGCCTTTATGCCGGCGATTGTCAAAAAGTCGCCCTTGTTTAACGCCGGGCAGAACCCACTCATCCGGTTGAACAGCGAACAGGCGGCTTTCATGAGGGGCATTTTCGGGAAGATGCTAGCCGCGCGTGATGGGGATTATGCGTATAAGAGCGACCTGATCAAAAGCTGTATCGAAATTATTATCCATGAAGCTTTGTCAATACAGCCACCTGTGCAGCAGCCAGTCAACGGCGCGGCCCGGATGGCACACTTATTTATGGACCTGCTGGAAAGACAATTTCCGATTGAGCACACCGCGGAGCCGCTGAAATTGCGGACGGCCCAGGATTTTGCCGCTAAGCTGGCGGTGCATATCAATTACCTGAACAGGGCAGTAAAAACGGTTACCGGCAAGCCGACCTCGGTACATATTGCGGAACGCATCGCCGCGGAGGCTAAGGCACTCCTGCAGCATACCGACTGGGGTGTGGCGGACATCGCTTATGCGCTCGGTTTTGGTTACCCGACTTACTTTAATAACTTTTTCAAGCGGGTGACGGGCGTTACGCCTAAATCCTTGCGCAAGGTTTGATAATCATACTTATTGGTTTGATTATTGTTTAAACAGTGCCGGTTTTAACCCGAACTTTGGGTTATGAAAATATTAGTTACCGGGGCTACCGGCAAGGTCGGTAGCCGCTTTGTTCCCCGTTTATTGGCCAAAGGCTATGACGTGCGTATTTTGGTTCGTGATGCCTCCAAGGCAACCGTGTTAGCGACACTGGGCGCCGAGGTGGTGACAGGCGATCTTTTTAATGCCGCCAGTTTAACGCCCGCGTTAGCGGACATAGACGCGGTAATCCATTTGGCGGCGTTGTTCCGCACGTTTACCGATAACGAAGGGATCATCAAGACCAACCATGAGGGTTCGGTAGCCCTTGCCGATGCGGCAGTTGCCGCGGGCGTGAAACGCTTTATTTTTGTCAGCACCAGCAATGTATACGGGTCCGGCTACGGGCACCCGGCGAAGGAGGACGACCCCGTGAATATGAATGACCCGAGACCCTATGCGTCCAGCAAGATTGCGGCCGAGCAGGAACTGTTAAAAAAAGAGATGGATGTGCGCATATTGCGTTTGGGCTTTGTTTATGGGGATAAGGACCCGCATATCGAAGAGATCATCCCGCTGCTTAAAAAAATGAAGCGCCATTCAGGTTCGCGCATGCACATGGTGCACCATTTGGATGTGACCCAGGCCCTGATCATGCTACTGGAACGGGACGGCCTGAACGGGGAAATCTTTAATATCGCCGATGATGCGCCGATCACCTTATATGAACTTGCCGATTCAGTGGGAAAGGCGGGCGATACCTTCGATGAGGTGGAAGCGCCGCTGGCCGATCCGTTTGAGGGCCTTACAGATATTTCCAAACTGCGCAAGGCCGGATTCCGGCTGCTCGTGCCCAGTTATTATGTGGCACGCGACCTGGATATTTTATAACCGCAGTGAAGGCCCATCATTCTCCTTTGGAATGTCCATGATCACAACAGCAAAGCACGATATCAGTTGTACTTTGTTATTGGAACAGGTTTTGGGCCGTCTCCGCTTCAATTACTTGAGAATGCAGATTTACAACGGAGGCCAAACGATTGAACCCTCCAAACCCGGCAATTTCCTTGTCCCGAGACGAGGCACGAATCAACTCATATATAGCGGTTAATTTATGCATTTCTTCTAAAAAGCAGCTCGAGTTAGTCCGATTGGGGCTACCTCTTTCTAAGTCAAAAGTCTTTAGTCGTAAGTCTGAAGGCTTTTTTCGTTTAAAGCTTTGGCAGATCGTCGGGCTCATACCCGCCAAAAGGCGGGCATAGGCTCGATTCCTGCAACCAAATTGGGCTAATAAAAAAAGGTTTCGGATATGATCTTATCATCCTTTACGCCAAAAACGGCAATTTCTGCCACTTGTAACCTCTGCCCGGTTTTTAAGGTCATGTCCCTACCCATGGCCAGGCTAAAATAGTTGCCGCCAACCACCGGTTCGCTGCAAAAGAAGCTGTGTACTTCTGCAATAATCTCTTGTCTGGCTTTTGACTTTGCTAAAACCGCTTCAATACCCCTGGTTATGGTAGGTACGCCCATTGAGAGGGCATGTTCTGGTTCGGTACAAATAATATCGGCGCTATAAAGGCTTTGATAAATTTCTGCTACTTGTCTTTGTTGAAAAAGATCAAAGTAACGATTGGCTAGTTCTTGAGTTGTCATTTTCATTGATTATTTATTTATACAAAGCTACCATGCTGTTAAATACTTAAAGTATTAAAAAGTGTTATATATTTGCTTAATCGTATCAATTTTATTAAAATGGACGCTTTAAGCACCGTATTAGAGGCAACCCGGCTGAGAAGTGTTGTTTACAACAAGTTCCCCTTTGCAGCCCCATGGGGATTAGATGTTGTTAAGGACGAAAATTCGCAATTCTGGCGATTGGTGAGTGGTAGTTGTACGGTTGGCTCGCCTGATGGCCGTATCATTGAATTGGCGGAGGGCGATCTGGTATTTGTACCTCACGGAAGCGCCCATTGGATAGCTGATAAATCTACAAGCTTACGCATGCCATCGCCCGAATTTGTTAAGGCCCGCAGGGCGGGGATAGAGGTTTTTAAAGGCAATGGCGATGTAACCATCCTTATAGCGGGCCATTTTGAATTTGCTTACCAACCCCTGCACCCTTTTTTAAAGGATTTGCCGCCAATAATCCATATCAAGCAATATGTAACAGAAAACCAGCTATTGTTAAAGCAGGTTGCTGAATTAATGCTGGAAGAACTCAATAACGAACGGCCGGGAAGCGGGGTAATGCTGAAATGCTTGTCTGAAATAATGTTTGTCAGTATCATCAGGGCATATTTAGAACAGGCTGTGCCTGACCATGGTTTTCTTTCCGCATTAAACGACGCAAGGATCAGTAAGGCGTTGAAGCTGATACAGGACTCCCCTCAAAACGATTGGACGCTGGAATCTCTTTCATCGGAGATTGGCATGTCACGTTCCGTTTTCTTTAATCAGTTTAAAAAATTATTACGTGAAACACCGCTGAGCTATCTTACTAATTGGCGCATTGGACAAGCCCAAAAGCTATTATTGACTGATAACAGCAATATATCAGAAATTGCAGCAAACGTTGGTTATCAGTCGGAAGCGGCTTTTAACCGGATATTTAAATCAAAAACGGGGCAAACTCCCGCCGTATACAGAAGAACTCATTTATTGTCTTAGGATACACCATTGCCGATGTTGCCCAATTAAAAGAGTATCAACAACCGAATGAACTCATCTGCGTAACGTACTGGAGCAAATTATAAGCGGATTGGTTAACCTGAAGACTCTAATCCACCCAAAGGCGGAAAATAGGTTCGGGTCCTGTTCCGGCAAATGGCAATTGAAAACCTCAGGTCAAAAGCCCTGGTTTTTTTCTTACCCTAATCGCTATTTAAGCGAATGCAGGCAGCCGCAATTTTTCTTCGGGGTTATTTGTCCCAATCTACCCCTTATTTTGTCACGCTTACCCGGCGTAAAATCCTTGAAATGCGCCGATCTTTGTAAAGACAAATAAATTAAAATAACCTATTATGAAAAGTGAAACCAAGGGATCTGATTCCCTCAAACCGGCATTAATAATTGCTCTTCTGTTTTTTACTGTGTTTCAATCTAAAGGACAACAAAGTAAACCTGCTGAAAGTGGCTACGCGCCTGTTAATGGCATTAAAGTTTATTACGAAGTATATGGCGAGGGTAAGCCCCTGGTTTTGCTGCATGGTGCTTTTATGAACATTGCGATGAACTGGGGGCAATTAATACCTGAATTGTCGAAAACAAGAAAAGTAATTGCCATTGAAATGCAGGGACATGGGCACACGCAGTATTCTGATAGAAAATTAGACCTGCCTGATATGGCAAGCGACGTAGAAGGCGTAATGAATTATTTAAAAGTTGACAGTGCTGATATTGTAGGATACAGCATGGGGGGCTCCGTAGCTTACCAATTGATCATACAAAGCCCTAAACGGGTAAACAAATTAGTGATCATTTCATCTACTTATAAAAGTACCGGCTGGCTGCCCCAGGTAACCAATGCGTTTAAAGTAATGAAGCCGGAATTATTTGCCAATTCGCCCATGAAAGCGGCATACGATGCGATAGCGCCGGATAAAACAAAATGGACAAAGTTTACAGAACAGATGTTTGCTTTTGTTGCCTCGCCATTCGACATGGGTGACAGTAATATTGCAAAAATCACTTCGCCGGTATTGATCATTTCTGGCGACAATGATGGCCTGGATAAAATTGAGTTGGCGAAAACATATCAATTGCTGGGAGGCGGTATATCTGCTGATATGGCACCGATGCCAAAATCGCATTTGGCCATTGTTCCTTCGCAAGGGCATGTAAGCCTGATGATGCAGACGAAAATCCTATTAGATTACCTGGAAGACTTTTTAAAGTAAACATGATGGTATCTGGCATTAAAAAGATGCTTCCATAAATATTTTCGAATTATTAAAAAAATAAACAACGAGGCAACAATTTCAATTAAGCCCATATGAGAAAGATAATCGTTTTGGAATTTATAACATTAGATGGAGTAATGCAGGCACCCGGCGGACCTGAAGAAGATACGTCAGGCGGT
Organism: Mucilaginibacter gotjawali; assembly: GCF_002355435.1. Taxonomy (NCBI): domain Bacteria; kingdom Pseudomonadati; phylum Bacteroidota; class Sphingobacteriia; order Sphingobacteriales; family Sphingobacteriaceae; genus Mucilaginibacter; species Mucilaginibacter gotjawali. The sequence continues at coordinate 4,278,449 of NZ_AP017313.1, forward strand.
TTTAAATATGGAGGTTGGAGTGCCCCTTACGGTGATGAAGTTAGCGGTAAGGTGATGCAAAAACAGATGGCGCCTGCGGATCTCCTGCTGGGCAGAAAAACATTTGAGATTTTCGCCTCCTACTGGCCAGCACACGCCGACTATTGGCCGGGGATAAATGAGGTCACAAAATATGTGATATCCAACACAATGAAAGAGTCGCCATGGGAAAACTCAGTATTCCTTACAAGCGTGGCAGATATCGAAAAGCTCAAAAATTCCGAAGGTTCTGACATCAAAGTATGGGGCAGCGGCGAGCTCACTCAATTGCTATTGCAGCATGATCTGGTGGACGAACTTTGGCTCAAAATCTACCCGGTGACGCTTGGTGAAGGGAAAAAGCTGTTTGATAATGGCACCATGCCGGCAGCATTTAAATTAACCGAGAGCCTTGTTACACCTGGTGGTGTTATTGTTGCCAATTACGCTCGTGCCGGAAATGTTAAAACAGGTACTATAGGAGCTTAAGAGAAATATTCGCTAAACGCGTCAAATCCTCAAAAAAGCGGTTCAACTTTAGTCCTGCTCCTACTATGTCAAAAGTCCTTAGTAATTAGGCTGAAGCATTTTTCCGTCTATAGCAATTAGTTGCTCGCCGGGCCGATTATAGCCACAAAGAGGTTTGACATTATTTAAATTACATTAAGTTTGCTAAAAAGAATTATTCTTTGGTAAATTATTAGCTACACTAAAAAAATAAATAAACCTGGCACAAATACACACAACACGACCAATAAAACCTATCGGCGCTAATGAAATAAAGAGTTTAACGGGTATCCGCGGCCTGGCTGCCGTTTATGTTATTATTTTCCATTGGTATGTAGTGCTATTCCATAAAAAACCGCAGCTAATTAATCATTATTTGTCGGTTCTTATTGGTCATGGCTATCTTTCCGTCGATCTGTTTTTTGTGCTGAGCGGCTTTTTATTAAGTTTAACATCATCAGCCAGCTTTAATAATCACCTGTTTATACATGACTATAAAGCGTTTATGTATAAACGGTTTTGCAGGATCTTTCCTTTATATATCGTTGCAACACTATTGTATTTTTTTCTTTTTCATTTTGGAGAAGTTGAAAGCCTTATTGTTAATTTAACTTTATTACAAGGGGTCTTTTCTTTCTCAAACAATTCCCTGATTTCGCCAGGCTGGTCATTAACTAATGAATGGGTTATTTATTTTTTCTTACCATTAGCGTTTTATTTGACATGGAAAATCAGAAACAAAGCCTGGATCCTAATATTGTCATCAATTACAATATTTATAGCGATAAGTATTTTCAGGAACGATTTTTTAAACTGGGGTAATTCTTATTCATTACAAAAAATTCATGGGTTTAACCCGGTAATTTTATTTACCCGGGGTCCGTCAAGTTTTTTACGAACTATTGCAGACTATCTGTTAGGTATTTTCGCCTATTTAAGTTTCGAAAGAATAAAAAAACGAGCTGTGCTTTTAAAATACTCAGCCATCCCTTTAGTTGTTTTTCTGTTTTTTAAAAAGACGGATATTTTGATAATACTTTTAATGCCCTTTTTTATGGTTCACATAACAGAAAGAAATGTTATCAATCGATTTTTATCAAGCAAAGTAGTTTACTTTTTAGGCCTCATCTCCTATTCGTTATATGTAAATCACTTTCTATTTATTGATACCTATGATAAAATATCAAAATCATTCGGCCTTAACACCAATAACTACCTTATTATCAGCGCTTGCTACGTAGCTACAGGAACACTGATTTTTAGCACCATCACTTATTATGCAATAGAAAAACCGGCCCTAAAATATTTAAAAAAAATGGGGGAACGCTTTATTTAAAATTTGTAAACCGGCTGAGCCCCAAATATTCACTTTGGGGTTACCTTTTTCTAAGTCAAAGGTCTGTAGTCGCAAGGCTAAAGATTTTTTTTTCATTTGACGCAGCTGATATCCATCTAACAGGAGACATTATCTCTCCCCAAGTTTCGGCCCTACCGTTACTTTTAAAACAAAAAAATCGTGTAAGGCTGGCATATTACCGGGATTGACCGATCCTCGTTATGCGTAAACAAAGAATGGTACCGGAGACGTTATCCTAGATAAGTTTTTCGTTCAGCGCTTTTGCTATTGCTTCTTTACCGCAATTGACGTGGAGTTTCAGATAAATTTTCTTCAGGTGGGAACGCACTGTATCGAAAGCCATATTTAATGCGTCTGCTATCACTTTAATGCTGTTCCCTTTTACCAAAAGCTGTAATACTTCTGTCTCCCGGTCGGTTAAATTGTATAAGTTATCAGTTTTTTGCTGAAAGGAGTTGAGCACCTTTCGGGCAATATTTGGCGACATTGGCGCGCCCCCATTCAATACTTCCTGTATCGCATCAAACAAACGGGCCGGAGGGGTTTTTTTTAACAAATACCCGTTTGCGCCCGCGCAAAGACACTGAAATAACCTTTCATCGTCTTCAAAAACGGTGTACATGATCACAGCAGTGTCTGGCCGGGTTTGTTTAACCATTGCCACCCCTGATATACCCGTTTTGCCGGGCATATCAATATCCATCAGTACCACATCAGGGGCAAGTTCTTCTATAATTTCCACCGCCTGGTTACAATTGTTATAATCGCCGGTTACTGTATATTCAGGGTCGCTGTTTAACAGGTAGGCTAAAGATTCCCTCAAGCGATCGTTATCCTCAAATAAAACTATACTTACCGGCATGTATGCTAAATTACAGTTTAGTATTTAATAGCCTATCACTCATTTGAGTGATTATTATGTAATGGGGACGATGATAGTGACAACAGTTCCTTTATTTGCGACCGATAAAACTGTCAAACTTCCCCTCCATTTTGCCACCCTTGTTTTCATGTTTTTCAGTCCGTTACGTACCGAAGGTTTAGCTGTATCAAAGCCACGACCGTTATCGCTTATGATCATTTGAAAAAAATGCTGATCGGTCTTCATGTTTATCTCCACACTTGAAGCCTCTGCATGCTTGTAGATATTATTAACAGCTTCCTTAAAAACAAGATAAATATCCTTTCGCTTTTCCATGTGCAGTTTCCTTTGTGAAAGTTTTTCATCGACATGCACGTGGTATGCAATATTTGCCCCTTCAAATATCTCTGCGGCATATCTTCGCATCCGCGCAGTTATCTCATCAAAACTGTCATTAAGGGAATTTATGCTCCATACGATATCATCTAACGATTGATTTGAAGTATTTACTTCCTCTGTTATCCTTTTTAAAAAGCTTTTCGCCTTATCTGGCTCATTGAGATTTGCCCGGCTGAGTTCGGTTAGAATATTGATATTGCTCAGGGTCGAACCGATATCATCATGCAGATCTGTAGCAATGCTGTTACGGATAGATTGCAGATGCATCAGCTGCCTTATCCGGTTTAAGTATAATAAATAGATCACTCCTGCAACAAGCATAACAACCGAAATGATAAAAATCCAGCTTTTGTAATAAGGTGTGTCTACCGAAAATAGTAACGTCGCCTCATTTCTGCTCATCGTCCCGTCTGACAATTGCGCCCTTACCCTGAAAGTGTATTTACCTGATAAAAGATTGGAAAATGTTATCTGCCTGGTACTGCCTGCGGCAATCCAATTTTTACTTAATTCGTTCAGCCGGTAAAAATATTTATTTTGCGGGCCATCTACCAGGTTTACAGCACTGTACGCAATACTGATATTATTGTCGTTAGCGGGAAGGTTGATCGTGGTGGCCGGATTTAAATTATCGCCTGAAGAGGTAACAGCCGTAATCAAAATCTTAGGTGATCCACGCGGTTGCAACCACTCATCCGGGTTAAGGCTGTTAAATGTGTGGCGGGTATTAAAATAGATCTTATTTGCAGCGGAATCGAACTTTACATTAATCACCGGCTCATCTGACAATTGAAAATAACCGCTGAATGAAAAAAAACGAGCTTTACGAAGGTCCATACAATTCAACCCATTTTTTGTCCCTATCCACAAATGATAATTATTGTCGGCTGTAAGGCTATAAATGGTATTGGATGACAAGCCCCCCGGCATATCATATTTTTGGACGCTGTGTGTCAAAATATCAAATTTTACCAAGCCGGAATTGGTGCCCAGCCATACTTTTCCTTTATGGTCGGCGTATAATGAATTGATTACGCCGTTATCAAAATCCGTATTATATAATGGCGGAAAAATGGTAAACCTGCCTGTTTTCCTCTCCCATTTTACCAGGCCGCGGCCTTCAACGCCCCCCATCCACAAATCGCCGTATTCATCCTCCGCAATAGTGACCGGGAACCGTATCGGCAAATTATTTTCATTATTGGTTTTTGAATAGATCTTTAAGTTGTGATCTTTCAAATTATAAGCTGCCAGCCCTCCCCCAAAACCGAGCCCCATCCAAAGGGTATTTTCCTTATCAGTAAATTGGGTTACTATGGGGTAGCTTTCAATCAATTTAGCATTTCCGGGCCAATTTACCAGTTTCAATTGCCTTGTATCTTCTTTCCACTCATATACGCCTTTTTGCGTGCCTATCCAGTAAGTATCCCTGCCCGCCGCTCTTACATTCCAGGTAATGTTAAGTTCGCTGTTATTTTTCCAGGAGATCGACCTCCAGGGTTCATCTATTTGTTTGGTATAAAACACCCCACCACCGGTAGTTGACAGAAAGATCTTTTTATTGACCATAAAAATCCCCGCCAGGTCAATTCCGCGATGATCAGCCGTATATTCCGGCAATACTGATGTGGTAACTGCTTTTGCTATTAAGCTAAATTTATATAGCCCGTTTAAGGTACCTATCCAAAGGTTGTTTTCGTTATCATACAAGGCGCAGATAACGTGTGCATCAGGCAATAAAACATTGCTGCTCAGCCCCTGTCTCGCAAAAGCCGAGGGATCGCTGTTCCAGTTTACTAATCCGCCGTCGCTCAGGGTGCAGCCCGCAAGGCGGTTATTTATCAGGCTTATATGGCTGTTAAAATAGATTTGACCTTTGCCCGGCATATGATTAAAGGAAGCCCCGGAGATCCGGCCGGAGCCTGAATTAAAAAAGAAAACACTATCTACCAAATGCTTAACAAACCAGGCATTGCCCTGGTAATCAAATGCAATGTCCCTCACGTTTAAATTATCAAGCATCGCCAGGGGAAAATCTTTTTTTGATTTAACGGAATGATTTTGCCATCAGCAGGTGTATAGATATAATATTGAGGCCTTTTGGCGTGTAACAACCTGAAAAGCACGTTTCCATCGGGTAGTGGTACGATACTTTCAACAAATAACACCCCTGCTACCCCTATTTCCTGTTCACTTAGCCCCCTGGTAACCTGCAGCACCCGGAGATGTTGATCAAGTTTATAAAGGCAGGTTTGGGAGGCGGCCCAAATATTGTTACCCTTATCAATTTTAACCATCGTAAAATTATTTTCAAAAGGGAACATTTTTGCAGAAGCCGGAACGAGCAGGTTTGTAAAGGTATTTGCCCGGGTATTGAACAGGCACAAACCTGTTGTGGTGGCAACCAATAACCTGTGCCCCGGCAATTTTTGCAATGATTTAATGTCGTTCCCGGGCAACGAGGGATTGGTTTTTGAATGGTAGAAATTCTTAAATTCCACCCCATCATACCTGCTCAGGCCATTATTGGTTCCGATCCATAAAAAACCGTCATCATCCTGGCAAATTGAATTAATGGTAGCATCGGGCAGGCCGTCTTTTACCGAGATATAGGCAGGCTTAATATTATCCAGTTTTTGTGACCTTACCGGAAGCAGCAAGCTATTGAGCAGCAAAAACAATATCAGTTGGCGGTACATGTATTCAAAATACCTAAAGATATAATATTCCGCGCATTCTTTTACAGATGTTAAAATATTCACCTGTTACCCACTCAATAGCACCCCGAAGGGGAATCAACCAAAAAAGCTTATACAAGTTATGGGTTAATCTTTAAAAATCAACCACTTTCCACCAGGCCTTTTTGGGCTGAAGTTTTTGATCGAACAGCAAAGGATAGTTTTTTCTCCCATGTACCGGGTAGTTATCGAGCCAGGTGTTCCGGTCAGAGATATTCCAAAAAGTAACCCCGGTTATTACCTCCCTGTATTGGCGAAATATTTTAAATACTTCAGCATATTTTTCAATTTGCTTTCTCTCCAGGTCAGCTGTATAGACTTCCGATTCCCCCGGCCGCAGCGAACGCTGGTTTTTTTCCCAGGGATAGATGGAGATATCCAGTTCCGTTACCTGGACCTTCAACCCGAGCGACGCAAACTTTTTGATCGTTTCAACCAGGTCTTTTTGACCGGGTTCATAAACCGACCAATGCGCCTGGATGCCAACCCCATTAACGGCTACCCCGGCATCAACCAATTGTTTCAGCAGGCGGTAAACACGTTCTCGTTTTTCGGGGCGTTCGGTATTGTAATCGTTATAAAATAGCATGGCGTTGGGGTCGGCCTCATGCGCATATTCAAATGCTTTGGTTATAAAATCATCACCGCAGATCTGGTACCACAGCGAATTCCGTAAAAACTTGGTACTGTCGTCATCAATGGCTTCGTTTACAACATCCCAGGCATATATTTTCCCTTTATAGCGGTTTACAACCGTAGTAATATGATCTTTTAATCTTTTCAGCAACACCTCTTTGGTCACCAGGTTACCCAAACTATCTTTAAACAGCCATGTGGGGGCTTGCTCATGCCAGCAAAGGTTATGTCCCCGTACCTTTAAACCATGTGCCTGCGCAAATGCCACGATAGAATCCGCATCTTTCCAGTTATAGCGGTTTTCCTCCGGGTGAATAGGCCCCATTTTCATGGCATTCTCCGGCGTAAGGCTGTTAAATTGACTGAGTATTAGCGCAACTTCTCCCGGGTCCTTTAAATCTGCAGCCGAAACTGCAACGCCAACGGGGAAATAGTTTTTATAATAATATTTTAACCCTTTTGGCTGCCCCGGCTGCGCTTTTAGCTGCAGTACAGCAGCTAACATAATTATTAAAAAACACCCCTCCCTTTTTATCATAAAAATTACGCTTTTAAAATATTAACCGGTAAAATAATGGTTCACAATTCCACAATGCCATTGAGTCAACAGCCTTATGCAATCGATTACAAACATAATTTAAAATAAACACACCATGATGCCCAAAAAACCCACAACAGCAATAATAACAGGCTATTTACGCAAGCGTTCCACTTTTGCACACGGAACACGCGGAACGCTGTGAAACACGCTCATTATCAGCATGTTTCACTATTTTAAAAATTACGCCGTTTATCTAATCGATTGATAATCAACCATATCGAAATTGCCATTTTTTAGCACATCTGTGTAAATTACTGATAATCAATTGTTTCATATTTCAGGACGATACAATTTTACTGATAAATCCTGATTTGAGTTTACACTTGGGAGAAAAGCGCGGGTTATCTTTCTATAGTCCTTGCTCCCAACCATGCATATTTAACATGAAATATACATGGTAAAGAACGCCAAAATTCCCCACGCTACCGCAAGCCTCCCGGCTTGTGGTCCGCGTTCAGGTAATCAGCTTTTGCGGGTGAGCCAAATCAATAGCATATCAACCTTCGCGATAATGGAATTTGTAGTTATGGCTTATGCATTAAAACTACAAAATTCTGTTTTAATGCATAAGGCTCAACAACGGGAATACGGGCCACCTGTCGGCAGGCGGCATATCGGCGGGCCACCCCGATAAATCGGGGCGGCAGCGAAGGGAGAAAAAACGTTTGCGACGGCGTGGGGCTGCGGTGGTGCGAGAATAAGCCTTGTTACTCCATAATTTGATTGAACAACCTTTTAATGACTCTGTCGCTTATTATGACCAGGTCCGACTGCCGGTATCTCTCCGTCATTTGTTCGGCATGCCAGCCCAAATGCCCTGCTTTTTTAGGGTGGGTTACACCCAACTGAATGGCGCACTGGTTCATGAAAGTGGTCGTTATTTCCAAGTCGGCCTCGCTTTTTGCAGCAAACCCATTTAAAATTTCCAGCAACAAATATTTTGGCGAATGATGGAACCGCATTTGTTCAGAGGCATCGTCGAGAATAATTGGCATTAATGGGCTTAATTGTTCCAATCCCCAGACTGTTGGCACGTTCCAAACAGCGATATTACCCTGGATGTCGAAAGGCGCTAATTGTCCCGGCTTAAGATGCGCTACGATATAAGAAAAGCCCTCCTGATTACCTAGTTGGGCGAGGCGCCTGGCCGCTTCCATTTTACGCTCCGCCGAAGTATCTCCGGCATTCAGGCAAAACAACAACCGCGCTGTTACCGCATCTGGGTAACTTTCACCAAGTAACTTAACCATGTGAAGAAACAGATAGCTATTCAGGTCCGTAATACTTTCCAATACTGGCAACAAGTCAGCCTGCGAACCACCTAAATCGAGATAGAGATTCACAAAGTCGTCGTCATGCCGGGTAGGTGAATTTTCGTCCAATATGTAAGTGAGGATAAATGGAAGTGCCTCCCGAATGCGCAACACACGGCAAAATTCCAGGTGTGTTCCGATCACCTTTGCATCACTTAGCCCATTTTGGAGATTGGCTAATATTTTTTCTTTTATTAATTGCGGGTAATCCTTGAAATATTCCAGTAACAATGCGGTAACGGAGTTGCGCTTGTTAACTTCTGCGAAGTGCATCCCATTGAAGCCTTCCGAATTCATCCTGATAAATTCCAGCAATACCGTGTCGGGTGTCTCGAACTGATATTTTTCCCATATTTTCAGGAATTGCACCGCCTGCCGCCTGTCCCGCAGCGGGCTGTTGGCGTTAACTGCTGGGAATGGAAAAGTGATCACAGCCTCCTTATAATAAGCATCGAGATGTTCCCTTATAATATCAGGGAAATAGTTGACAAGGTAACTTTTCATTAGTTTATCGATTCGCCAGGTCAGAAACCACTGTTTATCGCCCAAGGCCTGTAGGCATCGCTCCAATTCGATCCCATTTTCGTCGTCTGCCTGCTCCGACAGAAACCAGCATACCAAGTCAGAGTTAACCTCCAGCAACGGCTTATCTGAATCATATCGTTCATGTAACTCCTCTGTGCTGATGATGGTCTTTCCAAAATGTTCATATAGCTTAATAATCCCTTCCCGAAAAGCATCCGGAGAACTTATATAATAAAGGTCATTCTGCCGTTTGCGCTGCTCAGCCTCACGGTACAGCAAAGCCTTCGGGTCTGGCTCATTTTTAAAGTCGAACAAAACTACGCCCAACTGCTCCAGTTGCTCCGCTTCCTGTTGGTGGCCGCTATAATAAAAGCCACTTCCAAAAACAGCAAATTGTCTGCGGTCAATATATCCCTCTTCGACTGCATAAAGGATGTCCTCAAAGCAGCTAGCACGGAGTGCACCGCTAAAAGCATATCTCTGCTGCGCAGTTTTATCCGACAGTAGTGCGATTCTTAACCCCAATGAAAACGTATTGGTTTTGTCCAAAAACTCCACCATTTCGTTTGCTTCCCGGTCAAAGTTGTGTCTGCCGGTAAAGATCAGGTAAGCGACAACCGGGAAAATAATCGCAGTATCGGTTTGATAGATTTCTGCGCAAGCTGTGGCCAAGTTATGGTAAAACTCCTTGATCGTATCGTTATTATGCCGAAAGAACCGTTGGAACGGTTCACTTTGAACGAGATGAAACAACTGGCGTATACGCCTGGGTTCGCGTGTATCCAAAACCAATTCAAGCAATCTTCGTTCCGAGCCAAAATGCGAAGTCGATTGATTATGGGCATAAAGTACATCAAAGCCTTCCAGCAAAAAATTATAATACAGGTCTACAAGTTCAAGCCGTGAAAAATACCGATACAAACCTTGGCGAAATTCATGCATTTCCAGGAGACTTCTTCTTTGAAGCAATTCCGTTAAAAATAAGTCGTCGCCCATCTGGTAATGGGCCAGCGCCTCCAGCAGCAGTCGGCACAACCCCGATTCGTTTTCGATTAATAGCTGCCGCTTGGCTATAACTGAATAACGCCCTGCCTGTGTGTTGGTCAGTTGTAGGTAACGAAGCGTGCGACAGGCTACGATTTTGACAATTACTGGGGTATCAGCCGCTAGCACACCGATTAATTCGTTCACTACCGCATCGCTGTTGCCTGCGAAGGTCGCAAGGTTGGATTCATCTATGGCTACTAGTCTTGCCTGATGCCGGTTTGCCCTTTGTAAAATCTTTTGCAATACCTCCAACCGAAAAGCCGGACTGAACTTACTACCCTCGCTCAATGCCAATAACTCGATGTTATCTGCTTCAATGACCGCAATTAATTGTTGCCTTTCTGTATTGTTTTCCGGTAACAGAGAGAGATAGGTCGCCAGTGTTTGGATCCATTTTTTACTAACTTTTCGAATATTTTGCCCAACCGTTATCAAGCAGATGATCGTTGCTACATCAAAGTTAAGCAACGCCAATGCCGCCAATTGTTCCTGGAAAAAAGCATTCATAAAAGACCATTGATTTCTGCGGATGTTCAGTATCGAACTATGCGCCAGCAGGTCAATATCTACCTGTGAAAAAAAATCCTGGAGCGTTTCATCCAGGCAGGCGTTCACCCCTTTGATTTGTAATAGGAGCGCTAGTTGCTGCAATAACTTTTTGTAATGAACACTAAACTTATCCAAGCTGAGTCCTGCCCGTATTTTCCGGCTGGCAGATAGCTGAAGTGATTCGTCAACGAATCGTCTGGCGACGTCTATTTTCGTTTTTGGAACTTCACGGGAAGCATCGCGGAACCAACTGACGAGATGGATCAGGTAAAAAGGTGTCGTTAGTAGATCCCCGATTCCCAGTCCGTTCATCTTTGAATAAAATGTCATCGCAGCAGCGCGGCTGTTTAGTTGCGCTTCCAGATAGGCGAAAAGCTGGCCATGATGCAGGTCCATTAGCTCATAAAAGCCAAATCCCGGTAATTCCTCTGGCAAATGTTGATAGGCATAGAATAATTTGCGGCAGGAAAAGGCGACTCGGACTGCAGGATGATCTCGGCTGAAATCCCGAATATGTCCGACTACGGTATTGAACTGTTCTGTGGGAACCTCGTCGAGGCCGTCGATCAGCACGATGATGTCCTTCGCAGGAACGCTCAGCCAACTGGCATAATAATCCTCTAGCAAACGCGCAATTGGCAGTACCGAGCAAAACTTCAGGTCCAATGGTAGCGGAGCTAACCCAATACCCAGTTCCGAAAGCTCCCAGGCGGTTTGGCGGAATAAGCTACTTTTACCTTCGTAAGCTTCGGCTACCAGGCAAATCTTCTGCTGTGTTCCGGATACCGACAGTAAGGCGGTCAGGGTCAGAACCGAACGGGGTTTATCCCCAAAGTCCCAGGATTGATCCGCTGGACCATCAGCCAGCGGCTGGATATGTCGGGCAATAAAATTCGGGCACGATGTTAGTTCCGGTAGCTGAAAAGCCGGCTGTAAACAGTGTACTTTAGCTTCTGTCTTGCCAAAATATTTTTCAACGAGCCGGTATTGAAATTTAAGCATATCTTCTATACGGGTCACATCCCATACATCGAAAGCCAGTCCATTTTGCGTTCTTAGTAAGATCTTCTGCTGATTAATCCATTGTTGTATTTTTTGATTTTGCAGGTCAGCGGTTGTAGTCAGAATAAAGATGTCAGCAGTTGCGGCAAAAGTGCCGTTCAAAAAAACACTCAGAGCTTTTTTCAATTGTGCTAGAGATAGTTCGCTATGCTTGTTTTGGATACAGGTATGCCTACCCGTGGATTGCACAAAAGACAACAGATCAATACCCGCCTGGAAATGTCCTTGGCGTAAAAATTCTTCCACGGCAGGGTCTCCAGACTGTTCTCTGTAAAGAAACAAACTGATTTTCTGAAAATTCTTCCAATCGACTTTTGGCCAAGAAAGTGCTGTTTGGTTCATGGGTTAAAGATAAGGGAAGATAAGGATGTTTCGTAGCTGGGGGGTATCATTTTAATGCCAACACTCTCACAAGAATCGGCAAAAGGCCCTCATCTTCGCCTTCCCGTGCGCCGCCGACAGGTAATGAGGCAGGATATTTTTGCATTACTACTCCCGAACTGTTAAACTACCGCACGGCCACTCGCTACATACCCCGGCCAGCGGAGCAATTTGCGAGAAAACCCGGATGGAATTAACTTAGCGCCCCAGACCCCATCGGGGTCAAATATTGGTAGAAAAAAAGTCAGCCTGAAATTTCGTTCCGTAGGTCAATGTCATTAAGTTAAGCGGACAATGGCGATCATAAACGCGCTCCGTTGACTCACCCGGACGTTGCTACGCTCGTCCGCCCTCTCTTTCGCTACGCGATAAAGAGGGCAAAAAAAAAGAAACTCTCTTAACTTAATGACATTGGCCGTAGGTCAATGTCATTAAGTTAAGCGATACTCAATTGACTCACATGTTATTAAGTTAGGAAAAAGACAAGCAAAAAAGGATTGCAGCAAGTAGTTTTGAATCGACTAAAACACAAAACACTACTACAACCCTAATGGCCAAGACCGAGATAAAAATAGGAATAAAAATTATTTCCGAACTAAAAAGCTTTGTTTCATTGATAGTACATAATGAAGCTCTACTGAATAATTTCCGAAGATCTCCTGAAGACTTCACTCGAAATAGAAAATTACCTTTTGAACGGCTTGTTTTATTGATAGTTAAGCTTTGCAAAAAGACGCTTAGCATAGAGTTGGAAAAGTTTTTTGAGGAGTTAGGTGCCCCCAATACCTGCTCGGTAAGTGCTTTTACCCAACAACGCATAAAGCTAAAACCATCCTTCTTTTGTCTCTGGAACAGGGTTCTTTGCAGCAGTTTTTACTGTTATGCGGGGTCGGATATAAGGCAATGGAAAGCCTTACGAGTTATTGCAGCAGATGGTTCTAATGTAAGCTTAATAAACACTCCGGTGCTCAACGGCCATTTTGGTGGTGCAAGTAATCAGAATTGCAATTTTGTACAGGCTAAAACATTTTACCACTACGACGTGCTCAATCAGCTTGTTCTTTATTCTAAAATAGCGCCTTATCGTTATGGAGAAGTGCCAATGGCCTACGATGCAACAGAAGAATTGGAGGAAGATATGCTGGCTATTTACGACAGAAATTTTTGCAGTTACAAAATGTTCGCCTTACATCTTTGGGCCGAGAAGGAAATTAAATTCGTCATCAGGGGAAAGGATAATCATAGTATGGTACAGGAATTTGTAGCGAGAGGTAAACAAACAGAAGTTATTCATCTATCACCAGGGAAAGCGGCCATAGAAGGATTAAAAGAAAGCGGATTCATCATCACCAGGCAGACATTGCTAAAAGTGAGGCTAGTACGGGTTGAGCTTGAAAAAACAATAGAAGTACTAGTGACAAACTTATGGGCAGAAGACGGTTTTCCCAATAGCGACTTCAAAAAGCTTTACTTCTTGAGATGGGGGGTAGAGACGAATATATCCATTCAAAAGAATATCCTTCAACTAGAAGCTTTCAGCGGATTAACGGTTGAATCCGTTGAACAGGACTTCTATGCTACCGTTTTTACTGCAAATCTACATTCAGTTTTGATAAAAGATGCTCAACAATCAATAGACGAAAACTCAAAAAGTAGAAAATATCCTATGAAAGTTAATAGAAATAAGTCAATCGGTAAGCTTAAGATCAACCTTATCTCTCTTTTTACAGATAATGACGTTGGTCGTATCCTGAATATATTACACGCTCATTTTATAAGAGATATATTACCGGTGAGACCCAACAGATCCTATGAACGAGTCAGGAAAAACAAACAATCTAAAAGCAAACATAGGACGTTTTCAAACTTTAAACCATCTTACTAAATCCTTAACTTAATGACATTGGCCGTAGGTACGAAACCTATACGCCATGCATTAGCGCCGATGCCGCTTCAATAGTTGCGTACCGATGGCACGCTTTTCATGTGTTGTTTATTTTCTACAAATGTTTTGCACCTAACGGCGCAAGGGAAATAATATCGTCTCGCCTCTCTACAAATCCCCACCCCAACTCCGGTATATCGCCTATGCATAAAAAAAAGCAGCGATGATTTTAACCTATCGCTGCTTTTTTTGAACTTATTTTTCTGCCTACCAGAAAACAGTATAAAGCGCTACAAGGATACCGATGATAATAAGCGCACCCACGGCAAAGCCGTTGGTAGTGCGGAACATTTTGGCATCAACTTCCAGGCCGTTGGTTGTTTTGCCCCTCGCATGATCTATCAAACTGATAACGATCATCCCGACGATACAAATTACAAAAACAAAACCCATCCGGTCGAGAAAAGGGATCTCGTATAAATGGCTGTCTGCGTTTTTATAGGAAAAACCAGAATGTGCCAGGGATGACAGATCGGTCAGCTTCGGTAAAAATTTAAAGAAAACCGAGAAGATAAACCCACCGATGGTTGCAAACATGGCGGCATTGGATGATGCTTTTTTCCAGAAGAACCCCAAAATGAACATCGCAAAAATACCGGGCGATACAAAGCCGGTATATTCCTGTATAAACTGGAATCCGCCTTTTTTATCAATGCCCAGGAATGGTGAAATAACTACCCCCAGGATCATCGCTACCACCACCGTAATTTTGCCCACTTTTACCAGGTTAGTTTCGGAGGCATCGGGCCTGATCTTCTTTTTGTAAATATCCAATGTAAAAATGGTAGCGATGCTATTGGCCTTTCCGGCTAACGACGCTACAACGGCAGCGGTTAGGGCTGCAAAAGCAAGTCCCTTAATGCCCGCCGGCAACAGGTTTAATAAAACCGGGTAGGCATTATCATGATTACTTGAAATACTGCCCGCCATATCGGTATTAAATACGTTTTCCTTGTATAACACAAAAGCCGCAATACCTGGTAATACTACGATTAGCGGCATTAAAAGCTTTAAAAATGCCGCAAACAGGATGCCGCCGCGAGCCGTCGGCAAGTCAGCCCCAAGCGCGCGCTGCGTGATATACTGGTTGCATCCCCAATAATTCAGGTTTACAATCCACATACCGCCAATTAATACGGTTAAGCCGGGTAAGTCACCGTAACTCGCATTATCCTTCTTCAGGATCATATGGAAATGGTCGTGAAATTTCGAGTACATGATAGACAGCCCACTGCCTATGCCGCTCTGCCCGTAATGTGTTGCAACAAGGTTAACGGCGATGTAGGTGGTTACCAGGCCGCCTAAAATTAAAAAGAATACCTGTATAACATCGGTATAACCAATTACCTTCATGCCACCCAGCGTAATAACGATGGCAAATACCGCCAGCAAGCCGATACATACATTAAAATTAACCCCTGATATCCCGTGGATGGCAATGGCCCCAAGGTAAAGTATCGACGTTAAATTTACGATCACGTACAGCAGCAGCCAAAACACTGCCATAATCATGGCAACGGTGCTGTTGTACCGCTGGTGCAAAAATTGCGGCATCGTGAAGATCTTGTTTTTAAGATAAACCGGGATAAAAAATACCGCCACAATGATCAGCGTCAGCGCGGCCATCCACTCATAGGTGGAGATGGCCAATCCCATGGTAAAACCGTTACTGCTCATTGCCACCATCTGCTCGGCAGAGATATTGGAGGCGATAAGAGAGGCACCGATGGCCCACCAGGTAAGCGACCCTTCTGCTAAAAAGTAATCTTTAGATTTAGAAACATCGGATTTTTTTTTACGACGATATACCGTTAAGCCGTAAGTAGCGACAATGACAAAGTATATAAAAAATACCAGGTAATCACCGTAAGATAATTGTCTCATAGTTTATTATTCGTTTAAATGTTGGTTTGACAATTATAGTCATTTTTTTGGAAAAGTTGATTAAGATGAATTGGTTGATTAAATTTTAATTTATTTTCGATCATTTTAACCTAATCAACCAATTCATCTTAATCAACTCAATCAACTAAACCGACTAAATATACCTGTTGATTAAATTTTCGATATACTCCTGTTTGCCGCTGATGGTTGCCGGCTCGCCGTTTTCAATGGCGTAGGCCCTTAAGTCTTCCAGCGTCAGTTTACCTTCTTCAAAAGCCTTTCCTTTGCCGGTATCGAAAGAGGCATACCTGTCTTTACGCAGTTTTAAGTATTCAGATTTTTGGAGGATGTTATCGGCAGTAACCAACGCCCTGGCAAAGATGTCCATACCGCCAACGTGGGCATAAAACAAATCAGCCGGATCGGTTGAGTTGCGGCGGATCTTGGCATCAAAATTAATACCGCCACCTGCAAAACCGCCTGCTTCCAGGATGATCATCATGATTTCGGTTACTTCGTTGATATCATTCGGAAACTGGTCGGTATCCCATCCGTTTTGTGTGTCGCCCCTATTTGCATCAATGGAACCTAACAAACCTGCACCCGCAGCTACCTGTAGCTCATGCTGGAAAGTATGGCCGGCCAATGTAGCATGGTTCACCTCAAGGTTCAGTTTAAAATCGTTGATCAGGTCGTATTTTTGCAAAAAGCCTAATACGGTAGCTGCATCATAATCATACTGGTGTTTGGTTGGCTCGCATGGTTTTGGTTCGATAAAGAAAGTACCTTTAAACCCTTGTTTGCGGGCATAGTCTTTTGCGGTATGCAAAAATTTGGCCAGGTGTTCCTGTTCGCGTTTCATGTCAGTATTCAATAATGACATATAGCCTTCCCGACCACCCCAGAACACATAGTTTTCGCCGCCCAGGGCTATGGTTGCATCCAGGGCTGCCTTTACCTGCGCGCCGGCATGGCTCAGCACCTGGAAATCAGGGTTGGTTGCCGCGCCGTTCATATACCTGCGATGGCTGAACAGGTTGGCTGTTCCCCACAATAATTTTACCCCGCTGGCGGCTTGTTTTTGTTTGGCATATTCAACCAAAGCCTGCAGGCGGCGGTCGTTTTCATTAACGTCATTGGTGTAATCTACCACATCCACATCATGGAAGCAGTAATAATGCATGCCCATTTTAGTGATGAATTCAAAGGCTGCGTCCATTTTGTCTTTTGCCCGTTCAACGGCATCGGCTTTTTCATTCCATGGGAACAAATGGGTTGGTTCGCCAAATGGATCGGCGCCGCTACCGCAGAAAGAATGCCAGTATGCGCAGGCAAAACGCAAATGGTCTTTCATGGTTTTGCCGGCCACTACTCTATTCTCGTCGTACCAGCGGAATGCCAGCGGGTTATCTGATTGTGCTCCTTCGAATTTTACCTGGCCTATGCCTTTAAAAAATTCCTTTTCTCCTGTTATTATCATAATTATTGAATTAGTGATTTATTGAATTAGTGATTGCCTGTCCGTTCAGACTTACGAAGTTTTAGAAACTTCGTAAGTCTTTGGTAACGATTATTTTTATAGTTGTTTTTGCAGTAAAGTTTTCCATTCATGGTAAGCGGGTTCCAGGCTTTTGCCGGAGGGTTGCACCAGTTCAACCGGGTGCATATGTTCAAATGCCTGTTTAGGGGATGAAAAGATATTTGCACCAATACCTGCGCCAAGGGCAGCCCCAACGCTGCCGTCGTTTTTGTATAGTTCGACAGGCACGCCGGTTATATTAACGAAGGTTTCTGTAAATAACTCACTCAAAAACAAGTTATTTTTTCCTGCCCTGATCACTGTCGGGTTCATTCCATTTTCGCGCATAATATCCAGGCCATAGCGGAATGCAAATGCGATACCTTCCTGTACAGCCCTGATCATATGCGCCTGGGTGTGGATATTCAGGTCGATGTTACTAAATTGAGCCCCTACGATTTTATTGCTGAGCATCCGTTCAGCGCCGTTGCCGAACGGCAATACTAAAAGGCCGTTGCTGCCAGCCTGGGCTTCTGCTCCCTTGCTGTTCATCTGCAAATAACTTTCTGATCCGCCGATAATATTCTTCAACCAGCGGTACATGCTGCCTACACCATTGATACACAGGAGCACGCCCAACCGTTTTTGGGTTTCCGTATAATTTACGTGGGCAAAAGTATTTACCCGTGATTGCTGGTCGTATGCCAGTTGATCACTAACCCCGTAGATAACACCCGATGTACCTGCCGTTGCAGCCACTTCGCCCGGGTTAAGTACATTTAAAGAAAGTGCGTTATTGGGCTGATCACCGGCTTTGTAGGTAACAGGTATGCCCGGTTTTAAATTAAGTTTTTGAGCTATGGAAGGCGTCAGGCCGCCATGTGCCGAAAATACCGGCTGAATGGCAGGAAACAAGGCTTCGTCAAAACCAAAATAGTCGATAAGATCTTTTGACAATCGATTGTTTAAAAAGTCGTAAAATATCCCTTCAGACAAAGAAGAAACAGAGGTAGAAACTTCTCCGGTTAGCCGCATGGCAATAAAGTCGCCGGGCAGCATAAATTTATCAATACGATCATAAACCTCCGGCTCATTTTCCTTTACCCAGGCCAGTTTTGATGCAGTGAAATTGCCGGGTGAATTAAGCAGGTGCGAAAGACAATGCTCCTCCCCGATGGCGCCAAAAGCCTTATTGCCTGTTTCTACCGCGCGGCTGTCGCACCAGATAATACTGTCGCGTAACACCTGCTGGTTTTTATCCACCAAAACCAAACCATGCATCTGGTAGGCTATGCCTATCGCCGCAATGTCCAAAGGATCATAAAGCCCTTTGTTATTGCAAATTACAATAGCTTTTTGAACATGTTCCCACCACATTTCCGGAGATTGCTCTGCCCAGCCAGGATGGAGTACGGTGATGGGCGATTCAATATCCGGGTATTGCGCCGAAGCGACCACCTTTTGCGTAGCAGCATCAACAACCGACGCCTTAATGGATGAAGTTCCTAAATCAATTCCTAATAATAACATCTTTAAATTGGTTTATAAGTAGATTCAAGCGTCAGGAACCGGGAGTCAAGAGGAAGAAAATGGAAGCGTTTTTCTGCGCTGTCAACCTTTTAAAGATTAATTATTTCAATAAAATCCTGGCTCTTGATTCCTGGCTCCTGGTTCTTTCTTTCCACAGCGAAATTAAATTATTTTTTTAATCTGCAATCGATTGCAGGAATATATTTTATTATTTTTACGAATTGTATGAAAAATAAAAAGAGAACTACTATTTATGACATCGCCAAGAAGCTGAATATTGCCGCATCTTCGGTGTCCAGGGCCTTAAATAATAGTGATCAGGTAAACGAAGCGACCAAAAAATTAATCGTTAAAACAGCCGCCGAATTAAACTATAAGCGCAACACCCTGGCTTCTAACCTGCGCAAAGGGCAGTCCAAAACAATAGGTGTAGTAGTTCCTTTTATTAATCAAAACTTTTTCTCGAATGTAATAGCGGGCATTGAGGAAGCATCCTACCAAAAAGGGTATAACCTTATCATTTGCCAGTCGAACGAATTACAGAGCAAGGAGATCAAATGTGTAAATACATTGATTAACCAGCATGTTGATTGCATTGTAATATCCATCTCGGCAGATAGTTCAGATCACAAACACCTGCAAAATGTGCTGGATAATGGCATTCAATTGATCCAGTTTGACCGGGTAGCCGACGAACTGGAAACTTTAAAAGTGATCAATGACAATGAACAGGCCTCGCTTGAAGCAGTTTCGCACCTGGTTGAACAAGGCTATAAGCGCATCGCCCTGCTGGAGGGGCCGCAAAACCTGCAGATCTTCCGCCAGCGCAAGGCAGGGTATTTAAATGCCCTAAAAAAATACGGGATGCCGGTACTGAATGAACTGATAGTTGAAAATGCGTGGACAAAAGAACTGGGTGCAAAAGGAACCCGGAAATTGCTCAACCTTGCCCAGCCGCCCGATGCCATATTCGCCTCCACATCCGATTTTTCGGCACTGGGCGTATTGGAAGTAGCTACCGCGATGGGTATTAAAGTGCCATCGGAACTGGGAATCTGCGGTTACTCCAATGAGGCTTTTACCGAGATTACCAGCCCATCCATTACCACCATCGACCAGTTTAGCGTTTATATGGGTAAAACAGTGGCTAATTTGTATTTCCAGGAAATGGAGAATAAGGAAGAGACAGCAGTGGTACCTAAGATCATCAGCATAAAGCCAAAGCTGATCGTGAGGTCATCGACAAAGAAGGGTGGATGAGGAAAACAACGAGAACTTGTCAGGCTTGATGTGTATCGATCTTAAGTCGCAAAGTCTTTTCCTTCCGTTTTGCATTTTTAGCCTTAATTTCCTGCATGATCTTTCTGAAATCCAATAACTCCTCTGCCGTCCAGGGTTCAGACTTTCCGGATAAATCTATATTCTTCGGTTCTTTAATGAGTCCCATTTTTTTAGATATTAAAGTATTTTGAAATCAGCCTTAAAGCCGCTTTAGTTTCAATGAACATTCTGAGACCACGGAAATGCGTTGCATGAAGCGATTCCTGATAATGCTTGATAAGTGCTGATTTGGCATCAAAAGCAAGGAAACCATCATAGCCCTTGGCAAACGAAACTTTGCAGGCGTAAACAACAAGGTTCCCGGGAACGCCAAAATACACTTTATCTTTCCCTTTATTAAATTTTGCACTTTCAATCAAGTGCATAAAAATATGGTCTTGCTTATCTTCTACACTCAAAAGCCCTTGTATGATTGTTGGATTATTAACTGTAGTTAGTTTATAAACTTCTTTAGTCTCATCCTTCAATTCTTTGTGCCAGTCAAATTGCCAATCTTTTTTATTTATTTGTTTAATGTCTGCACCTTTTACGGCAACAATTTCAGTATCAAATACTTCTCCTGTTAAAGCATTCTCGATAGAATTTGTCAGCTTGTCTATAATAAAATCAAGTCCGGTATTATGCTGTTTTTTCAATTAACGAATTTACAAAAAAATAGGATTATTGTCAATACACGGCTTTAAATACCACCTCGCCGATTTGAAACACTATTGAGCAAGGTCCAATTAATTGCGCTTCAAATGGTTCGCCACCTGGTATTCTCTTATACGCACTGCAACATCCACCATTGGCGCTACCCAAATATCCTTTTCGTTTTGTTTAATAAAATGTAAAAGCTGGCTATGCTCTTTTAAACTGACATTAAGGTTATGCCCGCCGCCAACCCCATGAAAAAGAAAAACGAGCAAGGTGTGGGTTTCCATCGCCTTTTTCACCAGGGCTATCATATAGTCCGCCGTCTGCCCATTGATGGCGTAACAATCAACGTTATCCAGGTCTACTTTATCGATAGTTTGCAGCCCCGGGGTAACACCCCTTGCGCCGGCAAAATCATTTCTCAGCTGTTCGTAAAAAAACACGTCGCCGATTTTACGGTCGCCGCAAGGATAGGCGAATGTCCGTACATCTTTGCCGTCAATAGCTTTAAGCAAGCTATTAGTCGCCCTAATCTCATCTACCGTGCGGGCAACAGAATATTTGCTCAGATCATTATCAGGGCCAACAAAGCTGCGGCCAGGCAAACTGCCGTCGCAGGGATGAAATAAAGAATGGTTACCCAATTCGTGCCCGTGTTTAGCAGCCCGGCGCCATTCACCCATACGCTTATTTACCACAGGGGATGACCCGATAATGTAAAAAGTGCCTTTTAGTTTCATCGAATCCAGCGCCGGCACCACATTATCCAGGTCGACATCAATTGCATCATCATAAGTTAGCACTACCGCGCATTTTTTGTTGTTCCAAACCTGTGTGTTTTGAGGCCTGAAACTTGTCCCCGCCAATAACAAGGGAATAAACAGTAAACAGCTTTTTATATTTATCATGATGTTGGATTTGTTACCAAATATCTGTTTTAAACCGGCTAGTTTAACCATGAGAACTGAAGATGTTTTAAATTTAATTTAAAGCATGTACTCGCTTGGGGTATAACCTACTCATTCAAAGTTAGTGCAATCGTCTGTTGTTTTCAGTACCTTAACGGGTGAATAAGTAATATTGGTAGCTAATACCGTAATCTGTATAACAATCGAAATAAAAATAGACCGCACTTTTGTGCTATTATAAATTGAATAACCCAACTATAAAATTATTTATATGAAAAATGTAAACGTTGTTATCGGCGCCGGGTCAATCGGCCAGGCTATTGTACGGCGGGTTAGTGCCGGTAAGCATGTGTTGCTGGCAGATATAAAGCAGGAAAATGCGGACGCAGCCGCAAAAACACTGAATGATGCCGGGTTCACTGTAACCACAGCAGTAGTCGACGTGACATCACGTGCTTCAGTTCATGCGCTTGTTGAACTTGCGCAGACGCTCGGAGAAGTATGGGGAGTAATCCATGCGGCAGGCGTTTCTCCTTCCCAGGCCTCACCAGGAACTATCCTCAAAGTTGATCTTTACGGGACCGCGCTTGTGCTGGAAGAGTTTGGCAACGTAATCGCTGCCGGTGGCGCAGGCATTGTCATTGCGTCACAATCTGGTCACCGTTTGCCGCCGCTATCCATCCAACAAAATAAGGCACTGGCCACAACGCCGACTGAAGAGCTGTTAAACCTCCCGTTTTTGCAACCCGAAAAAGTGACGGACGCCCTTAATGCCTATCAATTATCCAAGCGCGGTAACTCTTTAAGGGTGATGGCAGAAGCAGTGCGCTGGGGAAAAAGGGGCGCACGGGTAAATACGATAAGCCCGGGAATTATAATTACGCCTTTAGCAAATGATGAATTAAAAGGGCCGCGCGGTGATGGCTACCGCCGCATGCTCTCCGTATCTCCAGCCGGGCGGGCAGGAACGCCTGACGAGGTTGGAACTATAGGCGCGCTACTTATGGGGCCTGACGGTGCGTTTATCACCGGCAGCGACTTCCTGATGGACGGCGGCGTAACGGCGGCGTATTGGTTCGGCGACCTTGCCCCTGATAAGTAATACGCCAGGCAGTGATATTGGTAGTAAATACCGTAATCTGTATAACAATAAGCTTGAAAATACGGCTGACCTTTGTGCTGGTCAGAAGATGACAATTTAAAAAGAATAGCGATGGAAAAGAGAAAACTTGGAAACAGCGGCCTGGAAGTATCAGCATTGGGCCTGGGCTGCATGGGATTAAGCTACGGTTACGGCCCGGCTGCTGATAAACAGGATGCTATAAAACTTATCCGCCGGGCATTTGAACTTGGCGTAACGTTTTTCGACAGCGCGGAGGCTTACGGGCCCTTTGAAAACGAAGAACTGCTGGGCGAGGCGCTTGCACCCTTCCGTGATGAGGTAGTGATCGCTACTAAATTTGGATTTAAAGAGGGGAAACCTGCGCTGGGCCAGGATAGCAGCCCTGCACGGATCCGGATAGTGGCCGAGGAGGCCCTGAAACGGCTGAAGACCGATCGCATCGACCTGTTTTACCAGCACCGGGTGGATACCGCCGTGCCGATGGAAGACGTAGCGGGAACGGTAAAAGACCTGATCGCCGAAGGAAAAGTAAAACATTTTGGTATGTCAGAAGCCGGGGAACAATCTATCCGGAAGGCGCACGCTGTGCAGCCGGTAGCAGCACTTCAAAGTGAATACTCTTTGTGGTGGAGAGAGCCCGAAAAAGAAATAATGCCCACGCTGGAAGAATTGGGGATCGGCTTTGTGCCATTCAGCCCGCTGGGTAAAGGCTTTCTGACCGGCGCCATCAACGAAAATACCACCTTTGATAAAACCGATTTCCGTAATATCGTACCCCGCTTTACGCCGGAAGCAAGAAAAGCAAACCAGGCCTTGGTTGAGCTGCTTGGAAAAATTGCACAGGAAAAGCAAGCGACGCCGGCACAAATTGCACTCGCCTGGCTGCTGGCTCAAAAACCATGGATCGTTCCGATCCCGGGCACTACCAGGCTGCACCGTTTGGAAGAAAACCTGGGCGGCGCTGCGGTTGAACTTACCGCTAATGATTTGGCAAATATTGAAGCTGCTACAGCCCAAATTACTATTGAAGGGGCAAGGTACCCGGCCAGTTTACAAGATCGCGTAGGGAAATAAGCGCTCCCGGTAGCCTTTGATCGTTTCTGTATTTCCTTTCCCTTGTTAGTTTCGACAAAAAAAGAGCACCCTTTTGGGATGCTCTTCAAAACTGAACTTTAAATGATCAACTAAATCTCACCTTAGTCTCTTTAAACAAGTGTACCGGTCTGTTCCTGGCACTAAATCACTCATTTGTTAATATTTCATCAATTAACTGCCTATGGCTGTTCCATTGTATACAATGACTTTACCTCCGTATCGCTTAAAACTTTATTATAAAGATGCACGTCATCAATTGATCCCATAAAATAATTACCGCCATAATAAGCGTTAGGGCTGTTGGGATCAGCAAAGTTATAAGCGCTTTTTGGAAGTTCGTTACCTATGGCAACAGGCGGCGGCGAAACCAACGTGGTCGGGTCACCGGTAATGTTAGCCGTTTTTACCAATGCACCGTTGATATAAAATTTCTCGGTACCGTTTGTAAAACTTGCTACTACCTGCGTCCAAACACCTAAGGTAACCGACGGGCCGCCATCATCCTGGTCATGGTCGCCGGTGCTGGTCATTACCGTAAGGAAAGGTAAGTCGCCTCCCTGCAATTGAAATTTGTAGCCGTTCCAGCGATCCAGTGAAAATATGTAATTTCCATTGCTGGCCACATCTGGTTTTATCCATGCACAAATGGTAAAGCTCGACGGCCGGAGCGACGCGTCATAAGGAACCTCAACATAAGCGCCGTTGTTAAAATGATAAGCGTTGTTGGCAACGCCATAACGGTCGGCAACCAACGCGGGCAGTGTAGCGCCATCAACAGCGGGTGCGCCGTAAGGACCTACCCAGCCTGTTTGTAAAGTACCATCGTGGCCATTGCCTGATACATCTTTAGGATTTCCGTTAAAAGTCCAGGAGGCGACAAGGTTTGCCGCCGAAATCTGCTGAATCAAGTTAACATTAAACTGCGCGGCAGCCCGCATTAAATTTGCTGCGGCATTATTAACCTGCTGTTGTGTAAATTGACCGTCTACAACACTTTTGGCCAACGACAGCGCAGTTTGAAGTGCCGCTTTTGAGCCAGGTACATAATCTCCTGCTTGTTTTCCCTCAACCGCTGCGTTATAAACCGCCGTCAATGAATCTGTTTCTGCTGCAAGTTTGGTCTTATCAGAACTATAATTTGGTTTATCAGCGCTTTTCTTACACGATTGAAAGACTGCTGCCAGCGCCATCGCCATGATGAACACTGCTTTTAGTTTTTTAAGCTTTTTCATTTATCAATGATTATTTAAAAAATGTACAATTACTCACCCAATTTTAAATTAGCCTCCCTTTCACTTTCCGGTATCGGGAAAAACTGGTTGGTGGTAAAATTAAAGTTGGGTTTATTACTGAGTGCCGCTGCGGCGTAAGCCTGGCCGTAACGGATAATATCAAAAAATCTATGAAACTCTAAAGCAAGTTCTGATCTTCTTTCTGCACGGATAATATCGCGCAACGATGACTGGTCGGTTATACTTACATCAGGTAATAAACCTGCAGGTACGGTACCGTAACCGGGTAAAGAAGCATCATATAAATAACTTTCCCTTGCGCGTTTACGTACTTTGTTCAGCGGAATTAACGCTGCCGCTGAGCTACCCGACTCATTTAATGCTTCAGCTTCGATCAGAAGCACTTCTGAAAAACGTATGGCCTGGTAATTTAAATTGCCATCGCCCCTGATATTAACCGGGATCTCGGATAATGGCTGCGTGTGCTTTTTACTTACGTAACCGGTTGAGGTCCATGACGGATCAAAAGCGCTATCGAAATAAGGATGTCCCGCCCGTCCAACAGTATAATCAAGGCGCGGGTCAACGGTGCCATCCGGTGCCTTTTCAAAATTATTAACCAGGCTTTGTGTTGGCAGGTAAAATCCGTAGCCATTTAATGGCCGCGGTGCAAACCATGCATTTAAATTATTACCCTGGTACGGAACAAGGCCGCTTGTGTGTTGAATGGAGAACACAGCTTCAGCGTTATTTTTGGTTGCCGCCCTAAAGTTATCGGCAAAAACCGGCAGCAGGCTATAAACACCAAGTGCCTCTACCTGTTGTGCGGTTGATGCCGCCAGGGCCCATTTTTGTTCAAAAAGATAGGTTTTAGCCAATAAAGACAAAGCTGCACCTTTGGTTACACGCCCAACATCCGCACCGGTCCAGGTGGTTGGTAAAACGGCAGCGGCGGCCTGGCAGTCCTTTTCTATCTGCGCGTAAATTTGCGCCTGTGGTAAAGCAGGGCTCTGTAGTTCTGCAGGGGTTTCAACCTTTAAATGCAAAGGTATTTTTCCGTAAGCCGCAGTTAAATTAAAGTAGTAATAAGCCCTTAAAAATTCAGCCTGTGCCAATACGGAGGCCCTTACCGGCTCGCTTACGCCGGGCTGGCTGGTCGCCAGGCCGTCGGTTACCACATTACAGGCAAAAACACCGTCATAATACCTTTTCCAAACAGCTTCAACAGCCGAATTTGAAGGGTTGATGTTAAAGTTTTGCACGCTCAAAAAATCAGATTGGTCGCCATCACTGCTTCCTTTTATCGCATCGTCTGAAGCCAGGTCGCCTAAAACCCAGATTGCATTTGATGCCCCGTCCGTAAAGGTGAGCGGCGCATAGGCAGCATTTACCCCCAAAATAGCGTTGGCATCAGAGGTAAAAAAATTGCTGGTTTGGTACTGGCCCAACACGGGTTGATCCAGTACCTTTTTACATCCTGTTGAAATAATAAACAGGGATGCGGTTAGGTAGATATAAATATTTTTTGCTTTCATCTCTATATTTTTTTGAGTTAGAAATTAGCGTTAACACCAACAGTTATTGTACGTGCCGATGGATAAGTTCCCCAATCGATACCAACCGCCCTTGGGCCATCCGCCGCATTGTCGTTATTTTGATATTGCTCAGGGTCAAGGCCACTGTATTTGGTAAATGTTAACAGGTTTTGACCGCTTACATATACCCTCACCGCTGATAAACCAATGCTTTTTAAGGTATTGGCGCCAAGCTTATATCCCAGCTGCACATTCTTAAGCCGCAAATACGATCCGCTTTCAAGAAAACGGGTAGATGGCATTTTGTTATTTGAACCATCGGTCCATGACAACAGCGGATAAGTATTGGTTGATCCGGGGCCGGTCCATGCATTTTCAGCGATACGTTGCGTAATATTAAAAGGGCGATAAAAGCCTTCAATATCAGTAAGTACCTGGTTATAAATTTTATTACCATACACGCCCTGGAAGAATGCGCTCAGGTCGAAGTTTTTATAGGTAACATTGGCAGTAAGGCCATAAGTAAACTTAGGTATCGGGCTGCCTACAAAGCTGCGGTCTTTATCATTAATAACACCGTCGCCGTTTATATCTTTATACATCACGTCACCCGGCCTGATGCCCGGGCCCTGGTAGGCATGCGTAAATACCTGCTGTGCATTTTGAAAAATACCTTCCTGCTGCAACAGGTAAAACGAGCCAATGGGCTGCCCCACTTCGGTCAATGTTCCGAAATAGTTATTATCAATCCGTCCGCCCGGGATTGGTGTGCCACCCGCAAGGGAGGTTACTTCGTTTTTAAGGGTAGCAAAATTACCGGTCAAACCATAACTCCAGTTGTTATTCACTACTTTTTTATAGCTCAGTTCCAGTTCAAGGCCGCTGTTACGTACACTTCCTGCGTTAACTTCAGGTTCGCCTACGCCAAAGGGCTGTTGCCCGCCGCCGCTGCTTGGTTCAGGTAGCGGTATTAACATATTGGTGGTGTTTTTTACATAATAGTCGGCTGTTAACATCAGCGCGTTCTGGAAAAAGCCGATATCTAAACCTACGTCTTCCTGGGTACTTGTTTCCCAGCGCACATTTGGATTACCTAAAGATGTTATGCTGATTCCCTGGTTGGTTGTTCCTCCAAAAGGATAGTATCCGCTGGTGCCAAAGGTGGAAGTGTATGGATAATTACCGATACCTGAATTACCTAACTGACCAACGCTTGCACGCAGTTTGAGGGTAGAAATAGGTTTAACGTCCTTCATAAAATCCTCCCTGTCAATCCGCCATCCCAATGATCCTGAATAAAAATTCTCATAACGGGATGTTGGGTCGAGCTGAGAAGAGCCATCCCTCCGGAAATTTGCGCTGGCCAAATATTTATTATCATATTGATAATCCACACGGCCAAAAAGCGAGAACATTGCCAAATGTGCTTCATTGCCACCATTTTGCTGGCTTGCTGCCGTACCGTTATCCAGGTACTGAAAATTAGCTGTCTGATTAACATAACCGGTGCGTGAGGCGGACATCCCCTGCTGATCTTGTTTAATCAGTTCAGTTCCTGCTAAAAACTTAAAAGTACTTTTCCCTAAAGCAAGATCATAGGTTGCCGTATTTGTCCAGTTGTAGTTTAAATTCTGCGCATTTGATTGAGAAAGCGCGTTTGGCGAATTGAAAAAACGATCAATGCCAAATGTTTCAAAAAATTGTTTGTTATCGGTCTGGATCCAGTTTAACCCAACATCCGACTTTATTTTTAAACCTTTAATCGGGTCAACCTCTGCATAGGCATCACCTAAAATGGTATAGCCGTAAGTATTGTCATTGGTAGCATTGGCCAAAGCTACAGGGTTTACGCCATCGCCCAGGAAATTACCTAAAGTGGCATTTTGTTGCGGCAGATCCACATATTGCCCGTTTGCATTGTAAACGGGGGTACCCGGCGTACGGAACAAAGCATACCGTACAACACTGGCAGCCCCTTCATAACCATCGCCCGATGTACCAACCGTCCTTGTTTTGGAATAGGACAGATTAATGTTTGTACCCAGTTTAACATATTTTGATGGCGTACTGCTTATAGCAGTGCGCAGGTTAAACCTGTTGTATGATGAGTTTTGGATCAATCCGTCCTGGCTAAAATAGTTGGCTGATAAAATATATTGAGAGGTTTCATTGCCGCCGCTCATAGAGAGGTTAGCGTTGCTGATCTGCGCCGGCTTCAAAATTTCTTTCAACCAGTTTACATTTGATAATGTACGGGCCAGGCTATCAGATATCAGGGGCCTGTTATCATTAGTTGCAGCGGTATTATACGCTTGTACATATTGCGTATTATTGGCCATTTTTATTAAATTCTGAGCGGTTTGCACACCGGTATAAGCGCTAAAACTGATCTGCGTTTTTCCGGCCTTACCTCTTTTAGTGGTGATGATCACCACGCCACCCGCTGCCCTTGCACCATAAATAGCCGCCGATGAAGCATCCTTTAATACGTTGATGCTTTCGATATCATTTGGCGAGATCTCGTTGATGCCGTCCTGCGTGGGCACACCATCAATAACATACAGCGGCGAGATACCATTAATGGTTCCAACACCGCGGATGATAACGCTGATACCATCGCCGGGGGCGCCCGTGTTTTGCGTTACTGCTACGCCGGCTGCTTTACCCTGTAATATCTGGTCAACACCACCTACAGGTATTGCTGCAATATCTTTAGCATTTATTAACGATACAGCGCCGGTAAGGTCTTTTTTTCGTTGTGTGGTATAACCTACCACAACCACCTCGTTTAAATTGCCCTGCAGCGCGTTTAACACAATATTTATTTGTGTGCGGCCTGCTATTGCAACTTCCTGGGTCTGGTATCCGATATAGGATACGACCAGCGTAGCACTTTCCGGCACTGTTACCGTAAAACTACCGTTTACATCGGTAACGGCCAGGCCTTTTCCGCCCTTAAGGCTGATGGATGCGCCAATAAGCCCCTCGCCACTGGCGTCGGTCACCTTCCCTGTTACTTTTATATCCGCAATTTGCGAATGTGTCAGCGATGATTTTGATGGAAGATTGTTTTTGGACGAACCGGCGGCAGGATATACCCGGTTGCTTCCATTTGGAGAACCCGCGTATGCCGAAAACTGAACCATTGCTGCCAGAAGGAAAGCAACGGCAAGTTTCGTGGCTAAACGAATTGCTTTTTCATATCGGGAGATAATGAAATAACTGTAAGTTTTTTTCATATACTTTAAATTAATGTGAATAATTGAATAATGCTCCTGATATGGCCGGGAGCGGCCATATCCGTATTGTCGGTAAAATGGAAATGCCGTGCATTTAACTTCACCGGGTACTGTTTTTAATAAATTATTTCATTAAGATTCCCCTTTCTTCTCATATTTTTAATTGGTTTCAGATATTCTTTTCAGAAGTAATTTTTGGTTTTCAGAGAAAAAAAATCCCCTTACCCGCTAAATAGCAGCAGGTTATTTTAAAAAACGGAATAAACAATCAGGGGAATAGTACTATAAAACTGGTATTGGGTCAGGAGGCGCCGGTTTATTGGGATCAAAAACAGCTACCCCTACCCTTGAGTCAGCACAACCATAGTAGAGGAACCATTTTTTTTGAAAATAAACCAATCCTTCAATAAAAACTGTTCCGTTTACATATTGGCCGCTTTTTTCAAACGGTTCCATGGGGCGCAGGAACGGAACATCCAAACGGGTTATCAGCTTCGAAGGATCAGACAATGATAATAATGCCTGCCCGGCGCAGTATGAATTGCCATTAAAACGTTTATCCCCGCCATTGCCGGGATGGTTTTTGCCGTTATAAAATAAGATGATGCCTTTTTTAGTCATGATTGCCGGCGGCCCGCACTCGGTAAGGTCACTGTCAAAATAGCCCGCGCGCGGAGAAAACAACTGTTTGAGTTCGCCATTTTTGTCTACTTCCGGTTTCCAGTCAACCAAATTCGTTGAAGTGGCTGCATAAACATGCTGCTCGCCCCAATACATCCAGTATCTGCCATTTATCCTGGCGATAACCTGTTTATCACCCGCCAGTTTAGTGAGTATGGAAGCAGATTTATTGGGAATATCAGCAAATTTGCCTTTATAAGATTTCCTGAAAATAGGACCATATTTTACCCAGGTGATCAGGTCTTTTGAGGTAGCCACGCCCAGGCGCGGAACTTTACGGTTCCATTGGGTATAAAACATCACATAGGTACCGTTTTCGGTTACAGCAACGCGGGGGTCCTCGCAGCCGCCGGGCCATTCAAATTCTTTCTGGCTGTCATTTCCCGGGTACAGCACCGGCTTGGTGTTTCGTTTAAAACTAAGGCCATCGCTGCTTTCGGCATAACCGATGCGTGAGGTGCGGGTGCCGATCTCAACGCCGGTCAGGTCTTCTGAACGGTAAAGCACCACAATCTTGTGGTTTTTAACAGTGGCAGCAGGGTTAAAAGTATAATTAGCTTCCCATTTTTTCATTTTGTTCGACATGGGATCTAAAAACGCCGCATTTAAATCCGGCGAGATAATCGGGTTAATACCGGCCGGCCTGGCAAAGCCACCAAATGCCCATTTGGGAAGAACATTATGATTGCTTGTTTGTGCGACAGAAAAGTTAAAAAACAGCAGACAGGCTACAAATCCTGATAGTTTAGTAAGTATCTTCTTCATTAAGCGTTTTTATAATTGGTTTATATCTGGTCAGGCAAATTTGGATTTGCAAAACCGGTTTTATTTATCAATAGCAATAATACTCAATAAAACCGGTTTTGCAAATTTATTTTGAAAAATATTGATATTTGTTACAACATTACCGGGCTGTTACCGCGTGCCCGGTAATGAATCGAATAAAATTAATGTTTTACCTTATAAAACTTATAGCCGAATAAAAAGATAACAACATAACAAACTATCGGCAAATAATAAGCTTTTGCAACATCGTGATTAGCAACCTGTCCCATTATCAGCGGAAAGACGGCCCCGCCAACAACACCCATTGATATAAAAGAGGATGCCTGCTGGGTGTGAGATCCCAGGTTTTTTAAGCCGAGGCTAAAAATTGTCGGGAACATGATACTAAAGAAAAAGTTGATCATCATTAGCGCAATAAATGACGGCCAGCCCAGGCCCTGCGCTACGATGATACACATAAGGATACTGCCCATTGCAAAAAACGCCAGCAACTTATTGGGGGCAATAAATTTCATCAGGTAGGTTCCGGTGAAACGCCCCAGCATCATCATCGCCATAAAAATGCTGAAATACCTCGATGCCGACATATTGCTAAAATGCATTATTGACGAGGCGTAATTGATAAAAAATGCCCATGTGCCGGCCTGCGCGGCCACATTAAAAAACTGGGCCACCGTTGCCCAAACAAAATGCTTGTGCTGGTACAGCTTTTTTTCGGGAGCAGTGTCGACATTAATAGCCTCGGGATCTATCTCAGCTACAGCGACGTGCGGGTCATTTAATACCGGCACCCTGAGAAATAAAAAGGCCATAATAAGTAAAACCAATACACCACCGATACTGACATACAGGTATTTAGCCGCATCCAGGTCGTGCGCGTTTCCTGTAGTTACGCGAAAAAGGAACCACGAAGCAATCAACGGTCCGGCAGTAGCGCCTAACGCATTAAACGATTGCGAGAAATTTATCCGCCGGTCGCTGGTACGCTGATCACCCAGGGCCGCCGCAAAAGGGTGGGCCACTGTTTCCAGGGTGGCCATACCGCAGCCCATCACAAACAAGGCAATCCTGAAAAAGGTAAAAGAGGCTGCATTGGCTGCCGGAATAAAAAGGAATGTACCCATGGCGAATAGTGACAAGCCAAGAAGAACGCCGGGTTTATAGCCAAATTTCTTTAGAAAATACCCGGCAGGGTAGCTCATCACAGCGTAAGCACCGAAAACTGAAAACTGGATAAGCCCCGATTGTGATTTTGAAACGTTTAACGCCCCCTGGAAATACTTGTTGAGCACATCGCTCATTGAATGCAATAATCCCCACATTAAAAAGAGGGAGGTTACAAAAATAAAGTTGACAACAAACTTTTTTTCGATAAATGCTGCTTTTTGCATGATATGTTAAGCTATAATTTGGTTACAGAATCAGACGACCCGGCGGTATTAAGGCTATTAAACATAGCTGCAGCGCCTATAAGCGGGGCATTTTCGCCAAGCTGGGCCAACTTAACGGGGATAGCGTTTAATTTTTTTGAAAGCTGCGGCAAAAAGAATTCAGCTGCTTTCGCAATATTGCCGCAAACAACTAAAACCTCAGGGCTATACCGGGCAAATGGCCCCGAAAGAAATTCACTCATATTATTTGCAAACTCTGCAAAGATGTCGCGTGCTACGGCGCTGTCCGGCGCCATGGCTGCAAGCGCTCTTACGCCGCCTGTTAAATTCGTGCCCGTCAGTTCAAGGTAACGGCGCAAAAACCAGCGGGTCGAAAGATAGTCATCCGCTATAGTGTCCCTGTAAGCGTCACTCCCCAGGTTCAAATCTTTTGTAATTGCATTTTCAGTAAATGCCGACCCGAAACCAGTTCCAAGGGTAATGCCCATTACACGCTGGTAGTTTCGGCCGGCGCCACTTAATACTTCACCCGCAACGGTTGATTCCGCGTCGTTTTTGAATAGGATAACCGCGGGATCTATGGTCAGCAAATCAGCCAGGTGCTGCTTAATATCCATTCCGTACAGGGTCTCATATTTATCAAGTCCTTTAATATAGGAAATCCCTTTTTCGTAATCAAACGGCCCTGGCATTGCAATACTTAGCCCCGAAACCGTTGCTGTTATGTTTTTTTGCAATACCTGTTCAAAGGCACTTTCCCAGCGGGCCAGGATACTTTCTGCAGGGCCCTTACTGTTCACTTCAACACGCGTGATACTTTGTGAGAGGATACTGTAACTTTCCAGGTGGCAAATACCTGCAGTGATATGTGAACCGCCTATATCTGCTGTTAAAATGAATGATGTTGATAAGCTGTTAATTTGCATTATTTTCTCTTTTTGTCATCTCATTAATTGTTAAAACCCATCCTCCGTCCATATGCAAAAAGGGAGAAACCCATCATCGTCTATAAGCAGAAATCGCTTTTAAAGAGGCGGCTCCTCTGGAGCCTAAAACGAATTAATTTTTTTTCTATAAACAGGCTGCTCCTCCGGAGCTCATTATAATGCATATATCAGACTCCGGAGGAGTCTCGTGTTTATAGAAAAAGAAAATTGAAAATTAAGGCTCCTCCGGAGCCTCATCCCACTGTTTGATTTCAAATGCGATTTCCCTTGTTATCTATTATTATATGATGTTCGTTATTAAATATTATTATATTAGTTCCCGCAGGTTTTAAGCATTATCCGGCTGGTTATAGCGGACTATGCTGTACAAAGATGAAGTTCATTTCCCTGGCCAATTACAGTTTATCCGTCTTAAAAAAGAAGACATAAACCAGTTTGCCCTTTATATAAAAAAAACTGTCATCATTTACAATCGGCCTGAACAATTGGTTGCAGGAATAAATTTTACGGGTACCTTTCAGAGGGTCCAGGGGATTTAAAGCCTTGCAGGATGCAATAATAATTAATAAAACCGGTTTTGCAATATAAAATGCTATTTTCGGAGAATTAAATTAGCTTTAAAGGAAAGAAACCCGGTTTTGCAAGCCATCTTATACAATTATAAAAACGATACCTTTACTGATTAGACCATTATACAACCTGGATCACCCAGTTTTTTTATCCAGGATAAGATGGCCTGGAAACAAATTAATATAATTGATGAAAAACGTTTACTTGAGAAAACTCAGTAACGCAGTAACAATAATAACTGAAAGCGCTAAATGAATAAAAAACTATCAATCAATGACATCGCTAACGAATTGCATGTTGCAAAATCTACCGTTTCGTTCATACTTAACGGAAAGGCTAAAGAAAAGAGGATAACGGATGAGTTAGCGGAAAAGGTTTTAAAGTTTTGCGAGGAAAAAGGCTACAAACCCAACCAGCTTGCAAAAAGCTTAAGCACCGGTAAAACAAAGATGATCTGTTTAATGGTTGAAAAGATCTCCGATTATTTCTTTTCACATATTGCCTTCCATTTAGAGGCACTGGCTTATAAAAATGGGTACAAAATAATTTACTGCAGCACCGAAAACGACCCCGAGAAAACGAGAGAACTGATCAATTTATTACGCGCACGCTATGTTGACGGCTATATTATTACCCCGCCGGTGGGCATTGAAGCCGAGATTAAAGGATTAATAAACGATAATTTACCGGTAGTACTGTTTGACCGTTATTTACCAAATGTTTCGACAGACTATGTGGGGCTTGATAATTATAAAGGCACTTTTGATGGGGTAGAATACCTGGTTAAAACCCATGCAAAAAAAATCGCATTGGTGACTTTGGATTCTGTACAGAGCCAGATGACTGAAAGACATGCAGGTTATATAGCTGCTTTAAAACAGCACCGGCTTAAACCTGTCATCCTTAAAGTACCTTTTGCGAATGATACGGAAACAAACGCCGGGCAATGCGCTCAGTTTATTAAAGATAACCCGGGGATAGATGCCATTATATTTGCAACCAATTACCTGGCACTAAGCGGTATAAAAGCCATTAATGAATTAGGGCTCAATATCCCGGGCGACATTTCTGTTATCGCTTTTGACGACCACGACGTATTTAATATTTATAACCCATCTATCAGTGCCATTGCCCAGCCATTGGATGAAATGGCCAAGCAGTTATTCAAAACACTGTTGGACAAGCTCGAAAACAGGGTGCGTTTAAAAGATGTAAGCAGGATAATTATTCAGCCGGATTTGATCTTAAGGGGATCGACCAAATAACGCTACCGGTAGCTTACCACTGAATTTTAACTAAAGGATTAGGGTAATTATCGCTTTGGTCTTCGGCTACGTTATCCAGGCACTTAAAGTCTTTTTCAATTAAAAGATGCAGCCCGTTTTCGCAATAATCGAACCCTACCCTATCACTCTGCAGCCATTCATTCGCCATTATTTCAGGCATAAATAGCGTTATTTTATTATTTTCAAATAGCGCAGACAAATTATTGAGGTGATTTTGCTGGATAGCGTACGTAAGCATCTGCATCCCGAAGTCGATTGCTTCTTCCAAATATCCATCCGCTAAAAATCTGGCTACATCTGTTTTTGTTAGCCTGTAACGCAGTGAATTCCCTTTTATCCTGATCTTCATAACTCTCTTTTTTTATTGGCCAATATTTGTTACTTCGCCTATAATAATAATAGCCGGGTAGGTAAGCCCCTTGCTTTCGGCCAGTTCGGGCAGGTCTTTCACCAGTCCCCTGGCGGATTTTTGATTTGGTAACGATGCATGTTGTATAATGGCTGCATGAATATCCCCAAAACCGGCCTCTATATAGGTATCAGCAATTTCCTTCAGCTTCTTCATCCCCATATATATAACTACTGTTGCCTTGCTTTGTATGGCCAGTTTTAAATCTGCCGATAACCTGCCGTCTTTTTTCGTCCCCGTAACCATCCATACGCTTTCGCTCAAAGCCCGGTGTGTAAGCGGGATATCTTCGAAACCCGAAGCCTGCATGCTGGTAATACCGGGTATAAAATGGGTTTTAATCCCTTGTTCGCGTGCGTACATCATCTCCTCGAATCCCCGGCCGAATATAAACGGGTCGCCGCCCTTTAATCGTACAACTTTTCCTTTGGCAAATGCAAAGTGTTTAATCATTTCATGAATTTGCTCCTGGGGGGTATACTCGCCGTAGGGTTGTTTGCCCACATAAATTTTATCGCAGCTTTCGGGGGCAATACTTAACAGCTCCTGGTTAGCCAGGTTATCGTACAAAATCACATCGGCCTGTTGTAATATCTTATAACCCTTTACAGTAATTAGTTCCGGGTCGCCGGGGCCTGCGCCCAGAACAAATAATTCGGGAATGATGGCTTTATTTTGCATTATTTTAGTAATTTATTAAAAAAGTACTGTTTTTATCTGTTCAAATCATCATAATTTTAATCAATTATGATTTTCAATTAAAATTTTTCAATAAAACATGACTAAAATCATGTTAAAATTCAATTTATGTTGAAAATATTTAATTATTTACGACCAAATTAATAATTTTTATTTGAATTTTAAATTTTTTTGTTTAAAATTGCTATTGTAAATGCAAATAAGGTCGCACTAATTGTATTTACCGGTTTAAAAGCTTTAACATTTAAAAAATTTCGGTATGATCAAACCAACAATTATAGTAGTTGGCAACGGCATGGTAGGTTATAAGTTTTGTGAAAAACTGGTAGCCAGGTCAACAGATTTCAACATCATCGTTTTTGGCGAAGAGCCCCGCCACGCTTATGACCGCGTTCACCTGAGTGAATACTTTAGCGGAAAAACAGCTGATGACCTTTCTCTCTCCACCCATTCATGGTACGATGAAAATAACATCACTCTTCATCTTGGCGATCCGATACAGGAAATAAACAGATCGGCAAAAACAGTCCATTCTTTATCGGGCCTTACCTGCGCATATGATTTCCTGGTAATGGCTACCGGTTCGTCGGCCTTTGTTCCTGACATTCCGGGAGTGGAAAAAGACGGCGTTTTTGTTTACCGCACTATAGAGGACCTGGAGCTGATGAAAGCCTGGGCGCCAAAAGTTAAAACCGGGGCAGTTATGGGCGGCGGCCTGCTGGGCCTTGAAGCCGCTAAAGCCATGATGGACCTTGGCGTTGCCGATACCCACGTAATTGAATTTGCACCGAGGCTAATGCCACGGCAGATTGACTCGGCCGGAAGCATGATGCTGCAATCAAAACTCAAAGAGCTTGGCTTAAGTATTCATTTAAATAAAAGCACCGCTTATATAGGCGGCGAAGGCAAAATAGAAAACCTGCATTTTACAGACGAAAGCGCCCTGGCGGTTGACATGCTGGTGATATCAGCAGGCATCAGGCCGCGCGACGAACTGGCAAAACTATCGGGCCTGCAAACCGGCACACGCGGCGGCATTGTGGTAAACGAAAAAATGCAAACCAATGATAGCTGCATTTTTGCCATTGGCGAATGCGCTTTATATGAAGGCATGATCTATGGCCTGGTAGCACCCGGCTATGAAATGGCCGATATTGTGGTAAACCAGTTAACCCGCGGCGACAAGTCCTTTTATGGTTACGACATGAGCACCAAGCTAAAATTGATCGGTGTAGATGTAGCCAGCTTTGGGGATGCATTTATTACTGAGCCGGATTGCCGTACTATTGTTTTTGAAGATACCCATAAAGGCGTTTACAAGCGCATAAATATCAGCACCGATGGCAAACAGCTGCTGGGCGGTATTTTAATTGGCGATGCGGATGCCTATAATATGCTGCTGCAAACAGTTAATAATAAAATTGTATTGCCGCCAAACCCCGAAGATCTGATATTAGGATCAAGAGGCGGGGCCGAAAGTGAAGGCGCGGGCGTAATGAGCCTGCCTGATGAGGCACTTATCTGCTCCTGCGAAGCGGTTAACAAAGCAGCCATTTGCTCGGCAGTTAGCGATCAGGGAATAACAAGTATTGATGGCATAAAAAAATGCACCAAAGCCGGAACCGGCTGCGGCGGCTGTGTTCCATTAATTAAAGACCTCATTGCCGGCACCATGAAAGCTAACGGTCAGTATATTAAAAATGTGATCTGCGAACATTTTGACTATTCGAGGCAGGAGCTTTTTGACCTGGTAAAGATCAACAAACTGAAAAACTACGACCTGGCGCTCGATCATTTTGGCAAGGGCGATGGCTGCGAGGTATGCAAGCCGGCAGTAGCCAGCATTCTTTCCAGCTTATGGAACGACGTGATCGTTAAACAGGATACGATACAAGACAGCAACGATCGTTTTTTGGCCAACATCCAAAAAGGCGGTACTTATTCGGTAGTACCCCGTATTCCTGGTGGCGAAATTACACCTGATAAGCTGATTGTTTTGGGCCAGGTTGCCAAACGCTACGGTTTATATACCAAAATTACCGGCGGGCAAAGGATTGATATGTTCGGCGCGCACTTAAATGACCTGCCTGCAATCTGGGAAGAGCTGATTGACGCCGGTTTTGAAAGCGGCCATGCTTATGGCAAGGCTTTGCGTACGGTTAAAAGCTGCGTGGGAAGCACCTGGTGCCGCTTCGGCTTGCACGACAGCGTATCATTCGCCATTGAAATTGAAGACAGGTATAAAGGGATCCGCGCCCCACATAAAATTAAAGGCGGCGTAAGCGGCTGTGTACGCGAATGCGCCGAGGCACAGGCAAAAGACTTTGGCATTATCGCCACCGAAAAAGGCTGGAACCTGTATGTATGCGGTAACGGCGGTTCAAAACCGCAGCATGCACAATTGCTCGCTACCGATATAGACAAGGAAACCCTTGTAAAATACCTCGACAGGTTCCTGATGTTTTATATTAAAACAGCCGAGCCCCTATCCCGCACAGCTACCTGGCTGAATAAAATGGATGGCGGCTTAAGCTACCTGAAAAATGTAATTTTAAATGACAGCCTTGGTATTGCTGCTCAACTGGAAGAGGAGATGCAATCACTGGTGGATACCTACCACTGCGAATGGAAAGAGGTGATTGATGACCCGGCTTTGCGCAAACGTTTCACTCATTTTGTTAACGCGCCGGAAGAAAAAGACCCCAACGTTCAGTTTGAGCCAATGCGCGACCAGGTGAAGGCTACGTGGTGAGTAGTGAATGGTGAGCAGTGAGTTATTATTGGGGTGAATTAAATAATTGGATTAGGTTTTAAGATTTAAAGATAAAACTCCGGCAGGCCGGGTAAAAAAATAAAAACATGGAAACAACAGTTGCAATTGAATGGGTTTTGGCTTGTTATGCGGATGATGTTCCGGCAAACGGGGGCGCCTGTGTTAAATTAAGGGACGAACAAATAGCGGTTTACAATTTTACCCGCCGGGGTGAGTGGTATGCTACCCAGAATTTATGTCCGCATAAACAACAAATGGTTTTGTCCCGTGGGATGATCGGCAGCACCGGCGAAAACTGTGAACCGAAAGTAGCCTGCCCGTTCCATAAAAATACATTCTCGCTTTTAAGTGGACAATGCTTAACCAATGAAGAATATTCCATCAAAACCTTCCCGGTGAAGGTAAGCGATGGCCGTGTTTACATCGGTTTTGCTGACTAAAATTGCAGAAAATCGTGTTTAAAATAAAACAATCAGGTGGCGAAGACCGCCTCAAAAGTCGCTCCATGTAAAAAGTTACCAAATTATATTTTGAAACTTTAGGTCTTTGTGACCTTAGTGTACTTTCTTCGTGTACCTGGTGGTAAAAAACAAACCACAAAGGGCACAAAGAATTCACTAAGAACACTAAGTCCAAATTTTATTTCGTTTGCTTTTCAGTTCATACACTTTTGATACAGCCTCCTTAATTTTCAATTTTGTTTTTCTATAAACACGGGACTCGCCTGGAGTCCGATACACACATTATCAGGTAAACACATTATTATAAGCTCCGGAGGAGCTGCCTGTTTATAGAAAAATGGAGGCGTTTTTAAGGCTCCAGGGGAGCCACCTCTTTAAAGCAACTTCCATTATCAAAACGGCAGATAAAGAAATTTCGTGTGCAATTCGTGCAAACGGGACCTGGTTTTAGTTTGAGAATGATGCTGAATGTCTCCCCGCCTGCCCGGCGGGGAGCTTTAGCTTTACGATTCCTGGGCCGTTAACTGCAAAAGCTGCTCCCGGTTATTAATAATAATTTTCTTCCCGGAGGTCTTGATCAGATTTTCTTTCAGCATTTCATTCAGCACCCTGAAAACAGTTTCATAGGTAGCACCGGCGTACGATGCCAGGTCCTGCCTTGATAGTTCGATATTGATGGAACCATCTTCTTTTTTACCAAATTGATCGCGCAGAGAGACCAGCGCCTGGGCCACCCTTCCTTTTACCGACATATGCGCCAGGTTGCGCATTTTTTTCTCGGATTCCTGCAGCTCGCTTACCAGGAACATCATCAGGTTATACGTAAATTCAGTATTTACCTTTAGTGTTGACTCAAAAAATTCGGTATCTACGTAGCAGACGATCCCATCCTCCAGGGCGGTTGCCGAAATCGGGTAAACATTGTTGCCGCCAAGCCCCCGGTGACCAAAAATTGCACCCTTGGAAGCAAATCTGATGATTAACTCCTTATCGGGGCCCCATTTCTTATGCACCTTTACCACTCCATCGTAAACAAAGTAAACCCCTTTAACTTCGTCACCCTCATTAAAGATCACTTCGCCCCGTTTTACTTTAAGATTTACCTTATTTGCAGCTATGGCCGGTTGCCATTGTTTTAAACAATTCCGGCACATAAAACAACTATTTACATCACATTCACTCTTGCTTTTTTTCATTTATTTAAAAAAACGGGATAAATATCAACTTACGAACTAAATTTTACCTGATTAACATTAATATGATTCAAAATTACCATTAAATAAATAAAATAAATTACAAATTATGGATTTATTGTGATTTATATCATAAAAACTATCATCATTTTTTAATGAAATGCAAATACAACTTAATTAAATTTACAATAACCGCCAAAATGCATTGCAAAATTTACATTTTACTAAAAAAATCACTTTGCGTTTTTGATAATTTGATAAAAAATCATGTTTTATCTAATTTAAATCATAAAAGTGTGTATAAATAACACCTTTAATTGATTTTTTATATTAATTACGCTATATTTATGACTATTAAATCACTGAATTGGATGAATTAACAAAATATAAGCAGCCTATGAAGAAAAGCTAACATCAGCAACCATAAAAAAGCCCCGCCGGGAGGTCGCATTCCCGGGCAGGGTTAAACAGTTTTTATCGCTTTAACAAATAAAAAACTCAATCAAATGTACAAAAATGTATCAAACCAACACATTATTGGCGTAATTCTATTATTTTCATCATGTTTTTTGACGGTCACGGCAAAAGCACAGGCAACAATTGAAAATTCACAGATAAATTATGCAAATGCTGATATAAAATCAGCCAAAAAATCAAATCAACCTACCGACCCATCTACCATTACCGTAAAACCATCCGAAACTGATACCTCCTGGAAGCCTGTGCGCAGATTATGGGGTTATGCTTTCGGTGATCTTTACTACGATGCACATGCCGATGCCGGCAACCGCGGCCCCGAAACCAACTATAATGGCGTACCCACTTACCGTAACGCATTCCAGTTTCGGCGGATTTATTTAGGCTATGAATATGATATCAATAAAAAATTTACCGCCGAGGTTTTATTAGCTTCTGAGCCATCAGCCAATACCGCCGTTTCGGGTACGACAAGCATATCCGGCAGCGATAATCTTGCCGACAACAAGATGGCCTTCTATATCAAGAATGTCGACCTGAGGTGGCATGGCGTTTGGACCGGCACCGACTTTGTTATCGGCGAAATGCTTACCCCGGGCTTCCCTATGTTAACCGAAAAAATTTGGGGCTACCGTGCTATAGAACGTACGGTTGCCGATTTCCACAGAACTAATGCCTATGATATTGGCGCCTCTTTACAAGGCGTTTTTGATCCTGCCACTAAAAACTTTGGCTATAATATACTGATCGCTAACAATAGCGCCGGTAGTTCCGCCAGTTTAGGTTCGGCCACCAACCCTGCTACTGGTTTCTACAAAGCATTTTATGGCGATGTGTACGCAAAATTCTTAAACCAGACCCTGATCTTCGACCTGTATGCGGATTATATGAAAACCGCCCCGGCAACTTCGGCAATAGGCGGCCAGTCGCGCAGTATGCTGAAAGGATTTGCAGCTTATACCACCCCGAAAATCACTTTCGGTATTGAAGCCTACACCCAAAAATTTGTAAATGGTGTTAGCGACGCAACCACCAAAACATCAGTCAACGCAACAGCCGAGGCTATTTCGCTTTATGCGCACGGCGCCCTTTACAAAGATAAATGGGGTTTCTTCGCCCGTTATGACGGTTATAACCCCGACAACGATTTTAATGCAAGCGATGTTTACACCTCAAATACCAACCTGCCCGCTTACAGCCCCTACACAAAAGAGCATTTTGTAACCGCTGGCCTGGATTTTACCCCGGCAAAGAATATTCATTTCATGCCGAATGTATGGTTTATCCAATATAAGGACGAGCGTGCCCCCACAACAACAGGCTATTTACCCGACAGCCATGTGCTGGTTTACCGGGCTACTTTCTTTTTCATTTTTGGCAAATAAAACAATAAGGAGAAACGAATCATGAAGAATCAATTAACCAAACTCAATATATTCTCGCTGAAAGGTGTGCAGATGCGCACCTTCCACATCACCTGGCTCATGTTTTTTGTATGCTTTTTTGGCTGGTTTGGCCTGGCGCCCTTAATGCCAACCATAAGGGCCGAACTGCATTTAACAAAAGGGCAGGTGGGCAATATTATTATCGCCTCCGTAACTGCCACCATTATTGCACGCCTTATTATAGGCAAACTTTGCGATACCTGGGGACCGCGTAAAACGGCCATCAGGTTATTGCTGATCGGCTCATTACCCGTATTTTTTGTTGGCCTGGCGCATAGTTATATGACCTTTCTTTTATTCAGGCTGGCTATAGGCGTAATTGGTGCGTCGTTTGTGATCACCCAGTTCCATACCTCTATGATGTTTGCCTCTAAAATAAAAGGTACGGCAAATGCAGTTACCGGCGGATGGGGAAACCTGGGTGGTGGCGTAACCAATATGGTAATGCCATTGATCTTTGCCGCTATTGTAGGTTTTGGTTATACCAAAGGCGAAGCATGGCGTTATGCGATGATCGTTCCGGGAGTAATGATGCTGATCATCGCATTCCTGTATTATAAGTATACTAAAGATACCCCGAACGGCAATTATGATGAAATAGGGCACAAGCAAAACAGGTCGAAAACAGATTGGTCGATTTTAACCGACTGGCGCGTGTGGGCATTAACCATGGCGTATGCTGTTTGTTTTGGAATGGAGATCACTTTTGACAATGTTG
This sequence comes from Mucilaginibacter gotjawali, assembly GCF_002355435.1. Taxonomy (NCBI): domain Bacteria; kingdom Pseudomonadati; phylum Bacteroidota; class Sphingobacteriia; order Sphingobacteriales; family Sphingobacteriaceae; genus Mucilaginibacter; species Mucilaginibacter gotjawali. Next base: position 4,322,267 of record NZ_AP017313.1, read on the forward strand.
CCTCGCTGCATTTTGTGGATTCCTTTCATTTAACCCAAAGTATGGCCGGTTTCTGGGCCGGTGTTTTCGGTTTCATGAATTTGTTTGCAAGGGCGTTGGGTGGTATAGTGTCTGACAAGGTTGGCGGCAAATTCGGTATGCGCGGAAAAGGGCTGTTACTGGCCGGCGTTTTATTGCTTGAAGGCTGCGGACTGATCTTATTTGCGCAGGCAGGCAGCTTAACAATGGCTATTGTTTCCATGTTATCTTTTGCCCTGTTCCTTAAAATGTCAAACGGGGCTACTTATGGTATCGTGCCTTTTGTAAACACAAAAAATGTGGGTATGGTAAGCGGCATTGTGGGCGCCGGCGGCAACCTTGGCGGCATGCTGTTTGGCTTTCTGTTTAAATCAACCACCATTACTTATGTACAGGCCTTTAGCTATATCGGCTATGCCGTAATTGCCGTGGCCTTAATAATATTGATAACCAAGTTTGCAAAAACGGCGGAAGAAGCAGAAATAGTTAAAGCTGAACCCATATTGGCTGGTGGTGCAGCGTGATTAAAAAAATAAATAAATGCCGGTAAAAAAGCAGCAAATAAATACATCCACTTCTACCTGTTGTTATTGCGGGGTGGGTTGCGGCGTGCTTGTTCACAAGGACAAAAGCGGCAATGTATTGATTGAGGGCAATAAGGAGCATCCCGTAAATAAGGGGATGCTCTGCAGCAAGGGCCTCAACCTGCATTACACCGTAAATGATAAAAGCGACAGGCTGCTTTACCCGCAAATGCGGTATAACAAAAATATGCCCATGCAGCGGGTAAGCTGGGATGAGGCGCTTGACCGTACCGCAGCTGTTTTTAAAACCTTTATCAATAAGTACGGACCTGACTCGGTGGCATTTTATGCATCGGGTCAGTGTCTTACTGAAGAATATTATGTGATCAATAAACTGATGAAAGGGTTTATTGGCAGCAATAATATCGATACCAACTCGCGCCTTTGCATGAGCAGCGCGGTTGCGGCCTATAAAATGGCTTTGGGTGAAGACACCGTGCCGGTTTGTTATGATGATATTGAACTGGCCGACTGCTTTTATGTAACCGGCGCAAACCCGGCCTGGTGCCATCCCATTTTATGGAGAAGAGTGGAGGCCCATAAAGCGGCCAACCCCAAAACCAAAATAATTGTTGTTGATCCGCGTGTAACGGACACCTGCGGCATTGCCGACCTGCACCTTCAAATAAACCCCGGCACTGATATTACCCTGAACCATGCCATTGGCAGGGCGCTGATTGAAAACGGCGATATCGACCTCGACTTTGTTACCCGGCATGCCGAAGGCTTCGAGCAGTACAGCGCCATGGTATTTAAAAGATCAATGGCCGATGCTGCCCGGCATTGCGGAGTAAGTGAAGCTGACATCCGCCTTGCGGCCAGATACATTGCCGAAGCAAAAGGCTTTATTTCGATGTGGACCATGGGGCTTAACCAAAGTTCAACAGGGGTAAATAAAAACCTGAGTTTGATCAACCTTAACCTCATTACCGGGCATATCGGTAAACCGGGTTCGGGGCCGCTTTCACTAACAGGGCAACCGAACGCTATGGGTGGCCGCGAAGTTGGCGGCCTGGCAAATTTACTGCCTGCGCACCGCAACCTGGACAACCCTTTGCACCGCGAAGAAGTTCAAAAATTTTGGGGTGGTTCTGTTATCAACCCAAAACCGGGCTTAACCGCTACCGAAATGTTTGAGGCGCTGGAAAATGGCAGTTTAAAAGCAATATGGATCCTTTGCACCAATCCGCTTACCAGTCTGCCCAATGTTCGCCTGGCCGAAGCAGCGTTAAAAAAAGCCAAATTTGTGGTGGTGCAGGAGGTGAGCAATAAACCGGAAAGCCTGGCTTTTGCCGATGTAATATTACCGGCAGCGGCCTGGGCCGAAAAGGAAGGCACCATGACAAATTCGGAGCGGAGGATCAGCTACCTCAATAAAATTATTGAGCCGCCCGGCGAGGCTTTACCCGACGCCGAGATCATTTGCCGTTTTGCCCGAAAAATGGGCTATAAAGGATTTGATTTTGAAGATCCGGCGGCAATTTATGCCGAACATGCCCGCTTAACCACTAAAACAAATATTGATATCAGCAGCTTAACTTATGAGATCCTGAAAGAAAAAGGAACGGTACAATGGCCCTATAAAAAGAAAAGTGCAGAAGAAGGAACGATACGGTTATTTACCGACAAACGTTTTTATACCCTTTCAAAAAGAGCAATTATCCACCCGGTGCCCGATGCCAACACCAGCGAACAACCGGATGGTGATTTCCCATTTATACTAACCACCGGCCGCATCCGCGATCAATGGCATACCATGAGCAAAACCGGCAAGGTAAACAAGCTTAACCAGCACCTTCCGCAATCGTTTATGGAGATCCACCCGGATGATGCCTCCACACTGGGGATCAACGATGGAGATATTACTGTAATTACTTCGCGCCGGGGTAAAGTGCAGGTTAAAGCGAAAATATCAACCCAAATAAAACAGGGCGTTGTTTTTGTGCCGATGCACTGGGGTAAAATATTGGGCAACGATCTGAACAGGGTGAATAACCTGACCTCGGACCAGGTTGACCCTATTTCAAAAGAACCTGATTTTAAGTTCTGTGCCGTAAATGTGGTTAAATTTAAAAAGCCGTTCCAGCGCATAGTGGTGATTGGCGCCGGTGCGGGTGCCTATGGCTTCGTAAAATCGTACCGCGAGCTTAACCCCGACGATGAGATCACCATTTTCAGCAAGGAGAATTTCCCCTTTTATAACCGGGTAATGCTGCCTGATTATATCAGCGGCGAGCAAAAGTGGGAACAACTGGTTAAAATGACCGACGAAGATGAGCCTGGTTATAAAATTAAGCTGTTGCGCGGTGTAAGTGTTGAAAAAATTGACCGCTCTAACAAACAGGTAACCGATTCAAGGGGGATAAAAACCAGTTATGATATTTTATTAGTTGCAACAGGCAGCAGGGCTTCGGTCCCCAAAAATGTTCCGTCGTTGCCCGGGATCTTCACCATGCGCAGTCGTGTTGATGCCGATAACTTTAAAAAGCACATGCCCAATGATGCGCATGTGGTCATTGTTGGCGGTGGCTTACTTGGTTTGGAGATGGCGGCTTCGCTGAGGGAGATGGGCGTAAAAATCACCATCATCCAGCGCACCTCATCCTTTTTAAACCGGCAACTGGATGCGCTCGGCAGCCAGCTTTTGCATGAAGAAATGGCCGACCAGGGCTGCGATATTTACTATGATGACGAGGTACAGCTTTATTACGGGCGGTCGAAATTAACCGGCATCGGCTTAAAGAGCGGCCGCAAGATCAATTGCGATGCCATGATCCTGGCCATCGGCACCACCCCCAACATGGAAATTGCCAAAGATTGCGGACTGGATTGCCGCCGTGGCGTAACCGTAAACGAGCGCCTGCAAACCAGCGACCCTGATGTTTTCGCCATCGGCGAAATAGCTGAATTTAATGGTACACTGTACGGCATCACGGCTGCCGCCGAGCAGCAGGCCCAGGTGGTAGCCGGTTATTTAAACGGAGATATCGCCAGCTATTACAAAGGCAGCTTGTTTATGAATATCATCAAAATCCACGGGTTCGACCTGTGCAGTATTGGCATACCTGAATGCCCGGATGATAAAGATTACGAAGAAGTGGTTTTTATAGATAAAGCCAAAAGATATTATAAAAAATGTATCATCCACCAGGACAGGCTGGTGGGTGCGATCCTGATTGGCGATAAAAGTGAGTTATTGGAATTCAGGGACCTGATTGCCAATAAAACAGAGTTGAGCGAGAAAAGGCTCCAGTTATTGCGGAGCGGCAATAAGGCCGACCCTGTATTGGGCAAACTGGTTTGCAGCTGCAATAATGTTGGTTCAGAAAATATCAGGAAAAAAATTGAATCAGGTTGCAATACAATGACCGATTTGTGCAAAACAACCGGTGCAGGCACGGGCTGCGGCTCATGCAGGCCAGAAGTTAAAAGGATACTTGATGAAGCATTGAAAAGTATGGTTTCAATTAATAATTAACGCATGGAGCATCTGATCAAAATAAACCTTCCGGGCGGCCTGGTTTCTGCGGGCGATTTTTACGAGATGTTGCTGATCGCCGAAAAAGCCGGTGCCAGTAATATCCGCTTTGGTAACCGGCAGCAGCTGTATTTTACGATACATGAAGACCATTTGGAGGACCTGGAAACGGAAATGCTTAAAACGGAAATACGTTTTGAAATTGACTGCGACGCCCGGCCAAATATCATCAGTTCCTATGTGGGCGATACCATTTTTAACCAGGAAGGCTGGTTGCGCGAAGGCTTGTATAAGGATATTTTGGATAGCTTTGATTACCAGCCCCGGTTAAAAGTAAACCTGGTTGATAACCAGCAAACCTTTGTCCCTTTTTTTAGCGGGAACTTTAATTTTATTACGTCGGATATTAGTAATTACTGGTTTTTTTATATCCGTTTTCTAAAATCAGGGAAACATTTTTGCTTTCCTTCGCTGGTTTATTCTGACGATATTTCCTCATTGGCCAAAACTGCCGAAGATCTTATCCTGACCAACAAAAAACTTTTTTTTGACCAGGAACAAACTGATGAGCAGCTGTTTTTTAAGCTACTTGCAAAAAAGGCCAATGCTACGCTTCAGCCCATAACGTCAGCGCTTAAATTGCCTGCGTTCCAGCTGCCTTATTACGAGGGATTTAATAAGTACAACAACCGTTACTGGCTGGGTGTTTATCGCCGCAATGAACTTTATCCGCTGGAGTTTTTAAAGGACGTTTGCTTATTATGTTTAAAAACCCGCATCGGGCAGTTGTATACAACGCCGTGGAAATCAATCATTATTAAGGGGATTGACCCTGCTGAACGCAACGAATGGGGGCTGCTTTTGAGCAAATACCAGTTGAACGTAAGGCACGCCGCCAACGAATTAAACTGGCAGGTAGAGGACATTTGCGACGAAGGCCTGGCATTAAAAAAACAGCTGGTGCGCGAATTTGAGGAAGCCGACCTGCGTACCTATCAGCTTTGCTTTGCCATTAAAACCCAGCCTAAAACAGGTTTACCCGGATCTATCATCATCAAAAAAACCGGGGACAATTTGTTTGATATCTTTCATACGCGGGATTTTAACCCTAACTCAAAAGACTATATCACTTATTCGGAAAAGGTAAAAGCTGATATCGTGGCCCCTACCCTGATCTCGTTATGTAATATATTTTATAAAACCCAAAGCCGGCAGGTTGCTGCCACGCAAGATTTCCATAACGAGGAAGCTGACGTAACAAACGCGCTTGAAGGAATTTATCAATGCAATAACTGCCACACCAGGTACGATAAAGCTTACGGAGATGATGTTAATTGCGTTGATAAGGGAATTGAATTTGAAACCCTCGCCGAATATTGCTGCCCGGTTTGCGATTCGCCAAAAAGTGAATTTAGTTTGATGGAAGTTTGCGTTTGATATGATGCCGGTCTGCGGGGCAGGGCATACACATTCATTTCATTCGGGCATTGTTACTCCAAAACCGTCTTAATTGAGGCGGCTCTTAACAGAGCCCATCACATTTTCTGTTATACTATAAACACGCGGCTCCGCTGGAGCCAAGCATTTATTTATCAAAACAATTTAACTCCGTTAGGAGTCGCCTGTTTATAGAATCTTTCGAAGCGGAACAGAAGGCTCCATCGGAGCCTCCGATCACCAGCCTGTTTAACAAATTTATTTTTACGTGTTTACCCTGAGCTGGGGTATATTTTATTCAAATAATCCATTTGCTTTTACGATAAATAAAAACGATTTTTCGGGTCGTGTTCGGCTCCCCTGGCAAACACGGATTATCAACCAAAACAAATGCCTTTTTCCAATTATATTTATCATACTGCTCAATGAGTACAACTGCTGTATTGCCTGATTCAAAAAAACATTACGAGATCCTTGACGGACTACGCGGCGTAGCCTCTGTTTTGGTGATCGCTTTCCATGTGATGGAAACTTTTACCGGCGGTAACCGCTTTATCCAGGTGATCAATCATGGCTACCTGGCGGTAGATTTCTTTTTTCTCCTGTCGGGATTTGTGGTAGCCTATGCCTATGACGACCGCTGGGGTAAAATGGGCCAGTGGGACTTTTATAAGCGACGCCTGATCCGTTTGCAGCCCATGGTAGTGATGGGCTCGCTGATTGGCGCTGCGCTTTTTTATTTCGGGATTAGCCCTGTGTTCCCGAATATTGCGGGAACGCCCGTTTGGGAAATGCTTTTGGTGATGCTGGTGGGCTGTACGCTGATCCCGCTGCCGGTTTCGATGGACATCCGCGGCTGGACAGAAATGCACCCCCTTAACGGCCCGGCCTGGTCGCTGTTTTTTGAATATATCGCCAATATTCTGTACGCTTTATTCATCCGCAAATTCTCCAAAACACTGTTGACTATATTTGTTATCCTGTGCGCTATTTTCCTTGTGCAGTATTTGATAATGGGTCCGCAGGGCGATGTGATCGGCGGCTGGAGTATTGATAAAACCCAGCTTCATGTTGGTTTCGCCCGTTTGCTTTATCCCTTTTTCGCTGGCGTATTGCTTTGCCGCGCAGGCAAGCTGATCCATATTAAAGGGGCGTTTACCGTTTGCAGCCTGATGATTGTTGCTGTACTGGCGATTCCGAGAATTGGCGGTACGGACCATTTGTGGATGAATGGTATTTACGAATCAGTGGTCATTATTCTCATTTTCCCGCTGATCGTTTCTATTGGGGCCGGCGGTAAAATCATAGGGGCACGCGCCGCTAAAACATGCAAGTTCCTGGGAGACATCTCGTACCCGCTTTATATCACTCATTACCCGCTCATTTATCTTTATACAGCATGGGTGGTCAACAACAAAATACAATTGGGTGCTTACGGGCTTTTGGTTGGATTTTTACTGATGATCTGCAGTATTACACTTGCCTGGGCATGCCTTAAATTTTATGATGTGCCGGTACGCAACTGGCTTGCCAAACGCTACCTGGTGAAAAAGGAGGCTGTCTAAAAAGTTGGAAAATAACGGTCAAAACCAAATAATAGTTTGCCGCAATCAACTCTTCGTGGCCTTAGTGAAATATTAGTGTCCATTGTGGTAAAAAAATAACCACCAGGTACACAAAGTTTTCACAAAGAGCACAATGACAAATTAAATTCGGTTGTGTTTTATACTAAATACTTTTGAGCCTCTAAGGATTGATCAGAACGAACTTTGCTGTAAAGTAACCGGCCCCATCAATCCTGATTTAAATAAGGGTGAATTTTGGTTGTAAGGATGAAAACTTGAAAAGGTGATCCTGCCCGAAGGTCGCGGCAGGCCCTTAATTAACCAATCGGGCCATTTATCGTCTTTGATACCATCATCGGGTAATTTCTCATCCCCTATCAGCCTGTTTACCCATAAATTGGCCACTTCTATTTCCAATTGGTTGTTCCCATGCTTTAATGCGCTGCTGATATCGACATGCCATGGAGCGGTCCAAATAACGCCAAGGTCCTTACCATTCAGTTTTACGCGGGCCAGGTTTTTGATGTCGCCAAGGTCAAGGTAGATCTTTCCATGTGTTATGGAAACGTTGCCCGGCAGGGTAAAATCCTTTCTGTACACGGCTATGCCCGAATAATATTTAACCCCTTCCACGGGGCTTTTTGTCCAGTCGGCAAGTTCGTTAAATGTTGTTTTTGCCGGGCCGCCTTTTTTCGGATCAAATGATACCTGCCACGAGCCGTTTAGAGTTTCAATTTTATTTAACACCGGGAAGTTATCTTTATTTGCCGATGGTTTTGCAGCGCCGCCCGAATGGAATACTATAAAATAGCTTTGATAGGCGTCAAATTGAAGCGGAATGGTGGTTTGCGATCCTTTCACCTTAAACTGCGGCAGCTTTCTTGTTTCGCCGGTGATGGGGTCCCAAAGTTCGGGCGCGCCCTTAACGCTGCGAAAAACAGCCTCTGTTTTTTCGGGATCACTGGTTTTATTTGCAACAAAATAGATATCCCATCCCGGCGAGGTGCGATGTGTGTACCGCACAGGCTTATCAGACCCGAAATCCGTAAGAACATGCATCTGCTTTAAAATCCCCGCAGTCAGTTCGTATTCAGGATAGAGGTCATTGATCTGTTTATCCAATTCGCCGCCAAAAATAATCCTGCCCAACCCATAACGGCGTGTGGTGATCGTTTCAGCCCCGCCGGGTTGCCCCCAAAGTATTTTGGCCAGCGCCTGTACCTGCGCGTCACATGCCGGGTAACCGGTTAAACCGGGCGAACGAAATGGCGGCGAACCTGCCACTGTTGCCCCGGCCTTTACCAGCGCAAGAATCTTTGACAACAACGCCGGTGTCATGGTTTTTACCGCAGGCAACACCAGCAGGTGATAACTGGCCCCGCCCGGAAATACAATCAGCCCGTTTTTTACGCTGGCTCTGTACAACTGACCCGGCGCGCAACCATCAAAATTATAGCCCCTTCTGTCGGGGATGGTATCGTTACCCGTTAATGCTGAGGATGGCGGCCTAAAAACATGCGGCGCGCCTTCCGGGGTTAAATACAGTACGTCTGCTACTGCCCTGCCCTGTTGCAAAATATACTGGCATCGCGAAATATAGTGATGGTACCCTGAGGCCATTGGCCACCAGGTTTGCCCCCTGTCCCAGTGCACGCCGTAAGGGCCCATCGTCATCCCTGGCCGTAGCGTGTCATTTAATACCTGGTTGATAAAGGTGTGAAAAACAAACCTGTTGATACCCGTGGCGAAGGCCCAGTCGCCCTGGTTTTTCATTGCGCCGGGGTATTGCCGCCAGCCTTCATCATTCTGGGCAGTGAATGACTCAGAAGGCATGATCCGCTGCCCGTTGACATGCGCAATAGAAGTTGCCTCGATACAACTGAAAGATGAATTATAACCATATCCCTTGCTCCAAAACTCGCACATCGCCAAATCAGCGACGGCGCCCAATTCAAGATCGGCAGTTGGGTTCATGTCGTAGGGCTCGATGGATAAACCCAGGCCATTTTTATGGGCATATTTTTTTACCTGCCCGGCATGGTATTCCAAAACAAGTTCCTGTGCGGTTTGGCGCAGGTCCCATAAAAAACGTTCACTTATCTCCGGGCTTTCCACTACGTTACCGGCATATACCGGATAAAATGGCAGCGGATCGTAGCCCCGCCTTTTAATAAACTCATGGCGAAAGTGGCCCGTCCAGTTTTGCGAGCCCATTTCCCAGCTGTCCATATGCAGGCGTTTCAGGCCACCGGCCAGGCGTGGGTCGGGTTTGCCGATCCTTTTTAATAAACGGCCAATGTAATTTTCCAGGTGAGCATTTAATGCCACGGTATCAAACTTATCCGATTCAAAACCCAGGCCGGTTACCGGCGCCGGGCGGGTGATGGCGCCGTTGTTGCGGCTTACAAACCGCACAATGGTCCAGTTACCCGGTGGTACATCCCAATCGAGTGTTCCGTCTTTTTGCAGCTTGCTGGTTATATCAATGATATTTTTTTGTGCAATAACCGCCCCTTTCGGAACTCCATCAAATTTTACCGGCGACGGCAAAAATTGCTTAACCCCGTTAACCGACGAGTACGGCGCCCTGTAGTAGAGTGCTTTTTCATCAATATCCTTTATTTTGCTATCGCCCGATGGTGTGGGGTAGGCTAATACGGCAACATCTTTATAAAAATCAAGCCATTGCTTTTTTAATTCTGGTGTAAATACCCCCTGCCCAAAATAGGGTTCCTTTGGCAAGGGCAGCGGCAGTTTTATGTTTTGTTTTTGGCCGCCGGTAACGGTAAGCGATGCAGCAACCAAATCCTGCATGGATTGATCAGCGGGCACCCACGGGCCGCCGCTCCCTGTCCAGCCCGGGCCTATGCCCAGCGTTATCTCAATCCCAAGGCGTTTGCTTTCCTGCACAGCGTGTTTAAAAATATCCTGCCATTGTGCGCTTAAAAAATCAACAGGGCCTACAGGCAACCCCACATTCACCTCCAGGAAAATCACATTCCCGATCCCGGCCTTTTTCATGGATTCAAGGTCGGCGGTAACGGATTTTTTGTTCATGTTGCCATCCATAAAATACCAGTATACACCCGGCCTGGCAGACGCCGGCGGACTTAAAAACCCGCTCCTGACGTTGCGCATGTTATCCTGAGCGAAAACAGCAGCGCATATGTTGATTAACAGCAACAACAGCAAATATTTTTTTACGGAAACAGCCATTATTTAAATTTGATTAGTTTTTCGATGCCCTTCGCAAAATACACAAGAGTTAATAAAGTATAACGCAGTTTTTCAATAAATCGGCGATATAAAGTGTACCTTATTACCGGTACGACAACCATTCCGGGCCGCAGGGATTAATTTCACTAACGTCCCTGCCGGTGTATACCAGCATCCTTGTGATACAGCTGGTATTCGTTTCGAGGCTATCTGCAGTACGTTAGTGAATTATATCAAACAAATTATTTGGAACCTGTTACTTTAATTTAGTTATATTTGACTACCATCTTATAAAACCACTTAAAATCATGAAAAAGTATTTATTATCTCTCGCCATTGTTTTAGCCTTCAGCGTATCGTTTGCCTCAGGGACTGACGGTGTTCATTTGAAGGGTGTTATCGAAGATTCGACATGTGCGGCAAGCAAATCGCAAATGTCTCCTGCTACTTCGCGTGTTGCCTGCGTCAAAAAATGCCTTAAAAATGGCGCCTCCGCCGTTTTGGTTGTGGGCGACAAGGTTTATAAAATATCCAACCAAAAGACAGTTTTAAAATTTGCCGGCCAGGACGTAGCCGTTGACGGTGTTGTTACCGGCGACACTATTGAAGTAACCAAAATCACTGCAGAAAAAGCCTGAGATACTGTCATCAATTAAAATGGCCCCGGTTTTTCATAGTTCCGGGGCTTTTTTATGCCCCGCCTGCTCCCGGCAGGTGTTGTTTATGCAAACGGGTAAGGTATTGCCGCAAAGGGATATCATACAGCACCATTATCCCCCAGGAAATCAACACCAGCACGAGCATCCCCGTGGGTATGATCAAAAACAACCATCCTGCCGATGGCTTGTGGGTGATTAAATAATTATTGAACATAAACATGGCCGCATAGTGTGTCATGTATAAAGGATAGGAGAGCTTTCCCGCAAACACGCAGCGTTTTTTGAGCCCTTTGCTCAATGTTGCACCGGCGCCCAGGGCTACCACCAGCGGAAAAAACAGCAATACCGCTAAGGGCTCGGTAACCCGGTTCCATTTGCCGTAAGGCATTATAAATGCCAAAAAAAGCAACACTGCAATACCGGTAAAACCCAGCCGGTTTTTAACTATCCACTTTGAGCGGAAGACGAGCAAGCCGGCTATAAAAGAGTAAGCGATGCGGGCGCCGCCATCCCAGAAGTTTGTCATGCTCCAGCCGCCCATTAAATCGCCCGCGCGAAAACAAACCATGCAAACCCCTGCCGCCGCCGGCACCAACAGCACCAGCAGCCAGCCGCGGCTAAGGCGGCGCAATACAAAGGCGTAAATAATATTGGCCGCATACTCCCAAAAAAGCGACCAGGCAGGCGGGTTAATCCCGAATAAATTGAAACCACGATCAGCCATCCCCCCAAAAGGGATCATCAGGATTGAACATAGGAAAATGAGTACAATTTTACCGGCACTGTACAACCCGGGGTGGCCGCCAAAGGGATCGAACAGGAAGGCAAGCAAGCCTAATACAGAACCCGACAGCACCAGTGGGTGCAACCGGATGAGACGTAATTTGAAAAATTCAACAACGCCCATTTTTCCGATGCGGTCATCATATGCGTAACCGATCACAAAACCGGAGAGGCAGAAGAAAAAATCGACGGCTAAAAATCCATGGCCTATGAAATTTTTGCTATAGTCGGAATAGACTATTTCCATAAAATGAAAACATACTACCGAGATGGCCGCCACGCCCCGCAGGCCGTCAAGAATCTCGAAATGTGGTTTTGTTTTAAGGATCGCTGCCGGGCTTATTTCCATATTGCTGAAGGGTTTTGAGCAGCTGCGAGAATACCGATTAAAAAGGGATTTCCAAAATTTGTTTAGGTGTTTGGCTGGCAAAAGCAAAGGCCCATGCTTTCAGCTTCAAAAAATCAGCAGGAATTTTGAAGGCATTTTATCTGGCCGCTGGCGCAGGAATTTCAAAGCGATTAATGCCTGACCCCTTAACTAAAACAATGGCGGTATTTGAAACGCGATCCGGGTCGGAAATATAATTCGTCATCTGCAGCGTTTGATAACCTGGTTTAGCTATCGTTAAGGTGAATGTACCTTTTCCGGGCTCTATTGAAAACGATCCTTTTAAATCAGTTTTAACAACCGTACCATTCTGTTCGGCTTTAATGGCTGCCCCCGAAACCGGGATAGTGTCGCCAATATTATCAATCTTGTTTATCTCAAAAACTTTGCCGTATAAAATAGTATAGATGGAATCGCCGTTGCCGGTATATTGAAAATCAACTACCCTGCTCCATTCACTGCCAATAATTTCATTGCAACTCGTAAACAGGCTCACAACAATTAATATGGTGACTTTGCCGATAAATTTCGAGGGGGGTAAGCATGTGTTAATGGCATCCTTAAAAGCATAAATATGGTATTTATTCGTAAACTGTTCTACGGTATTGATTTACAGCGATATTCGGTTGTAAACTGCAGGCATATTGGTTACATCTATTGAATAACCCCGGAATTGTAATTCATATCATAGGTGTTGATATGAGTAACGATATCTTCTCCGCTTCCCTGCATTATTACCGTCCCATTGCGTGTCAATTTAAATCGCTGCGCTCCGGGTTTAAAAGGAAACTCGATATTTGAAATTCCTTGTTTAACATGAAAAACTTTTTCTGTACCACCTGTTTCGATCACCAAATCAGCAGGTGTGGTAAGCATAACTGTGACATACAAATTATCTTTAATATCACCATTCTTTACCAAACTTTTACCTATTGAATCGTTAGGCGCAACTGCATTGTTGGGGTGGGTTCTGTAAAAATAAAATATCCTGTCATTTTGAATGGCGGGCTGCCTACCTGATTTATACCAATCTATGTAATATTTATTAAGCGCTGCATAACCTGCGTGTGATTTATAAAATCCATTTTCCTGGTGCCTTACATGTATTGAGTATTTTTCAATATTGAGCATCGGACTAAAATAAGTACTTTCATCCCAATCATTCCAGGTTACCAGTTCAACCCATTCGGGCCTTTGAACATCAATAATCGATTTCCACTGTGCAATTATGCCCTCGCCTCCCGGATAGTCATAATATCTTGGCGGCCGACCGTTTGGAATTTTTTTTGATTGAAATACAAGGGGACTAACTTGCGCCATATAGGTTAACCCGTTTTGGTGACATGCCTTTGAGATCTCTTCACCGCTTTTCAAAATCGAAGTACTGGAACTGCCATAGGAAGGAGAACCGGCGGGCCCGAAACGAAAATAGCCATTGATCGTATTTTTCCAACGATCAACGCTGCTCAAATCTTCATCATAAGTTGGCATTTCTTTCCTGTTAGGAGCAAAATAAGGAACAAAATAAATATCATAACCTGCTTTTTTAAGCGGCAATAAAACATTAAATTTCCAATCTTCTGCTGATCCCTGCGGATCCCAGGCTGACAGGAAAAACCGGCCGTTATACCTGAAATAATTTTTATTATTACAATATTGCTTTATAACTTTAATAATAACGGAATCCGGCATGTGTACCACTTTATCAAACGAAAAGAAAAATACAAAATCAGCATCAATTTCATTTATGGCCTGAACAAGGTTCTTCATGTTTTGCTGGTATCGTGGCGGCCAGCCTGCTAAATTCACAGCAAATCCATCAACGCCGCCAGCAATCGCCTCTTTTACGTCCTGTTTAAACCCCTCAACTGAACTATTATCCCTGGTGCCGATGTTCAGCATATAATGTGCAAACACTTTCCTGGTTTGACATTGTGCACTTATGGTTATCATCAGGAGTGAAACCAGTAAAGTTATTTTTATGGCGTATTTCATACAGCTTTAAAATTAAATAATATTTAAATTAAATAAAATAAGGTAGTAATTAAAAACAAAATATTGCGCCGGACTTTTTAGTTTTCTGTGCCAATATATTAGAACGTATTACTCAAAAAAACAATACGATAAAGAATAAATTTTTTTCTGGTCACAGCAGTAGTTACTGGCCATGGCCATGGGCAGCTTTTATTGCCTTGTCCTAAGATAAGCTGACCACAAGTATACTGACCTAAAACGTTTCATTCAAATTTAAAAAGAATCCCCTGTTGCCAAATTTGCCGAACGCATAATCCAAAGCAAGGTTGGTACGGGTAGTTTTGTTAAACAACAGCCTTAAGCCGGCGCCATAGCCTGGCTGAAATACCTGGAAGAGCCGGGTGCCCTGCTCATCGTTACCGGATTGCAAATTGGCAAATGCTACGCCGCTGATAAATTTATTTGCCAGGATAGGAAAGCGAAATTCGGCTTCGGTATCGTTATATTCTGTGCCTTTAAAATACTGGCCTGTATAGCCACGGCCGCTTCGGAAAGTACCATCGCGGCTGGTGCCGGGCAGCTCGAGGTAAGGGATGGCGCCGTTAAGCAGGTAGGAGCCCCAGTTCCAAAAGGCCAGCACTGTTTCAGGACTGGCGGCCGATAAACTGAAATATTTGCGAAAGTCGGTGGTCAGCTGCATGGAGTTTTTAGTGCTGCCTATCCAGGTTTGGTTCATCCTGATGCCGGCATCAAAATAAATGCCTTTATAAGCGCGGTTGGGGTTATCGCGCGTAATGTACTCCAGGTTGAACAGGAAACCATCGGCAGCGTAATGGTCTTTCGGGAAGCCGTATTTATTGTCATAAACGCTTAACGGCGTGCCGTTGTTAACCGTATCGGCCACCTTAATGCTGCGCCTCACCTCGAATGACGCCCCGGCGCCGAGGAACAGGTGTTTGGCCACTTCTTTATAAACCTTTTCCCTGAAATTGAAATACAGCGAATGGATGGCGTAAGTCTTATGCGATGGGTCGGCCAGTACCTGTTGAGCGGCGGTTCCCCCGGCGCGCGCGTTCCCTATTCCGAAGCCTTCGTCGGGTGTAACTGTTTTTGAAACGACGAGGTTGCCCTGGATATTCCATTTATTGCCGGGTGTAAAAATATTATGGTTAACATAAAAATAAATGATGCCCTTTGTGGTGATAGAGGCCGATGTTGCTGCTATGGACATGAGGGTATTTGGATCGCTACCTAATTTGCGGCCCGCCACCGCTTTGATGCCCAACTGGGCGCCTATAGTCGGGTTGGCGGCGACGTTGGGCACAATGGTGATGCCCGAACTTTTTCGCAGCGAATCGGCCTTTTTTTGGGGGTGTAACACATTGCGCAGCAAATCGCCAAAATCATATTGCCTGTTGAAATTGTAAATAGCAGGCTGAATCTTTTGGCCTTTATTGCCTGGTGAATCAGATTTAAGGGAATCCGCCGGCACGGTTACCTGGCTGTATGCCAGCCATGGCGTGCAAAACAGTATCAATAATAGCAGTAATTTGAATACCGGGGATTTTTTATTAGCTGGGATAAAGTGCACAGTTTGAATAAATATTAGCTTAATGAAATTCAATACTGACTAAACCAGTATGGGGTGTTAATGTTTCAGATAGCTATAAGGAGTTGGCGAAATGCCGGGGTCACGATTTGCATCGCAGGGGAATCATACGGCTCCGAGTTTTTTAATTGCATTGCACAATGAGTTCCCCCTTGACGGGGACAGGAGCGTATCAAAGCGGCAGGGGGCATTTTTATGATGAGCATATGACCAAACTGTCTAATTCAAACCGGTCTCGTTTTATTTTCAGGCTGTTGCCCGCTCATTTCACCCACTCCTCACTCCGCAAAAACTTCAGCAAGCGCGAATCATCCTTAGATACTACCGGGATCCAATCCCCAAGCCTTTCCATTGTCCAATATATTCCTTTCGGACTGCCGGGTTTTGCAAATTGATAGCGGTATAATACTGCCCGGATAAACCGGGGCGGCCGGTTGGGGAACGGATTGCCGGCAAACAGGCTTACCGCACCTGGGTCGTTGTGCAGGAGTTTATATACCAGGTTATAGGTCCAGGGGTACTGCCCGGCCGTGCCCATGGCGGCAAACCACATCTGCCAGTCGAGGTGCGGCTGGTAAGGCGCTATTTGCGGCGGCGCCTTGTCCGGCAGCGTGGGCAGGTATTTATAAACGTAAGGTTTCCATTGGGCTTTGCCGCCTGTGGTATCATCTGTAGTGCCTTCAAAAACTACGTTGTAGCGCTCCTGCCCTACCGAGCCGAAGGCGCCGTAGGTATTTACCAGGTCGAGCGGGTCGAAAGAGCTGTTCATCACTTGGCCCGGCGACAGCATATTTAACACCGGCTGGATGCTGAGCAACGCGACAATCCCTGCGACGATCCACGACGTGGTAAGCATGGGGCTCGATTCTTCAGCGGTTTCAGCTGCGGCAGCTGCCTTTCGGACCAGTATCCGGGGCAACAGTTTTGCCCAGAAACCATCATCAAAACAAGCCAGCGCCGGGATAATGGTAAGCCAGTTTAAAAACGAGAGGTTGCCGCTGATGATGAGCGTTAGCTGAAATAAGACGATAACCACCCCGGCGATATGCCGGCCCGGCCTGGGCCACCAAACAAACCACGGCGCCATAAGTTCGGCAAGCCAGTTAAACCAAACGCCTGCCTTGAGCAGCGCACGCGGTAAAAAATGGAACCAGCGGCTTAAGGGGCCGGGGATGGGCTGTGTCTGGAAGTAATAATAAAGAGCCGTGCCGTCGCGCCAGACCTTGTCACCCCGGTATTTGATGAGCCCGGCACCCAGCATGATACGAAAAACCAACCAGCGGAATAAAACAATAACGGGGAACGGTGGCGGGCGTTTGGGGAAGGGCCGCATGTCAAGCAACGGGCATAAAAAAATAGCCAGGAAGCCGGTTTCAGTAAGCTGGATCTCCCAGCCATAGCTATACCAGTCTTGCCCGGCATGTACGATAGACATATACAAAAACCACAGCAACGTAAGCAGCGGGGCATTGGCATAGCCTGCCAACACCACCAAACTAAGCACCAGGCCCAACCAGGCTACGGTTAGCAGCGCCGTATCCGAATGCCAGAACCAAAAAATCGTAGGCAACCGCACAAAACCCGCACCGGCTGAGCCATAGGCAATGCCAAGGTACTTGATGTAAATACCTGCAGGAAGCAAGCCATTTTGGCCAACCAGAGGGACAATCTGATTAACCGCAACCAGGAAAGCGAGTACATACACCAAACCCAGCAAACGTAGGATCACAAAACGCGTAAGCCAGTACGATGGCCGGGCATCCTGGCCGGCAAACAGGCTGGCAGGGGTAGCATCCGTTTTATTTGCGATTTCCATTTGCTTTATTAAAAATACGACATACGATTGTGTTTATTACAAAGATTTCGGGTTTAAATCGTGAAGGTTTTTTGGGGAAACGGTATTCAGGGAGAACAGCATAAAAGACACAAAACGCAAGAAGCCCCGGGAGTTTTATCCGGAGCTTCTCGTGTGCTATTTCTTACTATGTACCATGGACTATTGACCATGGACTTTACCCTACGGGAACTTAACGCCAGGGTAAGCGGCAACGTTGGTTTCGGGGATATTTGAACCGTATTTAGCGTTGATCGCGTCAATAAACTGGTTGGCGACAATGGCATACCCGCGCGGGGTAAGATGCACACCGTCTAACGAGAAAATACCGCCGCTGATATAGCCTGAGTTAAAGCCTACGCCATCAACAACCAGCCCGTACTGTTTAACATTATTAAGGAATGTATACGCATCAAATACAGCAAGGCCATGTGCCGCAGCCACAGATTTAATGGTGCTGTTAAAGGCAATAACATGATTGCGTGTTAAGGCAACTTCATTTTCATCCAGTACATATTGGTTATCAACCGGTGTATAAGGCGTTAAACCGTAAGGCAGCGGCCCGAAGGGCGTAGTTACAGGGGTACCGATCTTACTTGTTGGAAAGGTGAGAACGATCAGGTCGCTTGCTGTAGCAAGCCTTGGCGCATAAGTTGTGCCGGAAACCAAAGCGTTGATATAAATACCTTTTACTGACGGATTTGCCTGTTGCACGCCTGCAACAATAGCGCCAACCGTAACCGTGTTAAAATAAGGGATGGAAGTAACATCCGGAACGGTAGCCACAACGCCTTTAGCGCCCTTGGCTGTTAAAGTTCCGATAAGCAAATTATCAAGGGCTGCAAAAGTATTTGGGTCTGTTAATACATCGCCTGCGCCGCCAGAAGTTGCATAAGCAAGTGCATCATTATTACCTAACCAGTTTGAAAAGAAGGTAAACGGCTTGGCGGTAATAAATGCGAGGTAAGGCATGGTATTATTAGGTGCATCCTGGGGCAGTAGCCTTTCATAAAAACCATTCAGGTTGCCATAGGGAGCATAGGTGATCTGCAGTAATTTAATACCGGGTACGCCGTAGTTTTCAATGTCGCCGGTGTATTTGGTATATAAAGTTACATTTCCAAATCCGGGAACAGCGATCTGCCCCCTAACAGCGAGGTTCGACGTAACAGGAGTCAGATTAGGAGATCCAGCAGCGCTGAACCCTGCTAATTGCAGGTAACCGGAGCCATTGGCCTGGTCGCTGTTGAACAATGGCTGGTTAAATACGCCGCCGCCAACAGTTTGCATTTGTTTGGCTACGATTGAAGGATATGAATTCATCTGTCCGGCCAAATAAAGGCCGCCATCAGCATAACCTGCCGTAAGTGAATTACCAATAGAGATATACCTCGAAAAATCAGCCGCCCCGTTTGTTGGCTTCGGGGTTTTGATATCGGGCTTGCAGGCGGTTATTAATAATAAGCCTGCGATTATATAGTAGTGTTGTTTTAAAAATTTCATCTGCTTAAATATTAATGATTACCAGTGATAAGAAAGTGAGATACCCGGAATATATACATTAGTCTCATAGGTACCCGACAATTGGGTATAGGCATTGGTGGTTTGCCTGGCCAACAGGTGTTCAAATTCAAATGATGCATCCACATTAAGGTGACTGGCTATCTTGTAGCCTATACCGCCAGTAAAATAAACGCGGTTAGCGTCAGGCACCTGCGGTGAAACAAAATCAGCAGGTGCTGCAGCAGTGGCGTAACCTCCGCCAAAGCGCAAAGCCAATTTTGGACACCCCCTGTATTCGGCACCTGCACGTAAGGTATATGCCTGCTCGTAATTTTGCGGAAGAACGGTAGTGTTTATCGTTGACGATTTCTGCGCGTAAGTAAATGACAGGTTTTTAAACACGTCCCAGTTTACCTCGTTAGCGTCAATGGCGATGGTCCAGTTTGGTGAAGGATATAACCCGATACCTACTGAGTTGGTTGATGGCAACGGCACTTTTGACGTAAATGTATTAGGCGAAGGGAAATTGCCCTGTACCGATGGCGCCACCGAAAACATGGCGTTACCGTTAAAGCTGGTAGAAACACCACTTCGGTGCGAAAGACCAATAGTTACACCTGAAAGGGTTTTGAAGAATATACCAGCATTCCAGCCGTAGCCTTTGCCGGTACCGCTTAAATGGCCCTGTCCGTCGGCGCCTGCCGAATTTGAAATAGGAATAGCCTGGTGAAGGTCGATATCGGCGTGGTTATAAACAAAGCCGGCGCCTATGCTCAGGTAATCTGTTAGCTTAACACTTAGTGTAGGCTGAAAAAAGATGGTTTTCAGGTCGAGGCTTTCGAGCGCATATTTTCCCTGCCAGCTATCGCCCCAGTCAGTTAAACCGCCAAAGGGTGTATAAATACCCAAACCAAATTTCCAGAACGAATTTTTTGGCCCCCAAACGCCATAAAAGGTAAATGGCGTGGCAATTTTATTTGCTGTGCGGAAAGTGGCGTTTGAATTTGAAGGGTTAAACTCCGACATAAAAACCAGCGGACTAATGCCGGCTTGCACATAATTTTCGGGCAGCATGGCCACTGCACCCGGGTTAAAAAACACCGAAGCGCCGTCCTGTAAGGTTCCGGTGCCGGTATGTCCCATACCAATTTGCTTCTCGCCTTCCAGGTTCACCTGGAAACCTTGGGCAAACACCAAAACAGGCATTAGTGCAAGCACTAATAGTAGATATTTCTTCATAAAAATAAAATATTGAATGGTTTATAATGTGCAATTTGCAGGATCCAAAACCAGCAAAAGCAAAAAATAAAATTAGGTTGGATTTAAAAGAAAAAAAGGGCTATAATGCGGAGATATTAGTCAAAAAGTCGGAGAAAACAGATTTACGCCTTATCAGTTAAAAAAATTAATTATTAACGGGGTTTATTCCGTTATTGAAAAACAACAGAATATTTTATTTTTATCATAAATGAGTAAAAGAGTCGCCCGTTTAAGCTTATCAAAATTTGCTGACTTATACGCAGATAAATTAGCAGGACCTGATTTTTTCATCACCGATGAAAAGCAGTTGTTAAGCTTAAGTGAATTTCCTTACCGGTCTGACGGTTACATCATTGGTATTTGCACACGCGGACATGCCCGCGTTGAAGTAAACCTTCAGAATTACGAAGCCAGGCCCGACGCAATGCTTTTGGCTACCCCATTTCATGTTTTAAGGATCTATAACAGCAGCGAAGATTTTTTGTGCAGGTTTATTGTTTTTTCAAAAGCGTTTTTAACCGAAAACAATGTTAACAGCCACTTTTTGGAATCATTCAGCTATTTTAAAAGTGCTTCTATCCCTGTAATTTATCCCGAACATGCAGACGCGGCCGTGTTATTGGATATTTACCTGCAGATAAAACAAATTTTAGAGCGGGAGGACCATCCCTACCGCGTCGAAATATCACGAAGCATTCTCACCATGCTTTTGTACGAGGTGGCCTTTATTTACGAAAAACAACACCTTATTATTAAAGGCAAACAAACCCGCAAACAGGAGCTGAACGTATTGTTCCAGGAACTGGTATTCCATCATTATAAGGAACACCGGAATGTGCAATATTATGCTGATGCCCTTTTTGTATCGCCTAAACATTTAACAGAAACCATTAAGGAGGTAACCGGCCGGACTGCCGGTGAATGGATTGACGATGCTGTAGTGCTGGAAGCAAAGGTATTGCTACGCAATCACCAGATAAGCATCGCGCGCGTAGCCGAGAATATCCACTTTCCCGATCAATCGTCCTTCGGCAAGTATTTTAAAAAACATACCGGCATGTCGCCATCCGACTATCGTTTGGTTTCTTCTTATTAATATGCTCAGTTTTTATTAATACTTGATGCCAGCGTTCCACCGTTCCATTTTTTTACGCGCGGAACACCATGGAACGCTATGAAACACACTCATTATCAGCATGTTTCATATTTTATCAAATTATCATACTTCGCTAAGTAGCTGATAATCAATTCGTATCAAATTAACTTTTTTGTCAATACCGCTGTAATTTACTGATAATCAATTGTTTCCTATTTTACTTCTGCGCTGGCGCATTATTTACAGTCACTTTTCTTTCTTCCGACTTTTTGACTAATATCTCCGTATTGCAGCCCTTTCATTGGTTTAGCTACGGCTCTAATTTTACAATAATTATAAAAACTTAAAAAACGCCCCTATAGCGCTGTGCCTGATTTATTGAATTGCAAACAATTTTAGGATTGATGTTATTTATTTTTTAGCTGCTGCGGTTGGGCAATATAACAACGGTTTTAATTCGGACACTTAAAAATTAAAAGATACAACCATGAACGACGTTGAAAATGTTAAAGCCATTAAAGGTGGTGAGTTTTTGATCAGGGAAACAGCCGCCGAAAGTATTTTTATTCCTGAGGAATGGAATGAAGAGCAATTAATGATCGCTGAAACCTGCAACAATTTTCTCGCACAACATGTTACGCCTAACTTAAACAGGATCGACGCTCAGGAGGAAGGCTTAATGCCGCATTTGATGGATGAAGCGGGCGCTTTGGGGTTGTTAGGAATCTCCGTCCCCGAAGAATACGGTGGTTTCGGGAAAGATTTTAAGACCTCGATGCTGGTGACTGAGAAACTGGGTGCCGGTAACTCTTTTTCTGTAGCCTTTTCTGCACATTCAGGCATCGGCACATTGCCGATATTATACTATGGTAACGACGCTCAAAAACAAAAATATATTCCCAAACTGGCCAGCGGCGAATGGAAGGGCGCCTATTGCCTTACTGAACCCGGCTCAGGCTCCGATGCCAATTCCGGAAAAGCAAGGGCAAAGCTTACGGAGGATGGCAAACATTACCTCATTACCGGGCAAAAAATGTGGATCACCAATGCCGGCTTTGCTGATGTATTTACCGTATTTGCAAAAATTGACAATGATGAAAACCTGAGTGCTTTTATTGTTGAAAAAGATTTTGAAGGGCTCAGCCTGAATACCGAAGAACATAAAATGGGCATAAAAGGCAGCTCGACCCGCCAGGTATTTTTTAACGATTGCAAAGTACCGGTAGAAAACCTGCTGTCCGAACGCCAGAATGGGTTTAAAATAGCGGTTAATATCCTGAATATAGGCCGTATGAAATTGGGCGGTGGCACCGTGGGCGCAAGTAAAGAAGTCATCGGCATGGCGGTAAAGTATGCCAATGAACGCGAGCAGTTTGGCAGGGCCATTTCAAAATACGGCGCTATACGGCATAAACTTGCCCAGCAGGCCATCTTAACTTATGCTGCGGAATCTGCAGTTTATCGCGCCAGCCAAAACATGGAAGAAGCGACCGACATGCTGATCGAATCAGGTCTTGATGAAATAAAAGCAAAATTAAAAGGCACTGAACAGTTTGCCATTGAAGCGGCCATCATCAAAGTACATGCGTCCGAAGTACTCGACTATGTAGTTGACGAAGGCGTACAGATCTACGGCGGTATGGGATACAGCGCCGAAGCGCCTATGGAAAGGGCTTACCGCGACTCGAGGATCAACCGGATTTTTGAAGGCACTAACGAGATCAACCGGATGCTGACTGTGGATATGATGCTGAAACGCGCCATGAAAGGCGAGCTCGACCTGATGGGTCCTGCCCAAAAAGTAGCGGGCGAACTGATGAGTATCCCTGATTTCAGCGCCGGCGGCGAAGAAGGCTTGTTTACAAAAGAGAAAAAATACATCGCCAATTTCAAAAAAGCCATTTTGATGGTTGCAGGTGCGGCTGTTCAAAAACTGATGACCCAGTTGGCTAAAGAACAGGAAGTTTTGATGAACCTTGCCGATATGCTCATCGAGCTTTATGTAAGCGAATCGCTGCAGTTAAGGGTTGAAAAGCTGGTTGGCCTGCGCGGTGAAGAAAGCTGCAAAGAACAACTTGATATGATGCGGGTTTACATCAACGATGCGGCCGAAAAAATAGCCCGGTCGGGTAAAGAAGCCTTAAACTCATTTGCCGAAGGTGATGAAAAACGGATGATGATGATGGGACTGAAACGCTATACCAAAACTGATGACCTGAATACCACCCAGGCACGCCGGAATATCGCCGCAAAACTAATCGCTGAAAACAAATACTGTTTTTAAATAGCTGCAAAACCTAAAAATCAAATAACCAGTTCTTTGTGAACTTCGTGCCTCCTTTGTGTTCTTAGTGGTAAAAAATAACCACAAAGGGCACAAGGATTTTCACAAAGAGCACAAAGCGATACTAAAACCACATCTTAAATGAAGATATTAGTGTGCATCAGCCAGGTGCCGGATACCAGTACAAAAGCTGTTTTGAGAGACAACAATACCGCCGTTGAAAGCAACGGGGTTACCTACATCATCAACCCGTATGACGAATGGTACGGGCTTATCCGCGCTATCGAATTAAAGGAAACCGGCATCGCCGGCGAAATCGACCTGGTAACCGTAGGTAAGGCCAATACTGAACCGGTTATCCGGAAAGCACTGGCCCTGGGCGGCGATAAGGCCATCAGGATAGATGCTGATAGTAATGACCCTTATTTAACCGCAGTTTATATCGCAGATTATGCCAAAAGCGAGAATTACGACCTGATTCTTTGCGGAAAGGAATCAATAGATTATAACAACGGCACCGTTGGTTCCATGCTGGCTGAATTGCTCGACATGGATTACATCGGCTTTGCCACCGAAATTAAAACGGAAGGAAATACAGCTATCGTAAAAAGAGAGATTGAAGGCGGCGAAGAAACCGACACCTGTAATTTCCCTCTGGTGATCTCCTGTCAAAAAGGGGTTGCAGAGGCCCGGATACCTAATATGCGGGGCATTATGGCCGCGCGCACCCGGCCGCTGAACGTGATAACACCTGCAGCTATTGAACCTGTTACCTCTATTTTGTCGTACGAACTTCCGCCCGCCAAAGCAGGTGTAAAATTAGTTGATCCTGCTGACATGGATCAACTGGTAGAACTGTTGCATACCGAGGCCAAAGTAATTTGATCCTTAAATATTGAAGAGTTGAATAGCGACTGATGTTTCTTTAAAACAGCTTATTTATAAGGCGATGTTTTTAACACGAAGAAGGCACAAAGAACACAAAGAAAAAAAATTGAAAACTATTAATGCTCAGCGCTCTTTGTGCCTCCTCTGCGTATCTCCGTGTTAAAATCTAAAAATGATAATTATATAGAGTATTTAAATAATTGAAAAAAATGTCTGTAATTGTTTTTGTTGAACATGATGGCGGGGTCATCAAAAAGAAAAATTTCGAAGCGGTTCAGTATGCCTCGGGCATAGCCCAAAAAACCGGCGCTACCGTAACTGCGGTGATCCTTGGCACTATTGCTGACGCTGAAATTGAAAAACTGGGAGCATATGGCGCACAAAAAGTATTGCATGTTGATGATAACCGGCTGGATGAACTACATCCCCGCGCCTACACAACAGCCCTGTTAACAGCCATTGAAAAAGAAGACGCGAAAATAATTGTCGCCCTGAATGATATCAACGGCAGGGCAGTTGCGCCACGGGTAGCCGTAAAATTAAAGGCGGGCCTGGTAGCAGGCGCGCTCACCTACCCCGATATGGAGAAGGGTTTTCTGATAAAAAAAGCAGTTTACTCCGGTAAAGCGTTTGCTTATGTAAATATCACCAGCGATACAAAGGTGATCATGCTAATGCCCAATACTTTCCCAGTCGCCAAAACAGAGGGTAAAGCCACCATTGAAAAATTGCCGGTAAATTTTGGCGATAAGGATTTCGGCATAAAAGTAAAAGAAGTAAGTAAAGTAACCGGCGAAGTATCGCTTTCAGATGCGGCTTTGGTCGTGTCCGGTGGACGTGGGATGAAAGGCCCCGAAAACTGGTACCTGATTGAAGATTTAGCCAAAGAGCTGGGCGCGGCAACCGCCTGCTCGCGCCCGGTGTCCGACGCCGATTGGCGGCCCCATCACGAGCATGTGGGCCAAACCGGCGGCACTATCCGCCCCGACCTGTACATTGCGGTCGGCATTTCAGGCGCTATCCAGCACCTGGCAGGCGTAAACGGTTCCAAAACAATTGTGGTCATCAACCGCGACCCTGAAGCACCGTTTTTTAAAGCAGCAAATTATGGCGTTATTGGCGATGCCATGGAGGTTTTGCCAAGGCTGACCGAAGCAGTTAAAAAATTCAAACTACATAAATAAAATCATGACTTTTTTTTATGAAGGGCAAGTATTATGGGCGCAGATAGATGCTAACCAGCATATGCGGCACACTGCTTACGGTGATTTCGGTGCACAGGCCAGGTTAGGCTTGCTGGAGTACCTGGGCTTAACGCCGGCTGTGCTTTATGGCCACAAAGTCGGGCCGGTACTATTCAGGGAAGAGTTGATTTACCTGCGCGAGATCGGCATCAATGAGCATATAAAAGTAACCTGTGAAATTATAAAATCGCGTCCTGATGGTTCCCGTTGGTCAATGCGGCAGGAGCTTTACCGCGGGGATGGCGTAAAAGCGGCTATTATTGTTGCTGACGGCGCGTGGATCGATATGGAAAAACGAAAGCTTGCCATACTGCCACCTGACCTAATTGATTTATTTAAGCACGCCCCCAAAAGTCACGATTATATCGAAGAACCCAATAAACCCGTTATATCTTAAAGATCAACATTGTACCAATGGAACTAAAAGAAGCATTTGACAACGCAGTTGCGGCAAGTAAAACCCTGCCCGCCCGCCCCGATAACGAAACTTTATTGCAACTCTACAGCTTGTTTAAACAGGCCACTGAAGGCGATATCAACACCGGTAACCCGCCGGGGATGTTTGATTTTGTAGCCAAAGCCAAATACGACGCCTGGTTAAAATTAAAAGGAACGCCCCCTGAAAATGCCATGGAGCAGTACATCAGCCTGGTAAAGCAACTCGGTGAAAATTAATTTCCGAAATTTTGACAAATGTTTCCGCCATATAGCCCTTTGTTTTTCGCCGGTAAAAAGGATATTTGTTAATATAAGCCAATACTAAATTATTTTATTCTACCTGATCTGCTAATACTTTTTTATAAGTAAGCGTTTGCCTCGTTTTAATTGCACCGCAATATAAAATGAACGTTGATGTTTTGATGATATAAAAGATTTAAAGAACGCGGCAGGATATTTTTTTCACTTTTTATTAAACACTAAAATGATGTCGTTATTTAACAAAAAACATTTCCTGTTAGTGATTTTTTTGCTCACAGTATGCTGCGTAACCGTAGCGAAAGCCCAAACAGACCAGATTGAAGGGCAGTGGTACAATGATATCAAAAGCGCCAAAATATTGATCACTAAAGCCGCCAACGGTAAATTTTATGGCAAGGTAATTTGGCTGAAAGAGCCCTTAAAAAATGGTAAACCAAAGGTAGATGAGTTAAATGCCGATCCCAAATTGCGCTCAAGGCCGCGCCTTGGTTTACAGGTTTTGTCCGATTTTGTAAAAGACGGAGATATTAAATATACCGACGGTACCATTTACGACCCGCTTAACGGGAAGACCTATGCCTGCAATATCACTTATAAAGGTAAAACACTCGCCATCCGGGGATATATCGGCATTTCGCTTTTTGGACGCACCACCACCTGGTCGCGGGTCGAATAAATCAGTATAAATAAAACAAGCATAGTATAATGAGTGCTCAACGAGTAATAAAAAAGTAGCAGTATTAGGTTCAGGTGTTATGGGTAGCCGCATCGCCTGTCACTTTGCAAATATTGGCGTCCAGGTTCTTTTATTGGACATTGTGCCAAAAGATGCCCCTGCAGGCGATAAAAAAGCCCGCAATAAAATTGTGAATGATGCGCTGGAGTTCGCCTTAAAATCAAACCCCTCGCCCATCTATCTTAAATCATTCGCCAAAAGGATAAGCACCGGTAATTTTGAAGATGATATGCCCAAAATTGCTGAATGCGATTGGACAATTGAAGTAGTGGTTGAACGCCTGGATATCAAACAAACCGTATTTGAATCTGTTGAAAAATTCAGGAAACCGGGCACGCTCATCACATCCAACACCTCCGGCATCCCCATCCATTTAATGGCAGAGGGCCGCAGCGAAGATTTCAGGAAAAACTTTTGCGGCAGCCATTTCTTTAACCCGCCGCGCTATTTAAAGTTGCTGGAGATCATCCCCACAAAAGATACTTCGCCCGGTGTGGTGAACTTTTTACTGGAGTTTGGCGAGAAGTTCCTCGGCAAAACCACCGTATTAGCTAAAGATACCCCTGCATTTATTGGTAACCGTATCGGCGTTTTCAGCATCATGAGCCTGCTGCATTACGTACAAAAAACCGGCTTGACTGTTGAAGAAGTGGATAAACTGACGGGCCCCGTCATCGGTCACCCAAAATCGGCAACCTTCCGCACCAACGATGTGGTAGGGTTGGATACGATGGTGCATGTTGCCAACGGTTTATTTAAAAATGCACCGGATGACGAAGCAAACGAACTTTTTGAAATCCCCGATTTTGTAAACCGGATGCTTACCAATAACTGGCTGGGAAGCAAAACCGGGCAGGGTTTTTATAAAAAGGAAAAGGTGGATGGCGTAAACCAGTTTTATGCGCTCGACCTGAAATCGCTCGATTACAAGCCCTCCCAAAAAGTAAAATTCGCTGCTTTAGAGACAACTAAAACCGTTGAAAGCCTGAAGGACAGGCTAAAAATATTATTTGCATCAAAAGATAAGGCGGGTGATTTTTACCGCGCTACCTCCTACCAGCTTTTTGCCTATTCGAGCAAACGCATTCCCGAAATTGCGGATGAACTTTACAAAATAGATGCCGCCATGAATGCCGGTTTCGGCTGGGAAATGGGTCCGTTTGAAAAATGGGACGCCCTGGGTGTGGAAGATACTGTAAAGGAGATGGAAGCAAGTAGCAATAAACCTGCAAAATGGGTTTACGATATGCTTGAATCGGGAGCGAAAAGCTTTTATGTGATCGAGAATGGTAAACGGATGTATTATGATATTCCATCGAAGGCTTACAAAGTAATTCCGGGGACAGAAGATTTCATTTTACTAAAAAATATCACTGCTACAAATACCGTATGGAAAAACAGCGGCAGCACCATTACCGATATCGGTGACGGCATCCTGAACCTGGCTTTCCACACCAAGATGAATACGATAGGCGGCGAAGTGATTGAAGGCATTAACAAAGCCATTACACTTGCCGAGGCCGGCTATAAAGGCCTGGTGATCTCGAACGAGGGCGCCAACTTCAGCGCCGGAGCCAATGTAGGGATGATATTTATGATGGCGGTGGAACAAGAGTTTGATGAACTGAACGCGGTGATCAAAGCATTCCAGAATACGATGATGCGCATCCGCTATTCATCCATCCCGGTAGTAGCCGCGCCGCACCAGATGGCTTTAGGCGGGGGATGCGAAATGTGCCTCCATGCCGATAAAGTAGTCGCTCATGCTGAACTGTATATGGGTTTGGTTGAATTTGGGGTGGGATTGATCCCCGGCGGCGGCGGCACCAAAGAGTTTGCTCTTCGCCTGTCGGACGAATTGCAGGATGGTGATATCGAAGTAAATAATTTCAGGGAGCGCTTTTTAACCATCGGCCAGGCCAAAGTCTCTACCTCTGCTTATGAGGCCTTTGAATTTGGCTACCTCAAAAAAGGCCGCGATGTGGTGGTGGTTTCGCAAAACAGGCTGCTTGCCGAGGCCAAACGTCATTGCCTGCAAATGGCCGAAGACGGCTATACACAACCCGTTCAGCGAACTGACATAAAAGTGCTGGGTAAACAGGCCCTTGGCCTGGCTTATGTTGGTGCAAATACCATGTACAGCGGCAATTACATCAGCGAGCATGATGTAAAGATCTCGCAAAAACTGGGATACGTATTGTCTGGCGGCGATTTATCGCAACCGTCGCTGGTGAGCGAAAGCTACCTGCTCGACCTGGAAAGAGAAGCATTTCTTTCCCTATGCACCGAAAAGAAAACGCTGGAACGCATTCAATCCATCCTTACAGGTGGCAAAGTGCTTAGAAACTAATTTTTAACCGAAAAAAACAAGATAAATGAACGCATATATTGTTGCAGCCAGCCGCAGTGCTATCGGTAAAGCCACCCGTGGTGGTTTCAGGTTTACCCGGCCGGATACGCTTGCTGCCGACGTCATCAAACACCTTTTATCCACCGTACCCAATGTGGATAAGGAGCAGATAGAGGATGTAATTGTAGGCAACGCGACACCCGAAGCTGAACAGGGGCTTAATGTGGCAAGGTTGATCTCTTTAATGGCTTTGGATACCGATAAAGTTCCGGGGATGACCGTTAACCGGTATTGTGCCTCGGGTTTGGAAACTATAGCCATAGCGTCCGCTAAAATTCATAGCGGTATTGCCGATTGCATTATTGCCGGCGGTGTGGAAAGCATGAGCCTGCTGCCCATGGGCGGCTGGCGGATAGTACCCAATGCTGACGTTGCCCTGGCACACCCTGATTATTACTGGGGCATGGGCCTCACTGCTGAAGCGGTGGCAAAAGAATACAATATCGGCCGCGAAGAGCAGGATCAGTTTGCATTCAATTCGCACCAAAAAGCCATCAGCGCTATAAAGGAAGGAAAATTTAAGGATGAAATTGTGCCGGTGAACATTACCGAAATTTATATAGATGAAGCCGGAAAAAAGAAAAAAAGAGAGTTTAAGGTAGATACTGATGAAGGCCCGCGTGCCGATACTTCGCTGGACGCTTTAGCCAAACTGAAGCCTGTGTTTAATGCCAAAGGAGTGGTTACAGCCGGAAATTCATCCCAAACAAGCGATGGTGCCGCTTTTGTAATGGTGGTTAGCGAAAAGTTTTTAAAACAAAACAACCTGAGGCCCATAGCGCGGCTGGTGAATTACGCCGTTGCCGGCGTGCCCCCGCGCATAATGGGTATCGGCCCGCTGGAAGCCATTCCAAAAGTATTGAAAGCTGCAGGACTGAAGCAACAGGACATGGATTTGATCGAGCTGAACGAAGCATTTGCTTCCCAGTCGCTTGCGGTAATAAAAGGACTGGAACTCAACCCTGAAATCATTAATGTTAACGGCGGAGCGATTTCATTGGGCCACCCGCTGGGATGCACCGGGGCGAAGCTCTCGGTCCAGCTTTTTAATGAGCTGAAACGACGGGATAAAAAATACGGCATGGTAACCATGTGCGTTGGCACAGGCCAGGGCGCCGCAGGAATTTTTGAACTATTATAATTAAATAAAACGTGTTTAGCGATTGAAAAATGATAAAATGAAGTAGCTTTTAAAGCTTGGGCTGTGCGATTCCCCTCTTGAGAGGCCTGCCTGCCGGCAGGGGTGGAGGGGTGTATTAAGCCGCATGATGGCGAACACACCCCCGCCACTGCACTTCCCAACGCACCCCCTCTCGAGAGGGGAGTTTCATAAGTTAACATTGTCAATGTCGCTTGAAGGGTTTAAATAAAGTATTTTAATAAAAAAATGGCAACAGCAGAAAAAGCCCTGAGATTATTCGATTGCATGGCGGTGCAGGCAAAAGAACCCAGACCCGATCTTTTAAATGCCAAAGTAAATGGCGTTTGGCAGTCATACAGTACCCAACAGGTACATGATATGGTTTACCAGTTAGCCATTGCGCTGTTGAAATATGGCATTTCACAAGGGGATGGTACCGCTGAGGGCCGCGATAAAGTGGGCCTGATCAGCAGCGGCAGGCCCGAATGGATCATTACCGATCTGGCCGTTCAGCAAACGGGGGCAGTATTGGTTCCTTTGTACCCCAATACCAATGCTAAAGAAATTGAACAGATCCTGATCGAAGCTGAAGTAAAGATCATGTTTATCAGCAACAGGGAGTTATATGACAAGGTAAGCAGCATCCGTAACAATATCCCTTCGCTTAAAGCTATTTATACTTTTGATCAGTTACAGGATTGCGCCAACTGGACCGAACTGTTAAAACCCATAACAGCAGATGAAAAAAAGAATCTGCAGGATATAAGCGACAAGATTGGTGAAAATGATATCACTACCATTATTTATACCTCCGGCACTACCGGCAGGCCTAAAGGGGTGATGCTTACGCATAAAAACATTGTGAGTAATGCGATGGCCTCCGGCGATGTGCTTGCGCAGATCCCGATTGAAGAGCGCCGGGCATTCAGCTTCTTGCCGGTGAACCACATATTTGAAAAAATGTGCTCTTATATCTATCTTTTCTTTGGCTTTTCCATCTATTACGCCGAAAGCATGGATACCATCGGTCCTAATATTAAGGAAGTGCAACCCTATATTTTTACCGCTGTGCCCAGGGTACTTGAAAAAGTGTTCGAAAAAATTATTGCCGAGGGAAAAAAGCTAAGCGGAATAAAGAGTAAAATATTTTTATGGTCGATAAAGATCGCCGATCACTTCGACTTGAATGGTAAGAGTGCCTGGTATAAATTCATCCATGGCATCGCCGATAAACTCGTTTACAGCAAATGGCGCGCAGCTTTGGGTGGCAACGTCAAGGCTATTGTTGTCGGTAGTTCTGCCTGCCCTATCCGGCTGGAGCGGATATTTACCGCTGCCGGGATCGTTATTTTAGAGGGATACGGGCTAACCGAAACATCGCCTGTTATTTCTGTTAATAACTACAACCCCGAAAAAAGAAGGTTTGGCACCGTAGGGCCGTTATTACGCGATGTGCAGGTAAAAATTGCAGAGGATGGCGAGATCCTTTGCAAGGGCCCCAATGTAATGCCCGGCTATTATAAAAACCCGGAACTTACCGCCGAAGTTTTGCAGGACGGATGGTTCCATACCGGCGATATTGGCGAGCTTGATAAAGATTCATTCCTGAAGATTACTGACCGTAAAAAAGAAATTTTTAAAACTTCCGGTGGAAAATACGTAGCGCCCCTGCCCATCGAAAATAAAATGAAGGAAAATTATTTTATTGAACAAATGATGGTGGTTGGCGCCGGCAGGAAATTTGCATCGGCGCTGATCGTACCTTCCTATGCCAACCTGGTTCCCTGGTGCAAAAAAAATCATATCCCGGATATGGCAAAGGAAGAAATGGTTAAAGACAGCCGGATTATCGCCATGTATCAATCTATCCTTGAGGGCTTCAACCCTGAATTTAATCGCGTTGAGCAGATCAAAAGGTTCGTGATCCTTCCCGACGAATGGACGGTTGATACCGGTGAGCTTACCCCTACCGGTAAAATGCGCCGCAAGATCATTACTGAAAAATATAACGCCGAAATAGAAGAGATGTATGCTGACCAGGCAGACTTAACCGCGAACCCCGATAAATAAGAGATGGAAACCATACAAATTGCCGTAAATGACAAAATCGCGGTAGTTACCCTTGACAGGGGCCGCTCCAACCCGATTAACCACCAAATGGTGAAGGAACTCACGAATTGCATAAAAGACCTGGAAAATGACGACCGGGTTGGCGGGGTAATATTAACCGGCAAAGAGGGCTTTTTCTCCTCCGGCGCCGACCTGATGGAAGTTTACGGGTACGATGAACAACAGGCCAGGGCATTCTGGACCGATTTTTTTGCCCTGCAATCCACACTGATCGCTTTTAAAAAACCAATAGTGGCTGCACTTAGCGGGCATAGCCCGGCAGGCGGATGTGTACTGGCCGTTTGCTGCGATTACCGTTTAATGGCTGAAGGAGAATACATCATCGGCTTAAATGAAATTCCGGTGGGCATCATAGTCCCTGAGGGGATCTTTAAAGTATATGCTTTCTGGATCGGCAAGCAAAAAGCCTATCAATTTTTGTTAGAAGGAAAACTCGTTAAAGTGAATGAAGCCCTTCAAATCGGCCTGATAGATGAAGTTTGTCAGGCCGAAGACCTGCTGGCACAGGCAGAAAAAAAGGTAAAAACATATATGCAGTTTAACCCGGTTACGTGGAGCCAGAGCAAACTAAACCTGAGGCAGGAACTGATCAGCGACTCAAATACGGATCAAAGCGCGACACTTAACCAGATGCTGAAACAATGGTGGGCGCCCGAAACAAGAGCCACGCTGGAAGTGATCATCCAAAACTTAAAAGCAAGAAGTTCTGCTCCTAAAAAATGACCCGGAAGGGTTAATATCGATAAACAACATACACAATGGAACAAAAACAGCAAGCTGCCGGTGGCATGTTAAAAGAGGATGCCCTGAAGGGAAAAACCATCATTATAACTGGCGGAGGCACCGGTTTGGGCAAAGCCATGGGCACTTATTTTTTACAACTAGGGGCCAATTTGGTAATCACCAGCCGTAAACTGGATGTGTTAAAACAAACCGCCGCCGAAATGGAAGCTGCCACAGGCGGAAAAGTATTGGCCGTTGCCTGTGATGTGCGCAAGTATGAGGAAGTTGAAAACATGCTCAACGAGTCCGTTAAAGTTTTTGGGGGCGTTGACGCCCTGCTGAATAACGCTGCGGGTAACTTTATCTCACCTACCGAGCGTTTGTCGGCAAACGCATTTTCAGCTATCATTGATATTGTGTTAAAGGGATCGGTGAATTGCGCGCTGGCCCTGGGCAAATATTGGATCAGCAAAAAAAGACCGGGTAATATCATCAATATCGTAACTACCTATGCCTTTACCGGATCAGCTTATGTGGTGCCATCAGCTTGCGCAAAAGGCGGCGTTTTGGCCATGACCAGGTCGCTGGCGGTTGAGTGGGGCCGGCACGGCATCCGCTGCAATGCGATAGCGCCCGGGCCTTTCCCTACAAAGGGCGCCTGGGACCGTTTATTGCCCGGCGAAATGGCAGAAAAATTTGATTTTAAAAACCGCGTTCCACTAAAACGCGTTGGCGAACACCAGGAACTGGCTAACCTGGCAGCTTTCCTTGTTTCCGATTTTTCGGGCTATATTAATGGCGAGGTGATCACGATTGATGGCGGCGAATGGCTGCAGGGAGCCGGTCAGTTTAACGCACTTGAAATGGTACCTGATAAAATGTGGGACAGCATTGAGCAAGCAACCCGGAAAGCATAAAAAAGCCACCGGTGAGACGACATTGTCTGGCCGGTGGCTTTAAAATTCCAAATACTATTTAGCGTGCGTTTTGAAGATAGGATTCGATGATCTTGTCATAAATCCCGACGTTAATTTTTTTGTTTTTCAGATCTTCTTTTGAAATATCATATTTTTTTGACCAATAGTCTACCTCGGAATTTTCCTTAACCTGCTTCTTTTCATTTTCAGGAATTTCGATGTCGGTGCGGTTTTTCATGATATACTGATTAATATTTTGTGTTAAAATTATGTTATGTTGCTTGTTATTAGGGTGTTCTAAAAATCAGACTTATAACACTAACAACTCTTAAAAATACCGGTTTGTTTGTATAGTTATCATTACTATTATGTTAAGGAATTGTTAACAGTATTGTTTCTTTGTGTTAACCCGGGTCCTTCCCCTTTTGCAAATTGAACAAAAGATTTTTTCGGGCGGTCGTAGCCAAAATAAAGCATTTAAATGTCTACCTTCGCAGACCTTGAAAATTTAAAAAAAACGCCGTTTAACCTGTATTACAATACATTATGAATTCCCTGCCATCGATTTAAAAATTTCGACCTATTTTTAGGTCATTTTGTAAAACAAATTACGGTCTCAGATGTTCAAGGTTTGCATTGATCATTTAACATGAAATATTTAAAATTCACTTTAATAGTAGCTATACTTTTTATTTGTTGTATAATCACCATTCCGGGTTTTGCCCAAAGCATCCCGCAAAACCTCTCGGGGGTAAATATTAGTGACCTTACTGACGCCCAGATTCAGCAAATCATTCAGCAAGCCCAGGCATCAGGCTTAAGTGACAGCCAGTTGGTCCAACAGGCGCAAAACAGGGGACTAACGGCTGACCAGGTTCAACTTCTTCAGCAACGTATTGCCGATTACCGGAAAACGCATAATGCGCCGCCGGGGGATGATACCACTCAAAATCAGCCCAGGAGGCTCAATTATCAGCAGGATACCTCTAACAGGCCAAAAAGGGTGAATGCCGCGCAAATGGCCGCCCATTCGAGAATCTTTGGCGCCGATCTTTTCAGAAATGGGAATCTAACATTCGAGCCGAATTTACACATGGCCACCCCGGTAAATTACGTACTTGGCCCTGACGACCAGGTGGATATAAATGTTTATGGCAACTCATTGATCAACTGGAAATTGAATGTTTCGCCAGAGGGCAACATTAATATCCCCGGAATTGGTTTACTGAATGTTTCGGGCAAAACCATTGAACAGGCTACCGCGTCCATCAAAAGCAAATTGGCGGCAAACAATTACGCCATTGGCCGCGGCACCAGTGTGCAGGTGAATTTAGGGAACATCAGGAGCATTAAAGTTATTATAGTAGGCGAAGTGCAAAAACCCGGTACTTATACCCTCCCTTCGTTGGCTACCGTGTTTAATGCCTTGTATTCCGCTGGAGGGCCAAACGATAAGGGCTCATTCAGGCAGATCGAAGTGATCAGGAATAACCACGTTGTAAGGCGGCTTGACATTTATGATTTTTTAGTTAAAGGCGAAACCAGGGATAACATAGGCTTGCAGGACCAGGATATTATACGCGTGCCCACCTATAAGGTAAGGGTTGAAATGGACGGAATGGTAAAAACCCCGGCATTGTTTGAAGTTCTGCCCGGCGAAAGCCTCCATGATGTGATCAGGTTTGCCGGCGGCTTTGCGGATGAAGCCTATACGGCCATCGTAAAAGTCTCGCAGATAAGCGATCAGCAACGCCGGATAACAGATGTGCCCGAAAGCGATTACAATAACTATATACCGCTTCGCGGCGACATTTATACGGTGGGAAGTATCATTAACCGTTTTGAAAACCGCGTTACTATAAATGGCGCGGTTTTCAGGCCAGGACAGTTTGAGTTGCAAAAAGGATTAACCTTATCGCAACTGATCGCAAAAGCGGCGGGATTAAAAGAAGATGCGTTTATGGGTACAGGCACCATTACCCGGCTTAAACCAGATAACAGCTCAGAAATTATATCCTTCAATTTAGCAGATGTGGTCAACAAAACAGCTCCAGATATACTTTTACAGCGGGAGGACGTAGTTAACATCTCTTCTATATTTGACCTGCGCGATAAATATATCGTATCAATTAAAGGTGATGTAAGGCGTTCAGGAGATTTTGCGTACGCCGACAGCATGAGTGTGGAGGATTTGATCATACAAGCCGGCGGCTTTGTAACCGGCGCCAGCCCCAAACGAATAGAGGTTGCCCGCAGAGTGAATGACAGCGACCCGAAATCAAAAAGCAGCAAAGTTGCCGATGTTTTTAGTATTGACGTTGATGCCGACTTAAAAAACGGTAAGGTTAATTTTAAATTAAAGCCGTTTGATATTGTTTCAGTTTACTCATTACCCGGCTATGAGAACCAAAGAACGGTAAAAGTTGAAGGTGAAGTGCTGTATCCCGGTTATTACACTATCCAGCAGAAAAACGAAAAAGTATCAGACATCATCGTGCGTGCAGGTGGTTTAACCGCGTCAGCAGACGCTGAAGGCGGAACGTTAAAAAGAGATAACATTGCCATTTTGGGCATTGATAAGTATAAAACGGATACTACCGGCATAGCGAAGGAACGCGTTGACCGTTTAAAAAGACTAAAGGTGGCTTACAAAGATTCCACATCAAATGAAAACCTGCAGTTTAGAAATGACTATGTCGGCATTGACCTGCCGGCTATACTTAAAAAGCCGGGCACGGGTATTGACCTGATATTGGAGGATGGTGACGTTATCAGGATACCCAAACAGGAACAAGTGGTTAGGGTAAATGGCGAAGTACTTTATCCGAGCGCCATCGTTTACAATAAAAATAAAACTTTTGACGGCTATGTTTATAATGCAGGAGGTTATTCGCCTGAAGCTTTAAGACACGGGGCCTATGTAGTTTACCCTAACGGCACTGTAAAAGGCACCAGAAAATTCCTGTTTTTTAATAATCACCCGGCTGTAAAACCCGGAAGTGAGATCTATGTTCCCAAAAAACCGGTAAGGCGCGGCCTCTCACCAACAGAGCTTATTGGTATTACATCAGGGCTTGCTTCAATAGCTGCAGTAATTTTAGGAATCATCAGCCTGCATAAATAATTATATTAATTGATCAGATCCTTATGAACCAGGGAGACCAGGAAAAGAAAATAAATAACTCGCACGAAATATCTGTTAAAGATATTTTAATGAACATACATTCGGCTATACGGTTCCTTAAAAGCAAATGGCTAGTCATTCTGATTTGCGCAATTTTGGGGGGTGCAACAGGTCTTATTTACTCCATTTTTAAAAAGCCGCAATACAGGGCGGTTTATACTTTTGTTCTTGAGGAAAACGAAAAAGGAGGATTAGGCCAATATGCAAATTTAGCATCAATCGCCGGTATTGACCTGGGTTCAGGCGGAGGCGATATTTTTCAGGGTGAAAATATTCTCGAATTATACAAATCGCGCACGATGATAGAAACAGCATTGCTCAGCACCGCTGTTTTTAATGGAAAAACTCAAAAACTTATCGACCGGTACGTGGAATTTAATAAACTCCGCAAAAAATGGGACGAAAAAGCACAACTTAAGGGTATCAATTTTAATGGAGATCCCGCACATTTTAATCGTCAGCAGGATAGTATAATTATTGATTTAGTATTAAAATTTAATAATGAGGTATTAAGCGTAGTAAAGCCCGATAAAAAATTGAGCATTATAGAGGTCAACGTATTCTCACACGACGAATTATTTGCAAAAGAGTTTGCCGATAATATAGTTAGTACAGTAAATAGTTTTTATGTGCAAACCAAAACAAAAAAACTATTGCAAAATGTAGGTGTTATGCAAAAGCAAGCCGACAGTGTAAAATCAGTGCTCAACAAGTCAATATCGGGCGTCGCGGAGGCTGTAGATGCATCTCCAAATGCCAATCCATTAATGTCAGTTTTGCGGACCTCTTCTCAAAAAAAGCAGGTTGATGTTCAGGCAAGCACGGCAATTTACGCTGAACTTGTAAAAAACCTGGAACTCTCAAAAATACAACTCCGGAAAGAAACGCCTTTGATACAAGCTATCGATATGCCTTTATTACCTTTGTTTGTAAGCAAATTGGGGAAAATTAAAGCTATTATAATTGGATTTATTTTAGCGATGTTTTTATCGGCATGCTGGTTGTTATTTAAAAAGTTATTAGCAAGTTTTAAATGGAAATAAAAAAAAGACTTGTTTTATTAAATGTTATTACCTCAGGCGGCCAGGTTGTTTTTATAGGATTGGTTTATTTCCTGTTATATAAATATCTTTTATCAAAGCTTGGTGTCGAGCTATTGGGGGTTTGGTCAGTGGTATTATCAACATCATCGCTTGCAAACCTTGCAAATTTCGGCGTGGCCGATTCTGTGATCAGGTTTGTTGCTTTATTTACTGCGGAAAAAGATGATTTAAAAATCAAGCAACTGATCTTCACTTCAACCATTTTTTTAACTGTTTTATTCATACTGATCGCTGCAATAATTTATCCCTTTGCCGATTTGATTTTAACAGGCGTTTTGCCTGCTAAGTATATAAAGCAAGGTCTTAGCATTTTGCCTTATTCCTTGATTTGTTTGGTTATAAATGCTGTAAACGGTATTTATGCTTCAGTACTGGACGGCATGCAAAGAAATTATATCCGCAATATGATATTTAGTGCTTCATCAATTCTCCTGTTAGTGGGCACCTACGTATTAGTCCCTTTATTTCATTTAAAAGGAGTAGCTTTCGCCCAGGTAGGCCAGTCGATTTTTACTGCAATAACATGTTTAACACTCATCGTTTTCCGATTGAAATATAACCCCTTTAAATGGAATTGGAGCAAGGTTATCTTTAAGCAAATATTTAGTTACGGGATGAAATTCCAGTTTATTTCATTAGCGGCAATGGTAAATGAGCCCATAATTAAAATTTTATTGGGCAAATTTGGAGGTATGGCGTTTGCAGGCTATTACGAAATGGCTAACCGGTTGTTGTCACAAGCCAGGGGAGTAATTGTTAGCGCCACACAAAGTTTAGTCCCTGTATTGGTAAATGTGTCAAAGGGCGACGTGCCCATATTCTATAAAAGGGTTTTTTCCAACGTCGTATTTTTCTCATTAGCTGTTGTCTGTATTATAGTGCCGGCAGGCAGGTTAATTTCTTTTTATTGGATAGGCCATTACGAACATGTATTTTATGTTACCCTGGTATTGCTGGCATTCAGTACGTTTATTAATTTGCTTATCACGCCATCCTATTTCTACTATATCGCTAAAGCTAATTTAAACATCCTTATTAAAACACATTTGATGCTAAGCTTTTCAAATGTGTTGATTGGCGCCATAGTCGGGTATTTTTTTGGAGGATATGGCGTGGTGTGCGGCTGGTTTTTAGCAACAATTATCGGGTCATTTTACCTCATGACTTTCTTTAACAAAGACCACGACATAGTTTTTAAAACGCTAATCATGGCAAGCGATGTTTATTATTTTATAGTACTCATTAGTATCGTTTTAATAAACGTTTTCTTCTTCAAGTCTAATTTTAAAATCATTGATCCGATTGTCTTGTTAATTATTATATCAATTACAGTATATTATTTTATGAAATATAAATTTGCTGAAATCCGTCGCACATGATTTTTTTTAAACGTAAGTTTCGTAAAATCAGCAATTTACTTTTTTGTTGAATAGAAAGGTGCAGTATATGTTAAAAGATTACGTTGATTACAGTTTTTTTACTAAT
The DNA here is from genome assembly GCF_002355435.1 of Mucilaginibacter gotjawali. Classification (NCBI taxonomy): domain Bacteria; kingdom Pseudomonadati; phylum Bacteroidota; class Sphingobacteriia; order Sphingobacteriales; family Sphingobacteriaceae; genus Mucilaginibacter; species Mucilaginibacter gotjawali. Next base: position 4,362,615 of record NZ_AP017313.1, read on the forward strand.
CCAATGGGTGAATACTTTAAGTGGTTGATAAAAAAAGCATATTATCAAGCTAAATATTGGGGAAGCCATTTAAGGATAGGCTATAAAAGCAAGGTGTCAAACACAATATTCGGCAAGTATAACTGGATTGTTAATGATGTAATTATTGAAAATTCCATTTTAGGCGATTTCTCTTACATTTCCAGTGGGTCTGTGATCCTTGAGGCTGAAATTGGAAAGTTTTGTTCAATTGGCCCCAATGTAAGGATAGCCCCCGGAAAGCACCCTACGAATATAATTGTGAGTACACATCCCGCTATTTATTCTAATCCATCATATTGTTTAATGAATTTTTCAAAAACCGACAAACACAACCCCTATCGTAAGGTTAAGGTCGGGAATGATGTTTGGATATGCGCAAATGTTGTAATTTCTGATGGTGTCATCATTGGTGACGGGGCTGTTATTGCTGCCAACTCAGTCGTTACCAAAAATGTCGAGCCGTATTCCATCGTTGGCGGCGTTCCTGCCAAACATATCAGATATAGGTTTGAAAAAAATCAGATAGACTACCTCTTAAATAACAAATGGTGGGAAAAGGATATTAAATGGTTAAAGGAACACGCCCATACTTTGTGGGATATTGATGATTATCTCAAATCTAACTAAATCAATTTAAATTTAATAATCATGCTTTATTGTTATGAATAAATGAAAGTAGCAAACATTTTAAGGAAACTCTCGTGGTGGTATCACGCTGCTAAAACGCTTCTGTTTTATCGCGTGTTTTTAAAAAAGTGTGATGGAAATTTCGTTATTATAAACCCTATTATTTTCACACAACAACATTGCATTATAGGGAAAAATGTTTTTATCAGAAACAATGCACGGATAGAGGGAGTAGACCACTATGAACACACCAGGTTTTATCCGCTTATTCAAATAGGCGAAAATGTTTCAATAGAACAGAATGTACACTTAACCTGTGCTGATAAAATTATTATTGGGAGTAATACAGCAATTGCCTCCAATGTTACTATTACAGATATTAACCATTGTTATACAGATATAAATTTACCGCCCGAAAAACAACCTTTACAAGTTAACGCGGTAACTATCGGCACTAATTGTAAAATTTATAATAATGCTGTTATACTACCAGGTACAATTTTAGGTACTCATAATATAGTAGGTGCCAATTCAGTTGTTAGCGGAGTATTTCCTGACTATTGTGTTATCGCGGGCGCGCCGGCAAAAATCGTAAAAAGGCATAACCCTTCCACAAAAAATTGGGAAAAAGTTAATCAAAGCGGGGAATTTATAAATTAAAAATTTTAGATGTAAACTTAATTCCCCTTTCATGGGTTATGCTGATGTTGATGTTAATTAAATAGTATGATGGTCATATGAAACGTCGTCAACATTTAAAGAACAACTATCATGAAAAAAAACTTTTGGGAAAACTTCGCAAAAGCGGATGCTGAATATTACATCCTTACTGAAAATCCCTACCCTTCTGATACAAAAGCAGGGAGAACGTATTTTTTCGATTCGGGTGAGCAACTTACTGAAAACCTTTTAAAGGATGTTAAGGAACACATTGATTTTAAGGGTACAGTTTGCGAAATCGGATGTGGTGTTGGCAGGTTATTGATCCCACACGCCAAATTGTTTAATGGGGCAGTAGGGGTTGATATTTCCCAAACGATGTTGAATAAACTTATGGATAACGGCAAAGAATTTAAAGTAAAAAATATAACGCCTTATTTGCCGTCGGAGCGATGGTACAACAATGCCTTTTCCTACGTATATTCATTTATAGTGTTTCAACATATTGAAAACTTTGAAATTATCAGGGATTATATATTAAAAATAGCCGGTTCGCTCCAAAAAGACGGGATCGCTCAGCTGCATTTTGATACACGCAAACAATCTTTCAGTTACATTTTACGAAATGCATTGCCTGATTTCATTTTACCCAGGACACAAAGAAAAGGGATTCGCCGGATCAGGAGGAACGCTGATGATCTTAAAAAGATTTTTAATGATGCATCACTAACATTACTAAAAGAATCCGGACCCGGCTCCGAAGAACACATATTTATTTTACAGAAAAATTTCTGAGGGTGATTTTTCTTTATAAATCGAATTTAACAATCAATAGCACTAATTAGAACATTACTTAAATAAAAAAATTATGAAAATACTTATTACAGGTGGAGCTGGATTTATAGGCAGTAACCTGGCTTTAAGTTTACTAAAAGAAAATCACGAGATAACAATATTAGATAATCTTTCTGCCCAAATTCATGGCGATGAACCGGATAAAACTTCGCCCTTGTATAACTCAATCAAAAATGAAGTCAATTTTATTAAAGGAAGCGTTACTTCAAAAACCGATTGGGAAAAAGCTATAAACGATAATGAAGTAATAGTACATTTTGCTGCCGAAACGGGCACAGGCCAGTCAATGTATGAGATTGCGCGGTATACCGAGGTAAATATACAGGGCACTGCTTTAATGCTCGATATTTTAGCCAACAGTAACCATCATGTTAAAAAAGTGGTTATAGCCTCCTCCCGCTCAATTTACGGCGAAGGAAAATACTATGCTGAAGACCTGAATGAATACGTTTACCCTGAACACCGGACATCCGGATTTATGGATAAAGGCTACTTTGATGTAAAATACCCCGGTTGCGAAAAAGAGCTTAAACTGGTAGCTACCGATGAAAACTCGAAAATCCATCCCTCCTCCGTTTATGGCATTACAAAGCAAAACCAGGAGCAACTGGTCATGACGGTTTGCCCTACTATTGGAATAGCACCGGTTGCCTTCAGGTATCAAAATGTGTACGGCCCCGGCCAGTCATTAACCAACCCTTACACCGGGATACTCTCTATATTTTCAACATTAATCAAAAACGGTAAGCCTATAAATATTTTTGAGGATGGATTGGAAAGCCGGGACTTTGTGTTTATAGATGATGTTGTAAATGCCACTTATTTGGGTATAACAAAAGAAGCGGCCAATAACGGAATTTTTAACGTGGGAACCGGTGTTGCTATTGATGTGCTGACTGTGGCGAAAACGCTGGTCGAAAAATATAATATTGACGTGCCCTTAAATATTACCGGCAACTACCGGTTGGGCGATATAAGACACAATTACGCCGATATTGAAAAGATTGGAAAAACGCTTGGATTTAAGCCATCAGTAAGTTTTAACAAAGGAATAGGTGCATTTACCGATTGGGTAAACAAGCAGGAAATAGGTTTAGGCAAATATGAACAATCGCTTGCCGAAATGAAACAAAAAGGATTATTTAAATAATGGCAAAGGTATCTTTAGTTACTGTATTATTTAACAGCGATGGCGTTTTGGATGGCTTTTTAAAAAGCCTGTCGATACAAAGTTTTACGGATTATCATCTATATATGATTGATAACACCGCTAACAACAATACCGATAAGCTTTTAAAGGAGCTAACAAATAGCTATGGTATAAATAATTATACACATATAAAAAACCCTGATAATGCGGGCATAGCACGTGGCAACAACCAGGGGATCGATTTATCATTAAACGCGGGCGCTGCTTATACTTTGTTATTGAACAACGACATTGAATTTTCGCAGCCCTTTTTACTTGAAGCTATCGTATCACATGCCGATAAATACGCCGAACCAATTATCACCCCTAAAATATTTTTTTATGATGATAAGAAGGTTTGGATGGCGGGCGGCAGGTTTTCAATTTATAAAGGTACATCCATTCATGTGGGCGAAGGCAGCGACGACGGGCCGCTTTATGACAATGAAGCATACTTTGATTATGCGCCAACCTGTTTTATGCTCATTAATAATTCGGTGTTCGGAAAAGTTGGTATAATGGATGAAAAATACTTTGTTTATTATGACGATACTGATTTTATGTACAGGGCTTGTCAACAAGGATACAAAGTAAAATTGTTGCCCCAATTGCATGTCTATCATAAAGTAAGTTCACTCACCGGCGGGGGCGAATCTTTATTTACTATTTATTATGGTATTCGTAACCGGATATATTTTATAAGCAAAAACTTTAAAGGGTTTAATTATGTTTTTGCTATGCTGTTTACTTTAACTACCCGGATTTTCAAATATTTAAGGTACGATAAACAACAAAGAAAAAAACTTTTAAACGGCATAACTGCGGGGTTTGAATTATTAAAGTAGTGATGATAAAAGATATCAAGAGTATATTCAGGTTAAATGGATTTCATGCCCGTATCGTGCTGATGATACTTTATTTTGAAAAAAAACTCATTATAAAACTTCCTTTTAAAATTTTACGGAAACTTATAAACCAGGCGCTTTATCATTGCGAAATACACCCCGATACTTTCAGAGATCTTAACGCTATCACTACGCTAAGGCTCCCCCACCCGTTTTTGATCATTATTCATAAAACCTCAAAAATAGGCTCAAATGGCACCATATTTCAGGGCGTGACTATTGGTGTTATCGAAAATAGAGAAATAATAGCCGCGCAGATAGGCAATAACGTTTATATAGGCTGCAATTCATCCATTTTAGGTCCGGTAAAAATTGTTGATGATGTGGTAGTAGGCGCCCATTCATTAATCTTAAAGGATGTTAATAAAAGTGGAGTCGTTTTTGGGCGTAATTAATGAAAAAAGATTTAGAAAACATATCTATAACAGATAACCTTATACTTCTCATTATAGTTTTAATAGGCTTTCAGCAATTTCCCGTTATAAGGATTGGAGGCAGCTTTAAACTATATGAATTGGCAGCACTGGCGTTGTTGGTAATTGATTTTGTTTATTTAAAGCATTTTAAGTTTAATTCGTACACGTCTATCATAGCGTTTGGCTTTTTTGTAGTATCTCCTGTACTAAGTTATCTGTATTCTGTTTTTTTTCTGGACTATCCTGCAGGTTTTTATATTTATTACCCTGATGCGGATTCATTCAAATTCAATTACTATGTATTCCCGCTTTTACAATTGCTGTATATGTTCTTTAATTTCTGCGCGATAAATGGAATTATAGGAGCCAATTTTATTTATAAAAATTTTGACAGGGTAGCTAAATTAATCATTATAACAGGGACATTCATATCAATCTATTCACTCATTGCTATGAGCACCGTTGATGTCATCGGTAAGTTGCCGCAGTTTATACAAAACAAATCAGATTTTCGTTTCCGCAGTTCAGGGCTATCACAGGAGCCAAGTTTTTATGTATTATATCAAACCTGGGTATGCTTATTTGCAGTGTATTCAAAGCATTTATTTAACAAAAATATATGGCGGTTAATTCTGTTAATCAATATTTTGTCGTTAATAACTACTTTTTCAACGGCCCTGGTATCATTAATCGCGATAATTTTCCTTTCGGCGTTTTTCCTGAAAAATAGTTTTAAAACAAGGTTTTCAATCTTCTTTTTAACAGGATTTTTTATAGCCACCATTATTTTTGCAGCTTTTTATTTTGACCTGAACGACCTTTTGAATGGGTTCTTTTTAAATAAGATCCAAAACTTTTTTACAAGCCCTGATCATACAATGGATAGTGGTGGGTTTAGAAGTTACACTACTGGCATTGGCGTAAAAATATTCTTATCGCACCCGCTAACGGGCGTAGGTGTAGGCAACAGTGTTTATTATATGTATTTATTTGAAAACAAAATGGGGATTATAAGTTTTGGCGAAACGTTGCAACCGGGTTCGTTCCCCCAAAATTTATTTTCAATTGTTTTAAGTGAACAGGGTATAATTGGCGGTTTACTCCTTTTGGGTTTCTTGTTGTCGTGTTTGCGCAAGTTTTGGCATTACCGCAACTATTCTAAATATAACAATATGTTTTTAATCGGGATTTTGTTTAATATAACGGCAATGCTCAGCATTGCACCACAATATTCGCTCTTTATTTGGGTGTTTTTTGCTTTGGGTTTAGGTTATATAAAGCATATTAATATGGGCAGTATACAAAATGGCGGACAGCAGAATTAGGCTTACAATTGATGCGCGGATGATATATCATTCAGGCATTGGGAAATATCTGCGGATGTTGCTGCCGTTTATCATCAAAGAATATGATGTAACCTTGCTTGGGAATCCGGAGCAACTGGCTCAATTTACGCCTCCGGCAAAAGTGATCGCCTTCAACGCTCCAATTTACTCTATAGGTGAACAAATTCAGCTCCCCAAATTAGTATCACATGCTGATATATTTTGGTCGCCTCATTACAATGTCCCGCTACTGGGTATTAAATGTGAAAAAAAAGTAGTCACCATACACGACGTTTATCACCTGGCTTTTTATAAAGACCTTTCATTAAAACAAAAACTGTATGCCAAAGTTGTAATCAATAACGCCGTAAAAACAAGTGATGCGATTATTACCGTGTCTGATTTTTCAAAAAGTGAAATAATAAAATATACCGCGTGCAATCCCGGAAAAATAGCGGTGATCTATAATGGGGTGGAACAAAGCGTAACTAATGTAAATCCCGGCACGGTCCGTGAAAAATATCAACTACCGGCAAAATATATCTTATTCGTTGGTAATGTTAAACCTCACAAAAACCTGAAAACATTATTAAAGGCTTTTCTGTTATTAAACGAGCGATTTAAATCGATTTATAAAATTGTTATTGCAGGAAAAAAAGATGGCTTTATAACAGGTGATCGCGATCTGATAGACTGGGTAAACGCGAATGATGAATTACGGGATCGGGTAGTTTTTACCGGTTATATCGATAATGACGATATGAATGGTATATATTTAAACGCTTCCTTATTTGTATTCCCCACTGTTTATGAAGGCTTCGGGCTACCGCCTTTGGAGGCTATGCTAAATAGCTGCCCGGTAATAGCGTCAAATGCATCCTGCATCCCCGAGGTTTGCGGGCAGGCTGCATTGTACTTCGATCCGATGAATGAGTATGATTTAAAAAATGCAATCGAAAAAGTATTAACTGATAAAGCCACAATGGATGAAATGGTAAATGAAGGTTTGGAGAGAATAAAATTATTTGATTGGAAAAATGCGGCAGACAGCCACATCAGGCTTTTTAACCAAATAATTGAGAATTAATATATGAAGGTTGCACTTATCCAGGAATGGCTCACCGTAATTGGTGGCTCGGAAAACGTTTTTAAAGAAATTGCATCATTATTTCCGGAAGCTGATATTTATACACTTGTTGCCCGCGATGAGACGATTAAAAGTTTAGGCCTCGGGCGGCATAAGGTCACCACATCGTTTATTCAAAATTTACCATTTGCAAAAACAAAGTACCGGAATTATCTGCCTCTTTTCCCCTTGGCGATCGAGCAATTTGATCTTTCATCATATGACCTTATTATATCGTCCTCACATGCTGTTGCAAAGGGGGTTTTAACGCATTCAGGCCAGGTGCATGTATGTTACTGCCATTCGCCGATGAGGTATGCCTGGGATCTCTACCACCAGTATATCCGGGAGGCCGGGCTTGACACAGGGCTTAAAGGTTTCTTTGTTAAATTAGTATTGCACCGAATAAGGCAATGGGATATCGCCAGCACCAACAGGGTTGATCACTTTATTTCAAATTCAAATTATATCGGCAAACGAATTAAAAAAATTTATAACCGCGAAAGTACTACCATATACCCGAATGTCGCTGTTGAGGATTTTGAAATTTGTTTAGCGCGTGAAGACTTTTATTTAACATGCTCGCGCCTTGTACCCTATAAAAAGATCGATTTGATTGTAAAAGCCTTCAACGGCATGCCCGATAAAAAACTAATTGTTATCGGCGATGGGCCTGACTTTAAAAAAATAAAAAATCTGGCCGCCGATAATATTGTTATGATGGGGTATCAGCCTTTTGACGTATTAAAACGTCATCTGTCAACAGCAAAAGCTTTTGTTTTTGCCGCCGAAGAAGATTTTGGCATTTTGCCTGTAGAGGCGCAAGCTTGCGGCACCCCGGTAATTGCCTATGGCAAAGGCGGCGTTACAGAAACTGTAATAGAAAATAAGACAGGTGTTTATTTTAGTGAACAGACCGCTGCATCAATAATCGATGCAGTAAACCGCTTTGAAAATAATATAACTCTTTTCAGCCCAGTCGAAATTGCCCAACACGCGTCCCTGTTCTCATCTCAACATTTTAGAAATCAGCTCATTAATTATTTGCGTGGCATTTTACCCCAAAATTTAATTTCCTAATTCCCTCCTGCTAAATCACTATTAATTTCCATCGGCGCAAGTTTGGAGTCAAAGTTGATATTTAGTTTAAAAAAAATATTATTAATTAACAGCTTTGATTAATTAATAATATTATTTTTAAAAAATTAATTATAGTATATATTAATTAATACCCCATGTCTGTACGCTACTCTAAACACCTCCCTTCTTTTGTTTTTTTTTGTGACTGGTTGCTGCTGAATATAGCCTTATATATCTCATACCTAGTGGTTCACAACACGTATTCACCTATCAGTGTTTCGCGCGTTTTTGTTTTACTTTTTAACGTTGCCTGGGTCTTGGTATCCATCGCATCCAAAAATTATACCGTCAGGCGGCCATTAGTGCTAAAGGATAACATTAACCGGTTCCTGTCAACACTGATCTATCATTTATTGCTTGTATTCGCAGTAATTTACTTCTTCGAGATCTATGACATTTCAAAATCGGGCATTGTTATGGGCTATTCACTGTTCTCGTTATTTATTGTTGTCCAGCGGTGTATCCTCTTCTTTATGCTCGATTATTATCGTAAAAGAGGCTATAATCACCGCCAGATCCTGATTATTGGAGATGAAGGCATAGCCGCCCGTTTGATGGATTCATTGAAACGACACAGCGAATACGGGTATGACCTGGTTGATTTTATATCAGAAGATCAATTAAGTACTATTCCGCAAGACGCCCTGAGCAGCAAAATCCTTAGTAGCAAGCCTGATGAAATAGTTATTTGCTACAAAATGATGGACGAAGCATTATTGCAGCACCTTATCCGGCTGGGCGACGATAATTTTATCAAGATAAAAGTAGTGTCGGGATTGTTATTGAATGACAATCACGCTGAGCTGGTTAACTACGATAACCTGCCGGTATTACTTATTAAACCAAATTCGGAGGTAAGCAATAAGATCCTTCTTTTAAAACGCTGTTTTGATGTAACTTTTTCAGTTGCGGTTATGACGATTGGTTCGCCTATTTTTTTGATCCTCCTGTTAATAACTAAAACAACATCAAAAGGGCCCGCATTTTACCGGCAGGAAAGAATAGGAAGAAATGGCAAGCCATTTTACATTTATAAATTCAGAAGCATGCGCATCGACGCAGAAAAATTCGGACCGCAGCTTTCGCGCGACAACGACCCAAGAATAACCAAATGGGGAAATGTAATGCGTAAAACCAGGCTGGATGAACTGCCCCAATTCTGGAACGTTATAAAAGGTGAAATGTCGGTAGTGGGCCCCCGCCCTGAACGCCAGCATTTTATTGAAAAAATTGTCGAAAAAACACCCAACTATAAAAAATTACTGCGCTTAAAACCCGGAATCACCTCCATAGGCCAGGTACATTATGGATATGCCGAAAATATTGATCAAATGTGTACGCGCATGCGGTACGATCTGTTGTATCTGCAAAACATTAATCTAAATTCCGACCTGGATATTATTTATAAAACGGTTAAAGTAATGATCAAGCGTAAGGGAAAGTAAGCGTATCATAATTTACTTCAAATTATGCTGATTTAGCTGATATTCCGGCCCGTTGTCCCTGCGGGCATACCGATACGTTCAAAATCATGCTAATTCATCCGAATTTCTTTATAAAATTCGCGTTATTTTGACTGCCCGGTAAAAAGGTATTGTTGCCACAAATGCCTGAAGGAAAAATTGGGATTTCTTTAATGAACATTTCAAAGTCCATTTCGTTAAAGCTTAGCGGGGTTTTGCCGATAATATTAATCATTTTTCAGAATTAATAAGCATTTATTTAGTTGCCGAAAAATTATTTAAATTTCACTTTACGGCAAATTTTTACCCAACATACTATAAATCAAATACTTGAAGCTTTTTTCACCCCAAATCACAGTGTAAAATAAATACCTCTGTTTCAATCACTTTACATTACAACCACATAACTTTAACTACCTTTGCCGTAATTACATGAGACAACTTAAAATAACCCAGTCAATAACAAACCGCGAATCACAATCGCTGGATAAATATTTAAGCGAAATCGCTAAAGTTGACCTGATCACCGCGCAGGAAGAAGTGATACTGGCACAAAAAATACGCGAAGGCGACCAGGCCGCATTGGAACGCCTGACAAAAACTAACCTTCGTTTTGTGGTGTCGGTTGCAAAGCAATACCAAAACCAGGGATTAACCCTTGGAGACCTGATCAATGAGGGAAACCTTGGCCTGATAAAAGCTGCAAAGCGTTTTGACGAAACAAAAGGTTTTAAATTTATTTCGTACGCGGTATGGTGGATCCGTCAATCTATTTTGTCTGCAGTAGCAGACCAGAGCAGGATTGTTCGTTTGCCGCTTAACCAGGTGGGCTCTTTAAGCAAGATCCGCAAATCATCTTCAAAATTGGAACAACAATTTGAAAGGGTACCTACACCTGAAGAATTGGCCGAGGATCTGGAGACAACCGTTGAAAAGATATCCGACTCTTTAGCCAATGCAGGCCGTCATTTATCATTTGACGCCCCCTTTGTAGTTGGAGAAGAAAACACCCTGCTGGATGTGATGCAAAGTACAGATGCAGGCACGGACAGTATGCTGATCATCGACTCACTATCCCAGGAGATCAAACGCTCGCTTGGAATATTAGCTGAACGCGAACGCCAGGTGATCGTATTGTTTTTTGGACTTGGTAGCAGCACGGCTCATTCCCTTGAGGAAATCGGCGAAAAATTTAGCCTTACCCGCGAACGTGTACGCCAGATAAAAGATAAAGCGTTGATGCGTTTGAGACAAAATTCTAAATCGAGGTTATTACAATCGTATTTATAATCCCTAAAGCCGGGTTGGAACATTAAGTCCAATTTCACTTTAAGCAAAAAAGTTCCCGTAAACATGTTACGGGAACTTTTTTGCTTTTATCTCCGGGGGTTGCCCTTTAAACAGGGAATTTAAATTCTTTTTTCACCGTTTTAATCCATTCATCCGCTATGAGCTGGTGTCCTGCAGGCATGGGATGGATGCCATCCCAAATCCAGTAATCAGCCGGGGCTTTATTGCAAGCCGATAAAAATAGCCGTTGCAGCGGGATAAAGGCAGTATCAAACTGTGCAGCCAGCTCTTTAACTATTGCCTGGCGCGGCGCAATTTCATTCTGCCAGCGTTCGGGGGCATCTGCTACCTGCCCCAACGGCAAAATAAAAGGCTCGCATATTACAATTTTTGTTTCCGGAAGTGCCTGCTTTGTTTGCTTTAACAAGGCTTGCAAGTCTGCCCTGAACTGTTCGGCCGTCCTTGGGTTCTTATTATGTATCACCCCGTAAACGTCATTAACCCCTACCATAATACTCAGGATATCCGGCTTTATATCAATTGTATCCTGCTGCCACCTTGCCTGCAGATCTAAAACCGTATTGCCGCTTATACCACGGTTATAAAACATCATGTTATGGCCAATATATTGATACCAAAGCATACTTGAAACCAGGTAAGCATAGCCCTGACCTAAAACATGATTCCAGTCCTGGTTGAATGACCGTCCGCCGTCTGTTATGCTATCGCCCTGGAATAAAACCGTTACTGTTTTACCATTATTTTGCGGCTTTGTTAAATCTGCCGGAAAGCCTTCTGCCGTAACCATTGTGGCAATAGCCGCTAAGCCGGCTTGTTTAATAAATTGCCTTCTTTTTGTATTGTTTTCCAATTCACCAAAGTTTTATCGTTCTATTACACCCACTTCGGCAACAGATACTCCATTACCGCTAACCACATGCTTTATCGTAAATTTAAAATAGCTTGCCTTCACCGGCTGTTTGAGCACAACCGTTTGTTCAATCGGGTTTGATTTGATATTGGAAAACTCACCTTCCGCAACCGGCGACCACGTTACCCCATCGGTGCTGGTACTGAAAGTGTAACGATCAGCAATACCATCAAACTTCTGATCCTGCCTTGGCAGATAGGTAAACGCTTTTATCAATCGCTCTTCACCTAATAATATGCTGATCTCCTGCGGCATTTCCTTTTCTGTGGTATTCCATGTTGTGTATGGATCTTCATCAATAGCTGATTGCGCATTTCCGGATGATGGGCTTATTGAAAGTACTTTCCAATTCTGTTTGGACAGGCCGAACTGTTTAACAGCTACTTCACTGCGTGCCGAAGGGCCGTCAAATCCCGCCGCCTTTAGCAAACCACCCTCTTTTAAAAGAATGGGTTTTAAATAAACGGCTGATTTAATTGTTGGTTCACTGCCGTCCAGCGTATAATGGATGCTTTCAACCGGTGCTTCGGTAACGATGGAGATACTGCCGGTCTTATCCCTCATAATTTCAGGCGCGGTTAAATGCACAGGCTCCTTAAACAATCCGAAGTCGCTTAACGCGGTACAAACGGGCGCATTTATGCGTAACCTGATTTTTGACGAGGTAATGGTTTGCGGTAAGCGGATCAACCGGCAGGCACCAATGGAGGTAACCCCGGCTATTTTTGTCCACTTGTGGGCCAGCCAGGCCTCCACCCCAACCGAATCAATCCGCTGGCCAAGTTTGATATTCTCACGCAGGCGGATCACATTGAAAGTCTTCGGCGTGTGCAGGTTGATGGTAAGTTGCGGATTGGTAACTGCATCATCAGTGGCCCAGTACGAATAACGATCATTATCCATCAACTTTTCGGGCCCGTATTTTGCCAAATTATGGCCCCTTACATTGTCAGCAATAAAGGTCGCACCATGTGCCAGGTTTACGGCAAAAGTCTTTTTGATGATCTGCCCAAACTGTTTCAGCTTGTCAACATCCTCAGTGGTGAGCCGCCCGGTTTTATCAGGCGACAGCCCAAGATCAAGGCAGGCGCCACGACCGACACTTTTATAGTAAAGATCAACCAATTGATACGGCGTTTTTGATTTGCCGTCCTGCGACTGGTGGTAAAACCATCCCGGTCTTAACGGCACATCACATTCAGCCGGGATCCAATATTTACCGCCGCGGGTACCGTCAACGCTTTCCCATGCTTTTACGTTGCCGTTTGAAGGGACATCCCCCTCCTCGGCATGTGGGGTAAATGTAGCCCAGCAGGTTTCGCCGGCATGGCCCTCTTCATTTCCCACCCAGCGAACGTCAGGGCCCACATCTCCAAAAAGGCAAGCGCCAGGCTGCATTTTACGGGTTATCGACCAGGTATCGTTCCAGCCGTAATAGGTTGATTTATCTATCTTCCGTACTTCGCGTGTGCCTCCGTAATACCCGTCTCCTCCATTGGCCCCATCGTGCCACGACATAAACAGCGGCCCGTAATTGCTGTAAAGTTCTTTTAATTGTTCGCGGTAAATATTAGTCACATATTCTGGTGTACCATAAATCGGGTTGTTCCTGTCCCATGGCGAACAATACACGCCCATTTTCATTCCTAATTTTTGGGTGGCCAGTTCATACTCCCTTAAAATGTCCCCATGCCCGTTTTTGTACGGGCTTTTGCTCACATTATGGCCGGTAGTTTTTGTAGGCCAAAGGCAAAACCCATCATGGTGCTTGGCTACTACAACAATGCCATTTAACCCGCCGGCTTTTGCTGCACCCAGTATTTGCATCGCGCTGAAATGGGCGGGGTTAAAAGTTTGGTTAGGCTCATCGCCGTAGCCCCATTCCTTATCCGTAAAAGTCGCCATGCTAAAATGTACTATACAATACATCTCCGTTTCCTGCCAGCGCAACTGCCGGGTTGAAGGCAATACGCCATATGGTTTTGGCGCGGGTTGCGCTAATGCAGCCGCACTGCTTAACAAAAATAAAAGTGCTGTTAATCTGTTTTTCATCAGGCATTAATTTTTGAACCAAGAGGATGGGATCTCCTGCGGGGCCGACCCGTTTATACTGTATTTTAATTTTAAGGTGAAGCCGCCCCCGCCCTCAATAAAATCAAGCGCGAAGGGCTGTAAACCTTTGCGCAGGGCAACCTGCCCGTTCTTTTCAATAGCGGAGTGCAGGCCATCGTTATTCACGGTTTCGCCGCCGGCTATTTTCAAAATGCCGCCGTCATCGCAAGTTAAATAAAAACTATAAATGCCATCAGCCGGTATGTCAATATATCCCCGGTACTGTAACCCGAACGACGGCGCTTTTACGCTTTCCGGAACAGTAATACTGTTGCTGGTAAATGTGCTGTCGGGTTTACCGGTAATTAATTGGCTGCTTTTAAAAAATGCTTTGTAATAGCTGCAAACCAATCCCGGCTTTGTTGCTGAGGCTGTAACAGCTTCGGCATATTTTTCCTTTTTATAGTTGAGTGTATAAATATCCCCGCGCAAGCCGTTGGGCGTAAATGCAGCAAGCTTTATAGTTTGTGATTTACTAATCACCAAAGCACCTTTCAATTCTGTTGATGAATTAGTCGGCAATGTATTATCGGTTGTATAAAAAATCCGCATTGCATCAAGTGGTTTCTTAACCGACAAGGTATCTGCATCGGTAAATACATTTTCGGTAATCATGCCCGGAAGATCTGGCAACCGGTAATGTACTTTTAAGGCATCCAGTCGTTTATATTGAAGGGTTAGCCTTTGCGTGTATGAATCGTACTCGCCTGGCTGGTTTGTCCATAAATTTTCGGCAAGCGCAGTCATGCGGGGCATAATCATATAATCAGCCCGCTTCTCCGACGGTATGGTTTCCGACCAGGTGCAGGCTTGTCCGCCAATAATTAATCCAGCCTCAGTTGCCGTCAGGCCTTTGGGAACAGGATTAAAGTGATATACTTTATATACCGAATATTGGTCGGGCTGATTATCAAAATACAGCGGCTCACCTGGCGCCATAATTACCTGGTTGCCATTTTTTACTGCTTTAACCGGTGCATCAGGTACCCAGGTGCGCCAGTACATAATTTTCGCGGTCGGGCTTATGCCGCCTTCAATAATCTCGTCCCAGCCAATCAATTTACGACCTTTTGAGTTGAAGAATTTTTCCATCCGGTTGATAAAGTAGCTTTGCAGCGCCGGCAGGTCCTTTATACCTTCACGCTCCATCAATGCTTTGCAAGCCGGAGATTTTGCCCATTGAGACCTTTCCACCTCATCGCCCCCGATATGGATATATTCCGACGGAAAAATAGCCATAATCTCGGTGAAAATATTTTCAGCAAATTCAAAAGTCTTTTCGTTGCAGGGGCAGATCGGTTCGCTAAAATCGTTCTTTTTATTTACTTCGTTACAGGTTAAAAATGGATAAGCGTTGATCGCGGCCATCATATGGCCCGGCATGTCAATCTCGGGGATAATATCAATGTGCCTGGAAGCGGCATAAGCCACCAGGGCCTTCATTTGCTGCTGGGTATAAAATCCGCCGTAAAGTATTTTCCCGTCACGATGGATAATATGTGAACCATCTATCTTAAAATCAGGGTTGTCTTTCTCCCGTTTCATGCAAACTGAATCGTTTATGTCGAACGAGCGCCATGCGCCTTCCCCGGTAAGCTTCGGGTATTTTTTAATTTCGATGCGCCAGCCCTGGTCGTCAGTTAAATGCAGGTGCAGTTTATTCATTTTATACAGCGCCATTACGTCAATCAACTTTTTAAGATAACTGATGCCAAAAAAATGCCGCGAAACATCCAGGTGCATCCCCCGCCAGGCATATGCCGGGGCATCGTTGATCTTTAAAGCAGGTATTGAAAGATGCTTATAGGTTTTTCCGCTTTCAATTTCTGCCGGCAATAATTGCCTGATGGTTTCGATTGCGTGGAATATGCCGGCAGGCGATCCGGCTGAAATGGTGACCTTTGAAGGAGTAATTTCAAGGCCATAGGCTTCTGGGGCAGTCATAGATGCATCATTTACCAGTTGAATAGAATGCGATGCCCGTGAGTTTATAACCTTCAGTCTTCTACCCAAACCTTTTATCAAAATTTGGTTAAGCTGATCAGCTTCGCCGCTAAAATAACCATGCGGGATAATTATAGTTGTTTGCGGGCTGATATCAAAAGTTCCAGTTCCCCTAACCAAATGTGCCGGCATCGGAATAAGGGGCAAGTTTTGGGCCCTTGAAAGATTTATTGTAGCAATAACAATAATAAAGGACAACAGAAAAAAACGTTTACACATATGTAGAATTTTAAAAGACAGCATAAATATTTCAGGCTTTCCAGCGATCAGCCATGAAAAAACATAAAAGCAAGCCCTCCTGCTAAGCCAAGCCGGCAACAGAGTGACAACCAAATGTAAAAAAATTTAGCTTCTTTCGTGGATAGGTGAATGTCTAAATTTTAAAAAGGTACCCCCTCTTTTTGAAAAAACAGTTTTTATCTCGGCAATGATGGATAAAGCAATCTCTTCGGGGCTTAATGCGCCAATATCCAGGCCGGCCGGCGCATAAATACGTGCCATGTATTCGCCGGATATAGATTGGCCTTCTGTGGCCAGCTCATTAAATATCTTTTCTGAGCGCACCCTTGGGCCAAGCATCCCGATATAAAAAGCCGCCGTCTGCAACACTTTTGGCAAATTTGCCTTATCGGTTTTATAATCATGCGCCATCAGCACGATGGCAGTGTACTGGTCAATCCGGATATCGCTTAACTGATCGTAGCTAAAAATAGCATCCACAGTATCCACTAATCTGGTATTTATCTTCAGCGGGTTTGAAACCATGGTTACCTGCCAGCCTACCTCCTTTGTGAGCCTGGCCAGCGGGTAGATGTCATATTGATGGCCCATTAAAACCAGCCTGATTTCGGGCAGCAAAATTTCAATAAATACCGCTAATTTTTCGCCACCCGCTTTCCTGATGCCGACATGCCTTGATTTTCCGCTTTCAATTTGGGCGTTTATATGTTCCTCTAACTGTTGTTCGATCGCAGCATCAGCAAATACAGCCAGGCTTTGAACCGTTTTATACCGGATCACGTTGCCGGTCCGAACATTCGGCCAAAAACCCTCAAGGTTGGTAATGGTGACCAATATGTTGGTTTGCCTGTTAGCAGCCACGCAGGTTTTTAAAACCTCCACCGGGTTGTTTTTATCCTGATATTGCAGCGGGGTAAACAAAACATCAATAATCCCGTTGCAACCCAGTCCAACGCCAATCTGGTAGGCATCATCCTCGGTAGTATCGTAAGTTATTAAGGAAGACTCGGATTTGGCGATAGCCAGGCGTGCACGCTTCAATGCATCACCCTCCAGGCAGCCACCACTGATCCCGCCAACCCAAACACCGTCGTCGGTAACCAGCATCCTTGCGCCGGTACGGCGATAGGATGATCCTTCTACCCTCACAACCGTTGCCAGGGCCGCACCTGTTTTGGCTTTATCTATTTTATCGTAAGCACTAATTATGGCTTTGATCTCTTTCATTTCTATATTTTTCAGCTATCCGGCTTTTTAAATTACAGGCAGCATCGGCATCAAATTGCTTTTTAAGTAAAAATACCTGAATTAATATTGAAAAAGCAGATTACCCAAAAAATATCACGCCGCGGTAATCGCTCACTTATGCTTTTATCATAAAATAAAAGTAAACATTTGTCCGGGTGTTAAATCCAAGATCTTCATAAACTTTAATAGCGCGTTCATTACTGTCCCTGACATGCAAAAAAGGGACGTTGGAAGCGGCTTTCATCCTGGCTATCTGTGCAAGTAATAGTAGCCTGGCGTAACCTTTTCCGGTATAATCAGGGTGCGTACAAACAGCGCTCACCTCGGTATAATTAAAGGGGTGCAGCCTTTGGCCGGCCATGGCCACCAATTTATCATCTTCGAAAATACCGTTGTAATGACCAAAAGCTATCGTACGTGAGGCAAAGGGCCCCGGGTTGGTTAATTGAGTGAGAGCCAGCATTTGGGTTACATGTTCGCCGTTTAAAGAGACTACTTCCGGGCTTGTTTCAGATAACGGCCCTTCTTTATCATAAACCATCTGTAAGCCGCCGATCTCCCGCAACACTTTCCAGGCGTCCGGAATTTTCACTTCAACCGGGCTAACAAATAATACCGGCCCGCTATGAGGAAGTATTTTATGAAGCAACAGGAAACTCTCATCTGTATTTTCTTTAAACGCAGCAAAAGGAGAGACTTCTTTGTCAAAATACCTGACCGAATCATTACCAAAAGAAAGATGCTTGTTGCCTGAGATCAAAGCATTCCACGCCGGATTGTCCAATACATGTCCCATGGCAACAAACCTATAAAAAAGCTTTAAGAAAATTGTGTCTGCCTGTAATGCGACAAGAAAAAAAACAAATTTTCAGCTACAAAACTAAGCGGCGTTTGCAAACCGCTAAAACTGCTTTCTGGGCCGTTTCTTCTTTGTATCCTCCCCAGGCCTTCCAACCTTTACATAGGAGGCAGGTGATGAAGAATAACTGTTATTGGGTTTAAATGAGGGCTTTTTTACCGGGACAGGCTTGTCGATGGTAATTTTTACACTTAATTGCCTGTCGCCCATAAACGAGCCATCAAGCGCTTCCATCGCCCTGTCAGCACCCTCTTTGTCTTTCATCTCCAAAAAAGCGTAGCCTTTGCATTTCCCGGTTTTTTTATCGCGGACAATTTTGATGGTATCTACTTCTCCGTGGGGACTAACCAGCATCACCAGTTCCAGTTCTGTAATATTCAGGGGAAAGCCTCCCAAAAAAAGTTTAATCATAATCTAAGCAGAAATAATTGAGTCAAATATACTATTCAAAGGGCAAAAGATTTGGCATTGCCATCCTGTTTATAACAAACGTTAAAATATTGATTTGTTTTGTTGATTGATATTAGTGTTGTTTAAAACAGGTTTTTAATCCCTGTATTATTAAAATTTATTACCGGCAAGCCACTTTTCGATCAATTGGGGGTAAACCGCAGTGCCGCCGGTTTTATTCCTGATGCCATAACCGTGCCCGCCTGATGGATACAAATGCATCTCGGCTGAAACCCCGGCTTTTTTTAACGCGAGGTAATAATACAAAGCATTTTCCACATTTATAGGATCATCCTCCGTTTGCATGATAAAAGTTGGCGGGGTATTGGCACTTACCTGTATTTCGGGGGCCAGTTTACCATCTTCTTTATCATTAACCAGGTAAGCCGGGTAAACCAATATGGTAAAATCGGGCCTGCAACTTTCGTTATCCGCCTCGTCCACCTGCTCATAAGTCCTTTTAGCATAGCTGTTACTCACAAGGGCGGACAGGTGCCCCCCTGCAGAAAAGCCCATGATCCCGATATGATCTGGTTTGATACCCCATTTTGCAGCATTTGACCTCACCAAACCGACAGCTCTTTGCGCATCCTGCAAAGGCAATTCGTACCTCAATTTTCCGGGAGGAGCGGGTACACGGTATTTTAAAAGGATTGCGGTAACCCCAATGGAATTATACCAGTTACACAGCTCGGTACCTTCAAGATCAAGGGCAAGGATATAATAACCGCCACCCGGACAAACAATAACTGCTGTTCCGTTTGGATTTTTGGGTGTAAAGATCTTTATCGTCGGGTTGGTAACCTCTGCCAGGCGTATCACATCTTTCCCTGCAACTAACTCTTCGCCGGGTTTGCTCAAATCATGCTCCACCAGTTTATGGCCGTTAGCGGTATCGATCAGCCGGTTTTGGGGCCACAGCCTGATCTCTGCGGGTACCTGGGCTTTTGCAATTACACTCATTGAACATGCGATAATAAGTAAATACTTTTTCATTTTAACAGGCTTGAATAGATGATCGCTTCAATCTTCGGTATGATATCACCGTGGCTGTTTGGCGATTGCTGCGTCATGATAAGACATACCATATGTTTGTTCGGGTCAGCAAAATAGGATGTGCCGTAATAACCGCCCCACGAAAAAGTACCTTCGGTGCGTGCTGTTCTGGCAGCAGATTTTGCACTTGCGATCCCGAAGCCCAGGCCGAAGTTATCTATCCCGTTAAACGGAAAATCGAGCTGGCTGCTGGTCATCATTTGGATGGTACGCGGCGAAAGTATCCTGTGCCCGTTATAAATGCCACCGTTTAGCAACATCTGCATAAAAATGGCATAATCAAATGCTGTACCCGATAAGCCGGCGCCGCCCGAAAAATAATGTTTTTTCATAAGCGGGTAATCCGGATCAATGTGCCGGAAGGTGTGGTTCCATTTAATAACGTGCTGTAAGGAATCTTCAGTATAAACGGTTGCCATGCGGCCGGCTTTTGAAGCCGGTACGTTAAAATAAGTATCCTTCATACCCAGGGGTTGAAAAATATTTTTGGCAAAAAAATCATCAAGCGACATGCCGCTGATCACTTCAATTAAACAGCCCAATAAATCGGAGTTTAAGCCATATTGCCATTTTTCGCCGGGCTGAAACATCAGGGGCTGTTTGGCCAGTATTTTCATCTTATCCAGCAGGTTTGCATCAAAATACCCGAGCCCTGAAGGAATATGCGCTTTTGCATAAATGGCGCTACCGGCTTTGGTACCAATATCTGTGTAGTCGATTCCGGAGCTATGCGTAAGCAAGTCGCGGAAGGTGATCTCTCTTTTAGCCGGCACCGTTGTATAGGTAGTGTCCGCAGCGTTAAATTTATCAATAACCGCCGGGTGCCTGAATTCGGGGATAAAATCAGCGATGGGTTCATCCAGCAAAAACTTGCCATGCTCATAAAGGATCATCATGCCCACACTTGTGATGCCCTTTGTTTGGCTCATGATCCGGAAAATGGCATCTTTTTCCATTGGTTTTTTGGTCTCCGCATCAGCATAGCCATAACCTTTATACTGCACCACCTGGTTATCTTTAACTACCAGCGTTACAATACCTTTAATCCATCCCTTATCCAGGTAATCCTGCACCAGGGTGTCAATTCTTTTCAACCTTTCTGTGCTTACTTCCGGATTTGCCTTACCCGTAATTTGTATCACCTGCGCGCCGGCAACAAAGGGCAGGGCTACAACGAATATGAATAGTAAATACTGTATAATGATTCTTTTCATATTAACCGGCGTTTATAAATAATTGGCATTTTAAAGGTAGAAATTTATATCATCAAAAAATTGAAGCTGCTGAAATTACTTATTACTGTCAACAACAGAAAATAAATAAAAACCGTATCCTCCAATAATCAAATGCTCATTATCCGGGCCTGCAACCACTTCTTTTGCTGCAATATGGTCGTAAAATTTAAGCGGGGTGATTCCTTTGTCCTTAAAGGCGCTCCATTTTAAATAGCAGGGTTCTTCACTAAAATTAAAAACACCATAAAACTGATGCCCGCCAAGCGTTCTTAAATAGGCAGCGACGTGGATATTGAAAGGCGGCAGCCAGGCTATATTTTTATAATCGCCGATCACGGGTAATTTTTTGCGGATACTTATCAATTTTTGTGTTGCTGAAAATATCCTTTGCTCAATCGTTCCCGGTTTGTCAATTTTTTTATTCTTTTCCCAGTCAATAACGGGCCGGTGCATCCAGCGGTTATCATAACTTTTGCCGGGGTCATCCAGGTACGAGTAATCATTGCAATAACCCAGTTCGTCGCCATAAAAAAGCATCGGCACGCCCCCCAGGAAAAAGCTGTGCGCCTGCATCAGCAAAATTTTATTAATTGACTGGTTTATAGCAGCGTTATCATCAGCTTTAATGGCTTTTTCGAGCCCGCAGAGCGATGCCAGCGTACCGCTGATCCGTGCATCGCCGGTTTTGGGGTTGGCGGAAAACAAGGCCCCTTTTGAAGGGCTGCCGGGCAAACTGCCTTCATAGTATTCCTTCAGGTATTTGCGATGAAGGTATGGGTCGTATCCCGCAGCCCGGATCATGTGGTCGTCATAGGCCAGGCCAATATCGTCATGGCAACGGGTATAAGTGATCCAGGAAGTACCGTAAGGCTTTTTCAATAGACCGGGTTGCGCCGCCAGCATGACGCGCGTATCGCCGGTAGCCAGCATATCCCACTGCAGCGCCATTTGTGTGGCGTTATAGGCAAAATCGCATTCCTTAGCCGTATATTCTCCGGTACCGAAGTATTTCATGATCTCTTCGGGGCTAACAATGGCTTCGCCTAAAATCGCCATCCCCGGCGCAGCAGCAATCACGCACTGTTTTATTAAACGCAGTAAAGTATGCGCCTGCGGCAGATTCTGGCAATTGGTGCCCTTTTGCTTCCAGATAAACGCCGGGGCATCTATCCGCAAAATATCAACCCCGATATTGGCGTAAAAGAAAATATGATCAAGCATATCCACCAATACGGCTGGATTGGTAAAGTTTAGGTCCCACTGGTAATTGTGGAATACCGTCATCACCCATTTGTTGCATTCAGGGATCCAGGTAAAATTTCCGGGGGCGCTTTCCGGGAAAATCTCCGGCATAGCTTTTTCATATTCATCAGGAATAACCCTGTCGTCAAACATGTAAAAATAATCCTGGTATTTGGCATCGCCCTGCCTTGCTTTTTCGGCCCACTCATGGCGGCGCGACGTATGGTTCAGTACGATATCCTGCATCAGGTACATGCCCATTTTATCCATCTTTTTACGGACGGCTTTCAGATCATCCAGCGAACCAAAACGCTGATCAACCTTCCTGAAATCGGAAACAGCATAGCCGCCGTCGCTTTCGCCTGCCGGGCTCTCAAAAACGGGGAGCAGATGCAGCAGGTTAACACCCAGCTTTTCAAAATGATCCAGCTTGTTACCCAGCCCTTTTAGGTTTGCGCTAAAACGGTCGACATACAGGCTCATCCCCGTAATTTCGTTGCTTAAAAACCAGTTTCCCCTGTTTTCCTTTTCAAAATCTTTCTTTTTTAAAACAGCTGAGCGTGTTTTGTATGACTGGATGATCACCGCTGTCAATTCAGCAAATGTGCTTTCACTTTCAGGATGATTACCATAGATCTCGTTGTATAAATTATATACCGCATCAGCGTTGGCGATCATCCGGGTATAGAAGAGGTTGTCGGCCCCGGCGATGTCGATATTGTTTTTTTGTAATGCAGCATTGATATGCTGATGGATAGAAGAATTGTACACGTTATTAGTTCAAAAAAGTATCTTATCGTTTCTTGCCCTCGTTAATGACCGCCCGCAGCCATAGGGATATCGTCAGTTACTACATCCTTTTTTATGCGGGTTGTTGCCAAAGCGGCAATAAGCAACAGCACCCCGGCAAAGGTAATGGCATTGGTAGGGTTATCGCCAAGAAAATTTTTATACACATAACCAAAGCTAAGTGTTTGTAAGATCATGGGAATAACAATCATCATATTAATAATACCCATATAAACGCCATATCTTTCTTTAGGGATATTACCTACCACCATTATGTAGGGTACGCCCATCATACTTGCCCAGGCAATACCAAAACCAACCATTGGTGCGAATAAAAGCATTCTATCGGTAATATGCACAAATACCAGCAAGCCGATCCCCGCCATAGCCAGGCAGGCGATGTGCACATACTTGGCGCTGAATTTGCGCGCCAGCCAAACCAGCCCGAATGCTGACGTAAAAGTAATGATATTATAAAAGCCGTTTACTTTACCTGCCCAAACTACCGCCTGTTCATACAATTCCTTGTTGCCGTCGGGCGTGGTATGGAATACGGATTTTGCGATGCTTAATGATACAAACTGCCAGTAACAAAACATGGCGTACCATTGGAACAGGTAAACCAGGGCCAGTTTCCACATTACCGAGGGCATGTCACCTATCGCGGCAAAAATCTCTTTCATGGGTTCAAGGAAACCTTTTTTGCGGGCGCGAAGCTCCGCGAGTTCCTCTTCTGTCGGCGGGATCTCCGGGGTCGTCATTACCGACCAAACTACTGACACGATGGAGCAAACCGCGCCAACAAAGAAAGAACCAAATACCCAGTACGGGATACCCGATTGACCGGTGCTCGTTTTAGTTTCGCCGGCAATAATGTTTTTAAAAAAACCCAGCGAAAGGTTAGCCAGCGTTATACCAAGGCCGGTAAAAAAGCTTTGCGTTAAAAACCCCAGGGCGCGTTGTTTGTCGGGCAATTTGTCGGCAATAAAGGCGCGGTACGGCTCCATTGCGGTATTGTTGGCCGCGTCCAGGATCCATAACAGTCCGGCCGCCATCCATAACGTGCGGCTAAACGGGAACGAAAAAAGGCAAAGGCTGCAAAAAACGGCGCCCATTAAAAAATAGGGCTTACGCCTTCCCCATCGCGGGTGCCAGGTTTTGTCGCTTAAAGCGCCTATTAAGGGTTGGATCAATAAGCCCGTCATCGGCCCCGCCAAATTAAGCAGCGGCAATTGGTCAGCGCGGGCATGCAAAAAAGTATATAAAGGATTTATAGCCGTTTGCTGCAACCCGAAACTGTACTGAATGCCAAAAAAACCGACATTCATGTTTATAATTTGCCAAAAGCTAAGTTTTGGTTTGGTAAAAGCCATAAATCAATAAAAAATTATCGTTGACAAATCAACAGGTTCATAATCAAGAGATGGACAATAATACTTTTTTGATTTGATAATAAAAGCAAGAAAAATATTTTATAAATATTTTTGCTTTAATAATTGATGGTTTATTGCGAATCCGTATAAATAACGAAGTATTTACAGGGAAAAACCTATCCATTTTTGACGATGAATTATTTTATTTTATAGGATAAACCGTACTTTTAAAAATGACTTTTGATTTTTCGGGTAAAAATATTGTGATTACCGGTGGCACGCGTGGTATTGGCAGGGCCGCAGCAGAATTGTTTGCAGCAGCGGGCGGCAACGTTATACTCACTTACCGTTCCGACGCGGAGACCGCCGGGCAAACTTTAAGGGCGTTAACCGGAGAAGGGCATCAAATTTATCAACTTGATGTAAGCGATCCGCCTGCCATCCAAAACTTTTTCAGTTGGTATTCCGATCGTTTTGATAAGCTGGATGTATTGGTCAATAATGCAGGCGTATATCTTGAACACAAGATACTGGAAACGGATTTTGAAAACTGGCAGAAAAACTGGGAAGAAACCATAAAAGCTAACCTAACCGGACCGGCCAACATGTGTTTTTTTGCAGTGAAGCTGATGGCCAGGAACAAATACGGAAAGATTATTAACATATCCTCGAGAGGCGCTTTCAGAGGCAAACCTGATCACCCTGGCTATGGGGCCAGTAAAGCCGGCTTAAATGCGATGAGCCAGTCGCTGGCAATTGCTTTGGCGCCCACAGGCATCAGTGTACATATTATAGCGCCTGGTTTTGTGGAAACTGAAATGGCGGCAAGTGCTTTAAGCGGCGAGCCGGGAGAGGCGATAAAAAGGCAAAGCCCGTTTGGCAGGGTGGCTAAACCCGAAGAGGTGGCCCGCTTGATTGCCGTATATGCCGGCGATGGTTTGGAATTTACCAGCGCCGGCATAGTCGACATTAATGGCGCTTCTTATTTAAGAAGCTGAGCCACAAATCATATTACTTCTGTAATCAACTTTTCACCGCTTTCAGCAGGAACATTACCCGTTGTTTTTTGCTCCAGGTAAGGTTGATGGTATTTGGCGTAAAATTGTTTTTTTGAATCCTTATAACTGCTGATGGCGCCAAGACGGTTCATCAGCCGGATATAATACCAGGCCATATCTACCTGGTGCGGCATAAAGCCACTGCGTGCGCTACGCGGGAACAGGTGATGGTTGTTATGCCATTCTCCGGCTACAAAACCCGGCCATATCTGGTTTACCGACATGTCATTCCGGTTAAAATCAATACCCTCGCGTTGTTTATCCTTACCTTTACCATGTCCTTCATAATTAAAGGTACGTACACCAATAGCCCAAAAGCCTGCAGCGCCAAATAACGTGCAGGCTAAAGCGTTACCGCCCATCAGGTAAAATGCAAGGTACCAAAACGACCAGTTGAGCACCCACGATAAAATTGCACGGTTGGGATTAACGTACGACCCCCATTTTTGATATTGCGCATAGGTATTACCTGTTACCCCGGTATGTTTCATTAATAATTTTACGCGGTTGTATTCTGCTTCGGTAAGGTTCTTGGCTATTGGCTGATGGTTTACATCCGCCAAAAAACAATATAAAAAGCCACCGTATGCGTTATATGGATCGCCCGGCGTATCAGATTTTGCATGGTGCACATGGTGCGACACGACATAAATTTCTTCGGGGATCACATTAATGGTAAGGTTCTGCGTAAAAAACCGCCAGAAATTATTCCTGAATTTATAAGCACCGTGCGTACAATAGCGGTGATGCCAAATTGTGCCATGCGTACCCATAATGATCATGCTGTAAGCAAAAGCCGCGAGCAGCATCCAGGGGCTCATGAATTTAAATACAAAAAGAAAAAAGAAAGGCATAAAACATAACACCTTAAGCCAGCTAAAAAAAGGGAGCCAGTTTTTACGGGACTTAAAAACATTAAGTCTGGAAAAGAACTCCCGTATGATCCTTCCATTGCTGGGTTTAACCAGTTCGCCTTTGGCATCCATCCATCCATACGATGGTGGTTGCAGTACATTGTCTAAAAATGGCATTATTTTATAGTTTATTAATTAGGGTACAAATTGGTATTTGCCGCTGAGCCATTCATTTTTTTTATAATGAATACGCAGAGAGTTGTTAGTGCCTGGCTCGTTTTGGGTTAAAGGCAATGATATACTTCAGTTCGCTGTTTAAAATAGTCTGGCTGTTCATCAGTTCTTCTTCTTTGCTTAAAGGCGAGTTCAGGGCAGATTTTACAGATTGAAAAACCTGCAGCAGGATATCCGAAAATGCTTTACTTGCCACCGCCGGATAATAGTCTTTTTGGATCCGCACCCTGTCAGTTTCCGATACCAGGCTCACTTCCCAGGTATCGTCGGCTTTAAAACCATGTTCTTTTGCCTCGTTCATCAAATCATACACATAAGTCATGGTTTGGACCTTAATTGCTGCTAAATCCATTATTATTTAAATTTTTTGTAAATTGTTTGTTTGTTGCAGGCAGTTTCGAAATTGAATGCTGCATTTATTGAAGCCCCGAAAGCTAAATACCGATTAACCCCGCCTGGGATTAACTCCTTTTTAAAGTCTTTTTTCATGCTATGCTGGTTAATGCTTAAATATCACCGCATTATTATCCAGGCAATGTCTAAGAATTTAAATTGGATTAGTGGATTTGTTAAAGGTAAGTAAAATTACTGAATTACTGTTGATTTTATCAGTAAAAAAACCTATTCCTTATCTGTGTTTTTTATTGAAAAATGGCAAACCTGTTATACCTTGTTAAACAGGCATTTACTATTCCTACTACCATATAAACACCTTGATAATTTATTTATTGCAGCCAGGCATGCTTTTATTTAAACCTGCCTGGTATTACCCTATGCCAAACTTTTATTTAAAATAACGTGAAAAAAATTTCTTTTCACTCTCATTAGTATAAATAATTGTTAAATAATTTTATCAAAAAGTAAATTATGCCAATATTTATGACTACCTTGTCAGCTTATTAATAAATAATTTAATGCAAAAAGAAGGAACAGTAAAGTTTTTCAATACCCAAAAGGGTTTTGGATTCATTTCACAGAACGATAACAGGAACGAAATTTTCGTTCACTCTACCGGCTTAATCGATAGCATCCGTGAAAATGATAAAGTACAATTTGATGTTGAAGAAGGCAAAAAAGGCCTGAACGCAATAAATGTAAAAGTTATCAACTAATTTATTTTAGTTTTATCGTAAGAGCACCTGCCCTTTATATGGCAGGTGCTTTTTATTTAATCAGAATCAAGGATCAGGAGAAAAAGCCAATAATCACGAATAATGAATAACGAATGTAGAATTATGAAGTGAACTTCAATATTCAATATTCGGCATTCAATATTTCTTCTATTCTTACATTTCGTCTTGATTCCTGGCTCTTGACTCCTGGCTCTTAATAAAAACACTATGGCTAAATCAAAATCAACATTCATGAAAAAAGAGCTGGAAAAGAAACGGCTCAAAAAGAAAGAGGACAAAGCATACCGCAAAGAAGAACGGTTGAAAAATGCAACCGGCGGCGACCTCGACAGCATGCTGGCTTATGTAAATGAGTACGGCGAAATTGTATCTACCCCTCAAACAAAATCAATCGCCGAAGAAGGCGAACCTGCCCACCATTAAGGCCCCCACCCGGCGCTGCAAATTAAAGTTTGTTTATTTTATTTTGCATCGCCTGCTTGTCGGCCTGTGTTTTTGCCAATGAAAAAGCCTTTTCAAAATTTTGTTTTGCTTTTTCATTGTCAATGCCGGCATAAAGTTCGCCAAGCAGGGCAAAATAAAATTGGTTATCAATAAGCTTCAGTTTCTCCGCTTCTGCGATTGCTTCAGTCTTTCCGTTTGCTTTTGAAAGTGCGTAGGTTCTGTTAAGCGCAGCGACAGGTGAATAATCCAACTGAAGCAAGCGGTTATACAACTGCAAAATATTCTCCCACTTCTCTTCGGTATCAGCTTTTTGCGTGTTCCACCAGGCGATGCCTGCCTGCAGGTGATATTTTGATAGTACGGCGCCCACCGAGGCACATTTTAAATAATAAGCGCCTTTACTGATCAGTTCCATGTTCCATAAACCAGTATCCTGGTCATCATATAACACCAGTTCGCCGTTTTTATTTATCCTTGCCTCAAACCTCGAAGCATGAAAATACATGAGGGCAAGCAAAGCATAAACCTGCGGTTTACAGGTGCTTTTATTTTCGATAAGCATAGTGCATAAACGCATGGCTTCGAGGCATAGATCCTGCCGGAGTGTTTGGTTTTGGCTCACCGAATAATAGCCCTCGCTAAAAAGCAGGTAAATGGTTGTTAGTACATTTTCAAGCCGTTCTTCAATTTCAGCAGTGCCCGGAAACTCAATCTTTATCTTCTCTTCCCTTAATTTTTCCCTGGCGCGGTAAAGCCTTTTATTGATGGTTTCTTTATTTGACAGGAATGCTTCTGCTATTTCGTCGATGCCAAACCCGCAAAGTATGCGTAATGCTAAACCGAC
Organism: Mucilaginibacter gotjawali; assembly: GCF_002355435.1. Taxonomy (NCBI): domain Bacteria; kingdom Pseudomonadati; phylum Bacteroidota; class Sphingobacteriia; order Sphingobacteriales; family Sphingobacteriaceae; genus Mucilaginibacter; species Mucilaginibacter gotjawali. Next base: position 4,391,738 of record NZ_AP017313.1, read on the forward strand.
TTGTGCCCCAGGGGATAAAGCGGGGTGACAGATGGCAAACATCATTTGCAACTGGCTGTCGCTGATGTTTTGGGGCGATAAATCGATTTCCATTACATCTTCAACTCCAGGCGAAGCTGCAATCTGGGGCGCAATTTTCGTTTCGAAGGTCAAATTCCGGATCAGATGATTCCTTGCTTTGTTTTTTGCAACTTTATATAGCCAGGCTGTGGGATTTGGGGGAGCGCCCTTATATGCCCAGGTTTGGGCGGCAGTTAAAAAGGTATCACTGGCAATATCTTCAGCAGTTTCTATCTGGCCAAAACCAAAGCGTTTGCAAAGAACCGAAACGATTTTCCGGTATTCCGTTCTGAATAAATGCGGTATCAGCTCCTGGTTTTTCATGGGTAGAAAAAAGGCATTAGCTTAAAATAAACTGTAAACGCAGAGAAATTATATTTTTATTTCCATAACGACGGGTTTTTAAACCCAAGGTGTTCGAAATATTTTTTTCACCCTCTTTACGGCTTGGTGACCGTTGCACAACTAAAGTAAGTCGATGAAGACTCACAATAAAAGTTCTTTGAAATATTGATTAAAATTTTGATTTTTAGTATATTAGCCTATGCAAGGCAAAAAAGATCATCAGGAAAAGCTGTTCATTCAATTTCAGCTTTCAGACTATGTTCCGGCGGATAACTTCTATCGACGGTTAAAAAAACTGCTTAATCTGGATTTCTTATATCGGTCTACTTCAGCGTATTACGGTAAAGAAGGCCAAAAGAGTATTGATCCGGTGGTTTTTATGAAGTTAATGTTAGTTGGTTATCTTGAGAACATTAACAGTGACCGACGCATCATTGCTGCATCAGGCATGCGAATGGATATTCTTTACTTCCTGGGGTATGACCTTGGTGAAGAACTGCCGTGGCATTCTACTTTAAGCCGCACCCGTAAACTCTATGGCGAAGAGACCTTTTTAGACTTATTTAAACAGGTGTTAAAACTCTGTATCAATCACGGCCTGATTAATGGTACACGACAGGCCGTGGACAGTGCTTTAATACCGGCAAACGCCGCAAAGCAAAGCATGGTTGAGCGGCTGGTCATGGAAGATGCTTCCGTTTTCAGCCGGGAGTTGAACGATAATAGTGAAGATGAACCCAAAACGCCGGAAGATGATAATAAAGGCGGTCAGGGTAATCCGGATAAGAAGAACAAAAAATCAGCTCAGGTTAATGAAACCCATTATAGCCCTTCAGACCCTGACGCCCGTTTAACCACCAAACCCGGCAAACCGATGCGGCTGTATTACCGGGCACAAATGAGTGTGGATACAGCCAGCCATTATATCACTTATATACAAGCCTTTAAGGGAAACCAGGCTGATAATACTTCACTGCCGCTAATGCTTCCGCAGATTGCAGGTAATATGGCTGATCAAGCTATTCAGGTAGAAGAAATACTGGCTGATACAGGTTACAGCAGCGGTAAAGCGATACGGGCATTAACAGCCAATGGTATGAAAGGGTTCATTCCCAATCCTGGAAACTATAAATCTTCAAGAGAGATCGAAGGGTTTACCTATGAGGCGGACCATGACCGGTACACCTGTATAATGGGTGTACATCTGCCTTTCAGGCGCATCGAGTCCGCCTATAAAGAGCCAACCGTTCTCAAAAAGATTTATGAGTCCAACATCAGCGACTGCAAAAACTGTCCGTGCAGGGAAATCTGTGCTAACAAAAAAGGGTTTAAAAAGCTGATCGACTCTGCGGATAAACCACTTTATGAATACATGCAGCGGCGGGTAGAAAGCCCCAAAGGCAAACTGATGAAGTTGCTTCGGTCCAGTACGGTCGAGCCGGTTTTCGGTTCTTTAATTAACCACACGGGCTTAAACAGGATAAACAGCAAGGGGCTTAAACAAGCTAACAAATGCATGCTTATGGCCGCTACGGCTTATAATCTCAAAAAACTCCTTAAATATAAGTTCAAGCCCATTCAAGAAACACAAAAACAGATCAGTAATTTCTTAAACAGCATATTTGATACGCTATTAAGCAGCTTTAAACAACAATATGCTATAAATGCATCGTCTTGGTTTTAATCGATATTTCAAAGAACTTTTTATAGTCTCACGACTATAATCCTTCAAACTGGACAAGTTTTTTTAAAACTTAATCCGGTTTGGTTGTGCAACGGCCACCTTGCCGTAGAGAGGGTCGACCAGCGTAGCGCAGTCGGGGTGAGTAAACTCGCCGCCATGCATTGGCGGTAATGTCCGCCGGGCTGACTCACCCCGACTACGCTTCGCTGGTCGACCCTCTCTTTTGCAGGCAAAAAAGAGGGTAGCTCCAATTATTTTTTTATCTTTCAAACACTTAAGGTTTAAAAACCCATCGCTATAAGCTATCAGGCCATGCGTTTTTGGTCTTTTAATGACCATCATCTCTTTTAGCTATTCTGCGCACTTCCATGGTATTGCCTTCGCCTTGCAAAACGGGGCAACCTTTTGCAAACCCGGCTGCTTCTTCGGCAGACTCGGCCCTTACGGTGATAAACCCTCCGATGGTTTCTTTAATTTCGCCAAAGGGGCCATTGGTTACCATTTTGTTGTGATGAACCACCTTTGCATCGTCAAAAAGCAAACCTGTGCCACTCACAAATTTGTTTTGGGCTGCAATGCCGCCGATCCAGTCCATGGTTTGTTTCATCCAGATTTGCATTTGCTCGGGTGAGGCAATCTTGCTGCCGTCTTCGTGCCTCATAATTAATGCATACTCGTCCATTTTGTTTAAGTTTTAATTGTTAACTAATTTATGAATTATACCTCCATAACAAACGGGCAAAAACAAACTGGACATCAGCCTGAAAATATTCATAAAATTATAACCACAGCGAGCCAATAGCCAGCAACAATGCAACCATCATCACAAAAAAACCAATTTTGAGGAACGCCCAGGCGCTAACCATATGACCTTCGCGGCGCAGGGCCACCAGCCATAATATAGTTGCCAGAGACCCTGTGATAGACAGATTGGGGCCGAGGTCCACCCCTATCAGTATAGCGCTTTTTACCATTTCCGGTAAATGGGCAACCTGGATGGCATTTCCGGCTACCAACCCGACCGGCAGGTTATTGGCGAGGTTGCAGGCAATGGCGATGCTAAAACTGCTGCCCCATGCAGCACCTGCAGCAGAATGAGCCGCACTATGATCAAGCAGCTGACTTATTGCATGGATGAGCCCTGTCTTATAAAGCGCCTCCACAATAATAAACAGCCCGCCCACCAGCGGCAGCACCGACCAGGTAACGCCTTTGATAACGATGCGGGGATCTTTCCGGGCACTAATAATAACGATAGCAGATGTCAGTATCCCGGTGATGGCTGTAGGCAGGCCCAGTTGCAGATCCATAGCCGATGCGATGAGCAAAACTACAGCCGTTCCTAAAATACCATATAAAGCCGTTTTTCCGCCTCGTGATAAGGTTGGTAATTGAATATCGGTTTCAGTTTGTTGTTTTAGGGCCGTTCGCTGGGTAAGGTACAGCATTAAATAAGTGGCGGCAATAGCAAAAAGCGACGGTAAAAAATACAACCTCAGCCAATGCAAAAGCGGCGGCATGTGGCTGCCATAAATCACCAGGTTAGCCGGGTTAGAGATTGGTAGTACAAAAGAGGCAGCATTGGCGATAAACGCGCAGATAAGCAAATAGGGCAATGGATTTTTAACATTCGCGGCTCTTACAGCCGCTGCTACGGCCGGGGTTAATACTACTGCTGTGGCATCATTTGATAAAAACACGGTAACAATGATACCCACCAGGTAAATAAGCAGGAAAAGCCTTGTTGATGAGCCCTTCGCCAGCACCGTTGCGTGTGCCGCCAGCCAGTCGAAAAGCTTTTCTTCGCGGGCGGTTTCGGCTAAAAGCATCATTCCGGTTAGAAAAAGATAGACATCTGTCCCCCTGTTGAGGCCAGTAAGAGCTTCCGTGGGTGATATTTGCCGCAGTAGTACAAGCAACACCGCCCCTGCTACTGCCCAAACAGCTTCGGGTAATTTAAATGGACGGATTATAACGCCTGCTATCGCTAAAACTGAAATAACACGGATGAGGGTATAAGACATATAAGTACAAAGTCGAAAGTCTTTAGTCATAAGTCGTGCTTTTCTCTACTTATGACTTTTGTAATAATTCAAAACCGCCTAAAAGTAAGAATTTGTATTACAACAGCTACCATCGCCCGTTTATACTTTGATTCCCGTTAGGTGCCTCCCCCTTTTAATTCGCGTAAAAAAGCAGCTTTTCCCAATCATTTTACAACAACTAAAAACTTAGTTAAACGCCCGTTTTATGGTTATAGTATCTCCAAAAAAATATAGTTCAAAAACACCGTTTTATCGGCTTTTTGATAAAATAAGGCTGTTTTTTTGCCGTTCAGGTAACTCACATAAACAAAAAACCATGAACAAAATCTTGATTCTTATCACAGCATTTTTATTGACAATTCAATTTTCAAACGCGCAAACTGAAAAAGGCTCGCAAACCCTCGGCTTTAATTTCGGCTTTGGCGTAGGCAAAACAAATGAAAGTCCCGGCGCTCAGCAAACCGGTGATGGATCGCCATTTGTATTGCGTAATAACAATTTTACTTTCGGTCCGCTGTACAGCTATTTTATTGCAAACGGCATTGACATTAGCCTTGCCCTTAACTTTGCTTCCATTTCGCAGACAACCTCTGATAATAATTTCGGCTATCCTGTAAATTACCATGACTATCAATTCAGCGGTACCTTGTATGCCCGGAAATATTTGCTTTATAAAAACAAATTCGGCATCCGAACCGGACCGTATATCAGTTATGGAAAGGGAACAACTAACTTTACCTATCCGCCGGGCGACAACTTTAACGACAATAGCTATACCTCACATAACCTAACCGCTGGAGTCAAACTGGAAATGGTTTACTATGCTTCAAAAAAGTTTGGTTTTGCCGCTACATTGGCTAACCTGCAATACGAGCATTACAACTCGGCGGGCGGGAATCAGCTCAATCAAAACGGCAATAATGTGTCGTTTTATACCGGCACCACAGCACTCCAGGTATCCATGTTCTATACCTTCGGTGGCAAAGGATAAAGCTATATAACACACAACCCACTATCACCTAAGCTTTCACAACACTGCATTCCTTAAGGTAGTAACCTACTACTTTAGGGAATCTTTTTTTATCCCCTATCCAATCTTCTGGCAAAGTCTTTGAACTCCGGCGGGTGATGATGTTGGCTGTAAACAATTCAGGCGAATTGCTTCGCCTGAATGCTGATGCGGGCGGACTGCCATATGGGACCCCGAAGCAAAAGCTTTACAGGATGACATTCTTATCTTTTTTGTGCTTTGGATACGGGTTTTTACCTGTTAGCTATTAAGGACGAAGATTTTTAAAAAATATTTAAAAAAATCGCAACTTAAAAAAAACAATGCCCGTATAAAAGCATTCATTGAGCGCCCTGCTCATCAATAATTTATCAAATCAAAAAGATCCCCAGCGCGAGGCCGGGGACCTTTTTATTGACACGAAAATAAACTATAACTTTTAAATAACCAACTCCTTATAAATAAATAAGTTAAGTTAATAATTAATATCTTAGGGATTACACCGATTATCTTTCGATTTCACCGATTTATTTTTTTGTGATTACACCGATTATGTCCTTATGATTTCACCGATTGTTTTGGGATGATTTCCCCGATTTTCCGGCGCACTAAAATGCGATATCTACCTACCAACCAATGAACCAATGAACTAATGAACTAATGAACTAATGAACCAGTGAACTAATGACGATTAAGCCAGCGCTTCGGCAATTTCAATAAAGCCCTTTTCGCGGGCCAGGTCGGCAGCGAGTTTGCCGCCTTCCATCCGGATGCTCACATCGGCGCCATGCTCAAGCAGAAGAATGAGCAGGTCGATATTGCCATTTTGTGCAGCAGAGTGCAGTGCGGTAACGCCCGCCTGCTGCCTTACGTTTACCTGCGCGTTATTTTCAATCAGCATCCGCGCAATCTGGGTATAATTTCCGGCAGCGGCTGAATGCAGGGGATAAACCTGGAACCCGTTGTTGGACGGTAGATTAACATCGGCACCTTTTAAAACAAGGTATCGTGCAATTTCATACTGCCCGAAATAGCAGGCCAGGCCCAGTGATGTAAACCCATCTTCGGCATAAAAATTTATCGCCTCAGGGTGCTGGTATACCAGGTTGGCAACCACATCAAACTTGCCTGCTGCTGCCGCTTCAAATAAACTGATCTCATCAACATATTTCAACAGCAGGGCGGTAACCTCGGGCTTTTTATAGTAACAGGAAAGCATGAGCGGAGAAACCTGGTGACTGGTACGGCTTTTTGCCAACGCCGGCTCACTTACCAGCAAGGCATCAAGGCCGTTCAGATCGGCGCTGGTGATGTATGACTCCAGTTTTTCTACGCTCATGTTGTATTTAGTTAGTAGTTGATTGGGTTGATTAAGTTGATTAAGTTAAAACCAGCTTGAAAACACCTTTTTTAGCTGCTATGTATTTTCAACCAATCAACATAATCAACTCAATCTAACTTAATCAACTTCCTCTTTACGTTAAATTAACATCTTAATTCCAATATTACTAAAAAATTAAAATAACAAGGTAAATAAGTTGTTTAATCTATTAACTTTATATTTGTAGAATATCAGGGTTACATCAGGATGCCGGTAAAAGGAAATCAGTTTAAATCAAATAGTTTCAAGCCAGAAAATCAGCCACGCCAGCCATCGGCAAAAACCGAAAGGGAGCGTCCTGTAAAGCAAAAGCAGGAGAGCCCGCGAAATTTCGGGCTGATGAACAGTCAAATCATCAAAATAACAGGCTTATTTTCGCTGCTGCTGTCGGTTTATTTTTTTGTTGCATTTACTTCCTACCTGTTTACCTGGCAGGAAGACCAGAGTTACGTGTCAAAAGCAAATGGCGGCTGGGGCAATTTATTTAAAACCACGCAGGAATTAATGGATAATGGGGTTAAAAGCCCCATGGTTGATAATTGGATGGGCAAGCTGGGCGCTTTATTAAGCAACCAGTTTATTTATGAGTGGTTCGGCGTCGGCTCGTTCCTTTTTGTATTGGTCTTTTTTATCATCGGTTACAGGCTGCTGTTTAAAGTAAGCTTGTTCGCTATCGGAAAAACGCTGGCCTATTCACTTTTCGGCATCGTTTATATCTCCGTATTCTTAGGCTTTTTTCATGCTTTTATTGCTGATACGCCGAACTACCTTGAAGGTGAATTTGGCTTCTGGACCAATCGCCTGCTGGACGCGCAAATAGGACAAACGGGCACAGCCGGTATTTTAATTTTTGCGGCGCTAACCCTATTGGTAATTGCTTACAATATTGACTTTAAATTACCCAACCGTAAAAAAAATCCTGACGAACTTGCAGAAGCGGTGCCTGTTAACCAGGTGGTACCCGAACCTGCAGACCTGGAGGATGAAGAAATATCGTTGCCTGTTGAATGGCCCGGGCGGGCGAATAAAATAAAAGGCAATGGCGAAAACATCGCAAAGGCTGAACCGCTTAAGCAGCAGCCTTTGGTGCAAAATCCAATTTTTCATGAGCCCGTTGTTTTAACACCCGACCCAAACAGCGAAGGGCATGAACCTGAGTTTGAAAATGAGATTCCGTTAACGGTTGGCGTTACCCGCCCTACCCCTGTTTTAAATATTGAAAAAAACGACGAAGATAAAGCCAACAGCCTGCTTGAGCAATTTGGCATTTATGACCATACGCTTGAACTGGCTTCTTATAAATATCCTACGCTGGACCTATTGGAGAATTACGGATCCAACAAAATCAATGTAAACTCGGATGAACTGGCCGCCAATAAAAATAAGATCGTTGAAACGCTGAACCATTATAATATCGAGATAGATAAAATTAAGGCAACCATCGGGCCAACGGTTACCCTGTATGAAATTATACCCGCGCCGGGGGTACGGATCTCCAAAATCAAAAACCTGGAAGATGACATCGCTTTAAGTTTAGCGGCTTTAGGGATCCGTATTATTGCCCCTATGCCGGGTAAAGGTACCATTGGTATCGAGGTACCCAATCAAAGCCCCGAAATGGTTTCGATGCGGTCGGTACTGGCTACTGAGAAATGGCAGAATACGACCATGGACCTGCCCATCGCCCTCGGAAAAACCATCAGCAACGAAGTGTTTATTGCCGATCTGGCTAAGATGCCACACTTACTGGTTGCGGGGGCTACAGGGCAGGGTAAATCAGTTGGTATTAATGCGATATTGGTATCGCTGCTATACAAAAAACATCCTGCCGAACTGAAATTTGTTTTGGTGGATCCGAAAAAGGTGGAGCTAACCCTTTTCCGCAAGATAGAAAGGCACTTTTTGGCAAAACTGCCGGACGAAGCCGATGCCATTATCACTGACACTAAAAAGGTAGTGAATACCCTGAACTCCCTGTGTATCGAAATGGACCAGCGGTATGACCTGTTAAAAGACGCCGGTGTGCGTAACCTGAAGGAATACAACGAAAAATTTGTTAAGCGAAAGATCAGTGATCCGGAAAAGCACCGGTACCTGCCTTTTATTGTGCTGGTAATTGATGAGTTTGCCGACCTGATGATGACCGCCGGAAAAGAAGTGGAAGTGCCGATAGCCCGTATAGCGCAACTGGCGCGTGCGGTGGGTATTCACCTGGTAATTGCCACGCAAAGGCCATCGGTAAATATTATTACCGGTACCATAAAGGCTAACTTTCCCTCCAGGCTCGCTTTCAGGGTGCTCTCAAAGATCGATTCGCGTACCATACTGGATACGGGCGGCGCCGACCAATTGATCGGACGCGGGGATATGCTGCTGTCAACCGGCAGCGATTTGATCCGCCTGCAGTGCGCGTTTGTGGATACACACGAAGTGGAACGGATCTCGGATTTTATAGGTAACCAGCGGGGTTATGCCTCGGCAATGTTGCTGCCGGAGTATGCCGGTGAGGGTGAAGCCAGCAGCACCAAAGAATATGACCCTGATAACCGCGATCCGATGTTTGAAGATGCTGCCCGATTAATTGTACTGCACCAGCAGGGCTCTACTTCGCTGATACAACGTAAAATGAAACTAGGTTATAACCGTGCCGGGCGCATCATCGACCAGTTGGAAGCGGCCGGTATAGTTGGCCCGTTTGAAGGCAGTAAAGCCCGTGACGTTTTGTACCCGGATGAATACAGCCTGGAGCGATATTTGGAAACGCTGGCAAAACAAGGCAATTAAACCGGATCAGCATTAAACAATTTGCAACATTAACTGTCTGAAAAATAAACCCGGTGAAATCACTAAAAAAATAAACGGTGAGATCACAAAATAAACAATCGGTGAATCACCAAAAAAAACAAATGAAAAAGCTAATTCTATTACCCCTCCTTTTACTGATAAGTTCCTACACATTCGCCCAAAAAGATGCCGCAGCAAAAGCAATACTTAATAAAGTGAGCGAAAAATACCGCCTTTATGATGTAGTGAAAACAGATTTTGATTTTACCCTGGATAACCAGCAGGCGAAGATAAAAGAAACCCGTAACGGCACTTTGATAGCCCGATCAAAAGCCAATAAGTTTAAGGTAACTATTTACAGCGCCGGGCCATCGTCAAAGGCTGATGTAGAACAGGAAGTGATCAGCGATGGTAAAACCCAATGGACCTATCTTAAAAAAGATAATGAAGTGCAGGTAAATAATGTTGACAATAGCGGCAGCGGCATCAACCCTGCCCAAATATTCACTATTTACGAAAAAGGCTATAAATATATTTACAATGGCGAAGTAAAGATAGCCGGAAAAACCTACCAGGAAATTGACCTGACCCCCGAAGAGGATAAACAGTTTTTTAAAGTGCGTTTAGAAATAGATAAAGTTAAAAAACAGATCTACAGCGCCCTGATCTTCGACAAAAACGGCAACCGGTATACTTATACCATACGCGGTTTTGTACCCAACATCCAGGTACCGGATAATACTTTCTCTTTCGATCCTAAAGCGCATAAAGGGGTTGAAGTGGTTGATTTACGGTAAACTCCTGATTGTTTGTGCTATAGCGAGGGCATGTTTTTGTACTGGTGTTTGTCTGACAGACTGGATTCCGCGTAATCCAGCACTTTTTCCCTTTTGAGTTTATCCAGTTTACTTTTTAGCGGGATGTAATCAACAGACGCAGGTACTGCTATTGTAAAGTATCTGTCGTTAAGTTTTTCCGCAACACAGCCATCCGCTTTAAAAGTGACCAAAATTTCATCCATGTCTGGTTCAATATTTAATAATATACCCTGGATAGTTGAATTACCTGAATGCTGAACGGTTTTACGACAGACCAACATTCCTTCGCTTTGTTTAAATTCTGCCCAAACCACATCATCCAAAGCCAGTTTTGGCACATAAAAAGGAAGGTTTTTTAGTTTATAATAGCCGTACTCTTCGTTCACAACTTCCGCCAGCAAGGTTTCGGTGGCATAGTCATCGAGTATATCGCTGAAAAAGTTAAAAAGTATTTTAACTGAACTGCTGTCGGGCATCGTTTACTATTCTATTTTTATTTTTGTCGGAACTTGAATTTATAGAATTGAAGAATTACCAAAATTTTCAATTAAATATTTGTACCGAGGTGCGATTTGGCTGTGGATGTGAGCAGACGTAAGTGTTAACACACCATTCCATCCCTCTCCTTCTGATAACTGGCTTTAAATTCCACTTTGTTTTATTTTTACTCGCAGATACGTTAATTCTATAAATTCTTTAATTCCATAAATTCGAGTTCAGACAGCTTATTCCGTATTCCCAACCTTTATCCTTCGCTCCATAACTTCCCGCCAGGTGGTTAAAATAAAGCCGTTATCTGTTAAAAATTTCCGCAGGCGCGGGTCGAGCATGGCCAGCAGGTCGCCTTTGCGTTTATTGCCCGTATCGGATATGTATTTAAAATTGGCCGATGGCATGGTGCAATGCATAATCACCATGGTTAAACCAGGGCTCAGCCTGCCGATGCTTTCGATATAATGATCGGTGTACCATTTTTGAATTTCTGCATCTGTTTTATGATCAACATCGGGCATATTCCAGTCGTAGCTGGAATTGTGCAGGTCGTCCAAAACAGGTAAGCCGTTTTTCCACAGGTACTCCCCTATTGTTTTTGCTTTGTCTAAGGCAGCAGGTTCGGCAATTTTCATTCCTTCGGTGTATTTGCCTTGTTTCTTTAGCTCAGCAATGGTGGCCGCTTTAGCCTCATAGCGGTAAAAAAGGTCATTGCCACCGGGAAACATCACCGGGATCTGTTTTTCAATCCCCAGCAGCAGATATTTTTGCATATAGGATTCTTTGGCAAAAAGCGTCCCCATGTGCGAATCCAGGTGCGTGGGTTTAAATCCCATGGTTAATGCCCTGTCGAGCTGTGCACGCATTTCTTTATCCACCTCATCAGCTGACGCGTTAAAGTAAACACCTTCGACAGAAGAATACAAACTACCCTGTTTATCCACCAAACCCGGCACTGCTGCTTTTCCGGCCAGGGGCCCCCACCTGTAATTATTCCATTCGGATGTTAAGGTTAAATGCAGGCCGGCATCAAATCCGGGGTGTTCTTTGATATACTTTACAATCTCCGGCACAAACGGGCAGGGCATCATCACGCTGGTTGAAGTGGATACCCCCTCGGAGATGGCTTTTTCAACCCCTTCATCCGACTCATGCGACATGCCCGCATCATCCACATGCAGGATCAGCACCCTGGCCCCCTTGGGCCAGCCCAATTTTTCGGCATAGGTTTTTGTTTCCTGCGCGGATACGGCCACTGCGGCAATCAGCAGAAACGATAAAAAACTTAACTTTTTCATATAAATAAAATATCCAGCCCCCTCTAAATCTCCCCCGGTTGGGGGAGACTTTAAGAAACTGATCATTAAAAAGCCCTCCCTACCGGGGAGGGTTGGGAGGGGCTTACACCCTGATATAAATCTTCCGCTTATCCAATATCTTACCAAATAACCAGCACACCAGCATGTAGTAAATAGCAAATAATAGTGAGCCTATAGCGCCGGGCGCTATTACCTGGAACACCTTTACGCTCATGATCTCGTTAAAATTCATTTTATTGATATAAAACCAGCCAACTACAAACCCAAAGAAATCGCCAAAAATATAAATAGCCAGCGGGTTTTTACCGAAGGTGGTGAAAAAGGACGTCCAGTTTAACGGGTTCCATTTTTGCATTTCAACGATATACACCAACGCAGAAATTAATACGAGGTCGATACCGACGGTTAACAGAACAAAGGAGCTTGTCCATAATTTTTTGGCAATAGGGAAGCTCATGTTCCAGCAAAGGGCCAGGAAGATAAGCAGGAAGCCGGCCATCAAAAGTTTCGAGATCATTTCAAACGACTTCCCTTTTTCCTGGATGAATTTACCTGCATAATAGCCGCAGATAACGTTTACAATGGACGGCAGCGTACTTAAAATACCTTCAGGGTCAAAAGCTACACCCTCGCCGTGGTACATATGGTTTTCACCCAGCACCGCTTTATCAATATAGGTACCAACATTGGTGAGCATACCAAAATGATTACCCGGATCGCCGAAGATCCGCAGGATCACCCAATAGCCCAGCAATAGTAATATACTGATAACAATGATAACATTCTTCGACTTAATAAAATATACCATCATTGCTGCAAACAGATAACAGAGCGCAATGCGTGGTAATACGCCAAGTATCCGCAAATGGTCAATTGATCCTACCGACCACCCCCCGTTTACCTGGTGACGGAGCGAGCCTAAAAATTCAAGGCAATAGGCCACTAAAAAAATCAATGCTGATCTTTTTAATATTTTCAGAATAACCGAACTGCTGCTCAGCCCATCAAATTTCTTCATGGCGAAGCTCATGGCATTCCCCATAGCAAACAGGAAGGATGGGAAAACCAGGTCGGTAGGCGTAAAACCAAACCATTTGGCATGATCCAATGGGGCAAATGAGATATCGCTGCCCGGATTGTTCACGATGATCATAAAACAAATAGTCATCCCGCGAAACACATCCAGCGATGTAAACCTGTTGTTAATTTGTTCCATATTTTAACTTGGTTTTAAACCCTGATGTAGATTTTGTTTTTATCCAGTATTTTACCAAATGTCCAGCAAACAAGCATATAGCATATCGCAAATAGCAACGATCCTACGGCGCCAGGCGCTATCACCTGGAAAAAGACAGCGTTGATCCATTCATAAAAGCTTTTAGGCCCGATATGAATCATATACAGGATCACCACAAAAAGTTCGGAAAACAAGTATACGGGCAGCGGGTTTTTGCCTACTGTAGTAAAAAACTTCGTCCAGTTTCCCTGGTTCCATAATTTGATTTCTACAATATAAATCAGTGCGGAGATCAGCACCAGATCGATCCCTACGGTTAATAATACGAATGGGCTTGTCCATAATTTTTTAGCGATCGGGAAAGTCATATTCCAGCAAAGGGCGATAAAAATAAACAGGAAGCCGTATAACATCAGCTTTGAAATAGTTTCATATCCTTTGCCTTTTTCCTGGATGAACTTACCGGCATAATATCCGCAGATCACATTTACGATGGCCGGCAGTGTGCTTAAAATACCTTCGGGATCGAATGCCACACCTTCCCCATGGTACAGGTGAGCATCGCCCAACAAATTTTTATCCAATGTAGTGCCGAAGTTAGTGAGCATACCATACGGATCACTATGATCGCCAAAAATGAGCAGGATAAACCAGTAACCCAAAAGCATTGCTATGCTGATGACCACAACGGCCGTTTTGGATTTAATAAAATAGATGATAAGCGATGCAAAAAGATAACAAAGGGCTATACGCTGCAATACGCCAAAAATACGGGTTGTACTGATCGGCGCCAGGTGGTAGCCGGTAGCGTCATGCTGCACAAAGGGAAACCAATACATCAGGTAGCCCAGCAAAAAGATGATTGCCGCCCGTTTAAAGATCCTGAAAACTACCGCGCCGGTTGCTAAACTATCAAACTTTTTCATCGCAAAACTCATCGCATTGCCTACCGCAAATAAAAAGGATGGAAATACCAGGTCTGTCGGGGTAAAACCAAACCATTTGGCATGTTCAAGCGGGGCAAACGGGGCAGCACCGCTTCCGGCAGTATTAACAATGATCATAAAAACGATCGTCATTCCGCGAAAAACATCCAGCGAAAGAAACCGGTTAGAGGTTTGTTCCATAGTTTAAAAATAAGTTTAAAGTTTAATTCAGGAAATATGCGACAAGATATAAATTATTTGAGTTTTATTATTAAACATCAAAACTTTTTAAAATAATTTAGTAAGTCCGAAAGTCGGGAAAGTCCGAAAGACCGAAAGTCAGAAAGATGCATTTAGTATTTTAATAGCGGTTGGTTTGAAAAGTTTTCACGACATGACTTTCAATTCCAAAACTTTCTTTCGGGTTAAAGAAAAAACTTCTTCCGGACTTCCGGACTTTACTGACTTTCGGACTAAAAAAACTATTTTTGACCATCAATGCTTAACATTACCAACCATACCCTCGAAAAGCTGGAGATGTTACTCCGGACAACCGGCTATAAGGTGAGGTATGAAAAAGGAAATTTTAAAACGGGGGCCTGTTTACTGCTAAACAGCAAAATAGTGGTGGTAAATAAATTTTCGGGGCTGGAGAGTAAAATATTGGGATTAATTGAACTGGCGAGGACGCTCGAAATGGACCTTAGCCTGCTGGACGAGAAGCAGGCCGCATTTTTGCACCAGTTAAAACAAACAACACTTGAATTTTGAGGGTTACATTTTTAGGCACCGGAACTTCGCAGGGTGTACCTGTTATTGCCTGCGGCTGCGAGGTTTGTACCTCTGCTGACCCCCGCGATAAACGATTGCGCACCTCTATTCTGATTGAAGGCGAACAAAAAGTAGTCGTAATTGATTCGGGACCTGATTTCAGGTACCAGATGTTGCGGGCCAAAGTGCAGCGCCTGGATGCCATTGTGTTTACCCATGAGCATAAAGACCACGTAGCCGGCCTGGATGACATCAGGGCCTTTAATTATAAGCAGCGGGGGGCAATTGATGTTTATGCAGATGCACGGGTACAGGAAGCTTTAAAAAAAGAGTTTCATTATATCTTTCGTGAATTTAAATACCCCGGCATCCCGCAGCTAAATTTGCATACCCTTTATGGCGACCCTTTTAATATCGGCAAATTAACATTTACCCCTATTGAGGTGATGCACTACAAATTGCCCATATTAGGTTTCAGGATAAAGGATTTTACCTATATAACCGATGCCAAAACAATTAGTGAGGCCGAAAAAGAAAAAATAAGAGGATCAAGAATACTGGTGGTAAACGCCCTGCAAAAGGAGGAACATATCTCGCATTTTACTTTTGACGAAGCGATAGCGTTTGCACTGGATATCGGGGCGGAGAAAACATACTTAACACATATCAGCCACCGCCTTGGAAAACATGCTGAAATTTCCGAAACCCTTCCTGCCGGTATTGAGTTAGCTTATGACGGGCTGGAGCTGGATATTGGTTGAAGTCCATGGTCTATGGTCCATGGAACATGGACTTGATCACAGCTTCACATAACTGATCCTGTCGATTGAGCCGCTATAGCTTCCCAAATGCCCTTTGTGGCGTACGTCTATCTTCCCGCGAATGGTAACGCTTTTATTATTGAGTTGCGTGAATTTGCCATCGTTAATTTCAAAGATGCCCCTATTGGTGCCTTTTAAAACCAGCGGGCAATCCTGGCTAAAATTTACCCAAAGGGCGTGTTGAGTTGAATGGTCGGCAAAAAGGCTGTCGTTCACCAATGCCGATTCTTCATTGCCTTCTATGTAGGTACCGTCTATTTCAACATACTGGTGATCGTACAATTGAATACTATCGATCAGCTGCCTGAAACCTACGTGTTTATAGCTTAAGTCGTCGTTACAATTGCTCTGGTAAATTTTTTTTTCGTGCTTGCAGGATTGAAAAAAAAGGGGTGCTAAAAAAAAGGGGGCTATTATCGCTTTAACAAAAAAAGCAACCATACGTTTTGGATGAGTAAATGCCACAGCGCGGATCATACGTTTAAGCTAAATATCTAAAAATGGCTATTACTCCTATGCCCCTTTAGGAAAATTATGCGTTAGACCATTTGTCTATCAGTAAGTTTAATGTGTAAATTAAAAAAAATACGGCGATTTCCAATTTAAATAGAAACTTTACATTTCAAAACCCCAAAACCAATGACGAAGACAAGGATAATTACATTGTTCTTATTGCTTTTTGCTGCCGCCATAAATGCCCAGCAAAAAGTGATCCCGCTTTATAACGGTGCCGATCCGGGTTCCGAAAACTGGACCTATAACGAAAAAGTGAAAGAATATAACCAGCCAACTTTTCATGGTTCGGTTGTTTATGATGTTTCCCGCCCTACCCTAACCGTTTACCCGGCTGATCCCGCTATTAATACCGGCACCGCGATGATTGTTTGCCCGGGCGGTGGTTTTTATATTTTATCCATGACGAGTGAGGGTACCGAAGTGGCCCATTGGCTGAATCAAAAAGGCATTACGGTTTTCGTATTAAAGTATAGGCTGGCCGAAAGCCTTACAAATGACCCCGCAACTGAGCTTTTTACCAATCTGCAGAAAAAAGATTTTAACGAAAAGATAAAATCCATCGTACCGTTAAGTATTGCCGATGGGAAAGAAGCAATCAGGTATGTACGTGAACATGCGGCCGAATATGGTATCTCGCCTTCGCGCATCGGCATCATCGGGTTCTCGGCTGGTGGTACGGTTGCGGCGGCATCGGCCTTTAAATACACCGCCGAAAACCGGCCCGATTTTGTAGCGCCGATATATGGATTTCTGCCGCATGAACTGCAAACTGACCTCGCCAAAGATGAACCGCCGATGTATATCGCCGCAGCTTCGGACGATCAATTGGGGCTGGCCCCGCATAGCGTTGAGCTTTATTCAAAATGGCTGGCTGCCAAATTCCCTGTTGAAATGCACATGTACGTAAAAGGCGGACATGGATTTGGGATGAATAAACAAAACATCCCTACAGATACCTGGATTGACCGCTTTGGTGACTGGCTGGGCGAACTGGGTCTTTTGAAACCTATCGACCCAAAAGTGCAGGTACACCTGGACGAGGAAGAAAAAAACAGGAAAGTTAATGCCGAACGGCCCGCCAAAGACTGGGCATTCATCAAAAAATACGAGGAAGAAAATAGTAAAGTACCTGCACCAGCTGAAGGCGAAAATCGTGTTGTTTTTATGGGCAACTCCATCACCGAAGGCTGGAACAGCTGGGGCGACCCGGCTTTCTTTACGGGAAAGCCTTATTATGACCGGGGTATCAGCGGGCAAACAAGCGGGCAAATGCTGGTGCGCTTCCGCGAGGATGTGATCAACCTAAAACCAAAGGTGGTGCTGATAATGGCCGGGATAAATGATATCGCCGAAAACAACGGCCCCTCAAAACTGGAGGATGTTTTTGGCAATATCGTATCTATGGCTGTGCTCGCCAAATCGGCCCATATAAAAGTAGTGTTATGCTCTGTTATGCCTGCTTTCCGTTTCCCCTGGCGGCCGGCTATCGACCCTGTCCCCGGTATAGCCAAACTGAATACCATGATAAAAGACTATTGCGATCAAAACCATATGGTTTATTGTGATTATTTTACCGCTATGGCGGATGACCGCAGGGGTTTACCTGCAGCCTTGTCCGGCGATGGCGTCCACCCCAACCTTGCAGGTTATAAAATGATGGAGCCTATTGCTGAGAAGGCGATTGCGCAGGCGTTGGGGAGGTAGAGGTTAGTCCGAAAGTCAGTAAAGTCCGTAAGTCCGAAAGAAGCTGCAGTTGACGTTTCGGCAAAAAGGGCCTGAGCCATATAGAAAAAAGCAAATGCAATACCACGCGTCGGTGTCATGGTGAGGCACTCGAACCATGCGGGCAAAGGCCTTTACGCGCGCACTTCGAGAGCCTCAGTGTGACACCCTTCTTTATTATTTCACTACCGGCAAAATCAGTTTTGATTGGTTATGATAAATATTGATGGTTTCCTTTAAAAAGTCCGAATCCTTAGCGTGGTAAATATCAATAAACTGCTGGGGGTTGCGGTCGACCAAAGGAAACCAGCTGCTTTGTACCTGCACCATAATGCGGTGGCCTTTTTTAAAGGTATGGGCCACATCTGGGATGGAATATTTAACTTCGGTTGGTTTTCCGGGCACAAAAGCCTCGGGGTTTGAATAGCTGTTACGATACCTGCCGCGCATAATTTCGGCATGTACCAGCATCTGGTAGCCGCCCATAGGGTATTTTAAAACGGGGTCAGTTTCGGCATAAATATCTACATCATTATAGCTGCCTTTATCCGGGAAAACATCTACCAGTTTAACCACAAAATCTGCATCGGTATTGGAGATACTTACCATCAGGTCGGCAATTACAGGGCCGGCAAGGGTGACATCACCGGTTAAGGTATCGGTTTGATAAACCAGCACATCGGTGCGGCGGGCCGCGAAGCGCTGGTCGTCGGTCATGTAAGTACGGGTGCGGTTGTAATGCACATCCTGGGTATAAGGCACCGGTTTTGCCGGGTCGCTGATATATGTATCGAATGTCGGCTGGCTGGTTTTAGAGGCTGTAAACGACAAATTTCCATTTTGTCCGAGATAAATATCTGTTGGCGTTACATCCGCGGGCGGCCATTGCGGCAATTGGTGCCATTTGTTTTCGCCGGTAAAAAATACGGTGGCTTTGCTGATTGGGTCAACAGAACCCTTTCCGCGCAGGTAAAATTCAAAAAACGGGATCTCGATATTATTGGCATACCATTCGCTGGTGTTGCTGCCCCACTGCACATTACCCAGGTGGGTGCCATCGTTATTGCGCCATTGCTCGTGGTACCAGGGGCCCATCACCAAACGGTTATTGGTGGCAGGGCTTTGTTTATCAATCGCTTTGTACAAATTCCATGCGCCAAAGCAGTCTTCGGCATCAAATTCCCCTCCCACTACCAACATGGCCGGTTTTACATCTTTAACACCAACCCTGGCGTTACGGGCCATCCACCAGGCATCCCGGTTGGGATGGTTCATCATTTCGTTCCAGAATTTCAAACTGTCACCTGCCAGTTTGGTAAGGTTGGGCAACGCGCCTTCGCTCAAAAAAAACTGGTAATTATCATGTATTGCCGGGTCATAAGTTGGCGCAGCTACAGTAGTCGGGCGAGGGTGAGGCACTCCAAAACCAAATTGCTTGTAAAACGCGAAGGCATCCATCTGGAAAAACGCACCATTGTGGTGGAAATCATCCCCCACAAACCAATCCGTAACGGGTGCTTCGGGGCTAACGGCTTTTAATGCAGGGTGGCCGCTCAACGAGGCCATGGTTGAATAAAAGCCCGGATAGGAAATCCCAAACACCCCCACATTGCCATTATTATCTGGCAGGTTTTTTATCATCCAGTCGATGGTATCATACGTATCGCTGGCCTCATCAATATCTTTGTTTGTTTTTTTGTTGGGGTTAAAAGGGCGCACGTCGGCAAATTCGCCTTCGCTATTCCATCGGCCCCTTACATCTGCTATCACCATGATGTAGCCTTTTTTGCAATACTGGATCAAATGGTTCACCCAAAACGGGCGAAACTGGCCTTTACCATAAGGCGCACAGGAATAAGGGGTACGCTCCATCAGGATGGGATGTTTTTCCGAATTATCCTTTGGCAGGTAGGCCGAAATAAACAGCTTTACCCCATCGCGCATCGGGATGCTTACTTCTGTTTTGGTATAATTATTTACCAGCCAAACCGAATCGGCATTTTGGGCAAAAGCCAAAACAGGGAACAGGAAAAACACAAGGGTGTATAATTTCTTCATGATTATAATTGTGAGGTCAATAGGGTAAAGATGGAGATTTTTTTGATTGAAAGGAAATGAATCGAAATAACTCAATCGCCCTGTGCGACAGATTCCTCTCTCGGGAAGGCAGGGGCGTGTTATTCTATTTCAGGAATTGGGGATAACCACTGGCATTGTTCACCACACACCCCTCCGCCCCTCTCAAGAGGGGAATCGCACAGGGCCATGCGCCTAAAACGGCCTGCGCGTCGGGTTCCCCTCTTGAGAGGGGCAGGGGTGTGTTATTCTACGTTCAGGAATTGGGCATAAACCCTGGTATTATTAACCACACACCCCTTCGCTCCTCACAAGATGGGAATCGCATGGGGCCCATGCGCATTAAAACGGCCTGCGCGTCGGGCTCCCCTGTTGAGAGGGGCAGTGGGGTGTTTCTTCTTTTTTTGAAGAAATTGGCTATTTTCACATCAAATACGCTAAACCGTAACCTTATGCGCCGCAAAATCATCCCTTACAACTCAAACCTTAAACTGTTAGCTCGAAAACTAAGGAATGATAGTACATTAGGCGAGGTACTGCTTTGGAACGAGCTAAAAAATAAACAATTTTATGGGTACGATTTTCACCGGCAAAAGCCGTTATTGAACTACATTGTTGATCTGTATTGTTATGAGCTCGAATTAGTCATAGAAATTGATGGGCTTTACCACAACTGGGAAGAACAGGATAGTCGGGACGTTTTGCGGGATAACGAACTGAGCAGCTACGGCTTGACGGTTCTTCGTTTTACAGAAAAGGAGGTAAGAAAAAATATGCCGGATGTTTTGCGAACTATAGAACTGCATGTTTTTAATCGTGATCCTGACGCATTTCTTCCAACCGAACACGAATAACACAAAACTCAGCATTATCCATAACACACCCCTCCGCCCCTCTCAAGAGGGGAATCGCACAAGGCCCGGCTTTTTGGCGCTACTTATTCAACGCCCTCAACTTCTTCATAATATAAATCCCTGCAGGGGTTAGCTGATCGGGTGTCGATCCCACTAGTCATCCCCGAGTCAGGTTACCGATTACTTACCATAATAATCAAACGCCGCTTTCGCAATTTTTGAGATCACACCTTCGCGGGTGGCTTCATCATTGGTGGAGTTGCAAACAAAAACCGAAATAACGAGGTGCTTGCCATTAGGCAAAGTAATAATGCCCACATCATTTGTTGCCGGAGACAAGCCCTCGGCATTGGTTGGCGATGTGCCTGTTTTATGGGCCACAACTGTACCGGAAGGTAATAGACCTTTTAACCTGTTAGGGCCGGTGGTAGTTTCGGTCATTATTTTGTATAAGGTATCTGTTGTGGATTTGGCCAAAATTTTGCCGCGGTAAAATCGATCGAGCAGCGTGGTCATTTCAACGGGCTTGCACCAATTGGTATATTGAAGCTCCCACATGGATGCCATATCAGCTTCAGACGCCCGGATGGCGATGCCTTTGATACCAATATGCAACATATAATCCTGAACGGTTTTTGTCCCTCCTATCGTTTTTAACAGGAAGTCGCAGGCGTTATTATCACTTTCGGCAACCATGTATTTTACTATTTCACTTAAAGGTAGGTCTACGCCCTTCGGATATTTGTCGCGCATCGGGCTATGGGTGTCTTTTACCAGGTCGCGTTTGGGGATGTGCATCACCTGGCTTAACGTATACACTCCGCTGTCAACCAAATGCATCACTGTAAGCGCTATCGGGAACTTCATCACACTATGCAAAACAAGGCGTGCTTTGCCGTTATACGAAAGCGTGTCGCCTGTTTCTGTGTTTAATATAGAAACGCCGACGATGCCTTTAACAGGTTTTGACAATTCTTCGATACGGCTGCGGAGTGCCGCATCTTTTCCGGACTGTGCAAAAGCAGGTGTAATAAAAATAAAGGCTATAAATGCAGATAGAATAAAGCTTTTCATATCCTAAATAACGCAATTATTTGACATGAAGTTTAATCCAGCTGCAAATAATATTCATCGCTACCGGCGACATGGTTTCGGTTATTTGTTCATATTCTGCAACATCCCCGGTATTAGCGGTTTGAAATAAATGGTTTAGCCCGGCAATAGTTTTTACCTCAAAATCTTTGTTGCCGCTTTTGGTTAATATCTCTTTTATCCTGCCTAAATTTTCAGCCGCGTCAACCTGCGTATCCTTTCCGCCGGTTACTGCCAAAACGGGGCATTTTACTTTGCTTAACGCAATGACAGGGTCGTAACTGATAAAAAAACGCAGCCAGCCCGAATTATAGGTACCATCATAGGTTTTTAAAACATCCGCCATTGAGGCTTTGGGAACGTTTAACGCATCTAAAGTTTTTTGCGTTTGATCCTTTTTCCAGGCTTCGAAAACCGGTGGAATTTGCTGGTCAAGATCAGCCTGTGTAGCCGAAGTTGCAAACAAACTCAATATGCTAAAGTGTAGTTTTTTATAAGCCGCAACCGACGTGCTGTCTATCCCCTGTTCCTTTAGCGCCCGGGCCGATTGTTCAGTCAAAATCTGTGCGCCGCTAACACCCGGCCCTCCCCATAATACTATAAAAGCCACATCTTTACGCCGTGCGGCCACCATTGGGGCAATCATTCCTCCTTCGCTATGGCCGATGAGGCCAAGTTGTTTTTTGTCTATTTCGGGCCTTGTTTCCAGGTAATTAAGGCTGGCCTCCACATCGTAGGAAAAATCAAGGCTTGTTTTTTGGTTGATATCTTTTCCCAGTGAGCTTTTGCCTGCGCCCCTGTCATCCACCCGTAAAACTGCTATGCCGTTTTTAGTCAGGTAATCGGCCAGCACCCAGTAAGGCTGGTGCCCCATCATGGTACCGTTCCTGTCCTGTGTGCCGCTCCCGCTGATGATAATTACCGCCGGAAATTTACCTTCACCATCCGGCCGGGTAAATGTAGCGCCGTAATGCTGGCTCTTATCAGCATTATCATATTCTACCTCTTCGCTATGATAACCATAAGGAGGCCTGGGGGTTTGCGGCCTTATTTTCTCAGCTGATAAGTTCGCTTTTTCCGCGCCAGTTATTTTTTTTAGGCTGAGGGGCAATTTTGCGATGCCCTGGCTAAAAGTTCCGCTGATGCTATCTTTTCCGGCCAAAACACCTTTATACCCCCCTTTGATGATTGCGATCCCGATAAATAAGCTATCTTTTTTAACAAAAGTACTGCTACAGGCAATACCAAATGCCTTTTGGTCGGGACTGTCAAACGTAGAGGAGTAGCTGGTATCCGATGTTTTTTTAATATTAAAAACCAGATGCAGCTTTACACCGCTTACAGAGATGGCGCCTACCCAGCTACCTGTAACATCCTGTGCTTTAAGCTGACCGGCAAAACAAATCACTAAGGCCGCTAACAATAATTTTTTCATGAATTTTGATTTACCTGGTGTTTTTTAAAATATACAAACGAATAAATAACGGGTATTAAAGCCATAATGACAACGAAGCTTGTAAAAAGGATAGTCGCAATGGTCGCGGGCAAAATGAGCATGACCATGGTAATCAGCAAGCCGCCAACAAACCATATTTTGCCGGCCAGCCGGTGTGTTGCCCGCCAGTTATCCTCACTTTCCAATGTCCATGGCGTGCGGATCCCCGCAAAATAGTTGGGTTTAATACTGTTCATCATATTGCCGATGAAAGCAAACAACAGGCCTATCACCGGGAACAGCAGTTTTTCAATAGGGAAACCATGATGTGCTGTTGCGTAGGCAATGCCTATGTTTAAGGCCGCCATAAACACCACAAGGCCCAGGCCCAATTTCTGAAAGGTACCTTCGCCGTATCTGATCTGTTTTTTCGGATCTATAGCCGGCAAAAATTTCAACAGCAGGTAAACCAGTGCCGAAACGCCTGTTAATATAATGGGCCCGATTAAAAATTCGTTTTTACTGCCATACCTGTCCACCGTTCCGTTGATGCCATAATGCACCGGCACTGTTTGCGGCAGGGATGGAAATAAGATCCATATATAAACCACCGGCAGTAACCATACCACCAGTGCCGCGCCATCTAATAAGGTAAACTTTTTCATTTTGATGAGTTATTTTTTTTGTGATTGTAAACTGATGATCCATTTCAGCATTTCGTCCATAACTGTGGTATTTAAAGAATAAAAAATAAACTGTCCCTCTTTTACTGAAACCACTAATCCCGCCTGCCTGAGCAAGTCGAGATGGTGCGAAATACTGGGTTTCGAGATATTAAACTGGTCCGCTATCTCCCCCGCCGTAAGGTCCTTTTCCTTTAATAATTCCAAAATTTCTCTCCGGGTAGGGTCATTTAATGCTTTAAACAGTAAATTCAAATCAACCTCCATTTAAATATTTAGACAAATATCTAAATACTTTGTTACAAACAAAATATTTATTGAATTTTCAGGCGGATAATGATTAACTCCCAAATAATCCGTTTCTTGTAGAAGCAAAACGAAACGCTTTATGCAACGAAGAAATTTTATTAAAACAGGCGCCGCGGCCGGCTTATCCATAACAGCTATAGCCACAACATCATTTATTGCCCAACCAGCTGAGACAAGATACCCCGCCCGCCCAAAAGCCGACGATTTTGTTTTAAATGAAATAACCATCGATCTGCTCCAGCAGAAAATGCATAAAGGGGAATATAGCTCGGTGGCGATTACCAGGCTATATTTACAGCGGATTGAGGAGATTGATAAAAACGGGCCGAAACTAAATTCGGTGATTGAGCTCAACCCGGATGCGCTGGCTATTGCTGAAGCAATGGACAGGGAACGTGCAGCCGGAAAAATTCGCGGGCCCCTGCATGGCATCCCGGTATTAATAAAGGATAACATCAGCACTGGCGACAAAATGCATACTACTGCAGGGGCGCTGGCCATAGCAGATAATGTAATGGCAGCCGATGCCTTCATTATTCAAAAGCTTAGAACAGCAGGCGCGGTTTTGCTGGGAAAGACCAATTTGAGCGAATGGGCCAATTTCAGGTCGGAGCACTCCACCAGCGCGTGGAGCAGTCGTGGCGGGCAAACCAAATGCCCCTATATTTTAGACCGGAACCCAAGCGGATCGAGCGCCGGGTCAGGTTCTGCGGCTTCGGCCAACTTGTGTGCCATTGCTATAGGTACAGAAACGGATGGGTCGATTGTATCGCCCTCATCAATAAACGGATTGGTCGGCATCAAACCAACGGTTGGTTTGTGGAGCCGCACAGGCATTATCCCCATTTCAAAAACACAGGATACCGCCGGGCCAATGGCGCGAACCGTGAAAGACGCCGCAATTTTATTAGGCGCGTTGGCCGGCGAAGATCCGCAGGATAGCTATACCGCTGCCAGTAAAGGGAAATTACAAGCCGATTACGCCAAATTTTTAGATATAAACGGGCTGCAGGGCAAAAGGATTGGGGTTGAAAAGGATGGTTTAAAAGTTAGCCCGGCAATGGATGCGATATTTCAGGAGGCGATGGAACTGCTGAAAAGCAAGGGTGCCACCATTGTGGAGGTTGAGTTATACAAACTGCTAAAGCCAAACGGGCACGATGAATTTAAAGTATTACTATATGAATTTAAGGACGGCCTGAATAAGTATTTAAGTACCGCCAATTCAAAAGTAAAATCGCTGGCCGATGTAATTGCATTTAACAAACAGAATGAAGCCGCGGCCATGCCGTTCTTTAAACAGGATACACTTGAACTTGCCGATACCAAAGGCGGGCTGGATACCAAAGAGTATCTGGATGCCGTAAAAAACACTACCGAAACAACGCGAAATGCCATCGATAAGTTATTGACCGACAACAAGCTTGATGCCATAATAGCCCCCACCAATGGTTTTGCCTGCTGTATCGACCTGGTAAACGGCGATTATGATAACGGATTTTCTTTTTCAACGCCTGCGGCAATGGCAGGTTACCCCCATATTACCGTGCCCATGGGTTATTTTAATGAATTACCGGTCGGCCTGTCATTCATCAGCAGCGCTTATAAAGAAGGCGATATTATTAAACAGGCTTATGCTTATGAGCAAGCATCGAAAAAAAGGGTGCCGCCAAGGTTTAAAGGGCCGTTGGTTGGATAATTGAGCCTTTAAAGGAGGATCTATTCGCAGCTGTAATGCCTATTTAACAAAATACCAATAAAGGTAAATAGCCATCACCAGGAAAATAAACAGATCCGAAACCATCGCTATCACCTCATTGGCGCCGGCTGGTTTTTTTATGATATGATGAACTCCGGCAATTCCCATATACAATCCACCGACAAATGCAGCTGCCGGGCACCATCCAGGGAGAAGTATGGAAAGTATCCCGATGAGCCCCATGCAAACATTAGCAAAGCCTAATTCCCTGACAATTACCTGGCTGCCTGCATCGTTAATATGGAAGATATGCTGTGCGGTAAAGGCGGGTTTCGCAGCCTGCCTTAGCCCTGCGGTAAATAACCTTACGCCTATGGCCCAAAAAACAAACCACTTACCGGTTAATGCCATCAAAGCCATATCGGGATTGTAATATGTATCAATAGCAATGGATATTATTGGCAATAGTAACATCAATAACATGATAACAGCAAAATAGCCTTTACTAAAACCCTTGTTGGCGGTTTCCTTTTTCATGTGGCATAAATAATTGTGTTTACGATAACAGGTACCCAAAGATGAGTAAAGTTTTACTTAATTTGCAACACGAAACTGCACACCGTAAACTTAAAACTGCAAACTGATATGGAATTTGGCCGTGTAAAACCCGAAGAACTGGCAGACGTAGATTTTACGCTTCCCCCTGACCCTGAGTTAACTATTACTACCTTAAAAGAAGCTAAGGGCGACCAGCCATTGCAGGTACATGTCGGCTGCGCCAAATGGGGCCGCAAAGAATGGGTGGGCCAGATCTATCCGCCTAAAACCAAAGAGGCTAATTTTTTGGATGAATATGTAAAGCATTTTGATTGTATTGAACTGAATGCCACTTTTTATAATATTTACGGGCCCGAAACTATTTTAAAATGGAAGGAAAAGGCTGCGCCAAACCCGGGTTTTAAGTTTTGCCCCAAGTTTTCGCAAAGTATTACGCATATCCGCAGGTTAAAAAACGCGGATGAGATCACTACCAAATACTACGAAGGCATTATGGCTTTCGGCGAAAACCTGGGTCCGCTGTTTTTACAGGTAGGTGATAACTTTACCCCAAAAAGCCTGCCTGATCTGAAAGCTTACCTTGAACATATTCCAAAAGATGTACCTGTATTTCTGGAGTTGAGGCATAAAGAGTGGTTTGCTAACGCAGAAAACCGGGATGCCATATTCAACCTGCTGCATGAGCTTAAAATCGGCGCGGTAATAACCGATGCTTCGGGCCGCAGGGATGTTGTGCATATGACTTTGCCAACACCACATGCCTTTATCCGTTTTGTGGGCAATGGCCTCCACCCTACCGACTATACCCGAGTTGATGAATGGGTGGCACGCATTAAACAATGGCAGCAAATGGGCCTGCAATCTGTTTGGTTTTTAATGCACCAGCACGAAGAGGAATTTTCGCCCAGGCTGGTGGATTATGTGGTAAAACAAATCAATCAGGAACTAGGGCTGAGCCTTAAACGTCCTCATTTTTTGGATGATGATAAAGAAGGGTTGTTTGCATAGTTTGTCTGAACTCGAATTTTTCGAATTAAAGAATTACCGGAATTTTTAGATGCAATAGATATCTAATCTCCTGATAATTCTATGAATTCGACAAATTCAAAAAATTCGAGTTCAGACTAAGATACCATTCCCGAAATTACATTGATACTTAAGGCCAATATAGCCGTATTAAATGCAAACGACATCAGCGAGTGCATCAGGCAAACGCGGCGAATCCGGCGCGAGGATATTTCGACATCGGACACCTGGAATGTCATACCCACAATAAACGAGAAGTAAACAAACTCCAGGTAATCCGGCTGATCTTTGCCGGGGAACTGAAGTCCGCCAATCCCTTTGAACTCACCATCCACATCGGTATTTTCATCATAGTACAAGTGTGCATAACGCAATGTAAATATAGTATGCAGCAGCCACCACGAAATTAATACGGCGCCAATCGCCAGCAGGATATGTCTGGCTTTAACCGCTTCCGGCAGCCCTTTGGTTGATTTCAGGAGAAATATAATTGCCACGAGGCTTGCAATTGACGCAGCTGAAATAAACACAAAGAGCAGCGTGCGGCTTGAATCCTGCAATTTGGCAATTTTTCTCACCTCGAGCGGGTGCGACGAAAGGATGATGATCCAATCAAGCAGGATAATGGTTAGCGCACAGCCGATCCAGGTTACCAGGGCCAGTGCGGGGGGCGACGTCCGGTTAAAATTATATACGAAAACTATTGCACCTACAAATAGCGCGATCAATACACGGTAATGGGCATCCAGCCGAAAAAAAAGTCTTTTGTCTGCTTTTATAGTTTTGGTCATAATTCAATGGGTTAACAGTTTTGATGGTTAATGGTTTGAATTAGTCCATGGTCGATGGACCATAAATCATAGCAATTATAGTGAAATTAAAGATTTTAATCGGTTTTACTGCGTAATTTGTCAAAAGGCGATGAACCAGGGGTTATTAACAACGAATTATTCTTCAATAATTTCGGCAACGCGGCCAACCTGGCCGTCTTCCAGCCTCACCTTAATACCGCGCGAATGATACGGCGAGCTGGTGAGCAGGTCTTTTACTATCCCCCGGGTCTTTTTTCCCGAACGCTGATCTTTTTTAAGGATAATGTCAACTTCAACGCCGGGGTAAATGTCTTCGCGGTTTCTTCCGTGCATAGCTAATTTATTTTTTGTCTCTTATTGACACCAGATCATTAGTGGTGACTATCTTATCAAAGCCCTTGCTCCTCAAACCAGTCGTCAGTTTTTTGTCGCCCGACCAAATCTTACATTTAAATTGTTTGGCGAACGCAACATATTGAATATCCTTCAAATCAATATCTTTCACCAGATCAAATGCCTCATCCCAAAACTCGTGGTTGATTTGCTCCTCCGAGATAAAGTTAATGTCTTTACAAACCAAATATTCTGTTTCCATAACTGATTCAAGGCTCGTACCTGACGCCTGGCAATTTTCTCATATTTAGATCTGATTTCATGCCGCAAAAATTCAGGTGAAATAAACTTAAAATACTTTTGGGAATTAATCAACAGATCGCCAATTTTTCCGTTAGAGTTCAAGATACCACTGTAAACAATATTGGCATCGACGATGATTTTCACTTATTAAATCTTGATTTATTCGCCTCCCACCAGGAGGAGTTGGTCTCTTCGGCCAATTTATCGGCGTCGGCTTGGGTAGCTTTGGATTTCGACGTTAGTTCGAGATATTTCAGGTAATCTATAATACGTTGCAGGCCAAACCTATCAATAGAAGATGGAATTGTAATTGTTATTTTGTCCTTATTTGCGTTTTCAATCACCATACACAAATATAATAAAATATTAAAAACAAATGTTTATTGCCCGTTAACTTAATTAACGCTGTACTAAGTTTTGAATTGCTGCTTCTACCTTCGCAAAATCAAAATTTTTCAAAACACTGTCCATTCCGGCAGTAATTTGATCATTGCCTAAATTGCCAATACTGCCCTCGTGGGTATGGTTTACTTGTTTATCCGGATTAAATTCTCCTTTTTCAATAGCATAGCCAACCTGTTTATAGGCATCACGGAATGGGGTGCCGCTTAATACCATCCGGTTTACTTCCTCCACGCTGAAGAGGTAGGCGTATTTGGGGTCGTTCAATATATCTTTATTTACGCTGATGTTTTGCAACATAAAAGTGGCCATGTGCAGGCAATTCTTCAGATCGGTAAACGCCGGGAACAGCAGTTCTTTTAATAGTTGCAGTTCACGATGATAACCCGATGGCAGGTTGGTGGTCATCATGGCCACATCATTGGGCAGTGCCTGCAGGCGGTTGCATTTGCCGCGCATAATTTCCCAAACGTCCGGGTTCTTTTTATGCGGCATAATACTGCTGCCGGTTGTTAAGGTATCCGGGTAACTTACAAAGGCAAAGTTCTGGCTTAAATACAGCGCCTGATCCATTGCCATTTTAGCCAATGTGGCTGCTATGGATGATAATGCCTGGGCAATTACCCGCTCTGTTTTTCCCCGGCCCATCTGGGCGTAAACAACGTTATAGTTCAGGCTTTCAAAACCTAATAATTTAGTGGTTAAAGTGCGGTTAAGCGGAAAAGATGAACCATAACCCGCAGCCGAGCCTAATGGATTTTTATTGGTGATCTTCCAGGCAGCTAAAACCATTTCCAGGTCATCGGCCAGGCTTTCGGCATAAGCGCCGAACCAAAGGCCGAACGAAGATGGCATCGCCACCTGCAAATGGGTATAGCCAGGCAGCAAAACATCTTTATATTTTTCACTTAGTTCGATGAGCTGGCGGAACAGAGTTTCGGTTTCTTCAACTACCTGTTGTAATTCGTGCCGGAAGAATAGTTTCAGGTCGACCAGCACCTGGTCGTTACGTGAACGGCCGCTATGGATCTTTTTGCCGGCATCGCCGATGCGTTGGGTAAGCAGCATTTCAACCTGCGAATGTACATCCTCTACCTCGGGCTGAATCGTAAATTCACCCGCCTCTATATCCTTATAAATGTTTTTTAATTCCTTTTGAACCAATTGCAGGTCGTCACCACTCATCAGACCAATACTTTCCAGCATTTGGGTATGCGCCAATGAGCCCAGCACATCAAAAGCCGCCATTTGCAGGTCAAACTCGCGGTCTCGACCAACAGTGAAATTTTCTACAAGTTCATTAACGGTGACGGACTTTTGCCAGATTTTAGCCATTTTAATTTACGATTTACGATTTACGAATTACGAATTCGTAAGATCAATTTCCGCGTAAGGTATTTAACGCGGCAACAATAATAGAAAGAAGTTCGTTTCCTTCCTTATAAATCGGATCGATTTTTTCTTTTATCTGAGGATTTAATTCAATCAACAGTTCTAAAAAGAACAGTGTTTCGTCCAATTCCTCTTCAACTATCTTTAATTTGTTTATAAAATCATTTTTTGATTTCGCTCTGCATGCGGCCCGGTAATTTGCTCCTGTAGAGCTTGCACTTCTGTTTAATTGATCAGCATAATTTTTGTTGACGATATTGTACGGAAGGCTAAGTACTAATCTTGCATTTGCTAACGAATAATTCTTAGTTCTTTGTTTAAGTTCTTATTTTGTCATGGCTACAGGTTTTTTTATAGCTAAACATAATCTAAAATAAATGAACAACCAAAAAATCGTAATTCGTAAATCGTAATTCGTAAATCAGATTATCTGTTCCAGCATTTTGATATACAATTCAATCCCTTCTCCAATTTCATCTACGTAAACAAACTCATCCGCCATATGTGATCGTGCGGAATCTCCGGGACCAATTTTCAGGGATGGGATATCCAGCAGCGCCTGGTCGGATGTAGTGGGCGAACCATAGGTTGTTCTACCCAGGGCAATGCCCGCCTGTACAATAGGGTGGCTTTTATCAATTTTTGAAGATTTGAGCCTTAACGAACGCGGGGTAACATCACAACTAACATGCTGTTTAATGACCTGCAAAACTTCTTCGTTACGATAGGTTTCAGGTACCCTTACATCCACCGTAAAAGTACAGGTTACCGGAACTACATTATGCTGCGAACCTGCATTGATAATAGTCACCGACATTTTTACCGGCCCGAAAGCCTCTGATTCTTTCGGAAAACGATAGTTCCGGAACCATTCAATATCTGTTAATGCTTTGTAAATGGCATTTTCACCTTCTTCGCGGGCGGCGTGGCCGGCCTTGCCATGGGCAACGCAATCCAAAACCATCAGTCCGCGTTCGGCAACAGCAAGCTGCATTTGGGTAGGCTCTCCCACTATAGCAAAATCAAGTTTTCCTAATTCCGGCAGGATAAATTCCAGGCCATGAATACCCGATACCTCTTCCTCAGCAGTAGCAGCCAGGCAAAAATTATATTTAAGATTCTCTTTGTTATAAAAATACAGGAATACCGAGATCAGCGAAACCAAACAGCCGCCTGCATCATTGCTACCCAGGCCATAAAGTTTACCATCTTCAATTTTCGCCTCGAACGGATCGCGCGTATAGCCGGGATTTGGTTTTACCGTATCATGATGCGAATTGAGCAGAATAGTTGGTTTAACAGGATCGAAATGCTTGTTCCATACCCAGATATTATTGAGCTTCCGATTGGTTTTAATCCCTTTATCCTGCAAAAGCTTTTCTATCAAGGCAGCTGTCTTATCTTCCTCCCGGCTGAATGATGGCGTTGAAATCAATTGCTGGAGCAGGCTTACCGCCTGTTCGGCCAATGTTTTTAGTTCAGTCATAAATGTGGGGCAAAAATAAGGTTTTTGGTGGAGGAATGTTGTAAGGTTGAAAAGTTGTAAGGTTGGAACGTTGAATAACGACGTTTATTGATAACTGATTGCAATAACATTACAACCTTTCAACATTCCAACTTTCCAACAACTCCTACTCTATTTTTGAATACTTGCGGGTATCATTCATGGTGATATACAACACCAGCGACAGTACAATACAAATGGTAACATACCAGTAAAACCATTCCTGGTGATGGTTATCTTTAAAATCAAGGGCGATGTACTCTGCTGAGCCGCCAAAAAGAGATACCGCTATGGCATAGGGAAATCCAACACCCAGCGCCCGCACATTGACCGGGAAGAGTTCGGCTTTTACCACTGCGTTAATAGAAGTATAACCGCTTACAATTACCAGCGCACACATGATCAACGCAAAGGCCGGCCAAAAATCTTTAGTGGTACTTAAGGTACTCATGATGGGGTAAGTGGTTAAAGCGCCAAGAATACCAAAACCGATCAGCAAAGGTTTGCGACCGATCTTATCCGACAGTAAGCCAAAAACCGGCTGCAGCAACATGAAAACGCCAAGGGTTAATGCCGAAATAAGGGTAGCGCTGTTTTTTGAGAAACCTGAAGTATTTACCAAAAACTTCTGCATGTAAGTGGTAAACGTGTAAAAAGCAACAGTGCCGCCAATGGTAAGCCCAATAACGGTAAAAACTGCGCGCGGATGCTGCATCAGCGACTTTAGGGTACCGCGGGTGTTATTTTTTTTGTCATCATCCAAAACCACTGTCTCCTGCATACTTCGCCGCAAATACATTACGGTTACCGCCAGCACGGCGCCAATGCCAAAAGGGATGCGCCAGCCCCATTGGTGCAATTGTGCAGGACTCAAAAATACGCGCTGCAACAAAACCAATACGCCAAGCGCGATCAACTGCCCCATAATTAGCGTTACGTATTGAAAACTGGAATAAAACCCGCGGTGCTTTTTGGTGGCCATTTCGCTGAGGTAGGTAGCGCTGGTGCCATATTCGCCGCCAACGCTCAAGCCCTGGATAATTCGCGCAATAACTAAAATTAAAGGGGCTGCAACGCCGATCTGTTTATAGCCGGGCACTACTGCTATCATCAGCGAACCAACGCTCATTAACAGTACGGACAGGGTTAAGGCGGCTTTTCGGCCTTTTTTGTCGGCGTACGACCCCATCAGCCAGCCGCCTATGGGGCGCATTAAAAAACCGATAGCGAAAATACCTGCCGTATTTAACAATTGAACGGTTTGGTTGTCGGATGGGAAAAAAGCGCCTGAAAAATAGAGCGTAAATGCCGAATAAACATACCAGTCGTACCATTCAACCAGGTTGCCGAGCGAACCGCCAACAATGGACCGGATGCGGTGGACAGTTATTTGGGTTGAATTTTCAGTTTTATCAGGCATTAAATTTAAAATTGGTTTTTAAAGATATATATTTATTACTTCGAACAAAATAAACTCAATGATAATTTAGCCGGCCATGAACAGGAAACTTTTATTTATCACTTTATCTTTTGTTCAGCTAATTGCTGCTCATTGTTTTAGCCAAACAAAATCCATCCCCTACGGCAACAACCCCGCTGCAGGTAAATACTATAACATCAGGGGCATAAAAATGTATTGCGAGGTTTATGGCAAAGGCAAGCCGGTATTATTGATCCACGGCAATGGCGGCAGTATTGCTGCATTTAGTAAAACCATTCCATATTTCGACAAAGAATATATGGTGATTGCGGTTGACAGCCGTGCCCATGGTAAATCTGTCGATCGGAAAGATTCCTTGAGTTTTGAAATGATGGCGGATGATTTTGACGCTTTGCTGGATGCCATGCACATCAAAAAAACTTATGTGATTGGCTGGAGCGATGGTGGCATCAATGCGCTGGTATTAGCCATGCGGCACCCGGATAGGGTGATTAAACTTGCTTCAACAGGTGCAAATTTATGGCCGGATTCCACGGCGCTGATCCCCTCGCTGTGGAAGGATATGGAAAAACAGTATGCCGAACAGCGAAATAAAAAATGGAGCACCGACAAGGAAAAAAACGACTGGAAAATATTTTTGCTCGACTAT
This sequence comes from Mucilaginibacter gotjawali, assembly GCF_002355435.1. NCBI lineage: Bacteria > Pseudomonadati > Bacteroidota > Sphingobacteriia > Sphingobacteriales > Sphingobacteriaceae > Mucilaginibacter > Mucilaginibacter gotjawali. The sequence continues at coordinate 4,426,236 of NZ_AP017313.1, forward strand.
CAGCAACCCAACATTCCGCTTTCGGCAATGAAACAGGTGACATGCCCTTCGCTGATCATTTGCGGCGACCATGACCTGATCCCGGTTGAGCATACTTACCTTATTTACAAAAATATCCCTAAAGCGTATTTATGGGTCGTCCCTAATTCCGGCCACCCAACGTTAATTGAGCATGCGGATGATTTCAACCAAAAAGTGAATGCGTTTTTCAGCAAAAAACATTTTTAAACAGCCTTAATTGGTCATTTAAAAGGCCATTACGCCGGTTATAACAATTTTGCTTTATCGGAAAACCCGGACGATCTTCCGGCAATCATGTCATAATAGCTGTCAATCGCATCGCCAATCTCGTCAATAGGGATATTTTCTTTTCCGAAACGGTGCTGGATAGCGCGCCAAACGCCAAAATCATTTTTCTTAATAACATGAAAAGTTGCGTGATTAAAAACGCTGAAAGAATTACCGGGAGTATTCTTTGAGACTTTAAATGATTCGTTCTGTATGTTTACTTCAAATGTTTCCATAGGATCAGGATGCTCAAATTTAAAACAATAAAAATGGCCCTGCAATTGTAATCGGGGAGTATTTTAACGGTATTTACGGGGTGTTTTAACGGTATTTAGTTGTAAGGGTTGTAAGGGCTGTAAGGGCTGTAAGGGTTGTAAGGGTTGTAAGGGTTGTAAGGGTTGTAAGGGTTGTAAGGGTTGTAATTTATAACCTTTTTTAACTTGCTACAACTTATTTCAACCTTTACAACCTTTAAACCCCTATAACTTATTTCAACTAAAACTAATTATTCACCATTTTCATTGCACCTTCGGCATAGCGCATGCCTGTATCGGGATATTTATTGATAACCGTCTGTATGTCTTTAAGGTCTGCGGCTGTAAGTTCAACGTCAACAGCTGCAGCGTTTTCGCGCAGATATTTTCTTCTTTTGGTGCCGGGGATAGGGATAATATCATCGCCTTGCGCCAAAACCCAGGCCAGCGCCAGTTGAGCAGCAGTACAGTTTTTTTGTGAGGCAAGTGCCGCAAAAGCTTCTGCCAGGTGCTCATTATTATCTTTGTAGGCATCACTGAAACGCGGCAAGGTTTTGCGGAAATCATTGCCACCCAGTTCATCAATTTTAAGGGCATTGGTGATTAACCCGCGCGAAAGCGGGCTGAAGGGAACCAATGAAATACCGAGCTCCCGGCAAACAGGCAGTATTTCTGCTTCCACATCGCGGGTTAATAACGAAAATTCACTCTGCAAAGCAGCGATTGGATGCACCGCGTACGCCTTGCGGATAGATACCGCCGAGGCTTCAGACAAGCCCAAATAGCGCACCTTTCCTTCTTTCACCAAATCGGCCATGGCGCCAACCATGTCTTCAACCGGTACATTGGGGTCAATACGGTGCGCATAATAAAGATCTATGGTATCGATATTTAAGCGTTTCAGGCTTTTTTCAACAGCTGCTTTAAGGTATACCGGCGAGCCGTCAAAATACGAGCCCGGCGCGCCAGGGTAACTGTTCGCATCCTGTTGCCTGAAACCAAATTTGGTAGCGATAAAAACATTGCCACGATTGTGCGCCAGCACTTTGGCCACCAGCTCTTCGTTTTTACCATTGGCGTAAATATCGGCAGTATCCCAAAAGTTAATCCCAAGGTCAAGGGCGAGGTTTAAAGTAGCTATGGATTCATCATCATCAAAAGTACCGTAACCATGGTTCATTCCCATGCAGCCCAAACCTATGGCCGAAAGCTTTTCGCCTGTTTTTCCTAATTCCCTGTATTTCATAAATAGATTGATTTTCATCAAATATAAGGCTGGCGCATACGATATAAACTGTAACATTGTAATATGACTTTTACCTGAACCGGGACCGGCAAATCACACAATTGTCAAAAATTATATGTTTGAACATTTATTTTTTATTAGAGAAAGTATTGTAGTATGTTTGTGACAAAGAATTAAACTTATTAAAGAATCATATCAAAAAAAACAATAATGAAAAAAGCTATTATTTTATTTGCAGTTGCTTTGTTGAACACAGCAGCTTTTGCACAAACCACCTGGACAAACGACAAAATGCACTCGAAACTGGGTTTTACCATTACCCACTTATCGGTATCTGATGTAGATGGCATCTTTACAGATTTTACCTGTACTATTACCGCTTCAAAACCAGATTTCAGCGATGCCAAATTCGCATTGACTGTAAACGCGGCTTCAGTAAATACAGACGTTGATTATCGTGACAAGGACTTACGCAGCGCCGGCTATTTTGATGTTGCCAAATACCCAATCATTACATTTGCCAGCACAGGCGTAAGCACTGTATCTGCAAACCACTATAAATTAAGCGGAAACCTTACTTTACATGGCGTAACAAAACCGGTAACATTGGATCTTTGGTACCGCGGCACCATCACCAACCCAATGACCAAAAAAGATGACGCAGGCTTTAAATTAACCGGCACCATCAACCGTACTGATTTTGGCATAGCCCCCAACGCTCCTAACGCAATGCTAAGCACTGATGTTATTATCAATGCTAACGGCGAATTTGCTAAGCAGTAATTGGTTGATTAGTTGGATTGGGTTGATTACGTTCAATATTCCATTAAAAAATCAATCGTCATTGATGAAAAATATTTGAAAAACGCTCCGGATTTCCGGGGCGTTTTTTTTTGTCTGAACTGGGATTTTTCGTTAGCAATCTTTTTTCAATGGAACTCAGGAAGGCTGCGCCGTTCGTAGGATTAGAGGATTTTAGGATTTGACCGCGTTTTGGCTATTCGATAGAAATTGTCGCAAGGGGTATAATTGTTGCCTGTCAATTAGCTATTGCCTGTACAATTTTGGCTAAAGCCTTTATTTACTATCTTTTATCCCGTTGGCTGAAGCCAACGGCAATGAATTATTTTTTTAATTCATTGCCGTCCCATTTATGGGACGGGTTAAAAAGAGAGTGACAATTGGCTTTAGCCAAAAGTGCGCTTCTCCGCAAACCCAATCAAACATTTTACAAAAAGCTTATCCGTACTTTTCTATATTTGGGAGAGCCAATTCCAGCCTTCCATGAAAAAACTATCCCTGCTACTGCTTCTGCTGATTACTACTAAAACCCACGCCCAGGAAAAAAGTATTTACCATAAAGGCTGGATCGACTTTAATAAAAATGGCAAAATGGATGTGTTTGAAGATCCTTCGCAGCCTATTGATGTGCGTGTGGCCGACCTGCTGAGCCAGATGACCATGGCCGAAAAAACCTGCCAGCTGGCTACACTTTACGGCTATAAGCGTGTTTTGAAAGAGGAAATGCCCACACCATCCTGGAAAAATGAAGTTTGGAAGGACGGCATTGCCAATATCGATGAAGAGCTGAATAACTTAACCTCGCATACCGATGCCGCGCCAACGCAATACTCCTACCCTTACAGCAAACATGCGGCGGCCATTAATACCATCCAAAAATGGTTTGTGGAGGAAACCCGGATGGGCATCCCGGTTGACTTCACCAACGAAGGGATTCACGGGCTCAACCACGACAGGGCTACACCCCTGCCTGCCCCTATCGGCATCGGCAGTACATGGGATAAGGAGCTGGTGCGCCATGCCGGCCAGGTAGTTGGTCGCGAAGCAAAAGCGCTGGGCTATACCAATATTTATACGCCGATACTGGATGTTTCGCGCGACCAGCGCTGGGGCCGGGTGGTGGAAACCTATGGCGAAAATCCTTTTTTAATAGCCGAAATGGGCAAACAAATGTGTTTGGGCGTGCAGGAAGAAGGCGTGGCATCTACCTTAAAACATTTTGCGGTGTACAGCGTACCGAAGGGCGGCCGCGATGGCGCCGACCGCACCGACCCGCACGTGGCGCCAAGGGAATTGTACGAAATGTTTCTATATCCTTTTCGCAGGGTGATCCAGGAAGCGCACCCGCTGGGGGTAATGAGCAGTTATAACGACTGGAACGGCGAACCCGTTACCGGTAGCTATTTTTTCCTGACGGAGCTGCTGCGCCAGAAATTTGGCTTTAACGGCTACGTGGTTTCGGACAGCGAAGCGGTTGAATACCTGTACAGCAAACATCATGTGGCTGATAGCCCCGAAGAAGCGGTAAGGCAGGCTTTTGAAGCGGGGCTGAATGTGCGTACAAATTTTACCATGCCGCAAACCTATATTATGCCGCTGCGAAACCTTTATAAAGAAGGCAAAATAGCTATGAAAACGCTCGATTCGCGGGTGGGTGATGTGCTTAGGGTGAAATTTAAGCTGGGCTTGTTTGACCATCCTTATGTGGAAGATACCAAAGCAGCAAATAAACTGGTGCATAACGAAGACGGGACCGCCATGAGTTTAAAAATGAACCGGGAGTCGATGGTGTTGTTAAAGAATGAAAATAATTTGCTGCCGTTAAATAAATCAGCCATAAAAAATATTTTGGTGACCGGTCCGTTGGCTACGGAAACCAATTACGCGATCAGCAGGTACGGACCGTCACATAATCCCGTAACCAGTGTGCTGGATGGAGTAAAAAATTACGTTGGCACCGGCGTGGTGGTAAACTATGCCAAAGGCTGTAATATTATCGACGCTACCTGGCCCGAAAGTGAAATTATTGAAACGCCATTGACCGCGCCGGAGCAAGCCTCAATTGATTCGGCCGTGGCTGCCGCGAAACAAGCCGACGTTGTTATTGCAGTTGTGGGTGAAGACGTTGACCGTGTTGGCGAAAGTTTATCGCGTACAGGCCTGAACTTGCCCGGCAGGCAGCTAAAACTTATCCAGGCCTTGCAGGCTACCGGTAAACCGGTGGTAATGGTGATGATAAACGGGCAGCCGCTTACCGTTAACTGGGAAAACAAATATGTACCGGCCATACTGGAAGCCTGGTTCCCCGGACCGGAAAGCGGGCGGGTAATTGCTGAAACGCTTTTTGGCGACAATAACCCGGGCGGAAAACTGCCGATTACTTTCCCGAAAACTGTCGGGCAGATAGAATTCAACTTCCCCTTTAAACCCGGCAGCCAGGACCCGCAGGGCGGCAAAAACAGCTGGGGAAATACCAGCGTTAACGGCGCCTTATATCCTTTTGGCTACGGTTTAAGTTATACCACATTTGCTTACAGCAACTTGCAGGTATCGCCCCAAAAAGAAAACCAGCAGGGCGATGTTGAAGTAAGCGTTGATGTTACCAATACCGGGCAACGCGCCGGCGATGATGTGGTGGAATTGTACCTGAAACAGGAATACAGCAGCGTAACCGTTTATGATTACGACCTGCGCGGCTTTGACCGCGTGCCCCTGGCCCCCGGCGAAAAGAAGACGGTGCACTTCACCCTGCACCCCGATGACCTGGCCATCCTTGATAAAAACATGAACTGGACCGTTGAACCGGGGAGATTTATGGTGATGATCGGGAGCTCATCGGAGGATATCAAACTGAAGCAGGAGTTTGAGGTAGTGGGGAGAGATTAGAGACTGGAGATTAGAGATTAGTTGAAGAATTCGCAAGGCGGAATGCCGATTGCGGAAGTAAAAATGGTTGAAAGGTGAAAGCTGAACGGCTATAGGTGGTTTAACCTATCAGGCGTAGAGACGTGATGCATCACGTCTCTACCTGCGTTTTCTTTGGAACCAAAAGCGATATAAGAAGGTCTCTGTAAATAACATTAAGTGGTATTTAGCGCCTTGCCGTTCTCTTCCTATTTTTGTATATTTGTGATAGTCACCAAGTCATAATAGGTCAATCCTCTGGTTCAGTTTCTTTTATAAATCTCCCGGATCTGGTCAAAACCAAAATTCAAACAAGTTCTTTTTCCATTTTTTTACATCTGACTGATAAATAGCATTTTAGCAAAAAACAAGCCCGATTTCCTTTGGTAACCAAAACACGTTTTGCCTTCGGAATCACCCTAAAATCTGGTACCCAAAATGCGTTTTGCCTTCGGAATGCCCCCGAAATGTGGTACCCAAAACGCGTTTTGCCTTCGGAAATGATTTTTTCCTGCTACCCAAAACGCATTTAGGGTAGCAGAAACCAGCATTTTTCGCCAATTTCTTTATTTTCGGGGTGAACATATTCATAATTATAGCCTAAATTTATACCGTTTCGGGGCCGGGCAAACCTCCAAAACAACCCTTTATACACTAAACTTATGATCAATAAAATTGCTCTTTTATCCTTTTTTATTTTTTCATTCTTATCCCGGTCGGCCGTGGCGCAAGAGATCATCGATACCCCCATAGTGCATGACCTTACCCCTATAGTTTATAAAACATACCCGGTAAAAGGGCGCGTGATCGGCATGAACCTCGAATTTGTGCAGGGGGTTAGCGTTACTAATAAACGCACTTCCGAAAATGTAAGCACTGATGTAAATGGTATTTTTCGCATCACCGCCGCCACCGGCGATACGCTCGTGTTTAATATTTCAAAATACTCGAATGATACACTCAGGGTTCGATCCCAAAAAGAAAACCTGAACCTGGTTATGATCAAAAGAAAAACGGATAGTTTGCCACCAGGCTATTCAACAGGCGAATACAATAAAGCAAAAAGAGAAGATAATGAGCTTTACCGGATCTTGAATAAAGATGCGAAAACTGAAGAGAAATGGAAGTATTGATCACCTTTACGAAATTGAAATAAAATGAGAAAATACCTGCCCATATTTGCCTTGCTGGCGCTACTTTCCAAAGCTGCTTTTTGCCAGGAGATTATTGATACGCCGATAGAGCATTATATTGTGTATAAGGATCCAAAAGTTATCAAAGTAAAAATTAACCCGCCTTTTGCAATAACCGGCCGCGTTATTGGGATGAACCTTGAAAATGTACAGGGTGTTATGGTAACTAATATATGCACTGCTGAAACTGCGAAAACCGACAACAACGGAATTTATCATATCCACGCGGCGAAAGGTGATACGCTTGCATTTGTGATCCCTAAATATTCCAACGAGTTGAGGGGTATCAAACCGTCAAGGGAAAATTTGAATATCATCCTGATAAAACGAAAGGCGGATAGTTTTGTTAATAAAAGCCCCGGGCGCGATTATAGCAAAGCCCTAAGTGATGACAATGAGCTTTACCGCATCCTTGAAAAAGATGCGAAGCTGGAAGGGAAGTGGATTTATTAAGTTGATTAGGGTAATTGAGTTAAATCAGGTAATTGATTTTAGGCTTTCCGACTTCACCTTTTAAACTTAATCAACAACTCACTTAATCAACTTAATCAACAACTCACCTATTCCACCCTTGATATTCATTACTTTATTGCTAATTTTAGGCGATAAATTAATCTATTGCCGCTATGCCGGGAAGCAGGCAATAAACCCCTTTTTTAAATGGAAATAAAACCGAAAAGTGTAAAAAGCACTCATTTAAAAAACATGATCATCAAATGCCTTTATTTTGATAAGGCTATGTCATGTGCCGAATTGAGTGAATTGTTTGACAAAAGCATCCCCTCCATAGCCAAAGCGGTTAATGAATTGATTGAAGAAGGTTTTGTAATTGAGCAGGGATATGCCCCATCAAGCGGCGGGCGGCGGCCATTAATGTATGCCATCAATGCCAGCGCCATGTATATCCTTTCCATAGCCATGGACCAACTGTCAACGCGCATTCAACTGGTCGACCTGCTCAACCATCCCGTTGCAGACATGGAAATGTTCGACCTGAAACTTTTGCATAACGAGCAGGCGCTTGATTTACTGGTTGAAAAAATCAACAATTATCTTGCACACTCCGGGATCCCGAAAGAAAAGATCGCAGGCATAGGCATTGGGATGCCTGGTTTTATAAACCCTATAAAAGGCATCAACTATACTTATCTTGATGCAGGTGATAAAACCTTAAACCAATACCTTTCCGACGAAACAGGTTTGCCGGCTTATATCGATAACGATTCCAGCCTGATTGCTTTGGCCGAACAAAAATTCGGGATAGCCAGGTCGCAAAAAGAAGTAATGGTGATTAACCTGGGCTGGGGCATTGGTTTGGGGATGATCGTTAACGGCGAGATCTTCAGGGGCAGAAACGGCTTTGCGGGTGAGTTCAGTCACATCCCCATATCCGAAGATGGAGCGCTTTGCACCTGCGGCAAACGCGGCTGCCTTGAAGCTGAAGCATCGATGCTGGTGGTATCAAAAAAAGCGATAGAAGGCATACAGCAAGGCAGGATAACCAGTTTAAAGCAAATTGATGAGGCACATTCAAAGCAAATGGGCGATGCCATCATGGAAGCCGCTTTAAACGGCGACCAGTTTGCCATTGAGCTTTTTTCGGATGCGGGCTATAAAATCGGCAAAGCGCTGGCCATACTCATCCATATCATGAACCCGCAGGCCATTGTATTAAGCGGCCATGGCGCTAAGGTTGGTAAAATATTACTGGCGCCTATTCAGCAGGCTTTGCATAAATATTGTATTCCACGGCTTTCGCGCGGCACTGAACTGTTAATTTCTGAACTTGGTTTCGACGCTGAGCTCATAGGCGCTGCGGTACTGGTGATGGAGAATTTTGACAAGGAAGTAAAAAGCCAACTGGTGGCAGGTTGAGGACCATAGTAGATGGACCAAGTGCATGGCAGAATCAATCGGCAGGCAAAGCCTATAACTCTTAAATTTGACCCCAAATTACCATGGTCCATGGACTATCGACCATGGACTTAAAACATTAGTGTCTATTCCTCAATAATTTATGCAAATTAAAAGAATAACCCTATCTGAATACCAACTGGTAACCGGCCTGTTTGATAAATACCGGGTATTTTATAAGCAACCATCGGACATTCCACTTGCCGAAAAATTCATCAGGGAACGTCTTGAAAATAAGGAGTCTGTAATTTTCGTGGCTTTTGATAACGATGGTTCGCCCGCAGGTTTTACACAACTATATCCCTTAATTTCATCCGTAAGGGCGATAAAAAACTGGCTGCTGAATGATCTTTATGTTGATGCCGCTTACCGCAAACAAGGCGTCGGCGAAGCCCTCATAAAAACCGCTATGGATTTTGCAGCGGGTGAGAATGCAGTGTACCTAAAACTGGAAACAGCCGTGGATAACTATGCCGCCCAAAGCCTTTACGAGGCCATTGGTTTTAAGAAACAGGAACCTGAAACCGGGTATTTGACTTATAAGATAGAAGTAAACAAGCAATAAATATTATCAAAAAAAAAACAAACAGAATAAATGCAAAAACCTGACAGCCTGATCTTCGATATGGACGGCACCCTTTGGGACGCCGTGGACACTTATGCCGCTTCGTGGAATTTAGTTTTTGAAGAACTGGGTATTGACATCGTAGTTGAACGCGAAGAGTTGGCCAAAATGGTGGGCATGGAAGGCCGGAAGGTTATCGGTATCATCATGCCTGATTTTGACGATGAAAAACGCCGGATGATCTATAACCTGGTGAACGAGAAACGCAAAGTAATACTTCCCCAACGTGGCGGAGCCTTATATGATGGTGTAAAAGAAGGCCTGAAACAACTAAGCGAAAAATACGACCTGTTTATCTTGAGCAATTGTGCTAAAGGCATCATCCGTTTATTTATTGACTGGGCGGGTATTGATGAGCATATTAAGGACGAACTGGCCCACGGCGTAAACTTTATGCCCAAAAGCCATAACATTAAACTACTTTCAGACATGCACGGGCTAAAAAATCCGGTTTATATTGGCGACACTGAAGGCGATGGTCAGCAAAGCCGCCTGGCAGGGATTCCCTTTGTTTTTGTGAGCTATGGCTTCGGGAAAACTGATGATTATAATCTGAAATTTGATGATTTTAAATCATTGACCGAATATTTTATGGGCCTTTAACTTAATGTTAAGGCTCCCCTCCTGTTTCAAAAAATAAAATCAGCCGCCTGATCGATGGTTTTTAATCGAAGGGTTCCTTCATTTAACTCAAAAAAGTTAAATATTGTTAAACTGACAGGCAAAAATCCTTTACAGGCGTTCTCCCAGCAAATTTATAGCGATAATTACCCCGGTTATCGGCACAAATGCCTGCCTGGTCTATTATTTAAAACTACCATGCGGTAATTGGCTACTTTAGTTGATATGTTGAAACGTTTAAAACCGGCTGTAGTTATTGAAGTACTTATACACCTCCTGTTTTGGGCGTTTATTACGCTTATCCCATATCTGTCAGGGCCGTTCGGCGGTTCATCACATCACTTTTGGTTTTCGCCCTGGCATTTGGTCGTTAACAATGCTTTCCTGGCTGTTCAGTTTTACCTGAATGCTTTCTTCCTGATCCCTGTAGTTTTAAATCAGCATAAAAAAATCCTGCTGTATTTTATTTTGCTGCTTATTGCGTTCGTTACGATAGATTTCATCATTATTCAGTTGCAACCGGAGATGCCGTTTCACAGGTTTCCTGATGAGCATGGCATCCCGCCAAAGCCGCCTTTTTTCCTGAGGTTTAATCTTTTGCCGTTGATCGCTATTACTGCTGCTGGTTTTGCTTACCGCTACCTGGCAGATCAGTTCAGAACGATTAGTAAAGAGAGGGAAATTGTTAATGAAGCGCTGGTGTCCGAACTTGCTTTCCTGCGTTCGCAAATCAGCCCGCACTTTATTTTCAATGTTATTAATAGTGTAGTAGCGCTTTCGCGGCTGAACCCGGCGCTGGTTGAGCCTACCCTGATACAGCTTTCAAAATTGCTGCGTTATATGTTGTATGTAAGCGATGAAGAGAAGGTAACATTGGTCAGCAAAGCGGACTACCTGAACAGTTATATCGAATTGCAAAAACTGCGGTTCCAGGACCAGGTTAAGGTAAACGTGCATTTTGACATTGGCGAACCCGAAAAAACCATTGAGCCCATGCTGCTGATCCCGTTTGTTGAAAATGCCTTTAAACATGGTATAGGAGATGTTGCCGTCCCGGTAATTGATATTCGTTTAAAATCGGATAATAAAATACTGGCTTTCAGCGTACAAAATGCTTTTAACCCGACAGAACCCAATAAGGATGAAGCCCACGGGATAGGATTACCTAATGTAAAAAGGCGGCTTGAGTTGCTTTACCCCGGCAAACACAGCCTGGCTATTCATAAAAACAGAAATATCTATAGTGTTGAACTGCAAATACAATTGAAATGATGAGATGCCTGCTAGTTGATGATGAAACCCTTGCACTTGACCTGCTGGAAGATAATTTAAAACACGTTAACTATCTGCAGGTTGCCGGCCGTTGCCGCACTGCAGGCGAGGCGATATTATTTTTACAAAATGAAGCGGTCGACCTTTTGTTTTGTGATATCCAGATGCCTGGGTTCAATGGCCTGCAGCTGGTAAAAAGCCTCGTAAAAAAGCCCATGATCATTTTTGTTACCGCTTATGAAAAATTTGCCATCGACGGGTTTGAACTGGATGTAATTGACTACCTGGTTAAACCTGTACCATTGGAGCGTTTTTTAAAAGCATGCCAAAAAGCCTATATGTTGTTTGAATTGAACAGAAAATCGGTAGAACAGGTGCCTGTTAAACGACCCTATATTTTTGTACATTCGGATTACAACCTGGTGAAGATCAATTTCAGCGATATTGAATATGTAGAGGGCTTGAAGGATTATGTAAAAATAAACCTGGTTAACCAACCGAAGCCTCTTTTATCCCGCACAAGCATTAAGGCACTTGAATTGCAACTCCCGGCAGAACTATTTTTCAGGATCCATAAATCATACATTGTTAATATTGATTTTGTACAGCAAATAAGGCGCGGAAAAATAAAGACCGCCAATTCCGAATTACCGTTGAGCGACAATTACCGCGATGTGATCCATAAAATGATCGGAAAAGAAACTGCATAATGCCGGAATTTATGGCGTTCGTCTGCAAATAGGCCCCATTTATCTCATTTATTTCCCGTCGTTATAAACAAGCTGCACTTTCGTCCGGATAGAAACTAACCGGATGAAGAAACTGATACTTGTATTTTTATTTACCGGGTTCGGCTGCACCACATTTGCACAGCAAACTCAAAAAATCATCGACAAAACCAATATCGACCATTTTTATACCTGTTCACTTGATCTGTTGCTGGATACTTTATCCATTAATTATCATCTGAACATTGTTTTTGAGCGGGATTCGGTGAGTAAGTTTGATATTGCTGAACACTTTTTTAATGAATCGCTCAAAACCGTATTGAACAAAGTTTGCAGTGATAATGCCCTGCATTACTGGATAGAGTCAGACGGAACCATCTACATCCTGCAAAACACAGATGACCTTGCCCGGCTGAAACAATTAAACAGGTTGAAACAAACCCGGCTGGGCAATGTAAAACCGCTGATAGAAGAACCAAAGGCTCCGCCCATGCATTATCTTTTCAGCATTGGTGGGAAGGTGATAGACCAGGCAACAGGCGAGTCGCTGCCCTCAGCTACTTTAAAGATCCGCAATACCAACATTACCACCTCAACCAACACCGACGGTAATTTTACCTTATTTAATATTCCATCAGACACCTGCGTGGTTGAGGCTTCCTTTTCGGGCTATCAAACCGATTATATCAGGCTTAATGCCAAAAACATCAATACCGAACTCGTATTCGGAATGTTTAAGGCATTAAACACATTAAATGAAGTGACAGTTTTGGGCAGAAAAAGCGGCGTTATGAATACTGACACTAAAAAAGTTGGCGTGTTACAGCTAACGCCCGCCAGTTTGGATAAGCTGCCCAATATAGGCGAAAAGGATATTTTACGGGCCTTTCAGCTGATGCCGGGGGTGAGCGCCACCAATGAATCTTCATCAGGCGCCTATGTACGCGGCGGCACACCCGACCAAAACCTGGTTGTTTTTGATGGGTTTACGGTTTACCAGGTAGATCACCTTTACGGGTTTTTCAGCGCATTTAACAGCAATGCAGTTAAGGATGTACAGTTATACAAAGGCGGTTTCTCGTCCATTTATGGCGGCAGGCTCTCCAGCGTTACCGAGATCAACGGGAAAGACGGCAACCACAACCAGGCCAGTTTTGGTGTAGATCTGAGTTTACTAAGTGTAAATGCCTTTGCCGAGTTGCCCTTAAGCGACAAATCATCTCTCTTGCTCGCCTTCCGGCGGTCGTACCAGGGCCCTTTGTATGATAAAATATTCAAGCAGTTCAATACGTCAACGGTACAGGGCGGTCCTGGTGGTGGCGGTCCTGGTGGGCCACCGGGAGGAGGCGGCTTTGGAGAATCAACAACACCTGCCTCTCACTTTTACGATGCTGACGTGAGGTATAATTATCGCATAAATAAAACCAACTCGTTTACCTGGAGTTTTTATAACGGAGAGGATAAAACCGATAATAGCAGGGCTTTGCAAATACCCTCGTTTTTAAGCTCAACTACCGGTAATATCAATATTACAGACTATACCAAATATGGTAATACCGGAAGCAGCATCAAATGGTTCAGCCAGTGGAACAAAAAGGTGCATTCAAATACCTATATTACTTATTCCTCCTATTTTAACGACCGGGTTCGTTCAACTTCAGGCACTTCAACGGATAGTAACGGCAATACAACCAGCTTTGCTAACGGCACCTCCGAAAAAAACAACCTGCATGATATTGGCGTAAAGTCGGAATGGGAATGGCAGATCAATAATAAGTATAAATTGCTGTATGGCGGTTTCGGAAATTTTCAGAAAATCAACTACGGCTATATCCAAAATGATACCAGCATTTTGATCAACCAGCATAACAGCGCGTTTTCGGGCGGCACTTATGCCGAACTGGAAATTGAGCCAACTGACAAGCTACATTTGCAACCCGGCATTCGTGATACATGGTTCCAGCCGACAGGCAAGTTGTACATTGAGCCGCGTTTATCTGCGAGCTATGTTATTAATGAAAATTACACACTGAAAGCCGCTACCGGGGAGTTTTACCAGTATATGAATGAGGTTACGCGGGAGGATATTGTAAACGGCAACAGGAGTTTCTGGGTATTATCCAATAACAGCAATATACCGGTGAGCGAAGCGAAGCACTATATGGCGGGTATCAGCTACGAAAACGATAAGTTTTTGATAGATGTAGAGGGGTATTACAAAGCGCTCTCCAACTTAACCCAATATACCATCAGGCAAACAGGAATGGGGCCGGGAACTGTCAGCTCGGTTGAGCAGGATTTTTATACCGGAACGGGCAGGGCAAAAGGAATAGAAATATTGCTGCAAAAAAAATTAGGAAATTATACAGGCTGGCTGAGCTATACACTTGCTGATGCTAAAAACAAGTTTTCTATTTTCGGCACTAACTATTATCCGGCAGACCAGGATATCAGGCACGAATTTAAGGCCATCAATATGTACCATTATTACAGGTGGAATTTTTCGGCCGTATTTATTTTCAGTACCGGGCATCCGTATACTGCGCCGCTGTCAAGCTACACCATCACCTCGCCCGACGGAAATACCTCAACTGCCTTTAATATCAGCGGCAAAAACGCCCTGCGTTACCCGGATTACCACCGGTTA